>JAGNKE010000039.1 GCA_018000295.1 Alphaproteobacteria bacterium | reverse complement strand
CGCCCGCCCGCGCCAATCGCCTATATGGATAAAGGCTCTTTCGCTTACGCTCCAGAGCCTTTATCTATGAGAACAGACCAGCAACCGATTCACTCTACAGGCGGACTCAAATATGGGGGTTGACCAAGACCCGGTGAGAGGAAGGTCGGCACACCCTCATAGATCCTTGCCATAAATATGCCGAGAGGCCAGGCCAGACCGAACAGAACGACGAAGTACAGAAGGAACTGGACCCATTCCAATATGGATACGGACATCATGGAAACATCTCCGGCTTCAAAAGGGCGACGACGAGATAAACGAACAGAAACGCGACGATGATGCCGCAGAGCGTGTATAAGAGCGTCATGACCGATCCTCCATTAAGCGGGATACGAGTTTCACAAAGCCCCACGAGAAACAGAAGAACAGGAAGGAAAAAACTAAGTAAAATACGTCCATTGTCGGCCTCTAACAGGGGGTTAAAAATTGATACTGACATTGCCCATCACCCGCGCGTCGCACAGATTGTTGCAGCGCTCGTCTGAAACGCTCGTATCCGTGTATTTGAGCCCAAGCGTCACCTTGTCGTAGGTGTAGTTCAGACCTGCAGACCAGTCGGCATAATCTGGGACGCCGTATTTATCGTTATCGTCGATCCACTGGTAACCGGCGGAAGCTTCGATTTTCAGGTTTTCAACAGGTGTGGGTACGGAGGCCGTTCCCGTAACGTAAACTGCAGCCCCCGTTTCAGCGAAAAATTCAGGGGAATAAGAAACCTGAAGGCCGTAATCTCCATATCTGTCAAAACTGCGTGCGACACCTGCAAACACCTCAACATAATCATAATTAAGGTCGCTATCCGCGCCGGGATAAGCGTAATAAACGCCGCCCAAGCTGAGGACCGTCTTGTCGTCTAAGCTATAGGTGTAGGAAAGCGTGCCGTCGATTTCGATCGAGGCTTCATCTCCGTCGTTGAAATCAACATTCGAACCCCAGAGGGAAACCGAAAGTCCGCTCTCGTGATTGACTCCGATACCTCCCTGAATCGCGGTCTCGCCATCCGTTTGCGTATAACCTCTGAAGATATAGTCTGTGGCCAGAGTTGCAGTACCTGTAATCTTAAAAGGCGAAGCGGACAGTTCGGTCGGCTCATCAGCCAGAGCGGGCTGAAGCAGAAATAACATCGGGGCTGAAGCCAAAGCGGCAAGACGAACGGGGCGTAGGTGAGACATCAGCTTTCTCCTTGAAATGATATCTTCCATGAAACGCCTTTTCAGAGACGTTTTCGCGCATAAATTCCGTAAATATTTTTAGACAAAAGAAAGTGCTACCTTGATAAGGCATCAGCCTCTGCAAGTTTTCCTGCGTCGGTGTTCTAGTCGGAGGGTGAATCTCCATTAGATCATTGGCGCACTATTTATGGGGGGGTAATCTTGAGAAAGCCGTCCAGAGCGGGGAGGGGAAGCAGAGAAAAAAAATCTGTTAAGCGCTTTCTCGCTCTAATTGCCTTGTTACATCCAGAGGCGACCCTGTTTTGCGGCAGATCAGACTGTATGCGACGGGAACGACAAAAACCGTAAACACCATAGCCGACAGCACGCCCCCGAAGATGACGATGCCGATAATCTCACGGGTTTCTGCCCCGGCACCGGAGGAGAGAATGAGAGGAATGGCGCCTGCGGCAGCCGTGAGGCTGGTCATCATGATGGGACGCAGGCGGATTTCCGCTGCCTTCATAATCGCGGACTCAAAGGGTTCACCCTCATCGCGCATCTGATTGGCAAACTCAACAATCAATATCCCGTTTTTCGCCGCAAGACCCACAAGGGTCAAAAGACCGATCTGGGAATAGATGTTCAACGTCCCGCCCCAGAGATAAAGTCCAAGAACCCCGCCGGACATGGCCAGTGGCACGGTCAGGATGATCACCAGCGGGTGGATATAACTTTCAAACTGTCCGGCCAACACAAGAAAAACCACGATCAACCCAAGAATAAAAACAAACTGGGTACTGCCCTGCGAATACTTGAAATCCTGTGATTGGCCCTTGTAGTCAATGACCACTTCATCGGGCAAATGTTCGCGCACCAACCCCTCTAGATAGCTCAGCGCCTCACCGAGCGAATAACCTTCGGCCAGATCGGCGTCCAGCGTCAACGCCCTTACGCGGTTATAGCGCGGCAAGGAGGCCGAATCGGCTATCTCCTCGATCCTGACCAGGCTGACAAGCGGGATCAGGGTTCCTGTCCGCTCAGAGCGGACATAGACATTCTCCAGGTTGGTCCGCGTTGTCTGATCCTCGCGCTTTCCCTCAACGATCACATCGTATTCCTCGCCGTTATCGATATAGGTCGTAACGCGGCGGGATCCCATCATCGTTTCCAGCGTACGTCCAATCTCGGACACCGTAACACCAAGCTCCGAAGCGCGGTCATAATCAATATGTACTTCGATTTGGGGTTTGGTTTCCTTATAATTCCAGTCAATCCCGACCAGCCCCGGGTTGTTTTCCTTTATTTTCTCCAGCAGGATGTCCCGCCACTCCGCCAATTGCTCATATGTTCCCCCGCCAATCACAAACTGGACAGGTTTTCCGGCAGCTGAAACAAACCCCTGCCGCATGATAGCGAAAGCCTTGACTCCCGGAAGGTCTGCAAGCTTTTGGCGCACGTCATTCATGATTTTCTGGCCGGGTGCACGCTCTGCCCAATCTTTCAAGACAACGATCACGATCCCACTATTGAAACTCGCGACGTTCCCGAAGCCCCGCGGCGCACGGACGATCAGTGTCTGAATAGGCCCATCCTCGCCCGTCAGCGGCAGAAGCCGCCTCTCGATCTCATAAATATAGTCTTTCATGTAAGCGAACGAGGCGCCCTCGGGTCCGTTGACATTGATATTGAAAACGCCCCGGTCTTCCTTTGGAGTGTATTCTGAAGGTAACAGGCTGAAGACAAAGATTGTCGCAGCAAACAACGTCAAAAAGGCCGCCATGACGACCAACGGCCGGCGCATACAAACCCCCAGCCCGCGGATATATCGGCCAGACAGCCGCTTGAAGCCCCGATCCAGGATTTGCGCCATGCGTCCGGTTTCGCCCCCATGGGACGTCAAAATTTTAGAGGACAGCATCGCCGAGAGCGTCAGCGAAATGAGCCCGGAAAAACCGATGGCCGCTGCCATGGTCAGGGCAAATTCGGTAAATATTCGCCCCAAATCCCCCTGAAGGAATGTGATGGGCACAAACACGGCGATCAGTACCATGGTTGTGGCCATGACCGCGAACCCTACCTGCCGCGTGCCACGGTAAGCCGCGACCAGGGCACTTTCGTGAAGTTCCTCCATGCGCCTGACGATATTTTCAAGCACGATAATCGCATCGTCCACGACG
The DNA here is from genome assembly GCA_018000295.1 of Alphaproteobacteria bacterium. GTDB lineage: Bacteria > Pseudomonadota > Alphaproteobacteria > Micavibrionales > Micavibrionaceae > JAGNKE01. The sequence continues at coordinate 7,139 of JAGNKE010000039.1, read as the reverse complement.
ATACCGATCGCCAGCACAAGCGCCATGAGCGTCATGATATTGATTGAAAAGCCAAAAGCATAGATGACCGAGAAGGTTGCAATCAGGGAGATAGGAACTGTGATCGCGGGAATGATCGTTGCCCTTATGCTGCCCAAAAACGTATAGATCATGACAACCACGAGGATAACGGCAATAGACAGCGTGATGTAAACTTCATGGATCGCCGCTTCGATAAAGACCGCCGTATCAAGGCTCAATTCCAGAGTCATTCCCTCAGGGAGGTTTTTATTCAGGTGCGCGACCATCTCCGCAGCCTTATGAGCGACGTCAATGGTGTTGGCTGTGGACTGCTTGGAAATTCCGATACCCACGCGCGGCTTTCCGTTTCCACGGAAAATAACCCGGTCTTCCTCTGTACCACGCTCGACCCGGGCGATATCCGACAGACGGATGAGATAGCCGTCTGCACCCTTGCCGATCACCAGATTCCTAAAATCCTCAGGCTCAAGAAAATTTCTCTTGATCCGTACGGTAAACTGGCGCTGCTTTGACTCGATGTCGCCTGCGGGCAGTTCAACGTTCCCAGAGCGCAACGCCGTCTCAACATCCGTAGCGGTGATGTTGCGCGCCGCCATCTCCTTCCGGTCAAGCCAGACGCGCATGGCATAGGTCTGTGCGCCCCCGACGCGGACATTCGCCACACCGTCAATCACCGAAAAATGTTCTACCAGATAACGTTCCGCATAATCGGTCAACTCGGGCACTGTCTTGGTATCGCTGACCAGACTGTACCAGACGATAACCTCATCATCGGAATTGGCCTTCGAGACTTCAGGGGGATCGGCCTCCTCGGGCAGATCGTCCGCAACCCCTGAGACGCGGTCCCGCACATCGTTCGTGGCTGCGTCAATATCGCGATCAACAGTGAATTCCAGTGTAATCCGCGCACGCCCGTCCTCGCTGGAGGATTCGATGAAATCCACGCCTTCGATGCCGGATATGCGGTTTTCGATCACCTGCGTGATCCGGGTTTCGACAATGCTGGCCGATGCCCCCGGATAACTGACGGTGATCGTCACGACCGGCGGGTCGATATCCGGATATTCCCTCAGGGACAGGCGCGTGTAGGAGACCAGACCAAAAGCGACCAGAAGCAAAGATAAAACCGAGGCAAAAACCGGACGCTTGATGGAAAGGTCGGAGAGCAACATTTCTATTTACTCTGCACGGAATTTTGCAATGCGGGCGGAGTGGCTTCAGGTTCTTTGATAAGTTCAGATATGGCTTCTTTTCCCGTTTGCTCTGCGCGGATCGTAACGGCATCGCCATCCGATATGCTCAAGGTTCCATGAGTGATGACCTTCTCATCCTCTGATAACCCGTCCATAATTTCGACTTCACCCGGACGCCGCGTTCCCAACGTGACCTCGTGCCTTTTTGCGGTAAAACCTTCTCCGGCCTCCTCCAGGGTAAAGACATAATTCTGATGGCCGACCGGCACAAGGGCTTCCTCGGGAATAACTAAGGCCTGACGAGGGTTCTTGAGGATTTCAACACTCATCAAAAGGCCTGGCCTCAACACATACTCCTCATTTGGAAGAACCGCACGAACCATGATCGACCGCGTTTCCGTATTCACCTGACTGTCAATGCTTGTGATTTTCCCCTTAAAGATGCGGCCCGGATAGGCGTTGGATTTAGCCTCGATTTCAAGCCCTGCTTTCAGAGCGGACAAAAAGACGGAAGGCACCGAAAAATCCAGTTTCATCCGGCTGTCGTCGTCCAATGTCGTAATGACCGTTCCCGTCTGCAGAACGGCCCCCACGCTGATATGCCGTAAGCCGAGAATCCCGTCAAACGGCGCTGTAATGACGCGGTCGCTGATCCTGGATTTTACGCTGTCCAGAGCGGCTCTTGCGGTGTCGAGTTCGCGCTGCCTCTGGTCGAGAACAGACTTTGAAGCCGCGCCGCCCTTAACCAGAGGCGCGATCCGCTCGACCTGACGCTGCGCTTCGGACAGAGTTGCCTGCGCGGCATTGAGTTCTGCTTCCTCTTCCTTGCTCATCATCTCGACAAGAATATCCCCGGCCTTCACGCGTTGACCGTCATCAAAGTTCACCGCTGTGACTGGCTCGGTTACGGTGGCGGTGACCGTAATCGTCTCATTGGCCCGTAAAGTCCCCAGAGCCTCGATCCGGTCCTCAAACTGGCCGAGCCGGGCCTGGGTTACGATCACGGGTTGCGGACGCTTCTGATCCGGTCCAGGCTTTTGGGCCGAAGCGGGCAAGGCGAAAAGCACCGTCATAACAGATAATAATAAAATTCTCATTCCCGCTCCTGAAGATGATCTCTGTCGTTGATCTTGCTTCCGCCCAAGGCCTTGAACAGAGCGATGCGCAACAGCACAAGATCAAGCTGTGCACGGACCATTGACCGCTCGACCGCACGTAAATCCCTCACGGCCGTCAGGACGGGCATATAGTCGCTCTCGCCTTGCTTGTAGACGGCCTGCGCCGCATCCAGAGTTTGCGCCAGAAGGTCGCGTCTGGCGTCCAGACGCTTGAGATACTCACGCTGTCTGTTTTCCTGATAAAGCGTATTCTCGACTTCCTCGATAGCAATCAGATAGGCCTGCGTAAAGGCTGCCAGCTTTTCTTCATAAAGCGCCTTGTTACGCTTAACCTCCGCCTGATGCTTTCCCCAATCCAGAAGCGGCTGGACCAGACTACCCAGAAGGCTCGATACGGGGCTGCCTGTAACCGCGCCATCAACCAGAGCAAACGAACCGCTTAAGCTGATACGGGGAAGGGTCTCGGCGATAGCCGCTTCGATTTGCGCGTCCTGAGCCACCAAACGGCTCTTCATGGCTCTCAGATCCGGTCGGTTCAACAGCAAATCCGAAGGCACACCCGTAGCCGGAATCCCGCTCACGGTAGGCAGGCTGTCTTGTGGAAACGTCCGGTCCTTGCCGTCGGGAGGCTCCGCAAGCAAAACATCCAAACGGTTTTCGGACAATCTTAAGGCTGCCTCCTCCAGAGGGATAAGGCTTTGATTATCGGCCAGCTGACTTTTCTGCTGTAAAACCTCGACATTGGTCCCGATCCCTGCAGCCTCCCGCTTGCGGATCAAATCGAGCAGGCTGCGGTCTGACTGAATTTGTTCCTGAAGCAGGGAAAGTTGGCGGTGCTGGGCCACGGATGTAAAATAGCTCCGCGCTATTTCCGCGCTTAAGGATAAACGCACCGCCTCAAGGTCATCCTTGCTCGCACGTTCTTCATGCCTTTGAGCGGAGTATTCAGCACCCAGACGGTTGAAAAGGTCTATCTCCCAGGAGAGTGAAGCTCCCGCCCTGCGGTGTGTTTCCTGCCTGTCGCCATCTTCCCATTCCTGGCTCAGGCTGCCCTGCAGGTCCAGCGAAGGAAGGCGCTCTGAACGGGCACCCGTCACCAGCGCCCGGGCCTGTACGATTCGCGCCAGAGCCTGCCGCGCCTCCAGATTGTTCTTTTGGGCCGCAAGAATAAGAGTCTCAAGCCGTAAATCGCCAAAACTCTCATACCAAAGCGTACCGGGTGCCCCGGAGCCTCCGGGCAGGCTGTATTCCGCGGGAGAGCCGTTCAGCACCACAGGCTCAGAAGATGACTCCACTAAGCCGCAGGCGGAGACCATCAATCCCGCAAAAATCCATAAAATTCTTTTTGCCATCAGGCATTCCCAGTATGATGCTTGGCCTTAACATACGTACTGTTATGCGCCAAGACCATCAAAACCTTCGCAAAAAGAGGCGGTCAACACCTCATATTCTTAATAAAGTCCCTTCGGTAGCCCCATGAGCCGCATATCTCTGCAGAAACAAAGAGGCTTATAATGATGCCAGTTCCGTAATAGATTTGTAGCTGAATGGACTAAGTAAAAATATCCAGGCCAGCTCAATTTTTTTAGACTCAAGAGAACTCACCCCTTGATAAAAGCATCAGACTCAAGAATGAAATCCGCACGATTCCAGATCGGAACATACCGTGAAAAGTCCGTTGACCATATTGATATTATTAGATAAAGTTCCGCCTCAAACTTTGGTGTCCGCAAGGACTTGTCGGTTCGACTCCGACCACCCGCACCAAGCCCACAGCCACCATGTAGCACCTTGTTTTTACAGAAGAATAGGCGCAAACCTCTGCCTGGGGCCGAATATTCGGACTTGCTAGAAAACAATCGCCCCCAATTTTGCTTTATGGTAATCTACGCGCAAGGAAATAAATTGGGAGATAAGCATGGCAGAAAATAATAAACCTGAGTTGAGCGTCATCGGTGATTTTTCCGATGCCATGATTTTCGCAGAACGCGTTGATGGCCGTTTTCAGAGGGTTGACCCAAAGCTGGATTTGTCCGAGGTTTTTACCGTGGAGGCTCACAATCCCTCCGGAGGACACTCTGAATTCAGATTTCTGGGAGAGCCTCGTGAAGGGCGGTCTCTTCTTCCTGATCCTAGCAAAGGCGATATCGCCGTTTACCAGCCCTCGGACACCAAAGGCAAAAAGGTCAAGCTTTTCGGCGATGGCCGCATTGAGATTACGAGCAGGCAACCAGAGGTTTAATTTTATCCTCGCCCCGATTAACTTCGCATTTTGGCAAGCCAGCACTTCGCCGGGCTTCTTATAAGCCTTGGTCTTGTGCCAAACCTAAGGAGTCTTTTTTATCACAGGAATAATCGCCATCATCGGGGGCGGTCCGGCGGGCCTGAGGGCGGCGGAGACGCTGTCTCTGCGCGGCTATACGGTGACCATTTACGAACGCAAGCCCTCCGTGGGGCGGAAATTTCTGCTGGCCGGACGCGGCGGCTTGAACCTCACCCATTCGGAGGGCATGACCTCTTTCATTGAAAAGTATGGAGCGCGTTCAGAAATACTGGCTCCTACTATAAAAGCCTTTCCACCTGAATTCTTACAGGCATGGTCCGAGGACTTGGGAGAAAAAACATTTATCGGCACGAGCGGGCGCGTATTTCCCGAGAGCTTCAAGGCCTCACCGCTGCTGCGGGCATGGCTCTGGCGACTGGACAGGCAGGGCGTCCGTTTCATGCTGAACCATGAATGGCGCGGGTGGGAGCAGGGGGCGCTGACCTTTAACACGCCGGAGGGGGCAACGAAGATTAACCCGAACGCAACGCTTCTGGCCTTGGGCGGCGCTTCGTGGCCGCGCCTGGGATCGGACGGAAGCTGGGTCGATATCCTGCAAAAGGAGAATGTCAAAATAGCGCCTCTGCAGCCCGCGAATTGCGGATTTATCGCGGACTGGTCCGCTATCTTTTCTCAAAAATTCGCGGGACAGCCACTCAAAACAATCACGGCGTCTTTTCAGGATCACACAGTTCACGGCGAAATTATGATCACCGAAAAAGGCATAGAGGGCGGCCCGGTTTACGCTCTGTCTTCTGAACTGAGAGAAGACATCAACAATAACGGTTCTGCCGTTCTCTTGCTTGATCTTAAACCTGATTTAAGTCTTGACGCTCTGACGGTGCGCCTGAAAAAGCCGAAGGCCGGAAAATCGCTCTCGAATTATTTGAAAAGCGCGGTCAATCTCTCCGAAGTCGCTATCGGCTTGCTCATGGAAAGGCCGGACCGTAAAACTTTGGGCGAGTATCCTCCGCAAAAACTGGCAGCGTTGATTAAAGCGTACCCGCTCCAGCTCAGCGCCCCTTTTGCAATCGACCGCGCCATCTCGACCGCCGGCGGGGTCAAGTTCGAGAGCCTCGATAAAAACCTTATGCTCTTGGAAAAACCGGGCGTTTTTGTCGCGGGCGAAATGCTGGACTGGGAAGCCCCTACCGGCGGTTACCTTCTGCAGGCCTGCATGGCGACAGGCGAACGGGCCGCGCAGGGGATTGTGGAGTGGCTAGCCCAGCAGAAGTGAAAGCCGAAGTTTTCCTAAGGCGTATTATACCGTTATCAAATGACCGGAGGCCTCCAGCGTCGCTTCGTTCGTCAAGCCGGTAACATTATACAAGGCCGCAATCTGCAAGAAATTGTTCGCCCCGCCATCCTGATCCACATACAGCAAAGAGTTTGAACCAGTTTGCGTAATCTGAACGAAATCCGTAATGACATCAATGCCGTAGTCATAAAATCCAAAGAGTACGTCGGAAATATCGATGACGTCGTTCTGACTGGTTTTATTATAGTCATTCACGATATCAATATTCGCGAAAGCTGAGCTAGCCTCGAAAACAAAAGTATCGGTGCCGCCCCCTCCGTAAAGGGAATCAAGTCCGCTTCCGCCGTAAAGTGTATCGTTGCCGTTCTCGCCCCTCATGGTGTCATTCTCGCTTCCGCCATAAAGGGTGTCGTTGTCATTCCCGGCATAAAACACATCCAAGCCGCTTCCGCCGTAAAGAAGATCGTTTCCGTTATTGCCCTTGAGCGTATCGTTTCCGGCCTCGCCATAGATCACATCATCGCCATACCAACCTTCCAGAGATGAATCGTCTCCGTTGCCGCCGTAGATAATGTCTTGACCGTCTCCGGCATTGATTGCATCATTGCCATCCCCGCCATAGATCGTATCGTTTCCGCCATAAGCCTGAACATTGTCGTTACCGCCAAGGGCATAGATCACATCGTGGATCAACGATCCTTCGCGGTACGAGCTTTCCATGGTTCCTTTAATAACGGAATCGGCCCCCTCGGTCCCGTAGACGGTCACAAGCGTCCCCTGCATATCCCAGACGGTCCCGTCCGTGAATTTGATATAATCGATCCCATACCCGGTATAGTTCTGGTTATCGACGGTGATCGTGCTGGTCGTCGTATCGTGATTGTCGACAAGGATGGTCATCTTGTCGCCCAGAGTATGATAGCGCGCTAGCGTGACATCCGCGGCGGCGATACCCGCGCCGAAGATCAGAACGTCGAAATCGGTCGTGGAGCCGAGATCGGTGATGGTATCGTCGCCGTCCCCATGCCCGTAATAGTAGGTATCATCCCCCACCTTTCCGACAAGCGTGTCCGGGTCGGCCCCGCCGTTCAGGTAATCGTTTGAGCCACCCCCTATAAATGAGTCCGGTTGGAGAGTGAATCTCCGGTAGATTATTTGGACTGTATTTATGGAGGCGAGGATGTCGCAGAAACGTTATACGACGGAGCAGATTATCGGGATATTGA
>JAGNKE010000024.1 GCA_018000295.1 Alphaproteobacteria bacterium | reverse complement strand
GAGCGGAGTTGACTTTCAAGCCCGTCGCGAGACGAAGCTGGGTTTGGTCAATCAGTTTTTGGGTGTTTTGCAGCGAAAGCAAATTGTTACGTAACGCCGCAGTCAAAACTACATCGGAAGACATAGTGTACGCTTACCTTTCCTAGGCATTTAACCCGACACTCCTGCGCCGGACGAATTACGTCGATTATGGCCTATTCTCTTTCAAGGATAAAACGGGAATAGTGAATATTCCGTGTATATATTGTGCATAGAACAGCTTTGCTCGGGTATCTGCGTGTTTCCGAGGGGCAGAGTGGAGTTAGGACTTTCGTCCTGTTTATCTGCATTTTACCAATTCTTTACTAAATCTTACCTTTTTCCGGGCATCCTGAAGATTGGGTAACACTCATGACGGAAAGAGCTATGCACGGCCTTATTTCACGTTATTTGCGCCAGGAAGAGGGCGCTACGGCGATCGAGTACAGCCTGATCGCCACGGGTATTTCGATCGCCATTGTCGTTGTCGTCTATACAATGGGCGAGGATGTCGCGGCCCTTTACGAGGGCTTCATCGGCATCTTTACAAGCTGATCCACAGTTTCTCCACCGACTTTTGCACATAAGCGGTTGCGGTCGTCTTTTCTTTGCGGCTGCTCTGGCTTATTCTGCCGCGCATGAATTTCGGTCCTGCGGGTTTTTCGTTTCTTCTGGCTTTGGTCAGCTTTGCGCTGGTCGCGGCGTTGTTGCCGTTGGCGATCCGCTTTGCCGTGCGCTCGGGGTTTATCGATGCGCCGGGCGGGCGGAAGGTGCATGACCGTCCCGTGCCGCCGATCGGGGGGCTGATCGTCTTTCCGGTTTTTATTCTGGTTTTCGTGTTTTCAGGATACGGGGCGCAGGGGCACTGGCCATTGATCGAGGCGCTGGCTCTCCTGATGGCGGTCGGGATGGCGGACGATTACAAGCCGATCCAGCCGTGGATCAAGTTCGGGGCGCAGATCATCGCGGCGCTGGTCGTCGTAGTTCCCGGCGGGGCGCAGATTCTTACGCTGGGCGATCTGTTCGGGTTCGGGGGGTTGTGGCTGGATGTTTTTTCCATTCCGTTTTCGATTATCGCCATGGTGCTGTTCATCAACGGGATGAATCTGATCGACGGGCTGGACGGGCTGGCGGGGGGGATCGGGTTGCTGAGTTTTTTATGGTTCATTCTGGCCTGTCTCTTGCGCGAGAATGTTGTTCTTCTTCCGGGCCTGATGATTGTCGCCGGCGCGCTGGCGGGGTTTCTGGTTTACAATATGCGCACGCCGTGGCGGGCGAAGGCTTCGGTTTTTATGGGCGATTCCGGCAGCCTGTGCCTTGGGTTGCTGATGGGGTGGTATGCCATAAAGATTGCCGCGTTTCCGGGGCCGACACTGCTGCCGATCACGGTTGCGTGGATTATCGGGCTGCCTGTGTTCGACGAGTGCGCGCAGTTTTACCGGCGTGTGCGAGAGGGCAAGCATCCGTTTACCGCCGACCGCGGGCATCTTCATCATCATCTTCTGGATGCGGGATTTACGGCGGGGCAGGCGAGCGCCTTTATTCTTTGCGTTGTTTTTGTGATGGGGGCGGTCGGGTTTTTTGGGATCCAGATGGGTGTGCCGCAACCCGTTCTGGCTTACCTGTGGATCGCGCTGTTGTTTACGCATATGGCGCTGTCGTACAAGCCTCACCGCTATGTTTCGATTTTCAGGCGTTTGCGCGGCGTTTAGTAAAGCAGGGCGTGGCGGGTCATATCCTCCACAATAAACATCATAAAGACGAGAAAGACGGCCATCGGTGCCCTGATCTTGAGGCTGTTCATGATGAAGTATCCCGTCACAAACAGTATATAGACCATGAAGAATGCCTCCAGCATGGTTACCTCGTCGAGCGTATGAAGGCCGGACCAGACCATCAGATGGATGGGGGTTTCGAAAAGGATCGGGATCAGTTGCAGCCAGTTCATTCCGGCCAGATAGCGGGGAAAATTCTCCAGACGCTGATGAATCTTACAGAGCACATAAACGGCCAGAATGAAGAACAGGTTTACGAAGACGAGGCGGGTGGCCTCCTGTTCTATCAGGGCCAGAGCCGGCGCGCTTTTCAGTTTTTCACTGTGTTGGCTGAGGAAGAGGACGGCGCTGAAATTGAGAGGCACGGAGAGCAGCAGCAGCCAGAAGGAGCGCATCGCCTCTTCGACCGAATTGGTGAAGCGCTCCGCGCCCTGTTTCAGGAAGCAGGCGTTCTCCAGGGTGCCGATCAGGCAGCGCCGGAATTCGTCGGCGGGGAAAAAAACGGCTCTGCTCATGTTCCTCTCTATCTTTCGATCTTTGTACCAACCGAACGGTGTCAAAGGGAATATGTTTTTGCGTTTGCGTGTTATCTCCGTCAAAATATGATATCAGTGGATGTGGATAAAGTTTCCCCATCGGCCGCTGTCCGGTTGACCGGCTCCTGCGTGTCTCCTACCGTTAACCCCTTGACCTGAGTATATTTGTTATGTGCGTAGAGACGATCGTTCGATTCTCATGGGCGCGGCCTTTGTCGTTGGGGCTTTTCGCCTGTTGTTTTTTGCTCTGCGCTTGCCAGACGACCAGTCTGTCGCCTTATCTGAAGGCCGGAGAATCCACGGATTCCCCCTCCGGAAACTATGCCGCCAAGCCGCCGCCGTCCAGCGTTCTGGATGAGGTGGCCTCGATCCTTGAGGGGCGCGGGGGGAATTCAGAGGGCGAGATCGATCCCGAGGAGTTGCTGGAGGCCGAGGGCAATATGAATATGGTTGAGCAGACGGCGGATGCCTATGATCCCGCGGCTGAACATCTGAAGGCGCGCAAACACGTCGATACGAACCGGAAAACAAAGGTGGCGTCTTTGACACCGCATTTCGACCCGGATATTTCCCCGGAGAAGGACAATAAATTCCGCGTCCTGAAAATCCAGAAGGGCGATATGAAGGAGACGAAACTGGCCTCCGCGGTTACGGTGCCGGAGCGTGTGCCCGAACGGATTACCGAGAGCGTGATTACGTTTGACGAGCGAGAGGATGTTCCTGAAGATTTTTCTGCGGCGCCGGAGAGTTTCGAGACGGCGTTTGCGGATACTGGTGTGGTTGTTCCCGGACGCAAGCCGCCGCGCCATGGCGGAGGCGAGATGCTTCTGGCGGCGCTGTCCGCTCCGGCGCTTCTTCCTGAGCGTAAGCCGGACATTGCCGCGGCGGCGCCTGAGACCCTTCGTATGGAAGATCTGGCGGCGATTGAGCCTGCAGCCGGGCTTTCCGATTCTGCTATCCCGCCTTCTATTGTCCCCCCCCGCAAGCCTCCTGTGCCGGTGAAGAATTCTGCTACTGCGGAAACTTCCGCGCCCGTGCCGCCGCCGCGGCCGAAGACGTCGTTCATGGCGGTGAACCTGACGCCGATGAAAACGAAGGAGTCCGTTCAAGCCACGGAGGGGCGGGGAGACGTCATCAAAATCCGCAGCGCGGAGCATGAGGGAAAAACGCGGGTGGTTCTGGATATCAAGGGCGATGCGCGTTTTGAGGCTAAACTCGATAACGGGCGCAAGGCCTTGCTGGTCGATCTGGAGAATGCCGGGTGGTCGGCGGGTGATCAGGTGGAACTTCATACCCTGTCGATCGTCAGTGGATTTACTACGGAGATCATCGGCGGGGGGGCTACACGCCTGATCCTGAATCTCAAGAAAGATACCAAGCTTTTACAGGCGGTTTCGTTCGGAACCAATCAGGCGGGCGTCACCCGGATCGTCATCGACCTGAAAAACGGTTAAAAAATCCTTCAATTTTAAGGCTTTGCTTTCTTTTTTACCCCCTGTATTCTGGTGCGGTTCTTTTACCCGGCCCGCGAAGGGTTTTCGGGGAGTTTGCGTAAGATTGTTAACAGTGTTTCAAACGAGAGGATTCAATCCATGAAAAAGTTACTTATGTTAAGCGCGGCAGCGCTGGTTTTGTCCGCAGGCGGCGCTTTTGCCGAGAGGGGCGAAGGCGGCGACGGGCCGGGGCATCACAAGGGTGAGCGCCATGAGAAAAGAATGGAAAAAATGTTCGACAAGAAGGATATCGACGGCGATGGCGCGATCTCCCAGGACGAACACAATAAAGCCAGCGACGAATGGTTCAAGGAAATGGATGCCGACGGTGACGGCAAGGTGACGAAGGACGAAGCCAAGGCGCACGGTGAGGCCATGCGTAAGAAATGGCACGACCGCAAGGAAAAGGGTGACGACGCTCCGCCTGCCGGGACCGCTCCTCCTGCCGAAGCTCCGGGTGAGGGAGGTGCTGCCCAGTAATTTGGGCGCATTCCGGGGGGGACATCAGGACAACGCACTTATGGCGATCAAGCCTGACGATGTAAATGACAGCGACGAGAGCCTTATGGTGCGTGTCCGCGAGGGCGACCATAAGGCCTTCGCGCAGCTTGTGGGCCGACATTCGCGGATGTTTTACGCGGCGGCCTACAGGATGTGCGGGCAACAACAGGAGGCGGAGGATATCGTGCAGGATGCCTTTATCAAACTCTGGAAAAACCCGCATGGCTGGGATCCGGCCAACGGGGCGAAGTTCTCGACCTGGTTTTACCGGGTGGTGACCAATCAGGCGCTGGATCATCTGCGGAAGCGAAAGCCGCAGGCGGAAGTGCCGGAGACTTTGAGCGATAGTCGTCCCGATGCACTGGAGCAGTTGGAGGAGGGGACGCTGCAGGCCGATCTGGAACGGGCGATCCAGGCGCTTCCCGAACGGCAGAAGGCGGCGTTGAATTTATGTTTTTACGAGGGGCTGAGCAACAAGGAGGCGGCGGATATTCTGGGTGTTGGTGTGAAGGCTCTGGAATCCCTGCTGATGCGGGCCAAGACGACTTTAAGGGACGAGATGGCCCGCTACGGATACGAGATCAAGGATAAACGCTATGGGTGAAGAAATGGAACTCGAAGCACTACTGACACAGCGATCTATGCCGGAGATGCGGAGCCATCTGCCGGACCGGATTTTGGCGGAGGCGATGAAGCACACGCAGGCGGGACGTCGTGCTGCGGTACAAGAGTCTTCCTTCAGTTTTAAAGGCTGGTGGGCGGATTTCTGGGACGGGTTTGCGCTGCCGCAGCCCGCGCTGGTCATGAGCGTTGTTCTGCTGCTCGGGATTTTTGCCGGAACGGCGCTTGATACCGGCGTTGCGGAGAGTGAGCCGGACCAGCCTTCGTTTGACCTTGTCGTGTCCGACGGATCGGATCTGGAGGCGTTTTTATGAGCAAGAAAATGAAAGTCGTGTTTACCCTGTCGGTTCTTGCGAACCTGTTGCTGGCCGGACTTGTGATCGGGCATTCCGCAAAACGTTGGGGCGGGCCGCCGCCTGCTTTGCCGTCCGCTGAGAATCTTTCAGCGGATTCTGCGGCACTGATCCGTAAGGCTTTTGAGGAGGAGCGCCCGGCTCTGCTGCCCCTGATTGAGGAAATGCGCGGAGTGAAGTCGGACCTGATGGATGCTGTGAGCGCCGAGACGTTTGATACTCAGGCGTTCGATACGGCGGCCCGGAAGATGAAAACGACGCTGGGGAAAATGACTGCTCAGCGTCTGGATATGTTCAAGAGCGTTTCAGAGCAACTTCCGCAGGAGGACCGGGTGAAGTTCGCCGACAAATTCGTGCGGTTTATTCAGGGGTACGGGAAGCTCATGTATAAGCCGATGGGGCCGGGGTTTGGGCCTCCGCCCCCCGCTCACGGCCAGCCGTGGAAAGACGGGTTTCACAAAAAGCCATCTGAGCCCCCTTCCGGTGATGTTAAGCCCGAAGATGCGGCCAAGCCCGAAGGGTACGAGGATGATTTCGGCTATGTCGTGTTTCCGAACGGGGATATTGACCTTGATGGGGATATGGTGCCGGATTATTCGTTTGGAGAGACGCCTGAGGCTCCGGTGAAGCCGTGATCAGGCGTTCTCGCGCTGCTCGAAAACGGTGAGCAGTTCGTCGAGACCGTCGGAGACGCTGATGGTTTCCACCTTCGAGGTTTTCGGTCCATCGTAGCAGCTTGCAATCAGTTTGCGGACCGCCTCGTCATCGCCGGTGACGACTGCCTCGACGCTGCCGTCTTCGCGGTTTCTGACCCATCCGGTCAGGTCCATTTCCGTGGCCGTTTGAACCATCCATGCGCGGTAGCCGACGCCCTGAACGCGGCCAAAAATTTTAAGCCGTTTAGTGACTCTCTCCATGATCTTGCTGTTCTCCGTTCCGTTCTCCGTGAAAGCGTGAATTGTAATAGCTCTGGCGTTCGCGCAGGCTTCTGGCGCGGTCCTCGGTCAGTTTCGTGATGCAGTGGGGGCAGGAGACGCCCTTTTCGTAAGATTTGTTTTCCTTATCCTGCGCGGTGAGCGGTTCGCGGCAGCCGTGGCAAACATCCCAGCCGCCTTGATCGAGGCCATGGACGACGGAGACACGCTTGTCGAAGACGAAACATTCGCCCTCCCACAGGCTTTGTTCTGCCGGAACGGTTTCGAGGTATTTGAGGATGCCGCCCTTGAGATGGTAGACGTTCTCGAAGCCGTGGGCGAGCATATAGGCGCTGGCCTTTTCGCAGCGGATGCCGCCGGTGCAGAACATGGCGATTTTTTTATGCTTTTTCGGGTCGAGGTTTTTTTCGACCCAGTCGGGGAATTGGGTAAAAACTTCGATGTCTGGGTCGATGGCGTTTTTGAAAATGCCGACCTTCGTTTCATAATCGTTGCGGGTGTCGAGGACCACGACTTCGGGGTCTGAGATCAGGGTGTTCCAGTCCTGCGCGCTTACGTATTCGCCGACCTGCCTGTTCGGGTCGGCCTCGGGGCGTTTAAAGGTAATGATTTCCTTTTTCGGGCGGATCTTGAAGCGGTTGAAGGGGGCGCCAAGGGAGGAGGAATATTTAACCTCGCCCTTAAGGATGCCGAGTTTTTCATCGAGAAAGAAAACCATGCGGTCGAGCGCTTCGGGTTTCGCGCCGATGGTGCCGTTTATGCCTTCGGGCGCGAGGAGGAGCGTGCCGCACATCCCTTCACATTGTTCGCCTAAGGCCTGGATTTCAGCACGCAGGGTCGTGATGTCCGTGACGGGCACGAAGCGGTAAAGAGCGGCGATTTTATATAAGTTTTCCGTCATGCAGCAATTTTATAAGGCATGGGGAGGGAAAATGCAATCAGGCGGGGGTCTGAGGGCTGGGCGGCTTATTTCGGCCTGGCGTTGCCGGTTATCGTCATTCCCTGAAGCTCTATTGTTTGTCCGGCGGGCGGCGAAGTTGGCGGGGCGGGCTGGGGATAGATTTCTCCGGCGATGACGGCGGAGATTTCGGCGGCCGCTTCCTTGGCGGTGCGTTCGAGATATTGTGTGCGGTATGCGTCACCATCGGGGATGTAATTAAAATTATTGAGGACGATCAGGTTGGTATGGCGGAAAGCGGGGTGGGCGCGGTCCAACTGGCCGTTGACCAGTCTATCGCCGTATATGTTATCAACGGCGTGACGCATTTCCTCGTTTACCACGTTCAGGTAGCTTTCTACGATTTCCTGCGGGGTGTCGTGAGGATTGCGGAGCATCAATTCCGGGTAAAGGGTTGTGCGAATAAAGACATAATCCTCATTCTTTACACCGATGACGCCGCCCGCCTGACCGATGATGTCGTTTTCCAGCATCTGGTCGATTGTGGCATAGGTAGAGTGGATGTTTCCGCCCCGCGCCAATTCCGGCGTATCGTAAACCCGGGCATAGATTGCGCCCATTCTCTGGGTCATGGAGTCGCGCAAGGCGTGCTGGGCGAGGAGATCCCTTTCACTCGTCGAATCAAGAAGGGGCCGCAGGCGTGCCATATCGGCCATCAGATCCTTGTCTGCCCGGATCGCCTTTATGACGGTGTCGCGTTTTTCGCCCTCCCAGGCGACGAACTCCTCGTCCTGCTCGACTTCTCCAAGAATCCGTTCCGAAACGAGTTCGTTCATATATTCAGGCGAGGAGCCTTCCAAATCCCGGTACATTTGCGGGTGTTCGGTTCGCAGGCGCTCGCGGTTGATGTTCAGCATGGTCAAGGCGGTGGCCATAACGATGCGGGGTTCTGTGTCTGCGTATTTCCAGTCAGCTGTTTCGCCGTCTCTGGTTTTTTGGACAACCTCAACGGCATCCGCCAGAGTCATCTTGCCCAGATGGGGGTTGTTGGCAATCAGGCGAGTGAGAAGTTCGTTGCGTGAAGTTGTTTCGTTCTCGGGTTCATAGAACCCTGTCGGGGCGTCGGATTTTCCCTGAAGCGTCTTGATGATCTCTTCCTCGGCGCTTAGGGTGCGAAGGATCGGTCTTTGCCTGCCTCTGTCCGGTTCTCCTGCCGCTTCCTCTATGCCGGAGCTGTCATTAAAACGGTTCTTGAGCTTCTGATCCAAAGATTTTTCGAGCTGTACGATGCGGCGGATATATTGCTGTTCCCCCAGATTCCCCTGCTGAAATGAGGTCCGGGCAGCCCGCATATCGTCCAGAATTTTCCTGAAGCTTCCGGCTCTTGCGGTTTCGGGTTGTGTTTGCGCGGTTTCCGGCTGCTGTGTATCGGGCATATCCTCATCCTATGCCGAACGATCCGCGCATGGCGGATGGGTTTTGTCATTATTGTTCAAGGAGCTTCCCATATCTCACACCCTGGCGGGCCGACTTGCCGCCATTCATTTTTTCATAATTTTAGCAGGGAGCCCTAGGAAATGCAAACCTGTTGGGCTTTGACAGAGCCATCAGGATTTCATCTTGTTTTACAATAACTTGCCGACTGAAATCAGCGCAGGATGTACTGAATCGCCTCGCGGGGGTAGGCGTTGCGGAAATCGTCGTTCAGATCCCTCGGGTGGGCCATGAGGCGGAAGAAGATCGGGCCGCAGAGGAGGTCGACCACTAGGCTTTCCTCAAGATCGTCGCGGAATTCGCCGCTTATCTGGCCTTCGTGCAAGCTGTATTTGATGGCGTCCATCAGGGGTTCGAGCAGGTTGTCGTTGAAGATTTTCTGGGATTCGGCGTCGGCCTGCGCCTCGCTGAAGAGCTGGGCGATGGTCTGGCCATTCTGGCTGTCGAGCAGGCGGATGAGCTTGTCGAGCTGCATGATGATGGCTTCGGCGTGGCTGCTGGCGGTCGGCAGGGGGGTCTGCATCCCCGGCTGGCTGGCAAGGGCGTCCATGACCACGGCGGTCTTGTTGGGCCACCAGCGGTAGATCGTGGTCTTGCCAACCTTCGCTTTCTTGGCAATGGATTCGATGCTCAGCTCTTGAACCGAGGTCTGAAGAAGAAGCTTGTTGGTGGCGTTCAGGATTGCCTTGCGCGATTTCTCGCTGCGGGGGCGTCCCTTACGCGCCGTGCCAGAACTTTCCATTTTTTCCTCCACACAGAACTCCCCGGACTGCCGGAGATGTGCCCTAACAATGAAAACTTATCGTTGCGTATAGAGGATTACATTGTCCGATTCTTCGCTGCGGCGCAAGAGGCGAATCAAAAATTTTCATACTCCTGAGGCCGGAATGCAGAATCTTTAGACAGCTTGTTATAAAAGCTTTCTTTTTTGCACTCAGATGCATGCGCCTTACTGTGTTTTGGCTAGGAAGGTTTTAGGGGCGGGGTCGATTTCAACAATCTCGCCGTTGCGGTATTCGAGAACGGCGAGACCGCGTTCGGCAATGCCGTCCTTGCGGAAACGGAAGATGCCGTCCACGCCGGAGAAGCCGTTGGGATTCATCAGGGCCGTGCGGGAGAAGTCCACCTGTCCGTTCTTCTGTAGGCTCATGCGCGAGAGGGTGGCAGCCAGAGCCGTTGCATCGTAGGCCAGAGAGGCGAGGCGCGGCGGGGTGGTGCCGTAATAACGGTGGAAGCGGTTTTCAAACTCGGCGCGCATCTGCGGAGGCGGGGCGGCGAACCATGCCCCGGCCAGACCCGGGTCGCGGGCGAGTTTATTATCATCCAGCAGGCCTGTTCCCAAACGGCGGACCTGCGCGGGTGGCAGCTGGTAGTGGTTAAGGAAACTACCGATCGAGCGGGCGAGGCCACCGCCTGCCGGGATCAGCGCGGCGTCGAAGGGGGCGCCCATGCTGTTGTTCATCGACTGGCGTTTGTCGTAATCGCTGAAATTGCGAACGAGGACGGAAAGGTCGGCGGCTTGAGGGGAGAATCTTTCCAGCCGTGTGCCGCTGATGCCTGTCTGTTTCGCCGTCTGTTCGTAGGCGTTGACCACGGCGTTGCCGTAGTTGTCGTCCGGGGCGAGGACGCCGAAGCGTTTCACGCCGTTGCCCTGTGCGAACCTCACGACGCGTTGGACCTGATCGAAGGGCAGGAAGCCGATGAGGTAAGTTTGCGGGTTGGTCAATGTCCAGTCGGTCGAGAAAGCGACCATGTTGACGTTCGTGCCGGAAATCGCGGACTGGGCGCCGCGCACAGAGTCGGCGAAAACGGGACCGAGGATGATCTGGGCGCCCTCCTGAACGGCTTCGGTCGCGGCGGCGCGTCCGCCATCGTATGTTTCACCCGTATCTTTGGGGATGACTTCGAAATTGGTGTGGCCGAGGTCGAAGAGAGCCATCTGAGAGGATTTCAGCATTGCCTCGCCCAGCGCGGCGTTCTTGCCGCTCAAAGGCAGGAGAATGGCCACCTTGACCTGCGGCAGGTTGTCTCCGGCCAGTCCGCCGTCCATGGCGTTCGGATCGGAATGCGCCGCGTTGACGCCGCCCTGTTTATAGGGCTGGTTGGCGTGCATTCCGCCGCCGCACCCTTGCAAGAGGAGCGCGAATCCCGCAAGAAGGAAGAGGGAGAATATGTTGTTGGGGCGGGATTGAGATTTATTTGGACGTCTGACGATCATGGCTCGTAATTGTCTTTATGTTGGAGTCGGTTATGCGCGTTTGTCCCTACACTACATAAAAAGAGATTGAAAAACCACTGTGTGAAAGAGAGAAATTTTTGAAAAACAAACCCGATCCTTCGCAAAGAGAGTCCGCGCTTGAGTCAATATCTCTTAAAGCAGGACTTTATCTTGTGGCGACACCGATAGGAAATCTCGGGGATATTACGCTGCGGGCGCTAGAGGTTTTGCGGGGGTGCGATACAATATTATGCGAGGATACGCGGGTGACGCGTAAATTGCTTGATGCCTATGATCTCCGCACCAAGACTTTGTCCTATCACGATCACAGCGACGATACGAAACGGGGGAGAATCCTTGATCTGCTCAAGGAGGGGAAAAGCCTTGCGCTGGTGAGCGATGCAGGGATGCCGCTGATCTCCGATCCGGGGTACAAGCTGGTGCAGGCGTGTCTGGATGCTGGGATTGCCGTGACAAGCTTACCGGGGGCGAATGCGCCGCTGGCGGCGTTGCAGCTTTCGGGGCTGCCGAGCGACCGTTTCTGTTTTCTGGGTTTTCTTCCCGTTAAGGCCGGAGCGCGGAAGCATATGCTGCAAGACTGGGCGGAGGTGGAGGCGACGCTGATCTTTTTCGAGACCGCGCCGCGTCTGCTGGCCAGTTTGAAAACGATGCAGGAGGTGTTCGGAGGGCGAACCCTTGCCGTCGTGCGGGAGATTACCAAGCTTTTCGAGGAGGTCCGGCGGGGTTCTGCGGCGGAGCTGCTTGTCTATTATGAGGCGGCAGGCAAGCCGAGGGGGGAAATCGTGCTGCTTGTCGGGCCGCCAGAGAAGGCCGGGGCAAAGAAACTTGGGGATAAGGAGATCGAAAAGCGGCTGAGGGGACTCCTTGAGCGAATGAAGACGAAGGAGGCCGCGTATATTATTGCTGAAGAGGCCGGAATTACGCGCAAGGAGGCTTACGATCTCGCGGTGCGGCTGACCAAGGAATAAGGGGACTTGATTGTCCGATGCCAAGAAATAAGGAGAGCAATCACGACCGCGGGGTGTGGGCGGAGCACCGGGCGGCGCTGTATCTTTCGTTGCGCGGGTATACGATTATCGCCAAACGGTATAAAACCAAGTTCGGGGAAATTGACCTGATTGCCAGCAAGAGCGGCGTTCTGGTTATCGCGGAAGTCAAAGCGCGGAAGAGGCTGGAAGACGCGCTGGAATCAGTGAATGTGAAGACGCAGCGGCGGATTGCCAACGCGACCCTGTGTTTTCTGGCCGAGCATCCGGCCTTTGCTGAACACGCGATCAGGTTCGATGTGATCGCCATTGAGAATCTTGTGCGGATCGTGCATCTGGACAATGCGTGGGAGGCGGGGCCATAATATGACTATTCGAATCAATCAGGGTACTTTTTTCTCAGTTAGCTATTTTTCGTATAGCGCTTGTTTCACCTTAGACACCATATGGGATTGAGATCATGAAAACGTCCGTGTTTACGCTTCTGACCTGCTCACTTTTTTTGTCCTCCTGTGCGCTGGGCGCTGCGGCGGGCGTCGGGACCGTCGTCGGCGTGGCGGCGGTGCAGGAAGGCGGTCTGGAACGCGCCGGAAGCGATGCGTGGATTCAAGCGCAGATCAACGATCTGTGGCTGCGGCAGGATCTGGAGATGTTCCGCAAGCTGGATATCACGGTCAATCAGGGCCGCGTTCTGCTGACGGGCGTGGTGCAGAATCCCGAGCACCGGGTGGAGGCCGTGCGGCTGGCGTGGCAGCCTTCGGGCGTCAAGAGCGTGATCAACGAGATCAAGGTGGCCGACAGCGATGGCATCATGGGTTATGCCAAGGATACGTGGATCACGACGAAGCTGCGGAGCATCCTGCTGGCGGACCGGGAGATCGAGTCACTCAATTATTCCATCGATACGGTGCAGGGCACGGTCTATCTGATGGGCTTCGCGCAGGACCAGCAGGAGCTGGATCGGGCGATCGGCAAGGCACGGACGGTTTCGGGCGTTAAGCACGTCGTGAGCTATGTGAAGCTGGCCGGGGCGCCGGAAGGGCCGGATAATCTGCCGCCGAGCTATGGGCAGGGCGCACAGTATCAGGACAATGCGCGGCCGGGATATAACGATGCGGGCTATGGCGCGACGGGCTATAACGATTCCGGCTATAATGACTCCGGAGCCGGATATGAATCCGGTACGCAGGAACAAACCTCGCAAGGGGCCGGGGTGCCTCCGGTGGCGGACGGGGAGCCGATCAACTGGAGCCAGAAAAGCATCTATGAATGATTTTTGACGCGACCCGTCACCTGTCTGAAACTTCGAAACTGCCCGATGAACAGGTCGATCTGGCTGTGACCGCCGTTGCGCTGGCCGCGCCGGAGGCTAAGGGATTTTCGGTTGATCGTTATCTCAATCATCTTAAAAAACTGGGGAAGGATGTCACGGGACGTTACGCGGCGCTGGTGGAGGCCGGAAGCCCGGATGATTGCGCTGTGCGGCTGGCGGCGCTCAAACACGTTCTTTGCGACCAACACGCCTATACGGGTGATTTCGAGGACAGCAATCCCGACAACGCCTCTCTCGTGCGGACGATCGACCGGGGGAAGGGGGCGCCGATCTGTCTTGCGGTTCTTTATGTTTATGCGGCGCGAGCGCAGGGATGGGAGGTCGCGGGGCTGGATGTGCCGGGGCTGTTCATCTGCCGGATCGAGAATGGGGGGCAGCGGATCATGTTCGATCCCTCGGATCATTGCCGGGTGCTGGAGGCCGCCGACCTGCGCGCCATCGTGAAATCGGCGCTGGGCAATAACGCCGAGCTTTCAGCCAGTTATTTCGAGCCTTTGGGGAATCTCGACTGGCTGATCCGGATGCAGAATATCGTGAAATTGCGACAGATTGACGCGGCGGATTATGCGGCGGCGCTGGGGACCGTCGAGCGGATGCGGTTGCTGGATCCGCAGGAGTTCCGGCTGCTGCTCGATGCAGGGGTTTTGTATGCCAAGACGCACAAGACCGCGCAAGCCATTGCGGCGCTTGAGGATTATATTGCCAAGGCCGCGAATCCCCGCGACCGGCACGATGCCGCGCTGTTGCTGCAGAAGCTCAAGGAGGAGATGGACGGTCCGGCGAAATAATTCTTGAAAACCTCCGGTCCGCGCAACGAAGTCTTGAAAGCGTTTGAAGAAGCTAATATGACTATGCTGTCGCCCCGTTACGAATCGAACAAAGGGTATCCGTTCGTCAGCCCGTATTAAGGTCTGGACGGCGCAGGGCAAGTTGAATATGACACTCGATGAATTCACAGGCTGAGTCAGAAGGAGACACCGAACATGAAAAGCCGTTATTTGATGCTAGTTACTGCGATGTTGGCGCTGAGCGCTTGTGATCCGAAAAAAGATGATGGCGGTGTTCAGACCGATGGTCAAGATATGGTGTTTCAGGATTCCGGTATGAATGCCGGCGCTCCGGTTCCCGGTTCGGAAGAGGACTTTATGGTGAATGCCGGAGACCGCGTGTTCTTCGATCTCGACAGCGTTGATCTTCGTCCTGAGGCGCGGTCCACGCTTGAGAATCAGGCGCGCTGGCTGCAGCAATATTCCAACCTGAATGTCACGATCGAAGGTCATGCCGACGAGCGCGGCACCCGCGAGTACAACCTCGCGCTGGGTGAGCGCCGGGCCAATACGGTCAAAAATTACCTTGTTGCGCTTGGCATTGACGGTGCGCGGATCAACACGATCAGTTATGGGAAGGAACGCCCTGATCAAGTCGGTTCGGATGACTCCTCTTGGGCGCGCAACCGACGCGGCGTAACGGATATCCAGTAACCTTCAGGGGTTTAAACGATGATCCAAAGACGGATTTATAAAGCTGTTCTTTGTACGGCGGCGGCTCTCGCGTTTCTTGCGACCGGGCCGCTTCCGGCGTTTTCGCAGTCTTCTGCCGCCACCGAAGTACGGCTGCAGGAGATGGAGCAGGAAATCCGCCGCCTGACCGGGATGGTGGAGGAGCAGTCCTATGAAATCCGCAGTCTGCGCGATCAACTCGACCAGATGACCGTGCGGGTGCGGGAGCTTGAAGGAGGCGGGGGCGTGGCGTCTTCCTCCGCGTCTTCTTCGGGATCCAGCTACGGCGGGGAGCCGCGCACGGGCAATGGCTATGATTATGGCGATTCCGGGGAACCGATGGAGTCGACCTCCATGGTGAAGTCGGGGAAGGAGCCGCGGTCGTCATCGTTTGAATATGTGCCGCCGGAGAATCTGCGGAATGACGACGGGGGCGAAGCCTCTTCGTCCTCTACCGGGTCTGCGCCCTTGCCTTCGGATACGCCGCTGGCGGCTTATGAAAGTGCGTTCGGGCTGATGAAAAAAAGCGATTTCGAGGGGGCGGAAATCCAGTTCGCCAATTTCCTCAAGACCTATCCCGACAGCGATCTCGCGCCCAACGCAAAATACTGGTACGGCGAGACGTTCTATGTGCGCGGGGAACACGAGAAAGCCTCCAAGGTTTTCGCCGAAGCGTATCAGGACAACCCCAAGGGCGGGAAGGCTGCTGACAATCTGCTCAAGCTCGGGCTTTCGCTGGCCGGATTGAAGCGGAAGGATGATGCCTGCATTGCCTTGCTGCAACTGGAGAAGGATTTCTCCAACACGTCGGGGCCGATCATCCGCCGCGCCAAGCAGGAAATGACCAAACTTGGCTGCTGATCCTTTGGTTTCTGACTTCGGGCCTCTCACGCTTTCTGAATTTACCGATCTTATGCGCTTTTCGTTCGGGGATGATTTTCCTGCGGATGAGTCTTTGGCCGTTGGCGTTTCCGGCGGGCCGGACAGTATGGCGCTGTGCTTTCTTTTATCTTTATGGGCGCAGAAGGCGAAAAGGAAAGCCCTCATTCATGCCCTCACGGTCGATCACGGGTTAAGGACGGACTCCGACGCCGAGGCGAAGCAGGTCGGGCGGTGGCTGAAAGGGTTCAAGGGTGTGCGGCATAAAATCCTGACGTGGAGGCCGGACAAGGCCGTCACGTCGCGGGTGCAGGAGCGGGCGCGAGAGGCGCGTTATGAATTGATGGAATCCACTCTGCGCGATCATAAGATTTTGCGGCTGTTTGTCGCGCATCATCTGGACGATCAGGCGGAGACGGTGTTGTTCCGGCTTTCACGGGGGACGGGGCTGGACGGGTTGTCGGGTATGGCGGCGGAGCAGGCGTTTGCGGACGGGCTGGTTTTGTGTCGGCCCCTCTTGAGTATCCCCAAGGAGCGGCTGGTGCAAACGTGCAAGGCGAACGGGGTGAAGTATATCGACGATCCCTCTAACCGTTCCGCGCAATTTGCGCGGGTGCGGATGCGCGGTTCGATGGATGCTTTGGAGGCGGAAGGGCTGACGGCGGAGCGGCTGGGGGTGACGGCCAAGCGGTTAGGACGAGCGCGTAAGGCTTTGGATCAGCTTGCTGAAGGGGCGTTCTACCGCGGAGTTTTATCAAAGGAAACGAGTCGGATCGTTTTTTCTTTGGCAGTTTTGCGGGATGTGCCGGAGGAGATCGGGCTTCGGGTTCTGCTGCGGATGA
Organism: Alphaproteobacteria bacterium; assembly: GCA_018000295.1. Lineage (GTDB taxonomy): Bacteria > Pseudomonadota > Alphaproteobacteria > Micavibrionales > Micavibrionaceae > JAGNKE01. The sequence continues at coordinate 22,943 of JAGNKE010000024.1, read as the reverse complement.
TTTCCACCTTGTGTCCGCCCGATCCCTACGGGCCGCGGCTGGAGCGGGTGGAGGGGCTTTTTTGCGATCTGATGAAACCGGAGCCGTTCCGCAAGCGAACTCTTCATGGGATCGTCTTCGAACGGATGGACCGGGAAGGGGTCTTGCGGCTCGAGCTGGAGGATTCCGGAAAACTTGAAACCAGGGCCAAAACCAAGGCCAAAGCTAAAAAAAGCCGCAAAAAATGAGGATTTCTTTAGGAATATTGTGTTAATGTGTGACGATGCGCGTCGGATAATTTTTTCAATCAACTGATGGATTTGATATGAACCGTAATCTTGTTGTGTGGCTTGGCGTCGGGCTTCTGGTGCTGTTTTTGATCTCCCTTGCCCAGCAGACCCAGGATCCCGCTCTGCGCGGGGCGCGGGAACTGGCCTACAGCGATTTCATCGCGCAGGCGAAGGGCGGACAGATCAAGGAGATTGTCGTCAAGGGCAATCAGGTCACCGGGCAGTTCATGGATTCGCCCGAGAGTTTCTTTACGCTCATTCCCTATGACGAGAATGTGATCGAGCGCGTCATCGGGACGCCGGTCAAGGTCAATGTCAAACAAATCGAGCAGCAGGGGTTTTTCGCGCAGTTGATTATTGCGTTACTGCCCGCGGTTCTGATCATCGGGGTGTGGGTGATGTTCATGCGCCAGATGCACGGGCGCGGCGGCGGCGGAGCGATGGGGTTCGGGAAATCCCGGGCGCGGATGCTGACCGAGCGGCAGGGGCGTGTGACTTTCGATGATGTTGCGGGGATCGACGAGGCTAAGGACGAGTTGCAGGAAATCGTCGAATTCCTGAAAGATCCGCAGAAGTTCCAGAGGCTGGGCGGCAAGATTCCTAAAGGCGCTTTGCTGGTCGGCTCTCCGGGTACCGGTAAGACGCTGATCGCCCGCGCCGTCGCCGGTGAAGCCGGTGTGCCGTTCTTTACCATCTCCGGATCGGATTTCGTGGAGATGTTCGTGGGCGTCGGCGCCAGCCGGGTGCGCGATATGTTCGAGCAGGGAAAGAAAAACGCTCCGTGTATTATCTTTATTGACGAGATCGACGCGGTCGGCCGTCACCGCGGCGCCGGATACGGCGGCGGGAACGACGAGCGCGAGCAGACACTTAACCAGTTGCTGGTGGAGATGGACGGGTTCGAGACCTCGGAAGGTGTCATCATTCTGGCGGCCACGAACCGGCCGGATGTGCTGGATCCTGCCCTGCTGCGGCCCGGACGATTCGACCGACAGATCAACGTGCCGCTGCCGGATGTGAAGGGGCGCGAAAAGATTCTCAAGGTTCATATGAAAAAGGTTCCGCTGTCGAATAACGTCGATGCAGCGGTGATTGCCCGCGGGACGCCCGGATTTTCCGGTGCCGAGCTGGCGAATATCGTCAATGAGGCGGCCCTGATGGCGGCGCGCAAGAACAGGCGCGTGGTCACGATGGAAGATTTTGAATCCGCGAAGGACAAGGTCATGATGGGGGCTGAGCGGCGCTCCATGGCCATGAGCCAGGACGAGAAGAAGCTGACCGCCTATCATGAGGCGGGACACGCGCTGGTGACGCTGCACGAGCCGGAATCCGATCCGATCCATAAGGCGACCATCGTTCCCCGCGGGCGGGCTTTGGGCATGGTCATGCGGCTGCCCGAAGGCGACCGCTACAGCTATTCGATTGCCAAGATGAAGGCCAATCTGTCCGTTGGGATGGGCGGGCGCGTGGCCGAGGAAGTCATTTTCGGCAAGGATCATGTGACCAGCGGCGCGTCGGGCGACATCAAGCAGGTGACACGACTCGCGCGGGCGATGGTGACGGAATGGGGATTCAGCGAGAGCGTCGGCATGATCGATTACGGCGACGACGAGGCGGATTACCGGCAGAAGAGAATCTCCAGCCAGACCACCAAGGAAATTGAAAAGGAAGTGCAGCGTCTGATCAACGAAGGTTATGAAAAGGCCAAGCAGGTCATCACCGAGAATATCGACGATTTGCACATCATCGCCAAAGCGCTGCTGGAATATGAGCTGCTGTCGGGTGACGAGATCAAGGGTCTGCTGCGCGGGGAGCCGATTATCCGTGACGAACCTACGGATTCCCTGCCGCCGCCCTCACGACCCTCGGTTCCGACCAGCGGCGGATTTGCAGGCGGAAAGCCGCAGGAAGCGTGATCACCACTGAAGGTTATTTCTGCAGGGCAGGCTCTTCGATCTGCGCGGCGAAATCCAGGTTGGAAAACAGAACGCAGTAATGCGGGTGGGCTTCCAGGAAGTTCAGATATCTCTCGAAGAATTCACAAAACTGTTCCCGCCCCTTGTCGGTGGCCAGAAGGTCGTTGCGGATTTCAAAGCCCAGATAGTCTGTCCTGGTTCTTTCCTTAATCAACGGGGCGGCGGTGATATCCACACGGGCGGGCAGGAAATAGGGTTCTCCGGGCTTGTACCTGTATCCGCTGCGCTCCCGGACATATTCGGCGGACATCGACGCCAGAGGGTGCGATTGATCGAGCGTCAGCAGACCGACGTCGACCTCTCGCGGGAGTCCGTGCCATGAGGGGGAGAAAGAGTGGAGGTCCACCAGAACAACGCCGCCGAATTTGTTGCGTTTTTCGTTCACCAGATTCGTCAGTGCCTCGTGGTAGGGCCAGTAGACCGTACTCATTCGGCGTCCGACTTCCTGATCTGTGAGTTTCTCTGGGGTGTTTCCGGGGATCAGCAGATCGTCCCACTCCGAGGATTCGCAGGCAATCGCGCAGGCGGGCATCCGGTTGAGGTCCGCCACAAGGCGCGAGTAGTTGCCCGAGATGAAAGAGGCATTGGAGAAGCGCGGGATCATCGCATCGAACAGCGCCTGCATATGCAGGTCGCTGGCCTCGTGGGCCTTTTCAAACCATTCGCGGGGCATTCCCAGCGGGTTGGCGGGGTCATCGAGCACGGCGATGCCGTTATGCGGGCCGGAGAAGATGATCGGGCTGTCGCGGTTAACCACGGTGACAGGCGCGGGGCGGCCCACTACCGATTCGAAACCGGATTTTTCCGAGAATTCCCCTTGCACTCATCCCCCCAACGGTTATATCCGCTTACCCTTATATATAGGATAAATGTGTCATAAACTCAGTGGCTTGGCAAGAAAAGCGTTGAAAAAGCTTGCGTGTTTTACCCCCGGCATTGTAAAGCTTCGCGGCACGGGATTTAATGGCCTCATGAGCAAAAAGAACAAATATTTCGGAACCGACGGAATCCGCGGGACAGCCAACCAGTTTCCCATGACTCCGGAACTGGCGCTGAAGGCCGCTATGGCCACGGCGATCGTCCTGCGCGATGCGCGCAACGGCGGTCATATGGACCGGGCGGTCATCGGCAAGGATACGCGGCTGTCCTGTTATATGCTCGAACAGGCGATGAGCGCGGGGTTTCTGGCGATGGGGATGGATGTGATTCTGTCCGGGCCGATCCCGACGCCCGGGATCGCCAGCCTGACCCGTTCGCTGCGGGCGGATGTCGGGGTGATGATCTCAGCCTCCCATAATCCTTATACGGATAACGGCATCAAGTTGTTCGGCGCGGACGGCTACAAGCTGGATGATGCTTTGGAACTGCGGATTGAGGAGCTGATCGACCGCGATTTGTCCGCCGAGCTTGCCTCGCCGGAACATCTGGGGAAGGCCAGTCGGCTGGATGACGCGTTGGGGCGGTATATCGAGTCGCTCAAGCGCAGCCTGCCGCGTCCCGCGAATTTCGAGGGGCTGAAGGTTGTTGTGGATGCCGCGCACGGCGCTGCTTATAAGGTCGCGCCGCAAATTCTCTGGGAACTGGAGGCCGAGGTGATTGCCATCGGTTGCCAGCCGAACGGTCGGAATATCAATGCCGGGTTCGGGGCAACATCGCCGGATGCGCTGAAGAAGGCGGTTGTCGAGAACAAGGCGGATATCGGTCTGGCGCTGGACGGCGATGCGGATCGGCTGATCGTCGTGGATGAGCGCGGGCAGGTGATCGACGGGGACCAGATTATGGCAGCGCTGGCGCTTTCCCTGCATGAGAAGGGGCAGCTTACAGGCGGGGCTGTGGTGGCTACGGTTATGTCCAATCTGGGGTTCGAGCGGCTTCTGGAGAAGAATGGAATTAAGCTGTTACGCGCTCCGGTCGGGGACCGTTATGTGGTCGAGAAGATGCGCGAGGAGGGGGCTAACCTTGGCGGTGAGCAGTCCGGCCATATCGTGCTTTCGGATTATGCGACGACCGGAGATGGGATTCTGGCGGCCTTGCAGATTCTGGCGTTGCTCAAGGAGAAGGGCAAGACAGCCAGCGAGGTTTTAAATCTGTTCACGCCGCTGCCGCAGATTCTTAAAAATGTGCGCTTTAAAACGGGCAAGCCGATGCAGGATGCCAGCGTTAGGGAGGCGATTGCCAAGGCCCAGAGCCTCTTTAACGGCAAAGGGCGCGTGCTGGTGCGTGAGTCGGGGACCGAGCCCTTGATCCGTGTCATGGCGGAGGGGGACGATCCCGCGCTGGTCGAGGGGGTCGTCAACGATTTGTGCGAAGTGATTGAAAAAGTCGCGCATTCAGGCTAACGATAACCGGGTCTTTCTTTCAACAACAGATGCGTTTTTCCGGAGCGGAGAATGAGCAACGATAGCGCCGAACTCGCCCTGCTGCCCAACGGCTTCGAGGATCTTCTGCCTCCGAACGCGGAGATCGAGGCGCAGTCGATCAGCACATTGATCGGGACGTTTTCGGCCTTCGGGTATCAGCGGATCAAGCCGCCGCTGCTGGAATTCGAGAGCAGCCTGCTGGGGCCGGGGCCGGGGGAACGGCTGGCGGAGGAGACCTTCCGCCTGATGGATCCGATTACGCACCGGATGCTCGGCCTGCGGTCGGATATCACGCCGCAGATTGCGCGGATCGCGCGTTCGCGCCTGGTGAAGGAGCCGCGACCGTTGCGCCTGACCTATGCCAACGATGTGCTGCGGACCAAGGGTAACCAGATGCGGACCGTGCGGCAGTTCTGCCAGGTCGGATGCGAGATCATCGGCGATGGGAGCGTCGAGACGGATGTTGAAATCTGTGTCCTTGCGCTTCTGGGCCTGAAGGCGCTGAATTTCGGGGCTGTGACTTTGGACCTGACCATTCCCGGATTTGTGAGCGCCCTCATACCCCCGAAGATGAAAAAGGAAGAGGTCGAAACCCTGCAGAAGGCCGTGGCGCAGAGGGACCGCGGGTTGCTGGAAACTCTTCCGGCCAAGCTTGTCGCCCCTCTTGTTCATGTGATGGAACTTTCCGCCGGATCGAAGGAAGCGGGGGCTTTCTTCACGGCGATCAAGCCGAAGATGTTTTCCAAGGATATCCGCGCCGATCTTTCGCGGTTGCAGGCCGTCTGCGAGGGCGTGAGGCAGGCGCTTGGCGATCTGGACGTTTCCGGTGTGACGCTGACCGTCGATCTTTTGGAGCAGGCGGGGTTCGAGTATCAGAAGCATCTGGGTTTTATGCTGTTTTCGCCCAAGGTACATGGGGAGTTGGGGCGAGGCGGCAGTTATGACGTGAGTTTCGGCCTAGACGGACAAACCGAAACCGCGAAGGGCTTCACCCTGTATATGGATACGATCCGCAAGGCCTGCACGGGCGCGGCGAAAAAGGACATCGTCTTTGTAAAGGCGTCCGTGAAGTGGTCGGAGATCAGGATTTTGCAAGAGAAGGGGTGGACCGTCGTGCGCGGGGCGAGAGACGGAAAAATTCCCGTGTCCTGCACCCATCAGTATATGAACGGGCAGGTTGTTCCGGTGAAATCATAAGCGTCATTATCATCATGAAAAAGGATTAGTTATGAGCAGCGTTGCCATCATCGGCTCCCAATGGGGGGACGAAGGAAAAGGGAAAATCGTGGACTGGCTGTCGAGCCGCGCCGATGTGGTCGTGCGCTTCCAGGGCGGGCATAATGCAGGGCATACGCTGGTTATTGACGGGAAAGAATACAAGCTCAATCTTCTGCCTTCGGGGATCGTGCGGCCGGGGAAGCTTTCGATCATCGGGAACGGCGTGGTGGTCAACCCCACGGCTCTGCTGAAGGAAATCAAGGTCGTCGGTGAGAAGGGCGTAGAGGTCTCGCCGCAGAACCTTCTGCTTTCAGAGAGCGCAAACCTTATTCTTCCGGTTCATGAGGCCTTGGACGAGGCGATGGAAATTGCGCGGGGCGGGACGCCGATCGGCACCACCAAGCGCGGGATCGGGCCGTGCTATGAAGATAAAATTGCGCGGCGCGGTATTCGAGTCTGCGATTTGCGGCATCCTGAACTCGTACGGGAAAAGATCGAGGCGATGATGCGCCATCACAATATCATCCTGAAAGGGTTCGGGATGAGTGAAATTGATCCGGCGCAGATTTACGACGGGCTGATGGCGCTGGCGCCAGAGATTTTGCGCTATGCGGGGGTGGCGTGGCTGAAGCTGGACGAGGCGCGGGCGGAACGAAAGAAAATCCTGTTCGAAGGCGCTCAGGGGACGATGCTGGATATCGACCACGGCACGTATCCGTTCGTAACCTCCTCCAACACCGTGGCAGCGGCTGCCTCTTCGGGAACGGGAATCGGGGTCAATGCCGTGAAATATGTTCTTGGCATCACCAAGGCTTATACTACGCGGGTGGGGACCGGGCCTTTTCCGACAGAGCTTACGGATGATATCGGCGAGTTCCTCGGGAAAAAGGGCAAGGAGTTCGGAACCGTCACAGGGCGCAAGCGGCGTTGCGGCTGGTTCGATGCGGTGCTGGTACGGCAGGCGGTCAAGCTATCGGGGATGCAGGGGATTGCGCTGACGAAGCTTGATGTTCTGGATGGGCTGGATGAAATCAAAATCTGCGTGGCTTACGATCTTGATGGGAAACGTTTGGACTATTATCCCGCTTCGCAAATCGATCAGGCGCGGGTCAAACCTGTCTATGAAACCATGGAAGGGTGGAAGCAAAGCACCTACGGGGCGCGGAGCTGGGCGGCTCTGCCGGCGCAGGCGGTCAAATATGTGCGGCATATCGAGGAGTTGATCGAGGCTCCGGTCAGTATGCTTTCGACCAGCCCGGAGCGGGACGATACGATTCTGATGCGCGATCCGTTCAAGGCCTAGTGTGCACTCGTCAATGCGGTGGGCAGCCTTTATCCGGCGTCACCCGCCGTTTTACTTTTCCTGTTATCCGATTTAGACTTCTCATGTAACGTCTGGATGAATATGGATTCTTCCGGTCTGTTTTTTCCGGGGCGGTCAGTGCGCCCCGCCGCTGTTGGATTACGGCGGATCAAGCCCGTCAGGATGACGGGGATTGGAGTTGAGTACACGATGACGGATTCACCCCCGCGTGGAGCCGAAAGTCAGGGGCGTTCGTCTTCGGGCGGCGGCGGTGCGTCTGCGGACGGGTCGGTTGCTTTCGGGAAATCGGTGCGGATCAATCCGCGGCAAGCGTTGCCTGCGTTTTCCGCCGATCCCGTTGCGGCGTATGCCGCGGTGGATCAGCAGCCGGAGCGGACGGTTTCCTGCGTTGCCCTGATTTGTTCGCCGGATGCTGTGCCGCGCCGGAAAAGCGCTTCTGTCTATAAAAGTCTCGATGATCCGGGGTTATTGCGCCTTGTTCATTCGGGAACCGTCCTCTGGCCGCTGGCGGGGGAAGAGCGTCACGCGTTCGTGTACGAAAATTCCGCCGGGGAGGCGATCTGCAAGGATCGACGGCAGATTTTCCTCGGTTGGCGGCAGGAGCGGACGATGGAGATTGCCTTCCGGTCGCTCTTCAAGATTTTTCTGGAAATGAAGCGGCAGGATTTTTTTCACGGCGGTCTTTCGCCCGCGAATCTTTTCTTCCGTAAAGGCAGCGACAAATCCCTTGTTCTGGGCGACGGTCTGTCCGCGCCGGCGGGGTTTTTCCAGTCGGCACTGTGCGAGACGATCGAGCGGGGCATGGTCGATCCCGCAGGGCGGGGACCGGGGACGATCGCCGACGATCTTTATGCGTTTGGCGCCACACTTGCGCTTGTCATGCGCGAGACTGATCCAGACCTGCTGTCCAAGAGCCGCATGGAGGTTGTGAAGCGGAAAATCGAGGAGGGGAGCTATGCCGTCCTGACCGGGCGGGAGCGGTTGTCCAATCCCGTGCAGGAACTTCTGCGCGGGCTTTTGCATGACGATCCGGCGCAGCGCTGGAGCGCCGATGATTTGCAGAACTGGGCGGACGGCAAGCGGCCGGATCCGCGCCAGCCCATGAAAAGGAAGAAGGCGGGGCGAGCGCTCAATTTTGCCGGAAAAAACCATTTTTTCACGCATACTCTGGCGCTGGATATCAGCCGCGATCCGGCGGGGTTTTCAAAAATCGCCGATGACGGGCAGCTTGAGCAGTGGCTTTCCCGTTCGCTTGACGACAAGGAGACCACTGATCGTTTTCAGATGGCCTTAAACAACACCAAGAATCAGGGGCGCGACAAAAGCTATGACGAGCTGGTCAGCACGAATATCCGTTCCGCGCTGATGCCGGATTGGCCGCTGGAATTCAAGGGGCAGGCTTTTGCGATGGATGGTGTGGATACGGCTTTGGCTGCTTCGTTCGTGAAGGGAGAGGATATCCGTATTTATCACGAGGTGTTTGACAAGGGGTTATTCCTCAACCACCTTTTTATGAAGGAGGGGCAGAATTCCGCAGGGGCGAAGTGGCTGAAGAAGTTCGATGACTGCCGCCTGTTCGTCAGGCAGATGCGGGCGGGGTACGGTCTGGAGCGTTGTCTTTATTCGCTGAACCAGAACGTGCATTGTCTGAGCCCTAAACTCAAAGGCTATTTCGTGACGAACGGGGAGGAGATGATCCGGGCGTTCGAGCATATGGCCGAGCGGAACAAGCATCCCGAGCTTTTTCTGGATCGGCACAGCGTTGCGTTCCTGTGCGAACTGGATGCGCGGTGCGTGGAGGGGTTTCTTTATGAATTGAACTCGCCGGAAAAGCACAAGCTTATCCTGGGCAACCTGAAGACGTTGGCGCAGTTGCAGCGGCGCTACAAGATCGCTCAACTTCCCAACATCGCCCGCGCCCTTTTGGAGATCATGGGCCCGGTCTATGAGCGGTTCCATGACCGCTCGATCCGCGGGAATATCGAGGGGCAGGTGAAATCGGCGGCGCGGGCGGGTGATCTTAATGGAATGGCGGCGGCGCTGGACAATACAGAGGTCACTTCCAAAGATACCGCTAATTATAAAAAGGCGATGATGGAATATTACAATCTGTCCGTTGAGGCTCAGACGATTACCGAGCGGATGAAGAACAAGGAAAGCTATGGGCTTTCCGATGCCCATGAATTCGCGGCCATGGTGTCGGCGACGATCGCCATTATTCTGATGATCCTGACGGCGGTTTCCTTTGCCGCCGGACAGACGATTTTGTAGGTGGGGGGGATGACCGATAAAGCTCCCGCTGAGAAAACCAAGAAAAAAGGCCTGAGTCTGGGGTACAGAATTCTTATTATCTCCATGATTTTTGCGGGGTTGTTTTCCCTGCCGACCGCCTTGCTTTTGATTTTGGGGATGTTGCCGACCGTGGGGGCGATGCTGTCGAGCAAAGGGGAGCAGAAGGCGCGGGCGATTTCCGTGGCGTGTATGAATTTCGCGGGATGCTTTCCCTTTTTGCTGAAATTGTGGGCGGCGGGGCGGACGTTTGAGCGGGGGATCGAGATCATCATGGATCCCGTGGTTATCATCATCATTTATTCCATGGCGGGGGTGGGGTATGTCATCGACATCCTTCTCTCCACCTATGTTTCATCCTTTCTTTACCAACGGGGGCGTTCGCGGCTTTCGGCCATCGAGGTGCGCCAGCAGGAACTGGTCCAGCGCTGGGGGCAGGAGGTGACGGGGAAAGTGCCGCTCGATGAGGACGGGTTTCCGAGGAAGACCAAGGGGAAATAGAATTTTAACTTTTTGTCCAGCGCCTTTCCTGTTCGTTAACTCTTTCTTCAGACATTAAGGATTATTATGTCATATGGGTATATTGTATATGCCCGTAAAAGGTTCCAAAGAAGCGGTGCGGCCGCTTTTTTTGTGCCCGAAAACAAGAACGAATTTGTCTTAAATTGCGCGGAAAGCGCGACGGTGCAAAGACATGATGAAGCTTCTAAAACTCTGGAAGAAAAAAGAGGACGGCGCGACGGCGATTGAATTCAGCCTTGTGGCCATTCCTTATTTCATGCTTTGCCTCGGGATCATGGAACTCTCCTTGATGTATACGTCCGCCAGTCTTCTGGAAGGGGCGACGGATTCGGCGGCGCGCTTGGTCCGCACGGGGCAGGTCCAGCAGACGAACGGCGATCCCGAGCAGATGTTCCGCGACGCGATGTGTAATTTCGTGCAAGTTCTCATAGATTGCAATGATGTCGTTATCGAAGTCCAGACCATGGCGAGCTACGATGATTATGAGTCGATGGCTCCCGTTTTCGATGAGGACGGGAACATGGTCTCGCAGGGGTTCGCTCCCGGCGATTCCAACGACCGCGTTTTGATCCGTGTCGGATACCGCTACGAAATGGTTACCCCTTTAGTCGGGCCGCTTTTGAACGGGCCGGACGGCGGTACGCTGTTTATGTCCACGATAGTCCTCCAAACCGAACCATATGAGTTTGAAGATGCTGGCGCTTAAGAAAAGTCTCCGTTCGTTGTTCGGTTGCTGGTTGCGCGATGAAGAGGCGCTGGCCGGTACAGAGGCCGCGATGATCTTTCCTTTGATGCTGACTCTTTTTCTGGGGCTTTACGATGTCGGGAACGGAATTCTGGCGAACCAGAAGACCATCCGCGCCTCGCAGATCGTGGCGGATTTGATCGCCCGCAAGAACGTGGTCACCGGGGCGGATGTGAACGAGGCGGTCAAGGCCGGAGAACTGGCGTTCGAGCCGATGCCGCAGGAGACCTACGGCGTGGATATTATCAGCATCCGCTTTGATCCCGATACGTCCGATCCCGAGATTGTCTGGCGGGATACGCGGAATATGTCGCCGATCCCGGATGTGTTTGACCGGGTTTCGCCTCTGGGTCTGCCCGGCGAGGGGGTTGTGGTGGTCGCTGTCACCTATAGTTTCGAGCCGGTGTTTGCCGGGTTTGTCGTCGATACGTTCGACATGATGGAAGTCGGGTTCAGCCGCGGACGCAGCAGCCCGGTCGTCAATCATGAATAAAAAAATCTAGTGCTGGAAAGGAAAAGACCATGACACGCGAGACGATTTTGCAAAAGGCCTGGGAAGGCGTGCGGTCCTTCTGCCGCCGTTATGCCCAGGATACCAAGGGTACGATCGCGGTGGCGTTCGGGATCATGGCGCCGCTCCTGATCGGGATGGTCGGGATGTCGCTGGATTATTCGCAGGCTTACCTCGTGCGTTCGCGGCTGGCGCAGGCTCTGGACGCGGCAGCTCTGGCGGCGGCGGCGTATTCGGCGGACGAGGCCGAAATCGAGCAGCGGGTGCAGGATTTCTTCGATGCCAACTACCCTGAGGCGAAGCTCGGCTTTACCTTCGATCCGATCGTCGTGGTCAATGGCGATGAGGTGCATGTGACGGGGAATGCGACCTATCACACCATGTTCCTCAAAGTTCTGGGGATCACGACCATCGACGTTTCGGCGTCCACAACGGTTGTGCGCGAGATTCAGGGTCTGGAGGTCGCGCTTGTTCTGGATAATACCGGTTCGATGGCGACGAACGATAATATCGGCGCGCTCAAGACCGGAACGGAGAATTTTATCAATATCCTGTTTGATAACGCCTCCGACCCGGATAACGTGCGGATCGGGATGGTGCCGTTTGCGAACTCCATTCGTGTCGGGCGTTACGGGCTGGGCTTGAATCCCGATGGTACGACCTATGGGGATGGCACGCCGTTTGTGACCTTGCCTTCGGGAGTCAGCTACACCACCAACCGCAGCAGCAGTACCGGGTGGTATGGGTGCGTGGTCGAGCATATGGATGAGGGTTACGATCCCGCAGCCACGCACGTCGCCAACAGTTACGGCCAGCTCTGGCGCAGCGGCACAAGCTGGGATGGGCATGGCTGGGATGCGACCGTCAATACCAACGACCCCTATGATTTCGACGTGCTGGATAATTACGAGGGGCCGTGGGACATCTATATGTTCGGCAAGACGATCAATTACGATGCGGCCTGCACCGGCTCGGGCTACAGCACGTCACGGTGCAGTAACTGCGGCGGGGATACCTATTGTAACTCCACCTATTGTTACTGCCGTCACAGTGCGCCCAACCAGGGGTGCCCGTATGCCAACATCATGCCTTTGAACAACGACCGAGACGAGTTGTTGGCCCATGTGGACACGATGCAGCCGGATGGGAACACGCTGGGCAATATCGGGATGGCCTGGGGATACCGTGTGCTTTCGCCCGAGTTTCCGTTCGAGGAGGCCCATGAGTGGGATAACTTCTTCTGGAAAAAAGCAGTTGTCATGATGACGGACGGGGATAATACCGAGAACGGAACTTATTCCTCCTTCTGGTTCACCGGCAAGAACAACATGAACGTGACCAAGTTTAACGATCGTTTCGCAGAAACCTGTCAGGCGCTGAAGGATCAGGGTGTGGCCGTTTATACGATCACGTTTACCTCCGGGATCAGCGATGCCACCAAGGATTACTTCCGGGAGTGCGCGACCAGCGAGGACCAGTATTATGATGCCCCGACGCAGGAAGAGCTGATCGATGTGTTCGAGACGATCGCCCGCGAGCTCAGCAACCTGCATATCAAGGGATAGGCCGGAGCGTTCCTCACAAGATATTTCTTATGATACACCCGCGGATTTCTGCGGGTGTATTTGTTTGTCATAAATTTTTATTCCATAATATTGAGATCACTTCATTTTTTCTGTAATATTAAACAAGTAAACTATAAGTTATATTTTCTATTTATTTAAAATATAAAATTTTATATAAATATAAATAGATTTTTCACTATAAAAATTTTCCAATTCCTAATAAAAATCCGGTTTTACTTGTTAACTTTAATGATTTTTTAAGGGGTGTAGGGATATTATGGTTATATCGGTTAGGCGCTTCATAGGTTTTGAATATGGGAAGACCGGAATGAAGCCAACATTTACTTTACAAAGGAGATAAAACATGTTGACCAAACTGAAAGCATATCTGAAAAACGAAGACGGAGCGACCGCTATCGAGTACGGCCTGATTGCCGCCGGTATCGGCCTTGCCATTTCCGTGGTTGTGTTCCTGCTCGGGGACGACCTCGTGGCGATGTTCGAAAGCATCCAGACCGCTCTGACTTCATAATCGCTTGAGTGCAGATTACGAGTTGTTGGTTTCTTCCGATTAGTGAATGAACCTCTATCGCTGAAAGACCCGCCTATAAATCTCCGGCGGGTTTTTCTTTTTTTGGGTGGGGATGAGGTTCAGTGTTTTGTCTCCTCCGGTCGATTTTATCCCTGCGTTCGCGTAAAATTTTTTTCCGATGGTTTTTCTTGTTCTTTTTCTTTTTTGTCTTTTTGTCGCGGCCGGGGCGGGGGTGTTGTCCGGCCTGTCAGATATCCGCGGACTGACGATTCCCAACACTTACAGCGTGGTTGTGATCGTAGCGTTTCTATTTGCTTATCTGGCGCTGTGGGTCAATGGAAACCCCCAAATGATGTGGGTGCTCTCCGCGCATCTTTCATCTGGGCTCTTGACCTTTTCAATTACATTCTTATTGTTTAGTTTGAGAATGCTGGGCGCAGCAGACTCAAAACTTGCAACGGCTTACGCGCTTTGGTTCAAGTTAACCGACCTGCCGTTGTTTCTCGCGTATATGGCGTTAACAGGCGGCCTTGTGGCCGTGGCTTCACTGGTGATCATGCGCCGTAAACCCTTTAAAGACCCTCTCAAGGGGTCGTGGGTGGACCGGGTGCAAAATGGTGAAAGCAAGGTGCCCTATGGGGTGGCGATAGCCGCCGGGGCACTGGTGGCCTTTTTGAAGGCCGGATACTTAAGCGGCGATTTTTTGATCGGTTTTTTGAGCGTTTCTACTCCGCCGGTTTTATGAAATCTTAAGGAAAAAACTATATTATGAAAAGTAGTTTTTATCCAACGACGTTTCTTCGCCGTTAAGCGTATCAACCCCTTCTGAGTGATCTGCGTGACATTATGAACAATCCTAGTCCTGCAAGAGGCGTGACCATGAATAGAAATATCCTCATCGTGCTCGGGGGGGCCGTGCTGGCCGCCGTTCTGGTCGCCATGCTGGTTCAGGTATCCCTTGGCGGGAAAAAGGGGGGCGGCGGCAAGGAGGTTGTCGAAGTCCTGGTGGCCTCTTCCGATCTCAAGATCGGGCAGGAACTGGCTGACGGTGATTTGCGCTGGCAGGAATGGCCGAAGGACGGGGTCTTCCGCGGGGCCATCGTGCGCGAGGGGGAGCAGGAGGCTGTCGAAGCCCTTGAGGGGCGGTTGCGTCGGGACGTCGCCAAGGACGAGGCGGTTCTTAAAAGCTTTCTGTTGAAGGAAAAGAGCGGGAACTTCGTGGCCAACAGCCTTGAGCCCGGTATGCGCGCCATGGCGATCAAGGTCGAGGCCAAGACCATGGTGGGCGGGTTCATCAAGCCCGGCGATTATGTTGATGTGGTGCTGAGCTACAAGCAGACGCTCAAGGCCGATAAAAATGATGGGCCGATGTTCCAGATGCTGGTGACCATGAATATTTCCAAGTGGGCGACGGAAACCATTTTGCAGAATGTGAAAGTCCTGGCGATCGACCAGACCGCTGAGGAGGACGATGACAAGGACGAGGCCGAGCTGGGCAAGACTGTGACCCTGCAGATCAATGCGGAACAGGCGGAGAAGCTGGCGCTTGGCGCGGAATTCGGCAAGGTGACGCTGGCGCTGCGCGGTGTGGGCGACGATACGATCGTCAAGAAAAGCTGGCCGACCATTTCCGATGCGCGTTTGACCCATATTGATGATGAGGTCTTCGTTGCCTATCAGCAACTGAAAATGCAGACTGGCGTTCAGCGCAATATTGTGCGAATTTATAATGGCTCATCTGCAAAATGAGCCCTTTCTCTGCGTCTTTTCTCTGAGTTTTTTCAAATCCTACGCTCTGAGTTTTTAAACAATTTTGTGAAATACGTTCGGTTAAACAGCTGAAAGACAACACAATGAACGGGTTTTGTTCCAGATTACGCAGTGTCTTTGCGCTTTCGTTTCTCGCGCTGACTTTTGTCGCGGGAACGGGGGGGTGGACTTCCAGCTATGCTGACAAGGGTGATCTTCAGCCGATTTACAGTGCGCCGAAAACTCACGCGCCTACGGACATCCCGCTCGGGAAGGCGGAAGTCGTTCTGCTGGACGGGGACGTTTCGGATATTCTTGTTGCCAATCCGGCGATTGTGGATGTGCAGGCGATACAGTCGAACCGGCTTTACATCGTCGGGCTTGCCGTGGGGGATACGAACATTATCGCGCTCGACGGCTCTGGCAACGTTCTCCGTAAGCTCGACGTCCATGTTGCCTATGATCTGCAGGCGATCCAGAGCCTTGTGGATCGTTTGTTCCCGGATGAGAACGCCAAGGTCGGTTCTATTCATGACCAGATTTACCTGACCGGAACTGTTTCCACGCCTGAGGCGGCGTCAAAGATCGCCAACCTTGTGGGACACTATGTCAGCGACCTTCAGGACGAGGACAAGGCCACGGATCAGCTTATTTCCAATATGCTGGAAGTACGCGGGGAGCAGCAGGTGATGCTCCAGGTCAAGATCGTCGAGGCGACACGTAGCGTATTAAAAGAGCTGGGCGTGAACACCAATGCCAACGATCCGAATGAATTGTCTGCTGTACGGCTGTTTGATCGCACGCCTCCCTCACAGTTTATCGACGGCACGGATGCCCTTCAGTTCGGCGGAGCGGATGGCTTATCCCTGTCGCAGGATGCCATCGGCGCGGCGGGTCTCCTGTTTGATAGCGGCCTCAAAGGGATCGGGGAGATCGGAATTTTCCTCGATGCGCTTGAGGAGCAAAATCTGGTGAATGTTCTGGCCGAGCCGAATTTGACCGCTGTCTCCGGGCAGCAGGCCGGGTTCCTCGCGGGCGGTGAGTTCCCCGTACCGACGGGCCGCGACCAGTTCGGAAATATCACTATTGAATTCAGAGAGTTCGGGGTTTCTCTTAACTTCAAACCTGTGGTTATGTCCGATAAGCGGATCAGTTTGCAGATGAATACGGAAGTTTCCTCGCTGGATAGCACGAATGCCGTGGTTCTGGCTGATCTTGTCGTTCCGGGGCTTGATATCCGGCGTGCGGAAACCACCATCGAAATTCCGAGTGGCGGCAGCCTGATGATCGCTGGGCTTCTGCAATCCGAAGCCGCCAAGGGCTTGTCCGGCCTGCCGGGAATCAAGGATACTCCCGTGCTTGGAAAACTTGTTTCCTCGGACAGTTTCCGGCGGGATGAGACGGAACTGGTCGTCATTGTCACGGGGTACCTTGTGGAGTCCTATGCCGACAAGGAGAAGGCCGTGAGCCTCAGCAAGGGACAGCAAGGGCCGCTGGCGGAAGTCTTCGCCCGGAATATGCGCCGGAAATATAATTTCGAGGATGAGTCCGTCTTCACCGCTTCGGGCAATTACGGATATATGCTGGATTAGAACCCAAGGAACGGGAGCAGGAGTTTACCGCTATGACGAAGTTTTTTTCATCTTCCACCAAAGTTTTAATCACGGGCGCCGCGCTTCTGGCCTGTCCCGCGTTTCTCAGCGGGTGCGAGATGTATGCGCCGGGGAATCTGAATACGGAAAAGATACAAGTCCGGGAGGATGTTTCCTTCACGGATGTTCCCGCATCGCGGGCGGATCAGGATTTCGTGCGCGGCGTGGCGCATGAGTATTCCCGCCACGGGCAGGGGCCGCTGAATGTCACCGTCACCTACGATCCGCATAATTACCGGAATACCGCCCGCATGGCGACCGATAAGGGGACGTCTCTGGTGAAAGCTTTACGGGCGCAGGGCGTTTCCGGCGTTGAAATGGATATCCTGCCCGTTAATGGCCAGGGGGATGAGTCCCGCGTGCTGATCGGGTATGATTCCTACGCTGCTCATGCGCCTGCGGGTTGCAAGACCATGCCGGGAACGGAGAGCATGACCATTGAACCCGAGGCCGATTACAAGCTGGGCTGTACGATCCAGAGCCTGACCGCCCGTCAGGTCTCCAATCCCAAGCACCTTGAAGGGCAGGGGAACACCGATCCGACCACCGATGGGCGCAGCGGCGGGAACATCGTCGATGTCGTCCGTTCCGGCGCCGAGAACCAGCCTCTGGACGGTGAGTCTGCTTCTGGAAAATAGATTTTTCTTTATCCTTTTTTAACCCGCTTTTCCCTGCCTTCCGTTAGGACATTTTTAAGGGGGCGGGTGATAAAGTGTCGTCTGGGAAAACCCGTCTGAGTGAGTTGTTATTGAGCAGATCCGCCCTTTTTCCCGGGCACGGCACAGGTCAAATTGAATGAGCGAGGCTGATCTTCAAGCCACTGATATCCTTCTTCCGTCCGCGGGGGTTGCGGTGTTTTCGCACGATGCTGAAACGCTGCGTAACGCAGCGGATATTCGGAACGACTGGCGGTTTGCGCGTGTCACTCTCGACGTGGCACCGGGCGATGTCGAGACGGCGATTCAGGTTTTTTCCGAACGCGACGCGCCCGCGCTTGTGATCCTCCAGACCGATACGATTGACGAGGCGTTTCTGGGGCGGCTTGAGGCGTTGTCGGCTTATTGTTCGCAGGATACGGCGGCCGTGGTCATCGGACCCGTCAATGATGTTTATCTTTACCGCAACCTGATCGAGATGGGGGTGAGTGATTACCTCGTTCGCCCCGTGCAGAAAGATGTTCTTTCGGAAGTTATCGCCAAGACCTTGGTCAACCGCCTAGGGGTGAGTGGCAGCCGTCTGATCGCGTTTCTGGGCGCTAAGGGTGGGGTGGGGACGACGGCCCTTATACAAGCGATGGCGTTGGGGGTCAGCGAGTTGTGGGGGCAGAAAGTCGTTCTGATCGATGCGTCGGGCGGCTGGTCGTCTTTAAGCGTGGGCATGGGGTTCGATCCCGCCGGAACTTTGCGTGAAATTTCCCGCATGGTGGAGAAAAAAGATGAAAACGGCCTGAAGCGCCTGTTCGTGGAGCAGGGTGAGCGGCTGTCGATTATGGCGGGGGGCGGGGATGCGATGCTTGATCCGACCATCCTGCCTGATCAATATGAAAAGTTTCTCGATTTCCTGATGGTGAAGGCTCCGGTGGTGCTGGCCGATCTGTCGGGGGCGGAATCCTTCCTCAAGAAGCTTTTGATTGCGCGGGCGAACCAGACGGTTCTGGTGGCGACGCCGACGCTTACGGCCCTGCGGTTTGCGCGCAGTCTGATCAAGGAAATCTCTGATCTGCGCGGTGGGGATAAGACCGATGTTTCGCTGATTCTCAATAAAACGGGGATGGCCAAGGCCTATGAAGTGACCGCGCAGGAGGCGCAGAAAGCCCTTGAAGCTCCTGTTGCGGCCAGTGTGCCTTATCTGCCGGCCCTGTTCCTCGGGCATGAGAGCAATGCGCGGCAGATCCTTTCCGACAAGGAGGGACTGGACATTCTTAAGAATTCATTACTTCCGGTTCTCGGCAAGACGATTACGCCGCCTTCCGACGGGTTTCTGGATGAAAAAAGCGATAAGAAAACGGGTTTGTTGGGGAGTTTTTTAACCAAAAAGAAGTGACAATAGGGAAAATGGCCGGGAATCCGGCCTGCACATACGGGACTAGAGATGTTCGGAAAAAAAACGACAGGGGGGCAGAAGCCTCCGCCGGTAAAAAGCTCCGCAGGGGGCAAGTCTTCTGCGCCGGCGGAACGTATTGCCCCGAAAGTCGAGACGCCTGCGCCGGTGTCTTTCGATCTTCCGTCCAAAGAGGGCGAACCTGTTTCCAAACCCAATGGTTCTGCGGCTGTGGTGGCTTCCGAAAATATCGGGGCGGTGCTTTCCAGCCTCGGTCCAGGCGAGTCCACGGGGCTTGACCCCCGCGCCATTCCGCCGGAGCCGCAAGCGCCGGAACAGGTCCCCGAAGATAAAGCGCCCACCAAGCAGCGCAAGACGATGAAGGATGACGAAATTCTGAACGAGCATCCTGCTGAAGAGGAACATCGCAATCACGGGGATTCTATCACGGCTCTGCGGTTACAGCGTTGCCGCAACCGGATATGGCTTGATTTACGCGACGGGATCGACCTGAAGGCGCTGGCACGGATGGACGCGAAGGCTGCGCGTGAGGAAGTTTATTCGGCGGTCGAGGAGATCGCCCGGTTCCGCAATCTTGACCTGACGCCTGCCGAGTTGCAGGGCATCGCCAAGGAATGCGCGGACGATATGCTCGGCTTCGGACCGCTTGAAGAGCTTCTGGAGCGCGACGATATCGCCGATATCATGATTAACGGGCCTGATGTCACGTACATCGAGGTTGGGGGAAAAATTGAAAAGACGAACGTCAAGTTCCGCGACAGCCAACACCTTATAACTATCTGTCAGCGGATCGTGGGGGCGATCGGGCGGCGGGTGGACGAAGCCTCGCCGATCTGCGATGCGCGTTTGCCGGACGGGTCGCGGGTGAACGTGATTATCCCGCCGCTGTCCGTGGACGGCGCGGCCATGACGATCCGGAAATTCAAGAAGGACAAGCTGACGCTGGAAAAATTGCTTGAGTACGGGTCCATGACGCCGTCGTGCGCGAAGCTGATCATGGCTGTCGGGCGGTGCCGCGTGAACGTCCTGGTCTCCGGCGGTACGGGTTCGGGGAAAACGACGATGCTCAACTGTCTGACCCGCTATATCGAGGCGGGGGAGCGGATTATCACCTGCGAGGACGCCTGCGAATTGCAACTCCAGCAGCCGCACGTCGTGCGTTTAGAGACACGGCCGCCGAACCTTGAAGGGGTCGGGGAAATCACGATGCGCGATCTGGTGCGGAACTGCCTGCGGATGCGTCCGGAGCGGATCATCGTCGGGGAGGTGCGCGGGCCGGAGGCGTTCGACCTTCTGCAAGCGATGAACACGGGCCATGACGGTTCGATGGGAACGGTGCACGCCAACAATCCCCGCGAGGCGATTTCGCGGATGGAAAACATGATCGCGATGGGCGGGCTGAACCTGCCGCAGAAGGCGGTGCGTGAGCAGATCGCCTCCGCCGTTAACGTCATTATCCAGGTGCAGCGTCTGCGCGACGGTTCGCGGAAAACCACGCACGTCTCCGAAGTGACGGGGATGGAGGGCGATGTCGTGACCATGCAGGATCTGTTTTATCTGGAAATCCTCGGCGAGGACGAGAAGGGCAAGCTGATTACGCGGCAGCGCTCTTCGGGCCTGCGGCCAAAGTTTTACGACAACGCCCGCCAATTCGGGGTCGAGCAGCTTGTTCTCGATGCGATGGAGGAAGCCTACGGCTAAACCACCATGGAACTCGTGCAAATCGTCATCATCTGCTGCCTTGTGTTCCTGATCTTCGGGGTCACGATGGCTGTGATGATGAACAAGGAGACCAAGAAGCGCGAGGGCAAGCTGGCGGTTATCCGCGGGGGATCGAGCGACAATGGTTCGAGCGAACGCGACGTGCAGAACAAGCGTCGGGCCGAGATTGCCCGCAAGCTCAAGGAAAGCAAGGAAGAAGAAGGCAAGGGCAAGAAGAAGGTCACGATTGCCATGAAGCTGGGGCAGGCGGGGCTTGAGACGACGCCCCGGCAGTTCTGGATATTTTCCATTTTGTGCGGCGTGGTTTTGACCGGAGGCGCCTATTTTTTCGGGATGTCGGAATATGTCGTCGGTTTGATGCCCATTATCGGAACGCTCGGCGTGCCGCGGTTCGTCCTGCGTTTTCTTATCAAGCGCCGGCAGAAGAACTTTCTGGCGGAGTTTGCGGATGCTCTGGAGGCTATCGTCCGGCTTTTGAAGGCCGGTATGCCCGTTTCGGAAGCGGTCGCCATGATTTCGCGTGAATTCGAGGGGCCGGTGGGCGAGGAAATGTCCCGCGTCTATGACAAGCAGAAAATCGGTATTCCCCTGCATGAGGCGGCGCTGGATGCGACCAAGCGGATGCCGCTGACGGAAATGCAGATGTTCGCCACGGGCCTTGCGATTCAGGCGCAGACGGGATCGAGCCTTTCGGAAGTTTTGACCAATCTGGCCAACGTCATCCGCGCACGGTTCCGGCTGAAGCGCAAAATCGTCGCGCTGTCTTCCGAGGCGATTGCCTCGGCCTCGATCATCGGGGCTTTGCCGATTTTGGTGGCTTTGGGGCTTTATTTCCTCAATCCCGATTACATCATGATCCTGTTCACCACGCCGACCGGAAAGTGGCTGGTTGCCGGGGCGGTGGTGTGGATGAGCATGGGGGTCTTCGTCATGAAGGCCATGATCAATTTCAAGGTTTGAATCTGCGTTTTAAGGAGTACTTGCTATGGATTTGGATAACGAACTGATCATCACCGTCGGCGCGTCGCTGCTTGCGGCGGCGTCGGTCATCGGTTTTGCCTTTCCGTTCCTGCAAAAGGCGGACAAGAAGGAAAAGGCGATCTCCGTCATCGAGAAGCGGCGCAAGGATCTCTATCAGCAGACGCGGGATGCCGGACGGAACCGGGGGCAGGAGGCTCTTTCCGCCAAGGATTCGATGTCCAGTTTCTTCCGCGTGCAGCAGCTTGCGGGGAAAATGGGCGAAAAGGTGCGCGATAAAATGCTTCAGGCGGGGGTTCGGAACCCGAAGGCTCCGCTGCGCTTTATGATCGCCCGCGTGGTTCTGCCCATTCTTTTCGTCGGGCTGGGGATGATGTTCCTGATGAAGGTTCCCGAGGACAAAAAGCTATCGGACGGTATGGCCAGCATCATCTTGCTGTCGGCGGCTCTGGTCGGGTTCAAGCTGCCGGATATTCTGATCAAGAATATGATCCAGAAGCGCCAGCAGGAATTGAACCTGAGTTTTCCGGACTCGCTGGATATGATGCTGATTTGTGTGCAGGGCGGGATCGGGCTGGAGCAGACGATCGAGCGCGTGGCCACGGAGGTCGCGGAGCATTCGCCCATCCTTGGAGAAGAGCTGGGGATTCTCAGCGCCGAGATGGCGATGTTGAACGACCGGCGGCAGGCTTTGCAGGATTTTGCGCGGCGCGTGGGGAGCGGGGCGGGGAAATCCTTCGCTACGGCTCTTATTCAGGCCGAGCAGTACGGAACGTCGATTTCTCAGGCGATGCGGGTGATGTCCGAAGAGTTGCGTGATATGCGGATGGCCGAGGCGGAGCGTAAGGCCGCCGCCCTGCCGCCCAAACTCACGGTGCCGATGATTTTGTTCTTCCTTCCGGCGCTGTTCATCATCATTCTCGGGCCGGCGGGGATCAAGGCCGCAGCGGCGGGGGTTGGTAGTTAGAGGGGCTTGCGCCTCACAGATCACACCCCTACTAGCGCGGCGAGGCGAAGCAGCGAGTCTGGCCTCTGGTGGCCATTCTGCATATCGTAGAAGAGTAACGCCTGTGCAATGAAAATAGGATAGTATTCTTATTGCCCTAATATTCTGTTTTCATATACCATCTAGTTGATTGCTAGAAAAATAGTATTGGGTGAACTTATGTCTATTATGCAGGGTGTGCGAAGTGTTGTCAGCAAATTCAATAGTGTTTCTCCTTTATCCGCTGTAACGAGGCAGGATATAAAGAACTGTGAAGAGCTTACTAGACTAACGGGACTTTCCTGGACTCCTGTACAGTATATCAACCCGCTTTTGATGGGTCGTGATGCTGAGTTTGTTAGGGTCTGTACCTAATTGAAGGAATATGATTCAATTCTTCAAACGAAGGAGGATTGAATGTTTTGGTTATCGGATAAACAATGGTCAGTGATAGAGCCGCTTCTGCCACAAAATCAGACAGGTCC
>JAGNKE010000038.1 GCA_018000295.1 Alphaproteobacteria bacterium | reverse complement strand
AGCCGCACATCGCGCCGTCGTTCCAGCCACAAAATGCTCTATCAAACGATCCTGCTTTGATTGGCTTAATCTGCTTCTTCTCATGTCCATGCCAGTAACTTTTTTCAGTTATCTGGTACAGCCCCTTAAAAAATTCCATAGCATCCGCATGATTCTCTCCAAGAAAAGCCTTGAGAATCCGTGCCTTTTCTTCATCGACAGGAACTTCGGGAGATTTCAGATCGCTTTCCTTGATTTCCCAACCTATACGCGCTTGGAGCTTCTTAAGGTGAAAAGAGCTAAGTCTTTTATCATCTTCTTGAACGGCAAAACGGTTTTTACGCCCCTCCTCTATGGCCTTGTAAGCTTCGATTAGAAAAGCCGTTGGCATTGAAGGTGAAATACCCCCGACTTGAAATTTGATATCCAGCGCCAGTTCCTTGTCGTCGTCGGTCATTTCCTGACTGCTGACAAGCGCTTCATATTTTTGCTTCAATATTTCAAGCTGTTTCAAAGGATCGGGGTTTTTCTGGACCTCGAGATAATAACGGATCGTCGAAACCCACAGGGAATCCTCACCGAAATAATCCTCCGACACGCGCAGAGAAGGCTCTCTGCGCCAGCCATACTGCCCGTCTTTCTTTTTAAAGAGAAAAAGAACATACGGGCGCCCCTTCTGAAATTTTTCCCTGATACACGCGCCGCTACCAGAGTCCGGGTGCGCCCCCTGCAAATCATTCGAATTACTAGGCTCAACCTCTTTAAAAACCCCTTCAAGTTTTACAGCCTGTAAATCAGCACCAGCCTCGCCTTTAAGAACATGATCCACACGAAAGCTGAGGCGGGAACCATAATTAAACTCATCATCAAGATTTCTGTTAAAAGTTTCGCTGGTCGGCGTTGCCACGACAATCGCATCGGCCTGTTGCACAAGTTCAAAGTTCGTAGTTCCGAAGCCATCGGCATCGGGCATACAGGCATGAGCATTTGACGAAACCCCGCACACCGCGAGTAAAATAACCCATAAAACCGCGAGCGTGCGCTTGAACATGATTTTCCCCCGCGAACAACATTGAGTGCCGTAAGAATACGACAAAACCGCTGGCCAAATCCAAAGGAAAACATAAAAATGGTGCCCGGGGGCGGGATTGAACCACCGACACAGGGATTTTCAGTCCCCTGCTCTACCGCTGAGCTACCCGGGCATCGGGGAAAAGCGGACGTAAAGATCGAATACGGCTTATAAAAGAATGGCGCCGCGCTGTAAAGCCGTTTTTGGCCCACCCCGCGCAACCCGCAGAAAACCTAGATGTTGAAACCTTCTAATCTCTCGGAAAGCGGCGGCGTCCGGCGCTTGCGGGTGACCTCCATAAGGCCCAGGCTAGTCAGCCCGTGAATCTGCACCGTGCAGGGGTCGCCGTCGAACGATTTCTCCAACGCCCGGATCAGCTCATCCTGCTCCTTGCGGCTGTGCATCTTGAGAAAGTCGATGATGATGATGCCGCCCAGATTCCGCAGCCGCACCTGCCGCGCAATTTCCTGCGCCGCCTCCACATTCACCGCAAGGCGCGAGCGCTTATCCCCGCCCTTGTTGATGTCAATGGCGGTGAGCGCCACGGTTTCCTGAACAATCAAATTGCCCCCGCCGGGCAGCAGCGCATAATCCTGAAACAGCCCCTCGATCTGCCCCAGCACGTCGCGGTATTCAAAGAGCGCGAGGTCTTTGGCGGCATCCTTAAGCTCGATCGGGACCACCCGAGGCACGAGGTCGGGCGCGAACACCGAACACCACTCCTCCACCTGCTTGTAATGATCCATGGTGACAACCTCGATCCGCTCGATCGGCTCGACCGCCTTGTCGCTGAGAATGCGCTGAATGGAGTCCGGCCCCGCCATAATGAGCGCGGACTCATTCCCTTCAAAAAATTTCTGCAACTCGCCCCAGATGCTTTTGAGGATTTTCGCCTCCCGCACGATGATGTCGGTCTGCAGATCCGCCGCCGAGGACCGCAGGATAAACCCCTTCATCCCGTCATCCAGCGCATCCAGCATGGTTTGCAGCGCCTTTCGCATATCCGGCTTGCGGATACGCGAGGAAATCCGGTTGGCATCCATCATCGGACAGTAAATCAGGTGCCGCCCCGGAATGGCGATATCCATGCTCATCTGCGCCGATTTCTGCTCGGCCGCCAGCTCGAAATCATGCGTCCGGGGCAGATACGCGGCCTTCGCCTGCACCGCGACCATATCGCCGGGCTTGAACATCTTGCCGATCGCTTTATCCCCGCCCTTGACGATCGCCCCGTCCTTGCCGCGCACCCGCACGTCCTTATTATACAGAATCCCGTCATAATGCTCGTCGAGTTCGACGAACACCGCATCCAGCCCCGCATCCACGCGCTTGACCTTCGCCCAGTAAACGGACCCCCACCGCACGGCCTCATGCGCCGGATCGACCTCAACCCCCTCCAGCCGCCCGTTCACGAGGGCGGCCGACCAGATCCGGTTCTGATATTCTTCGATAAGGATATCCACGTCGGGAACTTTCGGGTTGTATCACTGAGAAGAGAGAATACTAAAAAGTCGTTAAGATTATGTTATCCGAAGAAACCGTTTCCGGCCAGAAGCTGTTGCACATCATAAAGCGACAATCCCACGACATTGGAATACGACCCTTGCAGAAAACTGACGAACACCGCCGCCCGCCCCTGTATGCCATAGCCCCCCGCCTTACCCTGCCATTCACCGCTTCCGATATAAGCATCGATCTCTTCAGTGTTTAAGGTTTTGAATTTGACAACGCTATCGCAGAGCCTGACCCGCCGCGCCCCCTCAGGCGTCATCAGGCAAATCCCGCCATAAACATGATGCCTGCGCCCGGAAAGCAACGCAAGACAGGCCCGCGCCTCCGCCTCCGTCTCCGCCTTGGGCAAAATCCGCCGCCCACACGCCACCACCGTATCGGCCGCCAGAATAAAAGCCCCCGCAGACTCTTTAGATGAACGCGCCGCCTCCGCCTTGGCCACGGCCAGCCGTTGCGCCAGATCACGCGGCAACTCGCCCTTCAAGGGCGTTTCGTCGATTTCAGTAGGAACAACATGGGCAGGTGAAAGTCCGATCTGCGCCAGCAGGTCCAGCCGCCGGGGCGATGCGGATGCGAGGATCAGCTTATTTTTCACGGAAAATGATACGGCCCTT
Organism: Alphaproteobacteria bacterium; assembly: GCA_018000295.1. Classification (GTDB taxonomy): domain Bacteria; phylum Pseudomonadota; class Alphaproteobacteria; order Micavibrionales; family Micavibrionaceae; genus JAGNKE01. The sequence goes on along the minus strand of JAGNKE010000038.1, from coordinate 7,559 downwards.
GGTCAAATCGTAGGGCGTCATTTCAACCACGACAGAGTCCCCTTGCAGGACGCGGATACGGTTTTTCCGCATTTTTCCGGCAGTATGGGCCAGAATGATGTGGTCATTCTCCAGCTTCACCCGGAACATCGCGTTCGGGAGGATTTCGGTGACAACACCCTTAAATTCGATCAACTCTTCTTTGGCCATGAACTCGTCTATTGATTAAAGTCTTGAAGACCGTAACCTTTTACACCCTCGCCGCGCCGGAAAGCAACGGCAAATTCAGCAAAAAAGCCGGATACTGCACAAAAAGGATAAAAAATCAGCGCCAGGCCAGAACTTTCCCGCCATGAAGAACGCAAATCAGGGTAAAAAGCCGCCGCGCCGTATCCAAATCCATCTGAATCTTTTCCCGCAGCCGCTCCATCAGCATCTCCGCCCCCTCATTATGCAGGCCGCGGCGCCCCATATCGATGGCCTCGATCCGCGAAGGCTTTCCCTCACGCTTGGCCTCATCGTAGCTCTGCACGATCATAAAGTAATCGCGGATCAGCTTCTGATAGGGTTTGATGGACAAAACCAGCATCGGCAAATCATGACCCGCCTCATTAGCGATGCGGAACACGAGCCGGTTCTCCTCAATCGACAGGTCAAGGTCATAGGGACCGAGGGAGTCATTGACCGGTTGAAAAAAACTGTCATGTTTCAAATCGCGCAGCGCCGTTTCATGATCGCGCTGGATAAGGCTTTTATCCTCAACACCGCACAGTCCCCGGAGGGAAAAAGTGCGAATACGGCTGTTAGGGGCTGATTTCATTTTTATTTTCCTGCTATGCCCGCTGTGGATAAAGCCCGCCGGAACGCCTCGATCCACCGCCCCGTTTCCTCGGGCCGCGTCTTGAACGCGCTGCGATTTACAATTAAACGAGACGATACGTCCAGAATTTTTTCAACCTCGACAAGCTGATTGGCCTTGAGTGTTGACCCGGAAGAGACAAGGTCCACGATCCGGCGCACAAGACCCAGAGCCGGTGCAATCTCCATCGCCCCATTCAGCTTGATACATTCCGCCTGCACGCCGCGCTTGGCGAAATGCCGCGCCGTGAGCGAAGGATATTTCGTCGCCACACGGATATGACTCCATTTCGACGGGTCTTCGGCCTGGAGATCCTCCTCCCGCATCGCCACCGACAGGCGGCATTTCCCGATCCCAAGATCCAGCGGCGAATAAAGTTCCGAATAATTGAACTCCTCGATCGCATCGCTGCCGACCACGCCGAGTTGCGCCCCCCCGTAAGCCACGAAGGTCGCCACATCGAACGCCCGCACACGGATCAAATCCAGCGCCGGATGGTTGGTGGTAAACCGCAACTTGCGGCTGTCCTCATCGAAAAAATCCGCCTCAGGCCTGATATCGCAGGCCGCCAACAGCGGCGCTACTTCCTGAAGGATACGGCCCTTCGGAACGGCGAAAATCAGCTTTTGTGGAGATTCGGGCTTCATGGGAATGACTTACGGAAAAAAACAGGCAACGGCAAGCGTTTTTGCCGCATTGCATCATTCTGAACCGGCCCGCGCTAAAAAGCAAGCCGGAGCATAGATCACCCACCCATATGCGCGAGATGATACAGCGCCGCGCAGGCGGCCTCCCGCACACTGAACTTTCGCTCGACAAGACCGGAGATAAGGTTCTCGATCCGCGCCTCGATCTCCTTCTTCCGCGCCTTCTCGGGCGCATGGGGGGTGATCAACACCTCCCCCTCCGGCGTCGCCAGAATAAAATCCGGCTTGGTCTGCATGACGAAACATTTCCCCTGCTCCGCCCTCTCCCGCAAAAACGCCAGCGGATCGGTGATACTTTGGTTCGTCTCGGCAAACTGCACCAGCCGTTTATGCAGCGCCCGCATCTCCGCCATTTCATTAAGCTCCCTCAGCGTGATCTTCGGCGGGATGAAGCTGTTTTCGAGCGCCGCAAACCCCGCCTGCGCCACGCTGCTGTCCGGTATGCCGATATCCGCAACCACCACATGCCCGCAATGCGCCGATCCGGGCGATAGAACATGGCCGAGCTTCTTGCGGCAGAATGTGACCGTCAGCTTGGCTTCAGGGCAGAATGAAGCCGCCGCCCCCGTCGTGCCGTTTACCCCGCTCGGGATATCCACCGCGATGACCAGCGGCTTCGCTTTTTCCATTTTCTGGAAAACCTCAAGAACAGGCGAACGGAATTCCCCCCTGAACCCTGTCCCGAACACCGCATCGACCACCAACAAATCGGATGTAATCTCGATATCCTCGAACCGCAGCACCTCCCCGCTCCACAGATCCGCCGCCATTTTCGCATCGCCTTTAAGGGTTTCGAGTGGAACGCAGCTTGCCACCGCCACCTCCCACCCCTGCGCCTTCAACAACGCGGCAATGACGAACCCGTCCCCGCCATTATTCCCCGGCCCGCACAGGACAAGGGTTTTACAGGGCTGCACCCGCTCGATGATGATATCCGCCACCGCCTGCCCCGCATTCTGCATCAGCGTAAAGCCGGGAACGCCGGATTCAATCGTGCTCCGGTCGGCCTCGGCCATTTGGGCGTTGGTCAAGATTTCGCGGTGCTTTCGAAAAAAATCAGTATCGAAATTGATAAGGAGTGCATCGCACACAAAGGAGACATAGTGTTGTGGGATATCACTAATATCCCTGAGAACACTTTCTCGAAAAGTCTTGTAGAAACGTTCGCAGGCATCGCCGCCACCATAAGAAATAAGGAGCAAACACATCACATAAGCGCGGATAAATATGGTCTTTGAGTCACACGAACATAAATTCACCACCTCACCCGGATACCAGTTCTGGCTCTCATCCACCCGGCAATTCTGCTCGAAGATGATCTGCTTCAGCGCCTCATAATGCTGCTCCGCCTTCCAGCCGTAATCCGCCTGAGAAATATACCCCAGCTCCGCAATCGTGATGGATTGCAGGAAAGTAACGATCTCTTGCGGAATATGCGGCCGGGTCATATTTGACAATAAACATGTCCTTATGAAATGATCGACAAAAAACAACACAATAAATAAACAGAACAGGGACAATGACGGCAAAAGATTATTTATCCAGAACCCTTGGCGCCCTCAGCCGCGCTTGGTCGCGCTCCCCCGCCACCTTCCTTGACCATGACATCCGAGACCCGCAAACCATCGCAAACCGCATGGTCGAATCGAATATGGGAGAGGAAGAAGTACGGCACTTCCTCGAAACCATCCAAAGTTATAGAAAGGTCGATCCCCTGCAGTTGACGCTGGCGATGCGGACCTTGATGGAAAACGGCAGCGAACTGGCGGGGCAATACCGGAACAAAAGCCTGAGCATCACCATGGGCGATACCCACGAGATGAGCGAAGAGTACACGCTGGCGGCCATTCAATATACGGTTGCCTATCTTCATGGCGACGACAGAAGTTTTTATCATATAGCCAATGAGGTTGAGGTACAGAACAAACCAAGTGACACGCTAGGATATCGGCAAGCTATACAATTTCTCAGCTTTCTGCCGGATGATCCCGAGAGCGTTGAACGCCTGCCCCAGCAGCTTCACGAACGCTCGATGATATCTTATCCTCCGGCTTATTACATGGAAATCGTGAAGGCGATGGCCGACCACCCAGAGCTCAAGCAGGCAATCCGCGCAGACTTCCTGCTCTACCGCGCCGCCGCCGCCGTTCATCATGGTCTCGACCGCAGCCGGGCCTGGGGGATGCATCTGGACGGCCTGAGAGCCGGCCCCACCGATCAAGGGTCAAAAAACCCCGTAATCCGCGATGCTTTCCAATATGATCGCCACACAAAGGAATTTTAGAACCGCCTCCGAATCAGATCGCCCCTACCATCGGCACGCCCGACCGATCCGCATATACTCCCCGGGCGTATCCACCTTGCTTTGCAGACGATTGATTTCATTTTCCGTTTCCTTGGCCACGCGCTTGATCGAGGAATCCATATACGCCTTTAATTTCTCTTTCTTGTCGGATGAACGCTGCAGCTCATACGGCCCCCACCCCTGATACTGCCCGTAATTCGCGATACCGACCCGCACGGACTCTTCAAACTTTTTCAGGTTCTTCTGCGTGATATCGCGGTTGATGGTGACGTGGCGCATTTCATGATCCATCAGCGTCTTGAACTGGCACTTGCTCCGCGTGCTGGATTGGCCAAGAAAAATCGTCTGCTTCAGGATCAGGACCACATCCACCTTTTCCGGAATCAGGCAGGCCTGCCCCGTAAAGCTTTTCATTTTCTCCAAAAACTTAAGCTGGAACTGCACATCCATGAAAAACTCGGTGACGCCCAAAGCCTGAAGGTAGGGACTGGCCGCCTGCCCGCCGTGATAGCTGCGGAATTTCTGGGTGATCTGGGCATAGGACAAATCGGTGTTCAGCTCGGGATCGGGCATATCAAGCCGAACGGAGACCTGCGCCCTCTCCCCCGCCGACGCGCAATCCAACTCGCCCATCTCCTGATATCTCAGAGCCGCGAAGAGCAGACCGACGATAAGAAGAAAATAAGACAGCTTGTTGATCATCGCAAAACCGCAGAACGGACCCTTCTTAACCCAAAGTCTTCAGGGAAACACTCTACCACCCCTTGAAGCCGCGGAGACTCCAAAAAATAATGCCCAAAAATAAACTTCAGCACCCCCTTAAACAACATAAAATACTGATATATATGACGTTTTTTATTCGTATCTCTGTAAAAATTAACGAAAATTTTAGTCAATCCTTACGCGACTTTAATATTTTTCATATTAAAATTAGCTCAGAGGTAGGCTTTAAGGCCCGCAAAACGCGGCAAAGCCGGAACCGGATAGAAGTTAAAAAGACAATTGATTTAATAAATTAAAGAAACGCACAGAACGCCGACAAGGGATAAAGGGCCAAAGCCATGACAGTCAGGGTTATCGAGGATTTCACGGAACATCTCGCGCAGCCGCAGCGCCTGACGCTGCCCGTTGAAGGCCCGCAGGTCGAACTGCCCTCCAGCCTTTACGTCCGCGACGCAGACCTCTCCCGCGACGGATCGGACCTCGTCCTTGAAACCGCAGAAGGAACAATCCTTGTTGAGGGTTACTTCGCGCAAGCAACGCCCCCCGCCCTCGTCGCCCCCGACGGCACGATGCTTACGCCCGAGTTGGTTCAATCTTTCCTGACCTCCGAAGCCAGATACGCCGACAACGCGCAGGGCATGACGGATGTCAGCCCGGTCGGCGCCGTGCAGGAAATCAAGGGCGAAGCCACCGTCACCCGCGCCGACGGCAAGGTCGAGGCTCTGGGCGTCGGCAGCCCGATCTATCAGGGCGACATTATCGAAACCAGCGAAGACGGCGCCGTGAACATCATCTTCATGGATGAAAGCACCTTCGCGGTCTCCAGCGATGCCCGCCTCGCCATCGACGAATATGTTTTCGATCCGTCCACGCAGGCTGGAACGTCCAATTTCTCCGTCCTCAAGGGCGTGTTTGTCTTCACCTCCGGCCTGATCGGCCGCGAAGACCCGGATGATGTTCAGATCGACACCCCCGCCGGATCCATCGGCATCCGCGGCACGATCATCCTCGGCAACGTGGACACGGGCGAAATCACCGTAATCGAAGGCGCCATCGTCCTCACAGACTACAACGGCAATTCGGTCACCCTGTCCGACCAGTATGAAACGGCTCTCTTCATGCCTTCCGAGAACCGGATCGAGTTTCTGGGCAAGCTCAGCGCCGAAGACATCAGCAACCGTTACGAGGATGTATCCTCCGTCTCCTCCGACCTCTTCTCCACCATCCGGGAAGATGCCAACGCTGAAACAGGAGACAAAGAATCATCTCTGCAGAACGAATTTTTACTGACAGACGAAATGGTCGCCCCGGACAACGGCTCAGGCACCCTGGAAACCGATCTGGTCAACTACGCCATGTCAGAAACCGTGAGCAGCGAAGACCCCGCAGCCCCCCCGGTCACCACGCAAACCCAAGACCTCGTCGATCCACCCTTCATGATCACGGTCGAAAAATTTGCCTTCGCCGAGAACGTTGCGGGCGCTCCGGTGGCACGCTTGACCGCTCTGAACGCGGATTTCGCCGTGATTTTACTCGCCAGCGTCAGCCGCAACTTTTATGATATCGTCCGCGAAAGCGCCACGACCTTCCTCGTCTCGCTCAAGCCCGGCGTGTCCATGGACTACGAAGACCCGGTAAACATCATCTACTTCGGAACCGACCTGCAGGGCGGTTACGCCGCCAACGTCACGACCACGGGCATGACCAACGTGGACGAAGCCACAACCCTGACCGGGGACGCGCCCAACAACGTCGGCAGTTCCAACTATTTCGCCGCCTCAAACAATAATGACTGGTCCTACGATTTCAGCAACGCCTTCCATGACCCCGAAGGCCAGATCGCCTCCTACAACGTGATCTCGGCGCCTGTAAACCCCGGCTTCGCCAGCTACACCTTCAATCCTGTAACAGGCTTGATGCAAATCCAGATGAACAACACGCTCGACGGCTCGAACGAAGTCATAACCGTGCAGGCGCTCGATGCCTCAAGCAATATTCTGGCCTCAACGACTATTACTTTTGATACCATAATCCAGGACAACTTCACCGGAATAATGGTCTCGAACAACGAGACCTTTAGCTCCTCGGGTGCGATCAGCGATACGGTCAACGTCAGTTCGAACTTCAACAATGTTTTCACCGACGATGGCAACGACAATATCATCGTGGCGGGGAACAACAGCAATATTATGGCGGGCGATGGCGACGATTCGATCAACCTTGTTGCCGGAAACTTCACGTTCCTGCATGGCGGCTCGGGTCACGACACCTTCGTTCTGGCGGAAATGGATACGGTAAAGGCTTACGGCGGCGATGACAGCGATTATTTCCGGCTGTCCTCAACGGCTGTGAACGACCTGGAGACATACTTCACCGGCCTGCTTCTGGATGGCGGCGGCGATAATCTCAGCAGTTCTAATGCCGGCGACATCATAATTCTGGATACGGCAGGCGGAATTGACTTCACAACCATTGATGACGCGATTATCAAAAATATCGAAACCCTGAGATCGGATAACGGCCTTGCAAATACCATAACTCTGGATTACACCAGCGTTGTCGCGATGACCGATAACGACAAGATCCTGATCATCGACATGGACGGAAACGACACGCTGAACTTCACCAACGGCTCGGGCAACACCTTCTATTCCGCGGGCCAGACCAACAACGCCGGAGAGACGTACAACGTCTATACCGACGGAATCGTCACCCTGCTGATCGATACCGAGGCCGGGGCCGTCGCCGTGGCATAAGCAACGATCAAGCAGAAAGCATATAAAAGTAAAAACCGTAAAAAACCGCCCAGCAGATTGTATTAACAATCAAAGCAGTCTTCACGCTCATCCGTTTCAGGAGAAGGGGCTGTACCAGATAACTGAAAAAAGTTACTGGCATGGACATGAGAAGAAGCAGATTAAGCCAATCAAAGCAGGATCGTTTGATAGAGCATTTTGTGGCTGGAACGACGGCGCGATGTGCGGCT
>JAGNKE010000006.1 GCA_018000295.1 Alphaproteobacteria bacterium | reverse complement strand
CGAAGCGGATTTTTCTGCATCACCTGCTGCGCAGGGTGAATGCCAAACGCCCGATCAACAAAGTTTTCCATGATGCGCCAAAGGTCATTGATAAGCTGGATTTTCTGTTCACGCGGCATGTCCCAATCGTCCATCATGCCAAGGTATTTTTCAATGTCTGGTTTCATGATATTTGCTCCTTTCCTGTCGTTTGGATACAAGAAAAGAATATCACCGTGTGTAAAAGCAGGTGGGCGCAGGATTGGTGGGCACAGCATATCTCAAGAAAAATATTGTGGGAAATTCAGTGCTAAAATATCGAAGACCGCACCTCTGGTGAACTCCTTCCTAAGCAACGCAAGATGTGTTTTGTAATACAAAACCATCTTGGAAAGGGAGACGCTGCGCTCTCCCATTTCATCCCTCTGGCGGATGGTGCTGTGGGGTATTGAACCCGCTGCGCACCATTAAACGTATCGCCGTTTTATCACTCGTAAAGGGAACCTTCGCGCTCCCCTTACAACCCCATGATGATGTCATCAAGACCAACCGTCCGCCGATTGGATGCCGTGGGCGATTTCCCGCTCAACCAGAACCAAAAATACATCCTTGGATGCATTTTGATAAATAATTGATAAATGAATGAGAATTTACGTAGGCCTGTGGTTAAATGAACAAAATAACTTTGAACTAAAGCTCCACCATTATTTCAAAAGTACACTATCTGTTCTTTTTAAAACCCGCGAGGGAGTCAAGTATATCTGCTTCGTCGGAAAAACATCATCCACAACGCCGCAAAAATTATATTTCCTCCTCCCACCACAAGGAAGATTTGCGGAATGCTGAGACCTGCCTGAAGCATGACCACTGAAAATCCGGTTGCTATGATCATAAAAAGGGCATTTATCAGGTTATTGACGGCCATCGTGCGTGCAATGCTGGCTTTTTCGGACTTATACTGCATCATAGTATAGAGAGATACCGTATAAAATCCACCACACAGGGCAATCATCCAAAAGTCAAACAGGATACGCAAGCTGCTTGGTTGCTGCATGAATTGTGCAACACTATGCAGCCCCACCTCAGTTACAGCAGTTACAGCATGGCTGGCAAAATAAAGATCAACCGCACAGGCGGAAAGACAAAAAGCAGCATAGGGAACAAATCCGGTATGTATCTTTTCTTTCAAGAATTTCCCGCACAGTAAAGAACCCACAACCATACCCAAAGAAAACACTGTCAGGAAAAGTGTTACCACATTCTCGTTTGCAAAAAGAATATTCTTCGCAAAAGGTGATATTTGCGCCAAAAACATTGTTGCAATAAACCAAAACCAGGAAATACCCAGAATAGCTGCAAATACGTCCTTTTGTTTGACAGTACGATCAAGCATACCCTTCAATTCACTGAAAGGATTTAGAGAGATAGGCAGATGAGGATCTGGTGCTTTTGCCGTTGGTATGTAGAGGCTGAAAATATATCCTGCCAGTGCGACCGATGTCATCGCAAATATCAGATAAACAACACCATGCGCCATCAAAATCAGAATGCCGCCAGTTATTGTACCGGCTAGAATGGCAAGAAATGTCCCCGCTTCCATATACGCATTTCCCGCAGCAAGCTCATCCTCTTTCAAATGTTGCGGCAACATCGCACATTTAAGAGAGCTAAAGAAATTTGAATGCACACCAAATCCAAATAGCGTTGCGTAAAGCAGATAAAGATTTTCAAAAAACAAACCAATACAGCCCAAAAAAACGAGTGCAATTTCAGCAACTTTAACCAGACGTCCAATCGCATCACGGTCAAACTTATCTGCAACACACCCCGCAAGAGATGAAAAAAGCAACGAAGGCAAAATGTAAAGCGCGAAAGCAAAATTAACGAGATGCGCCGCATACAAGGGGTCATGCAACGCAATCCGGTAAGTCATCAGAATGATAAAAGCATTTTTGAAAAGATTGTCATTAAATATCCCTAGAAACTGGGTCATAAACAGGGGCAAAAACCGCCTCGTAACAAATAAATTTTTCACAAAAAATCCTTTATCTCTTGACTTGAAATTTATCTTGCCATATATTTGAACTTAGTTCAATTAAATAGACACTGATAGCAAGACTGAAATATGGCCAGACGAAAAGCAAGTGAAACCAAGTTCTTAAAGGAAAAAATCCTTGAAGGAGCTATAGAAATAATCTCAACTCGTGGTGTCAAAATGCTCACTGCCCGAAATGTGGCCGAAGTCATAGGGTATGCCCCCGGCACAATATATAATTTCTACCGCGATATGGATGACCTTGTGACAGAGGTCAATTATGCGACGCTTTGCAAACTTGAAGGAAATTGTCGCGCTTGCGTGGCAGGATTGCCAAATGACATGAACAAAGTGCGTGCACTCGCCTTGGCGTATGTCAACTTTGCAAACGATAACCAAAATGAATGGGAAACACTCTTTGCCGGATCACGGCAAAAACATCTGCTTCCCGATGCGTATAAAAAACGCGTTATTGATATATTTAACTTCATTGAGATGTCCATAATTGAATGCGTCCCCATACCTCCAGCAGAAGCAGACAGCACGGCCCGACTTCTTTGGGCGGCCCTGCACGGGATCACAATCTTGATGCTTGACGGGAGATTAAAACTGACGGGCGCGGATGATCCTCATGCGCTCATAGAAGATCTCCTGAAAAAACACTTCTCATCTTTTGTAAATTAAGGAGAGCATGACATGAAAACAACTTCAGGCGTCACTCGTTCGTTGTCGATAATCGGTACAGGTATGTATGTGCCTGAAAAATTTGTATCTTCCTCTGAGGTCGATAAAAATCTGGACAGACCCGAGGGTTTCAGCCTTAAATTATCCGGCCCGAACAAGCGGCACGTCATGGAAGAAGGTAGTTCATCATCCATGGCAGCAAAAGCAGCGTACATTGCACTCAAAGAAGCGGGTCTTGAACCCTCTGATATTAACCTGATCATCTCTGCCTCTGCTGTCTCAGAACAGCCTATCCCTTCACAAGCGGCTCTTGTCGCGCGTCATCTCGGGCTGAGCGGAAGCGGCATTCCCGCTTATGACGTCAATGCAACATGCTTGAGTTTTCTCGCCGCAATTGACACCTTTTCAGATTCAATATCCGCGGGCAGATATAAACATGTTCTCGTCATTTCAAGTGAAGTCGCCTCCCGTGGACTTAATTGGGATGATCCTGTCAACGCTGTTTTGTTTGGGGATGGCGCGGCGGCGGCTATCTTACGCACGGAGCCGGAAGAATCCGATCTAGGCATCATATCATCTCTTTTTGAAACTTATCCTGAAGGTGCCGATTTTTGTCAGTTGCGTTCGGGCGGCACTGCCCTGCGCTCGCAGCATGGCATGGATAAATTTTTAAAAGGTGAAAAGTATGAAATGGATGGCGTGTCCGCCTATAAACTTACGGCAAAAGTTTTTCCGGACTTCCTAAAACGATTGTTAAACAGTGCAAAACTTGGCATGGATGAAATTGACCTTGTCATCCCGCATCAGGCAAGTGCCGCCGCTCTTGACCATCTTGTTTCATTGCTTGAGATACCTACAGAAAAAATAGTCAATATCTATGGAGATTACGGTAACCAGATTGCCGCTTCTCTCCCGACTGCACTGCATATTGCGCGCACCACGGGGAAAATGAAAGAAGGCATGACAGTCTTGCTCGCCGGAACCGGTGCCGGTATAACCCTAGGCGGAATGGTCATAAAAGTATGATGAACGTTCTTGTTACAGGAGCTACCGGAGGCTTAGGTCGCAATTTATGCGCCCACCTGCTATCCCACGGATTTACGGTTCGTGCAACAGGACGCAACAAGATCGCTGGAGAGTCGCTTGCAGGAAAAAACTGTACATTCATCTCTGCCGATCTTTTCGATGCCTCATCGCTTCCTGCGCTTGTAAAAGATTGTGATGCCGTTATTCACTGTGCTGCTCTTTCCTCTCCATGGGGAAGCCTTGCTGATTTTAAATCCGCAAATGTTACGGTTACGCAAAATCTTGTCGAGGCCTGTATAAGAAATAAAGTGAGACGCTTTGTTCATGTGTCAACGTCCTCTGTCTATTTCAATTTCAAAGATAGGCTCGGCATAAAAGAAACGGACATCGTCGCGAGTCCTTTTGCCAATCATTACGCATCAACAAAATACGAAGCCGAACTGGAAGTGCAAAAAGCTGCATTACGCGGACTGGAAACGGTTATCATTCGCCCGCGCGGCATATTTGGCCCGCACGATTCCGTAGTTTTACCAAAAATCATTCACGCCGGAAGTAAAAAAATTCTTCCCATACCACGAAGAGGTGTGGCCCTTGTAGACATGACATATGTTGAAAACGTGGCACACGCGCTCAGGCTTGCACTTGAAACGAGCGCAATGAATACAAGAAAAATATACAATATTACAAATGGTGATCCTTGGCATGTGCACCGGCTTGTCGATACCCTGTTTTTGAAACTCGGCATCTCGCCTCGCATCCTGCATGTTCCCTATACCTTGCTTAATTCATGCGCGAAAATGCTTGAGCATTCCGGCAAAAAACACAACACCGAACCCATGCTTACCTGCTACACAGCTGCTCTTCTCGCTAATAGCCAGACATTGGACATCAACGCCGCAAGAATTGGCCTTGGCTATACACCCCAAATAAGCATGGATGAAGGTCTCACACGCTTTTCTTCATGGTGGAAGGAGCATACATGCAACTGAAATTCTGCCTTTTAACATGTGGATGCTGCAAACATCCCGAATGGTCAGCATTACGTACAAAATCTTTTAGCCCAAAAGAATTTCCTGCACACTTAGGCCTTATAGAGCACCCCATACACGGGCTGATACTCTTCGATACCGGCTACGCTCCACGCATACAACAGGAAACAGACGATTGGGCATTGCGCATATATAACCGCGTTTTGCCTTCTATTATCCGTGCAGATGAATACCTGCCTTCTCAGCTTTTAAAACGCGGGCACAAAACTGAAGATGTAAAACATATCATCATCTCTCATTTTCATCCCGACCACATTGCAGGTCTTAAGGATTTTCCCACTGCCAATTTTATTTGCGCCCGAGAAGCATGGGAGAAACTTCATAAGCTGCAAGGCTGGAAAGCATTCCGACAAGGTTATATCTCTTCTTTGTTACCTGCCGATATGGTCAGCCGCTTACGCTTCATAGAAGATGCTCCCCGTTACGCACTACATGAGAAATTGACAGGCTTTAATGAAGGGCATGACCTCTTTGGAGATGGCACTCTTATTGGTGTTTCACTACCCGGGCATGCGGTTGGCCAATACGGGCTTTATTTGCAAAATAATGACATCATGCTTATAGCGGACTCTTGCTGGCGTTCAGAATCCTACAGGAAATTTATTCTTCCACCTTCTATCGTTATGGCACTGCTGCACGACCCCGCAGAATATAAACAAACGCTTATTAAATTGCACCGGCTTAGTCTAACGCGCAGCGATATAAGGCTTATTCCTTCGCATTGCAATGAGATAACCCAAGAAATCGAAGGCCCTCAATGAGAAATGCAACAATTTTCGTACAAAACTATTTGCGTACCCGCTACGGCCTGCGGTTCAAAAGCAAATCTGCGTTGTACAATTACCAACAGCGAAAACTAGAAAATTTTCGCCGATCCTGCTTAAGCAAGTCACCTTTTTACCAGCCCTATATGAAAAAAATCTTTTCTGATTTTCCTGTAATGAACAAAGCACTTATGATGACGCATTTTGATGACATCAACACATGTGGCATAAAGTTGCAGGACGCAATGCATCTTGCGCTTGAAGCAGAAGACACACGAGATTTCAGCAAGAAAATCAATGGAATTACCATAGGTCTTTCTTCAGGCACAAGCGGCAACCGTGGACTGTTTGCCGTTAGTGATAAGGAACGCGCCCGCTGGGCTGGTGTCGTGCTTGCCCGCGCACTGGATACGTCGATCCTTGGCAATCACAAACTTGCATTTTTCCTTCGCGCCGGCAGTAATCTCTATGACAGTGTTCACAAACGTGGGCGGCTGTCATTTCGTTTTTTTGACCTGACGCAGCCATTTGACGGACATCTTTCAGCCCTGAATGATATGCAACCAACCCAAATTATTGCACCCGCCCGCGTTCTGTGTCTGATTGCACAAATGCAAAAACAAGGAAAAATAAACATTCATCCTCGGCGTATTACGTCCGTTGCTGAAGTACTTGATCCTCTGGATGCTAAAACCATATCGGATGTCTTCGCACAACCGGTTCATCAAATATATCAATGTACCGAAGGGTTTCTGGGATATACATGCGAGCATAACAACATCCATTTAAATGAAGAATATCTTCTTGTTGAGAAAGAATGGATTGATCGCACCACAGGGAGATTTTCTCCCGTCATCACAGATTTTTCCCGCACCACACAGCCCATAGTTCGATATAAACTTGATGACATTCTTGTTCTGGACGAACGTCCATGCCCATGTGGACGGGTTTCGACAGTGATCACGCAAATTGAAGGGCGTATGGACGATTTGTTATACGGTCAAAATCACAATAACGAAAAACAGATCCCTATTTTTCCCGACCAGCTTCGGCAATTGGTTATTCGATCTTCTCCGAGTATCTCCGATTACAGAATAGTACAAGAATCGGTCGGCACGATCCGTATCGAAGTTCAGGACTTCCTTTCCGCAACAGATTGGGGGAAACTGATCCTGAACCTCAACAAGGCTTTCATTGATCAGGGATGCATCCCACCTTCTTTTATTCGAGACAGCCTCAAGATGGAATCTTTACTACAGAAACAAAGACGTATCCGGAGGAGTGCATTCTCATGAGGGCACTTATCACGGGAGCGCGATTACCAATGGCGCGTGCGATTGCAAAAGCACTCAAAATGCAAAATATTGAAGTTATCGTCGCAGATAGCCTCGACTATCCCTTTACGCGATTTTCAAAATATGCGGATGACTATATAAAACTTCCGGCTCCTGCCCTTGATCTTCAAGGCTTTTATCAGACCGTAATAAAAACGATTAGGGAAAGAGGCATTGACCTTGTTATTCCTGTTAACGAAGAAATATTTTTCCTTTCGCGCATCAAGGAAGATATTGAAAAAACCGCACGACTTTTTTGTGGAACAGCAACTCAATTAGAAACCTTGCACAGCAAATGGCATTATCGTTCTCTGGTTGAGGGGTGCGGTGCAGAAATACCTAAAAGCAGGTATGTAAAAGATCCTTCATCACTTTTGCATGCCCTTAATGAATTAGGTAATTGCATAATAAAGCCTGAATTTTCACGGGGCTCCTTTCGTACAGTGCTTTCCCCATCTTGGGAACAGGCCACGTTGCTTTCAATCGAAGAGTCAAATCCTCTCATTGTACAAAAGCTAATTTCCGGCACAGAATTTTGTACCTACAGCGTTTTTAATAACGGAAAATTGCTTGCGCATGCGTGCTATAACCCGCTTTATCGTATCGGCAAAGGAAGCGGTATTTACTTCGAACCGGTTCACCACCTCGCCATACTTGATTTTACGCGTGCCTTTGGACTTAAAAACTCTTTTACAGGGCAAGTTGCCTTCGACATCATAGAAGATAATACCAAAAAACTGTATGTAATTGAATGTAATCCCCGAGCAACCGCCGGTATACATTTAATGGAAAACTTCCAGGACTGGGGAACGGTTTTTTTAGGAAATGAAACAACTTTTTATGACGGCGCGACATCCCCTCCGCGCATGGCCGGACTGGCTGTATTTTTCTTATGTGCCGCCGACGAATTCCGAAAAGGGCGCTTGAAAGAATTTACAAAACGATTTTGGCGTGCACGGGACGTCTTGTTTGACTGGCGCGACCCTCTGCCGTTTATCTCGCAAATAGTTGCTTCTGTAGAACTTCTGAAAATTGCCGGAAAAAATAATAAAACTGTAGCAGAGATCTATAATTTCGGCCTTGAGTGGGACGGGCATAAACCATGAAAGAGCAAATGACTTTTTATCGCAATGTATCTTTTAGCGAACATCTTTACCTGAATATTGCAAAATTATTCCCGCCTTTCTGCCTGCATATGGTTATCGAAGGAGAAGGGAAAGTAAAAGTAAATACATTACAAGATGCGCTAAACCATGTTGCAGACAAAAACCCCGGATGCCGCCTTGTTTATCAAAAAGGAAAATGGTTCGATAGCAAAAAAAATCCCCCCGTACATATACTTGAGGAAAACGATTTTCAGAACATAAGCGATCTTTTGTCTTTAAAACCGATGGATATAAAAAAAGGCCCCACCGCAGAAGTTTATGTTTGTGGCCAACGAATTATCTTTCGCGCATCACATGCTGTCATGGATGCAAAAGGCATACAATTTTGGGCCGAAGAGACCTTTCGAGTGCTTCGCAAGGAAGAACCCCTCGGAACAAATTCAACAATGACAGATCAAGAACTTCTTCTTTCTCTTGGTCATGAAAATTCTCGCATAAGCACGCCTTTTTCTTACGCCCCCGCGGGAGGCAATGCTTTCCTGAATAGCGGTTTTGTCTGGAGCGAAGCCTCCTTTGCCGGAGGGCACACTAGTTTTGTTGCCAAGACCGCGGCCTGTCTTATGGAACGCGCACATTTACAAGGGCACCAAGCCCTAAGATTTATGATCCCCGTTGATCTGCGCAGAAAATTACCGCATATCCGCGCGACCGCAAACATGACTTCACCGTTAATAATTGATGTGTGTGCTGGTGAGCAATGGGAGCATATATACGCGAATATTATCAAAGCCCTGCAAGAAAATCAGGAGAGTGCAATGTCTTCTCTTGATCGTATATATGCATTACTCCCTCCCTTTGCTCTGGCTTGCATACATAAAGTATGCTTAAAGCGCAAAAAATTTCCCTTTTCTGCCACCATTTCACATATCGGACAGGTGGATTTGATACCGTTATCATGTCCAGATTTTAAGGCCTCCTCGGCTTTTTTCTTGCCCCTCAATATGCCAGCCATGCCTCTCACTATTGTTAGTACCGAAAGCGGGGGCATCCTCAGAGTATGCGCTTCAAGCCTGAAAAGTCCTGATAGAAACGGCGATCCTAAAAGAATTTTGCAGGACATTGAAAACGCATTACACGAAACGCCTTCCATACCTCAAGACTGGAACAAAACTGAAACCTCATATCCCCGCAATCGCACTGTCCATGATTTGTTTGAAAGTCAGGCTGCAAAAACGCCGGATGCCATTGCTATATTTGAAAAAGAACAAACACTTACCTACGCAGAATTAGAAATCCGGTCTAATGCCCTCGCGCAAGAGCTGCTTCATCACGGACTAAAAAAAGGTGATCGGGTTGCAATCTGTATGTCCCATTCCCTTTTGGTGCCCGCTTGCTTTTTAGCTATATTAAAAGCAGGCGGTGTTTTCGTACCCATAGATCCCGAAAATCCGCCTGAAAGAATAGAAACCATCTTAAAAGACAGCGAGGCCGACTATATTTTTACTGAGGATTTTTCTCTATTTTCCGCCTTTGAAAGAGTTAAAAAAATTCATCCCGAAAATGTGACGGCCAATGCTCAATACGGCCTTCCCATACCGGAAACATGCGCAGAGGATATCGCCTATATCATTTACACATCCGGTTCGACTGGGAAACCAAAAGGCGTTGAGGTCTGTCATCGTAGCCTTGTGAATTATCTAAGTTGGGCAAAACATCACTATCTTGACAGCCTTGATGAACAATCAATTTTTGGATTGTTTACGTCCTTCGCGTTTGATCTTACTCTGACCTCCATTTTTTTGCCATTAACAACAGGCGGAGCCATAGATATTTTTCCGCAGGGACTCCGGTTAGATACAATTCATACAATGGTTCATGATAAACGGGTGAATTGTCTTAAATTGACACCGTCTCACCTTAAAATTCTTAAGGAAGCAGGAACAGAGAAAATTCCCCTTCGCCGCCTTATCGTGGGAGGAGAAAATCTTTCTACCGCATTGGCAAAGGCCATTTACGAAGATTGCGGCGGTCGGGCAAAAATATTTAATGAATATGGCCCAACCGAAGCGACTGTTGGCTGTATGGTGCATGAATTTAACCCTGATAGAGATACAAATATTTCTGTACCCCTTGGAGTACCCGCTGCCAATACGAGGATCCATCTCCTTGATGACGAGGGAAAACCTGCACCCTATGGAATAGCCGCAGAGATTTATATCTCTGGCGATTGCCTAGCCAACGGTTATTATCGCGCACCGGAACTCAATAAGGAAAAGTTTGTGCGTCTACCAGAAACAGATACCATAGCGTACCGCACGGGGGATCTGGCGACATGGGAAAAAGATGGAAGACTTTACTACTTGGGGCGTATCGACCGCCAAATGAAAATACGCGGCTATCGCATTGAGCTCGGCGAAGTTGAAAACACGATAAAAAAAATAGAAAATATTAAAGATTGCGTCGCAATCACGGCGGGCGATGGCAATAATAGCTTTATGGCGGCATTTTATACGTCCACTGTCCCGTTAGACGATGATTTTCTAAAAACGGAAGCCAGCAGACTTTTTCCTGCCTATATGCGTCCTGCCATGTTCATACACGTTGAAAGCATTCCATTAACGATAAATGGTAAGGCGGATGAAAAGCTTCTTGGCTCCATGTTACCTGCATCCGTTGGCACACATTCTGAAACCAACAACATTGATGAAGACGAAATCATCCAAAAAGTGTGCGCAATCGTTTGCGATGTCCTTAAAGTCCCAAATAAAACGATTAACCCAGATGTATCCTTTTTCGACCTTGGCTGCGATTCCCTGAATTTTGTTATTCTAACTCTACAAGCCTCAAAAATATTACTGCCGGAACATCTACACGACACATTTTTGGCCTCTGCTAATCTTGACAAAATCATTAAAAACCCAACGTCAAGACAACTCGCAATGTGTATCAAGGAAATTTTAGGGCCCTAGACTTCTAATAAGTGTAGGATTTTCTTACAATATGTTCCCATTCCTCAAAAACCTCAAACAAACGGTTCGACACCTCACCCGAAAGCTCCACCATTCGCAAAAAGCTCTTTTTGATATGAAATCTTGCGTTTTTTGCAATTCGAGGTCTTCTGCTCTGTTTCAAGAGGCAAGAAAAAAACTAAAAATTATCTTGAATCTCAAGGGCAAAGGTGTAATTTAGCACAAAATTAGTCCTAGATCGTTATTAGAGCATTTGTATGTTCAGAATTTCAAAGCTTGCGGATTATGCGGTGGTGGTGCTGGCCGATATGGCGCGGACTGGTGATGGGCTGTTGAGCGCGGCCTTGATTGCCGAGCAGACGAATATATCCGAGCCGACTGTGGCCAAGGTTCTCAAGATGCTTTTGCGGGCGGGGCTTGTGGTTTCGGTGCGCGGCGCGGCGGGCGGATACAGGCTTTTGCGGCCTGCGCGTGAGGTGAGTGTGGTTGAAATTATCGAGGCCATCGAGGGGCCGATCGCCCTGACGGCCTGTGTGGACGGGTTGGAGCCGGATTGTGCGCTGGGGGCGTGTTGCGCTGTGCGCGGGCGGTGGGATTCCGTCAATCAGGCCTTGCGGTCGGCGCTGGAGGGGGTCATGCTGACGGATATGATGCGGCCCAATACCCGAAAAACGATTACGGTTGAAGAGAAGGGAGCGGCCTATGGGGGCCACTGAAGAGACCATCGCCACCGTCAAGGACATGGCCGGAAAATATTCGGCGGGGTTCGTCACGGATATTGAGAGCGATAAAGCGCCCAAGGGGCTGAGTGAGGAGATCGTCCGGTTCATTTCCGCGAAGAAGAAAGAGCCGGAGTGGCTTTTGGAGCGGCGTTTGAAAGCGTTCGCGCACTGGCAGCGGATGAAGGAGCCGAAATGGGCGAAGCTGGAGTTTCCGGAACTCGATTATCAGGACGCGTATTATTATTCCGCGCCGAAATCCTTTGAGGATGGGCCGAAGTCGCTGGACGAGGTGGACCCGAAGTTGCTGGAGACTTATAAGAAGCTGGGAATCCCTTTGCGGGAGCAGGAGATATTGGCCGGGGTTAAGGGACGGGCGCCCGTGGCCGTCGATGCGGTGTTTGACTCTGTTTCCGTTGCGACCACGTTCAAGGATGAGTTGAAGCGGCACGGGGTGATTTTCTGTTCGATTTCCGAGGCGGTGCGAGAGCATCCTGAACTGGTCAAAAAATATATGAATTCGGTTGTGCCCTATTCGGATAACAAGCACGCGTGTTTGAATACGGCGGTGTTTACGGATGGGAGTTTTGTCTATATCCCGCCGGGGGTGCGGTGCCCTATGGAGCTTTCGACCTATTTCCGGATCAATGAGCTGAATACCGGGCAGTTTGAGCGGACGCTGATTATCGCGGATAAGGGGTCGTATGTTTCCTACCTTGAAGGCTGCACCGCGCCGATGCGGGATGAGCGGCAGCTTCATGCGGCGGTGGTCGAACTGGTCGCGCATGACGATGCGGAGATCAAATATTCGACGGTGCAGAACTGGTACCCCGGCGATATCGAGACGGGCGCGGGGGGGATTTACAATTTCGTGACCAAGCGCGGGCTGTGCGAGGGGCGGAATTCGAAAATCGCGTGGACGCAGGTGGAGACGGGGTCGGCGATTACGTGGAAATATCCGTCGTGTATTCTGAAGGGTGACAATTCCTCCGGCGAGTTTTATTCGGTAGCGATCACCAACGGGCGGCAGCAGGCCGATACCGGGACCAAGATGATCCATCTGGGCAAGAATACCAAGTCGCGCATTATCTCGAAGGGGATCAGCGCGGGGCGGAGCAACAATACCTACCGCGGGATCGTCAAGATCATGCCGGGGGCGGACGGGGCGCGGAATTTCACGGCCTGTGATAGTCTCCTCATCGGCGATCAGTGCGGGGCGCATACGGTTCCGTATATCGAGAGCCGTAACCGCACCGCCAAGCTGGAGCATGAGGCGACGACGTCGAAGATTTCGGAGGATCAGCTTTTCTATTGCCTGCAGCGCGGGATTGGGGAAGAGGAGGCGATTGCGCTCATCGTCAACGGGTTTGCGCGGGAGGTCATGCAGCACCTGCCGATGGAGTTCGCGGTGGAGGCGCAGAAGCTGGTGGGGATCAGCCTTGAGGGGAGCGTGGGGTGATATGTCTATCGGGGATCAAGTCATGTTTTCTCTTGGGTGGTTCTTGGTCTGGGCGCTTTGCATTGTGCCCTGGGTTTTAATTCTTGGAAGCATCGGCGTGTCCTATTATTCCGGTGACATTGAATCTTTTGTCATTCGTATTTACGTGGGCGCTCTATTCGGCATTTCTATTCTGCTTTCTTTTTATGGGATTCTGTGTGTTTGGGTCAATCCTGACAAGTATCGAGCGGAGCATATTAAGTATATGATCACTTCGCCGATTATTTTGCTGGTTTTTGGACTTTTTTCGAGTTTTGCACTTAGCTGGGTTTTACAGCAGGGGAGCGTGGGGTGATGATGGAATTTTTGATGGCGGTTATGGGTGTTACAGGCGCCTGTCTGACGACCTTTATGTACTGGCTGATGGCCGGGGACAGGATCGATTCCAAGAGCGTCCGGTTTTTTGGTTTGAATGCGCTGGGCGCGTTTATGATTATGGTTTCGCTGGTTTATCATTTCGACTGGGGCGATCTGGGCGGGTTTGTGATGGAATTCAGCTGGCTGCTGGTCAGTCTTATGGGCATTTACAATGCTCTCGGGAATAAGAGAAAAGCGGCATGAGTCGTATAAAATCCATAGAAAACAACATTTTAGTGGACTGGGTTGCGAAGAATCCCGCATGGAGCTATGCGGACGGGGCAATTTCGGCTAATTTTACCTTTGTGGATTTTACGGAGGCTTTTTCCTTTCTTGCTGTCGTGGCCCGGCTTTCAGATGAGGCGGACCATCATGCGAAGATCGAAAACCTCTATAACCGCGTCCGGCTGACCCTCACCACCCATGAGGCGGGCAACCAGGTGACGCAACGGGATCTTTCGCTGGCCGAGAAGATTTCAGAATGGAAAGGCCTGTGAACGATAATAACAGTATGCGTTTGGAGAGGTTTTTTTACCGCGTTGTGGTCGGGGTCAGCGCGGCGCTGATCCTGTATGGAATCGTGCTGGCTGGGACGATGATTTATAGTGCGCGGCAGGAGCAGGCGCCTGCAGGGGATGCTGATTTTCAAGCTTTGGTTGCCGAGCAGCAGGGTGAGGATGAGCCGTTTCCACAGATGCATCCGGTGCCGGAGTTTATCCCGAAGGATCAGGATCTGCCATCAGAAACGACGGATGTCGGGAAAGTTAGTGACGGACAGAAAGACGTGATGTCTATGCCGCTTTCTAAGCCCGCCGACGAAAGCACTGACGTTGAAAGGCCGGATCCTCCGCCATGAACAAAAGTGCTTTCATTAAGGGTTTTACCGGTTTTGGCAAACAGCTTTTTGCGGACTCCGTCGATTATTACAAACAAAAAGTCTTTCTTGTGATTTCGATCGGGGTTTTTATCCTTCTTTTCGTCAATACTTTCTTTGTTTACCAGTGGTGTCATATAGATTCTGAAACGTTACTGTTGAGCTGCAAAGATCATAGTTTGGATACGTTTTTCAATTACATGACGTCGCACGTGCTTTATCAGATGATTTTCAATTATGGGCAGCTTGAGGATGGATACACTTTTTTTTCTGTCTACAGCCTGATTGTTTCAGCGGTGGTCAGTGGTTTGTTCATCGTCGGTTTTTTGACGCTGTCTTTTTCCATTTTCAATCTGCCGTGGCGTCTTTTCGATTATATAAAAGAGAATTACTACGAAACCGAGCAAGACGGGAATACTGAGAGTGATTGATATTAAAGGCCTTCAAGCGTGCGTTCAAACGGACTCGGGTCCCCGGGAAATCCTCAAGGGTCTCAGCCTGTCCATCAAGGCGGGCGAAGTTCACGCGATCATGGGGCCGAACGGGTCCGGGAAATCCACACTGTCCTATGTTCTTGCAGGACGTGAGGGGTATGAGGTCACGGGTGGGACTGTCACTCTCAACGGGCAGAATATTCTGGAGCTTGAACCTGAGGAGCGAGCGGCGGCGGGGGTTTTTCTGGCGTTCCAGTATCCGGTTGAAATTCCGGGCGTCAATATGAGCATCTTCCTGAAGACTTCGATCAACGCCGTTCGCAAGCAGCGGGGGCAGGAGGAACTTGATGCGCTTTCCCTTCTTAAGCTGATGAAAGCCAAGTGCAAGGATCTCGGGATTTCCGACGAGATGATGAAGCGGGCGGTCAATGCCGGGTTTTCCGGCGGGGAGAAAAAGCGTAACGAGATTCTGCAAATGGCCTTGCTGGAGCCGAAATTCTGTATTCTCGATGAAACGGATTCCGGTCTGGATATCGACGCGCTCAAGATCGTAGCGGAGGGGGTCAACCGCCTGCATAGCCCGGACCGCGCTTTCCTGATCATCACGCATTATCAGCGGTTGCTGGATTATATCAAGCCGGATGTGGTGCATGTCATGGCTGATGGCCGGATTGTCAAGACCGGTGGGGCTGACGTGGCTCTGGAGCTTGAAAAACAGGGCTACAAAGAATTTGTCAAAGCCTGCGCGTAACCTTTCATTCAAGGACAAATCATGCCCATTCTGGATAAAGCCTCTGAAGAAATTTTTGCCATCATCAGCGCACATTTCGCGGTTTCGGAGCCTAATCCCCTTGAAACTATTACGGCGGCTTTGGCGGCGGTCGCTGGAGAACAGCTTGTTCGCCAAATCATTCCCTCGGGGCGGATCGACTCCAAAACCATCTGGGTTTTTGACGAGAAGGTCGAGGATGTTCTTTACCGGCGCGAGCGCGACACCCTTAACATTATTATCGGGGCCGGTGCCGTGGCCTCCGGCCTTCCCTTCGAAAGGCTTCCCGATATGGTGGAAATCCTAGAACGTACGGATGCGGCGATCCGGGACAGTTCCTCTTTTCCGCCGCTTTCGATTCCGCGGGAGATGTATCCCGCCGAATGGCCCCCAAATTGCGCTTTTCGACACCGTTCGCAAATCGACTATATTCTTGATAATAACAATCTTAAGGGCGAGGGGCGAGTTCTGGCTTGTGCGCTTGCTGTTTCGAAGATGGTTAAGCTTAATGGCGAGATGACCGGGGATGTCTGGCATTTTTTTATCCTTGCTCTGGAGGTTTTGGCCGGGTGTTCGCGGATGGCGCCCCTTAAGGCGGAGATGAAGAGCTTATGGTAGGGGTTCTGAAAGCCCTTGATTCACAAACGCTGCCCACCCCCAAGCAGGAGGAGTGGAAGTACACGAACTTGGTGCGGGCTTTGTCTTCCGAACTTTTGGCCGTGCGGCCGCAGGCGGTGGAGGAGAGAGTTATCCACAGGAGCCGTGGGCAGAATGGTGGACAAGTCGAGGATATTGTGTGGATGGGCGCGGCCGGGGCGCATCAGCAGCCGATTTTGCGAGTCACTGTGGAGGAGGGCGCTGAGCTGACCCTCATTGAGCGGCATACGGGGCAGGGCGCGTACTGGAAAAATATGGTCACCGAGATCAGCGTGGGCAAGAATGCGCGGTTTCATCATATCCGTTTGCAGGAGGACAGTCTGGAGGCCGTGCAGACGAACCTTGTGCGGGTGACGCTGGAGCGGGATGCGGCTTACGATTGTTTTTCGCTGAATATGGGCGGGAAGTTGACGCGGCACGAGATTCATGCGGTCATTAACGGGCCGAACGCGGATTGCCGGTTGAACGGGCTGAATTTGCTCGGCGGGGCGCAGCACGGGGATACGACGATTTTGATCGAGCACGCGGCGCCGAATTGCACGTCCTATCAATTCTACCGTTCTCTTTTGGACGATACGGCGCGGGGGGTGTTTCAGGGCAAGGTCCATGTGCATCAGGCGGCGCAGAAGACGGACGGGTATCAGCTCTCCAACGCCTTGCTGCTCTCGCCGACGGCGGAGATGGACACGAAGCCGGAGTTGGAGATTTATGCGGATGACGTGAAGTGTTCGCACGGGGCGACGACCGGGCCACTGGATGAGGAACCGCTGTTTTATCTCCGGTCGCGGGGGCTGAGCGCGGCGGCGGCGCGGCGGCTTCTGGTGCAGGCGTTCGTGGACGAGGTGCTGGAGAAAATTCCTCATGACGGCGCGCGCGAGGAAGCGCGGGGGAAGGCGGAAGCATGGCTGGCGATGCGGTTGAAGTAGAGTTTCAGCTTACGGTTGATGATCTGGTGGCGTTTAATTTGTTCACATTTATGGGGCAGGAAAGTGATAGTTTAGGGGCTATTGCATCTCAACTGAGAGGTTTGGCTGTAGTCTCATTATTGTTAATTGGATCATTTGCCGTCACACCAGATCGCGGTAAGCCTTTTGTAATAGCTTTTTCTTGCGTCTTTTTATTTTTTATTTTTATAGGATTTATTCGGATAAAGTCCACGCGTCTTACAATAAAAAAATTGCTTTCTTGGGGAGAAAACATACTGCTTTTTTCGCCGCGTAAATATTTTTTTAGTCGAGATTATATAGAGGAAACTAGCAAGTACTCAGTATACAAGCTTGAGTGGTCCGGGATTGAAAAAGTCAAAAGGGCAGATAATTATGCCTTCATATATCTTTCAACTATGAGCGCTTTAATTATTCCCAAGCGGGCGTTTGCGGATGAGGCAGCGTTCGAGGAATTTTATCAGAAATGTCTACAGTATTTTAACGCGGCGCGGGAGAAGACTGCTGAGAGTGAGGCGGCGTGACGATTTTTTCTGAAACACAGCGGGCACGACGATCACAACGCGAGCGGGGGCTTGGTGGTCGCGGAGACTTTATGTTTGGCGGGGGTGCGGCGTGAGCGGGGGGGTGATTGAGATTGAGGTTCAGCTGACTGTGGATGATTACACTGATTTTTCTACGTCTGTTAATTATGATTTCAAAAAGAGAAGAAATTTTTTTTCTGCTTTATTTTTTAATTTCTTACTAGGTCTATATGGTGCAGGCTTAGCGGCAGTTATCATGCACGGCATCTTTTTTTTGAGCGGAAAAACGACTTTCCCTCAGGTATTATACGATATACTTACAACCGTTTTTTCTCCGGGCCTTTTCTTCATTTTATTTATAATAACTTCTCTTTTTTATTTTTTTCCGCGCCTAACTTTTTTTAAGGCCTGCATAAGATCAACTACAAAAAAAAGGTATGCTTCTGGCCGTAATCTTGTACCTTTTGCGCTTACTACAATGCGGATTAATGAGAGTAAAGTTAGTTCCAGTTCTCAATATCACTATGCAGAATATTTATGGAATGGGATAGAAAAGGTAGATATTACTGAAGGGAACCTACATATTTTTGTTTCGTCTTTATCAGCATTTGTTATTCCTGCCCGGTTTTTTAAATCTGAAGAGGAGAAGCAGCGGGTTTACGAACAGTGCCTGAAATGGTGGCAGGTGGCG
Source organism: Alphaproteobacteria bacterium (assembly GCA_018000295.1). Classification (GTDB taxonomy): domain Bacteria; phylum Pseudomonadota; class Alphaproteobacteria; order Micavibrionales; family Micavibrionaceae; genus JAGNKE01. The sequence goes on along the minus strand of JAGNKE010000006.1, from coordinate 111,700 downwards.
CAGCAGCAGACTCCTGAAAGCGGGGCGGTGTGAGCGAGAATATTCAACGCCCCCTCTCCCCTAACCCCTCTCCCCCGCAGGCGGGTGAGAGGGGAAATGTGCCATCCCTGAAGGCGGGTGAGAGGGGAAATGTGCCATCCCCGCAGGCGGGTGAGAGGGGAAATGTGCCATCCCTGAAGGCGGGTGAGAGGGGAAATGTGCCATCCCCGCAGGCGGGTGAGAGGGGAAATGTGCCATCCCTGAAGGCGGGTGAGAGGGGAGGGATGCAATCCCAGGGAGAGGGGGTAGTCGATCTCCCAAAAAAGAGAAATAACAACCGCAAGCGTCGATTGACGCCTGTTGCGAGAAAATTAAGGAAAGATCCAACTGAGGCTGAGAAGAAGCTCTGGGCTTTGATCCGTGCGGATCAACTCGGTGTGAGATTTCGGCGACAATATCCCGTTGGTTCTTATGTTGTTGATTTTTACTGTTTTTCGGCAAAGCTTATTATCGAGGCAGATGGCGGACAACATAATGAAAACTCAAACGATATGATCAGGACGGCATTTCTTGAAGGGCAGGGCTATCGTGTCTTGAGGTTCTGGAATCATGACGTTTTAAATAACACCGAAGGAGTTTTGGAGCGGATCAGGGAGGTTTTGCAAAGATGACACAGCTTCCTTCATCGTGGCGCAAGGATTTCGCGATTTTTGAGACGAGGATGCACGGAAAGCCGCTCGTGTTTCTCGATAGCGGGGCGAGCGCGCAGAAGCCGCGCGTCGTTATTGAGGCGATGCAGGCCGTCATGGAAGGCGGGTATGCGAATATCCACCGCGGGCTTTATGAGCTTTCGCAGAGTCTGACGGCGTCGTTCGAGGAGGTGCGCGGGCGCGTGGCGCGGTTCATCGGTGCGGGGAGCGCGGATGAAATTATCTTCACGCGCAATTCGACGGAGGGGATCAACCTGGTCGCGCAGAGCTGGGGGCGTTTGCACCTTACGGCGGGGGACGAGATCATCCTGAGTGCGATGGAGCATCACGCGAATATCGTGCCGTGGCAGTTGCTTTGCGGACAGGTCGGCTGCACGATCAAGGTCATTCCGATTACGCAAGACGGGCGGCTGGACCTTCCGGCGTTTGAACAGCTGCTGTCCAAGAAAACAAAACTTATTGGCGTGGTGCATATCTCCAACGCTCTGGGGACGGTGAATCCGGTCGAGACAATCATCAAGACGGCGCGGGCGTTTGACCCCGCCATTAAAATTCTGGTGGATGGGTCGCAGAGCGCGGTCCATCAGGCGATTGACGTGCGGGCGATGGATGCGGATTTCTTCGTGTTCACCGGGCACAAGCTTTATGGGCCGACGGGGGTCGGGGTTTTGTACGGGAAATATGAAAACCTGCTCGCCATGCCGCCGTATCAGGGCGGGGGGGATATGATCGAGCGGGTGCGGTTTTCGGGCACGACGTACAAGGAGCCGCCGGCGCGGTTCGAGGCGGGGACGCCCGCGATTGTCGAGGTCATCGGGCTGGGCGCGGCTATCGATTACGTTTCGGCGATCGGGATGGATCAAATCGCGGCGCATGAGCGGAGGCTTCTGGATTACGCCACATCGGAGATCCGCAAGGTGCCGGGGCTGAAGCTTTATGGGCCGGAGGATGTTACGCATAAGGCCGGAATTTTGAGCTTTACGATGGACGGCGCGCACCCGAGCGATATCGGCATGGTGCTGGACCAGTGCGGGGTGGCGGTGCGGACGGGGCATCATTGCTGTATGCCGCTGATGGAGGTTCTGGGCGTCGAGGCTACGGCGCGGGCGTCGTTCGGGCTTTATACGGACGGGGGGGATATTGACGCGCTGATCGCGGGGCTGCATAAAGTGCGGTCCCTGTTCGGGTAGGGGTGGAGATCAGGCTCCGGGAATGTTAGGCTTGGTCAGGGAGAGAGTGGAATGAGCCGGATCATTTTGCTGATTGTTCTGCTGGCGGCGAGTTTCGGGGCCGTGATGATTGTGATGCAGAACGATATGGATTCCTCTGCGAAAAGGCCTTATCAGAGCCATGAGGAGATGCGTGAAATCCTGCGGGAGAAGCAGTCGGAAAAAATGACGGCCAAGCAGGTGGAGGCTTTCAAGGCCGAGTGCGTGGCAGAGGCCAGCAAGAGCGACGAGGTCAAGCGGATGGGCCTGAATGTTACCGGGTTTTGCGGCTGCATGGCCAAGGCGCATATGACGTTGGATCTTTCCGTGCAGGGCGACGCAGAACGGCGCAAGGAGTACTATTCCAAGGGCAAGCCGTGTTTTGAGAAATTTTTGAAGCCGGCTGTCATTAAAGTTTGTGCGGAGACGAATGTTACTACAGGGATGAAGTTCAACTGCAAGTGTATGTACGCCTATTCGGTCAAGGAGCACGTTTCGTTGTGGATCGAGGGGGCGGGCGGGAAAGCCAAGGTTATGACTGCTGCCGAGCAGGAAGCGCGCAAAAAGGCGCTGGGGATGGATTTGATGAAAAAGTGTATCGAGTAAAGACGGTTATGGTTCAGAACGCATCAGATTCTGCCGCGAATAGTGCGCCCGCCGAGAGCGTCTATGACGAACTCACGGAGCCGGCGCACGTGGAGGCGCCACGTGAGCATAAGCTTTGGCCTAAGATTCATGCGGCGTTGCGGGAGATTTACGATCCCGAAATTCCGGTCAATATCTATGAGCTGGGGTTGATCTATGTCATTGATATCGAGCCGGAAAAAGACGGTTTATCGGATATCGGCGTGCGGATGACTTTGACCTCCCCCGGCTGCCCGGTGGCGCAGGAGATGCCGGGATGGGTGCGATCTGCTATACTGCCCATAGAGGGTGTTGGCGGTGTGACCGTCGATATGGTGTGGGATCCGCCTTGGGATCCCTCGAAGATGGCTGAAACGGCAAAAATGCAGCTCAATATGTTTTACTAGGGTGAGAGAGACGCGTATGAACCCGATCAAGATGACAGAACAGGCTGCGGCGCAGATCGGCGCTTTGCTGGACAAGGCGCCGGAGGGGTCGCCGGGGGTGCGGCTGAGCATCAAGAGCACGGGGTGCTCCGGGCACAGCTATCATATGGAGTATGTCAAACCCGGTGATACGCTGTCGGGCGACGATGTCGTCGAGCAGGTCGGGGTCAGGCTTTATATCCCGCGGATGCATTCGTGGATGCTGTTCGGGATGGTTGTCGATTATGTCACGGATGAGCTTGGAAATTCGAAGTTTGATTTCAGCAATCCGAACGAGACGGGGCGCTGTGGCTGCGGCGAGAGTTTTCAGGTTTCGCGGGAGCAACCAGAGAAAAGCCGGACGACCTGATTTCAGGCCGCTTTTTTGGCCACGCGTTCCAGAGATTCCAACGCTTTTTCTATTACCGTTTCATCCGCGCCGGTTTGATGGGGCAGGGTGCTGAGCGCCTGCCGCCATAATCTGGCGCCGGGGATATGCTGGTAGAGGTTGATCATGTGGCGGGTGATGGATTTTACGGGTGTTGCGTATTTTTCCGCCTGCTCCTTACTATAGGGGATCATGGCGCGGGCGATGTCCTCGCGGGTTCGCGGGTTATCGTTGCCGAAAATGGTCTGTTCGATTTCGGTCAGGAGGAGATAGGGGTTCTGATAGGCTTCGCGGCCGATCATGACGCCATCGAAGACTTCTAGATGTTGCTGCGCTTCCTCGGCGGACTGGATTTCGCCGTTGATAACGATGTTCAGTTCCGGGTGGCGCGCTTTCATTTTCGCCACGCGGGCGTAATTGATGGGCGGCTTGGTCCGGTTTTCCTTCGGCGAGAGGCCCGACAGCCAAGCCTTGCGGGCATGGATGATGAAAGTTTTGCATCCCGTTTGTTTGATGACCTCTATAAAGGTGTTCAGAAATTCTTCGCCATCGTTGTTATCGATGCCGATGCGGCATTTGACGGTGACGGGGATATTCACAGCGTTTTGCATGGCGGCCACGCATTCGGCCACAAGTTGCGGTTCGGCCATCAGGCAGGCGCCGAAACGGCCCTTCTGCACGCGGTCGGAGGGGCAGCCGCAGTTCAGGTTGATTTCGTCGTAGCCGAAATCCTCCCCCATTTTCGCGCAGACGGCCAGATCGGCGGGGTCGGAGCCGCCGAGTTGAAGGGCGATCGGGTGTTCCAGTTCACTGAAGCGCAGGAAGCGTTCGCGGTCGCCGTGCAGGAGAGCGCCGGTCGTCACCATTTCGGTGTAAAGGCGGATATTGGGGGAGATCATACGCGCAAAATAACGGAAATGGCGGTCCGTCCAGTCCATCATGGGCGCGATGGAGACGGTTTTGGACTTTTCCACAGTTTCTGTTACATTGGCGGTGTTCATGGGGATTTCCTTAGCATATCTGCTGTCCGATGGTGTCTAAAAATCGCATTTTTGTTGTTTTTCCGCTGTTTTTTGCGGCTTTCCTGCTGGCCCTGCCTTTGGTGGCCGGAGCGCAGCCGCCTGCGGTTTCTCCCGAGGTCAAGGTTCCTTTCCGCTCGACTACCCTGCCGCTGCCGCGCTTTGTGTCACTGGGCGCGGAAGAGGTTCATGTGCGGGCCGGACCGGGTCAAAAATATCCGATCCGCTGGACCTATTCGCGGCAGGGGCTGCCCGTAGAGATCGTTCTGGAATTCGAGAACTGGCGCAAGATCCGGGACCATGAGGGTCAGGAGGGGTGGGTGTACCACACCTTATTATCGGGGGCGCGGACGGCCATGATTGAGGGCCGGGAGAACGTTCTCGTATACGAAGCTCCCGACCCAAAGGACGATGAAATTACCAATGTAACCATGAAGTTAGAGCCTTTTGTTCTTGTGAATGTTGAAGAATGTCAGGCTCATTGGTGCGCTATAGAAATCTCGGGATATCAGGGGTGGATTGCGAGAAAATATCTCTGGGGTATTTACGAGCACGAATTATTTGATTAGAATCAATACCGTAGTTGACCACTACGTCCTTCCTTTCGTTAACTTTCCAACCTTTTCATAACCCCGTTCAAGGTTCACCGGAAATATGTTTGCGCTTACGAACAAGCCCGACATGGGCGCACGATTCTACTCCGCTTTGATCCAGCTCGCGTCGGATCATGAGCGGGGTGTCGACGGTATGAAGGTCATTCAGCTTATGGCCGGCGTTCTTGTCGAAAATTATTTCGTCTTTGATGAAGCCGATCAAGCGATGACGGCGAGTTTTAAAAAGCTTGCGGCGCTTCTGAATTGTGATCCCGCGCCAGGGCCGCTGGCGCCGTATGCGCTGCCGCCCTCTCATATCATCGATCAGGAAACCGAGCGCGGGCGTATGGCTGCGCGCCTCTTTTTCGAGGACTGGATGGATTGTCACCATGAGTTCAACGAACTTCTCCATATGTTGTATCAGAACATCCTGATCGGCTGGGAGGATATGGGTTTTCCCCGTGAGGAATCCTTCCGCCTTCTGGTTGAAAGTACAAAACGGGCAATGGCCTTCGAGATTTCCGCGCAGGAGCTTTGTGATGTCGTGATCGAGCGCATGGTGCAGCGACACGGCTGGACTTTGGGCGATTGTATTTCAGCCCTGAGCGGTGTGGCCGGACGACGTCTGGCGATTTCGGGGAATTCAGGCAGTTTTACCTATTTCTATGGCTCCGATTTGCCTGAAAATCTCGACCAGATCGTTCATGTGATGACGCAGGAGGCCGTGCGGCACGGCGTGCCTGCGGGAAGCAACTGGCGTTTCGGTCTTCCCGCGAACGATCTTCCCGTTAATGCCCCCGTTTCTCTGATCCGTGAGATGGAGCCGCGCTGTCTGCGTTTTTTCCGCACGATCCAGATGACCCACCCGTTCGATCAGGCTGTCGCCTGCGCCAAGGCGGCCGGACGGATGATCGCGGTCGCTTCGGGCGGGGAGTTGCCGGAAATCGAGCCGGCGATTGCCAAACCGCTGGCCATGTCGGCGATTACCGAGACGTATAAGCACGTTTGTCTTGATTTTGACATGGTCTCCTATTGATCTTTGTTGCTGCGGGCAATAATTTTGCGCTTTTGCGGGCTTGGTAAGATCGGGGCTTGCCGCATGGGATAAAGCTTCGTATAAAGCTGATGACAATTAATTATTTTAAGGAAGTCATGAGCTTCGTCCCCAAAGGCAGTTATTCCTACGAGGATATTCTTGAGTGCGGGCACGGGCGCCTGTTCGGTCCCGGCAATGCACGGCTTCCGCTTCCTCCCATGCTGATGTTCGACCGGATCACGAATGTTTCGACCGAAGGGGGAACGTACGGCAAGGGTGTGATTGAGGCTGAACTCGACATTACGCCCAGCCTCTGGTTTTTCGAGTGTCATTTTGAAAGCGATCCGGTGATGCCGGGATGCCTTGGGCTTGATGCGCTCTGGCAGCTGCTCGGGTTTTATCTCGGGTGGACGGGTTCGCCGGGATCGGGCCGGGCGCTGGGACTCGGGGAATTGAAGCTCACCGGGCAGGTTCTGCCGGAAACGAAGCTCGTGAAGTATGTTGTTAATATCAAGCGCGTTCTGAAGGGACGGCTTGTGCTTGGCACCGGGGACGGCACGATGTACGGGGACGGCCAGGCGATTTATGAGGCCAAGGATCTCAAGGTCGGGCTGTTTGAAAATCCCCGGGCGATCTGATATTCCAGTGGGATAGACACATACACTTAGGGACGTTGTTATGACAGGTTCAGGGCGGCGCGTGGTCGTCACAGGCATGGGGATTGTTTCCTGCATCGGGAATTCGGTGGAGGCCGTGCTGGAATCCCTTAAAGCCGGACGGTCGGGGATCGTAGCGGCGCCTGAATATGCGGCCATGGGTTTCCGCAGCCAGATTCACGGGCGGCCCGACATCGTTCTGGAAGATCACATCGACAAGCGCCTTTTCCGCTTCATGGGCGATGGGGCAGCTTACAACCATTTGGCGATGGAGCAGGCGGTCAGGGACTCTGGTCTGGAGCCGGGGGACGTCAGCCATCCGCGCACGGGGATCGTCATGGGATCAGGCGGGCCTTCGACGCGGTCGCAGGTCGCCGCGGCCGATATCGCCCGTGAAAAGGGTCCAAAGCGCGTGGGGCCGTTTGCCGTTCCCAAATGCATGAGTTCGACAAACTCCGCGACGATTGCTACAAATTTCAAGATCAAGGGTGTCAATTATTCCATATCCTCGGCTTGTTCGACGTCAGCGCATTGCATCGGCAACGCGGCGGAGCAGATATTGCTCGGCAAGCAAGATGTCATGTTCGCAGGCGGCGGGGAAGAACTGGACTGGACTTTGTCCGTGCTGTTCGATGCGATGGGGGCGATGTCGTCGAAGTATAACGCCACGCCGGAAAAGGCGGCCCGCGCCTATGATGCCAACCGCGACGGTTTCGTTATTGCGGGCGGGGGCGGCGTGATCGTGCTGGAGGAACTGGCTCATGCCAAGGCCCGCGGAGCGAAGATTTATGCCGAGGTCTCTGGTTATGGAGCGACGTCCGATGGGCAGGATATGGTGTCGCCGAGCGGGGAGGGCGCCGTGCGCTGCATGGAGCAGGCGCTGTCCACCGTTTGTGAGCGCGCTCCGGTTACCTATATCAACACGCACGGAACTTCGACGCCCGTCGGCGATATCACGGAGTTGGATGCTATCCGCGAGGTTTTCAAAAAGCGGAATCAGGATGTTCCCGCGATCAGCGCGACTAAGTCCATGACCGGACATTCGCTGGGGGCGACGGGGGTGCAGGAGGCGATTTATTGTCTTCTGATGCTTGGGCATAATTTTATCGCGCCGAGCATCAATATCGAGACTCTGGACGAGGGGGCGAAGGGGTTGCCGATCGCGCAGAAGCGGATCGACGATGTCCGGCACCAGACATTGATCTCCAACAGTTTCGGGTTTGGCGGTACGAATTGCACTCTGGCGTTCAGCCGTTTTGAAGGGTAAGGAGCGGCGATGGTCAAGGATTTGATGAAGGGTAAGAAGGGTCTGGTCATGGGTGTGGCCAATGACCATTCCATCGCTTGGGGTATGGCCGAAGCGCTGCATCAGGCCGGGGCCGAGATGGCGTTTACCTATCAGGGGGATGCGTTTGGGAAGCGAGTGAAGCCCTTGGCCGAGAGTATCGGCGCGAAAATCCTGATTGATTGCGATGTGCAGAAGGAAGAGGATCTCGACCGGGTTTTTGCCACGCTCAAGAAAGAATGGGGCACGATGGATTTCCTGATTCATGCCATCGCCTATTCCAACAAGGAGGAGTTGCAGGGGCATTATGTGGATACCACGCTCAACAATTTCCTGCAGACCATGCATATCTCCTGTTATTCCTTCACCTCCATCATGCGGCGGGCGAAGGATATGATGAGCGAAGGCGGGTCGGCGGTGACTCTTACGTATTACGGGTCGATGAAAGTCATGCCCAATTATAACGTCATGGGCGTGGCGAAGGCGGCGCTTGAGGCTTCGGTACGGTATCTGGCAGCTGACCTTGGTCCGCCGACGGATCAGCACAAGAGCATCCGTGTGAACGCCATTTCCGCGGGACCGATGCGGACTCTGGCCGGAGCGGTCATCGGCAGTGCGCGCAAAACCTATAAATACAACATCGTGACTGCGCCGCTGCGGAAGCCTGTGGATTTGCAGGATCTCGGCGGGACTGCGCTTTATCTGCTCTCCGATCTTTCGAACGCCGTGACTGGCGAAGTGCATTATGTGGATTGTGGGTTCAATGCCGTGGGGATGCCGCTGCATGAGCAGTTGAAGGATCTGGCGGGGTAGGGGGAGGTAAATGGGCAACCTTATCGACCCTAAGGAAAGACTGCTTTTAATTATTTTGCTCGTTCTTGCTACTGCTGTCTGGGGTATCCTTATTTTCGTCACAAAAGGTGTTTTCCTAGCGGTTATACCTGTGATGTATCTACTCACAACACTTATTCAGTCAGGTTTCATCTCCTATCTACGCGGGGCCGGAGCGATTGTTTCCAAGGTGCAGTATCCTGACTTGTATGAACATTATTCGGAATGTTGCCGTAAGCTGAAGATGAAAAAAGAGCCCGTCTTGGTCATTATTAACGGGAACGGGATACTGAATGCGTTTGCAACGAAATTTCTCCGTACCCATTATGTCGTGCTTTATTCCAATATCGTCGATGCCATGGATGATCATCCAGAGGCGATCAAGTTTTATATGGGGCATGAACTCGGACATATCAGCAGAAAGCATTTGCTATGGATGCCTTATTTCGCTCCGGTCAGTTTTCTTCCTCTGATCGGCGCTGCCTATTCACGAGCGCGGGAGCGGACCTGTGATAATTATGGTTTGTATTGCTGCGCCTCTAAAGATGATGCCGTGCGCGGAATGGCCGCTCTCGTTGTCGGGGTAAAACGCTGGAAAACGCTTAACATCGATGCCCTCGTCATGCAAGCACAGGCCATGAGAGGTTTCTGGATGTCTTACCATGAGCTTATCTCCGATTATCCATGGACGGTCCGCAGGCTTTTATCTTTGCATGGCGAGGAGACGAGGAAAAAAATCCCCCGGCGGAGTATTTTTGTCTGGCCGTTTGTTCTTATTACGCCGCGGCTTAATCTGATGTCGATTATGATTTTATATATCGCGATTATCGGGGGTGCTGAGTACGCAAAGTTTAATAAGACGTTAACAGGCCTCCCTGAGGCTCAAATCCAAAACAGCAGCCAAGGTTCTAAAAGCTACGGTGAGCCTGAAAACTTTGATCAATGGTTAATTGAAGAGCCTTAGAAACCGGGCTGATCATTGCCGTCACTCTATTCATCCGAATTTTTTATTGATGTATTTCCGTGCCGGGGTTTCGATCAGCGCGTAGCTGAGCATCGCTGCCGGAAGCACCAGCAGCAAGGCCAGAAAGAGCAGAGCCATTTCCGTTTCGTCGGAGAGGGGCAGAAGCTTCATCAGAGAGAGTGTTATCTCTAGCATCGGGATGTGGAGAAGGTAGACGGAATAGGATATTTCGCCCAGGTACGCTGCTTTATCCGAGGACAGAGGCCAGTCATAGTTTTGGCGGGCTTGCTCGGCTCCTAAAAGTATAATCACCCCGAAGGTCAGGACGATCCAGAAATCGGGGCTAAGAGTGCCCAGAAGAACCAGCAGAAGACCGGATACGGCAAAAAATGACCAGCGGCTGTATGCGCGTACTTCGTATTCTTTTCCCAGTAGATAGAGCCATATCCCGCCAATGAATTCCGGGACGATCCGCAGGATGCCGTAGTCAAAATCCAGGCGGGTTAGCGGTTTGCCAAGTAAAAACGTTGCCGCTGACCAGCAGGCGGCGATAGCCAGAAGGGCCAACAGGGCGTTCATTCTCAACGACAGGCGGCTCATGATTACGAGCAGGACAGGGAAGAGAAGGTAGGCGAACCATTCGGCGCTGATCGACCAGGACGGGCCGTTGATGGAAATCAACCCAAAATCCCACCACGCATGAAAGCACATAAGGTAGACGAATAAGGATTGCGTAGTCAGAGGGGGTTCGGGTGCAGGGGTGACTCCTGCAAGATAGAAACCGTAAAGCTGAGTCAGCGCGATGGTAAAGGCCAGAAGATAGGCAGGGTATATTCTGGCGATCCGCCGGATGTAAAAATTTCTTATCGAAAGCGTGCCGTTCTTTAGTTTTTCCAGATAGACATGAGTGAGGACAAAGCCGCTCAGGATAAAAAAGAAATCCACGCCGAGGTAGAGTTTTGAAATGATGGGAACGCTCTCCGCCAGATCCGGGGCGGCGTTTTCGATGATAATCATGCAGCAATGGTGGAAGGCTACGGCATAGGCCGCCCAGAAGCGTAGCGAAGTCAGGACCGGAAGGATTTCCGGGTATTTTTTATCGGCTCTTTGCAGCATCACCCGTTGCCTTTTGCTCCGTGCCGGAGGGGGATATGCGCCTTACAAGCCAATGCCTGCAAGGGCTTTCGATATATTTGTGCATAGCCATGGCCAAAAGCACCATAATGAGGGGCGCGGCGGCCCAGATATAGCCCCAGATTTTTGAGTTTTCCTCAAGTCCCAAGCCTCGTTCGAGAATTGTATCGAAGACGATAAACATGAACGGATACTGGATCATGTACAGGCTGTAGGAGATTTCACCGAGATAGACTGAGGAATTTTCGAAGAGGAAATTTTTCTGCCCTGTTCTCGACTGCTCAGCGGTCGCGTATATCATCAACGCGAAAAGAGGTACAGCGATCCAGTCTCCGATTTCAAGAAGCAGTCCGCAAAAGAGCGCGACGACACATCCGCCCATGAAGACCTGTCTGCACCATTTCAAACTATATCTTAGAGAGAATAGATAGAGGCCGATGCCGATCATAAATTCGGGGAGTATTCTGGGCAGGCCGAAGACGGACATTTTGCTCAGCGGCTGGTTCCAGAGGTGTTCGCTGACCAGCCATAGTGCGCCATAAAGCGTAAAAGAAAGCAGGAGCGAAAGTTCAGGTCTTCGGAGACTAATGAAAACTGACATCAAGAACGGGAATAATAGATAGGCAAAAAATTCGGCGCTGATGGTCCATGAATAGCGATTAAAGGAGAGGTCAGCGGCCAGACCCCAGGAATGCACAAGAATGATATTCTGAGCGAGGTTGCTTGCGTTTGGAGCATCTTCAGGGGGCGGACCGTTCAGCACGGCGTTGATGCCAAAGATCACCAGCATCAGGGCGAGCGTAAAGAGATGGACAGGGTAGATGCGGGCAATCCGTTTTATTAAAAAGTGCCTATAGGTGAATGTTTTGTTTTCTAGGGTGCTGAGATAACAGTGTGCGAGGATGAATCCGCTGAGGATGAAGAAAAAGTCTACGGCGAGGTAGCCCTTGGATAAGATCAGATCGACGGCGGGGCTGAAGAGAAAATGATAATGGAACAGGATGACGTAGAAGACCGCGTAGAATCTCAGGGACGTCAGCCCTACTATATCCTTCGGAAACTTTTTCTCCGTCCGAGTCAGCACGTGCCGTTATTCCTCTCGCTTACGTTCCTAGTGTCTGGAAAAGAGGACATCCCTGATGATGTCCGGCGCGTCGGAGAAGACGCCATCGACGCCCCAGCGCAGGAGGCGGCGGGCTTCCTCCACGTCATTCACCGTGTAGGCGAGAACGGGGAGACCTTTGTCCATGACTGCGTCGATTTCCTCGCGGGTGATGGTCTTCGCGTTGACGTTGATGGTGGAGACCTGAAGAAAATCGGCCAGTTCCGCCCAATTTTCTAGCCATTCCTCGCCGATCAGGAGGCCACGGGGCCAGTCCTGCGCCAGTTCGAGCGCGGTTTCGAGGCTGAGCAGCGAGAAGGAGGAGACGAGTAGGCGCTCGTGGTCGTCCCAGATCTGGGAGAGAATGTCCAGCGCCGCTTCGGCGGTTTCACGATCGCGACCAGGGCAGGCTTTGATTTCGAGATTAAGGCCCAGTTCGCGCTCCAGCAGGACGTCGAGTGCTTCCTCCAGCGTGGGGATACTGATTCCAGCGAAGGAGTCCGAGAACCAGCTGCCGCATTCGAGTTCGCGCAAATCATCGAGCGTTCTTTCCGCGACCGGGCCGGAGCCGTTTGTGGTGCGGTCGAGCGTGTCATCATGGAAAATTATGGGTACTTGGTCCTTTGTCAGTTTGACGTCCAGTTCCACCCATTCCACGCCCATGTCCGCGGCGGTGTGGATTCCCTCCAGCGTGTTTTCCGGCGCGTAGGCGGCGACCCCGCGATGGCCGATAATTTTAGGAAGTTTGATCATGGATTTCCGTTACAATTTCCTGCTGCTGCGCCTTTTCGACAGGGATGCCCATAAAGTGCGCGATTTTTTGGGCGAAGGCCAAGGCTTCGTCCTCCTGCCAGGCGTAAAAGGGTTTCAGGGAGGAGGGGTGGAGGGGAATACGCGTGATCTCGTCCTTGCCGATCAGTTCGAAGTGCCAGATGCTTTTTTTGTTCAGGCGTCTTCCGAGCATATCGAATTCCAAGTCTTTGTAGATCAAGAGGATCTGGAAATCCTCAAAGCGCTTTTTCCACCCCTTGCTGCCGCCGACGGAATGACATTCATAGATCATCGAGCGGTTGATCTGTCGCAGCGTGAGGGTTTCATGGGCGCCGAGGAAAGAAAACAGGGCGAGCAGGGCCACTCCGCCCATGAGAAGGAAGCCGCTGGAGAGTGCGCTTTTGTAAATAACGGTGTCGGGCAGAGGGAAAATAATGAGCAGATAAAATCCCCAGATCAAGCCGCAGAGGGTCAGGCCCAGCATGATGCTGTAGGTCCGATTGTTCCTGAACACCATCAGGTACTGGGATTCTTTTTCGAAGAACAGATTGTAGATGTGGTTTTTCGGTAAAGCCCGCATACGCGGCAACGCCCCCTTGGCTCAAGGGCATTTTTTTGCCCGTGTTTATATGGTATCCGCTTTTTCCAGGAGGGCCAAGCGCTCTTGTGCGGGGCCGTAACCCTGCAGGGCCGATTTTTTATAGTAATCGTGGGCCAGGGTCCGCGCTTCCAAGTTCTGGCCGGGCCTGTACAGGATAATGTCGGCCAGAGTCATCTGAGAGGCGGGGTGGCCGCTCTCAGCCAGTTCCTCTATCATTTCCCTGCCGGCCTTTGCGTAGACGGGGTCAAAAAAACCTTTCTGATAGAGGGACTTTGCAATCTTGAGCTTTCCGTCGTTACCGCTGAAGAGGGCCATGGCCTGATGCTGGAGAATGTCGATCTGGAAGAGGGTGGGGGCTACGTCCGCGACCTTGATCGCTTTCTGGCGGATTCCTGCGTATAGATAGACGGTTGTGGCGAAGAACGCCAAGCTGAAAACCAGTGTGATTCCCAGAAAAATCCGGAATCCAAGACGTGCTTTCGAGATCGCCATAATTATCCCCATTTTTCTATTATACTTCATATATTGTGTTTATTTCGCTTTCTGTCCAGAAAAATCGTTAATTTTTGTTAATGTTTGGTTTGGAGTTTGAAATATTCCTCCTGTCTGTGCTATTTTGGGCAATATAATTACAAACATAAGGGGCTGAGCAATGGCGGACGGCATTAACTATCTTAAAAGTGTAGCGGCTTTACAGGCGCAGGAGAGCGCCGAGGACGGCGCGGGCGGTCCCGCGGTTGTAAGAACTGCTCCGCCTGTTACGCCTCCGGCCCAGGGGCCATCGGCCAAGCCTGTGATCGCGCTCGTTGATGATCTGGTCAAAGCCGCCAAGGCCGATGGCAAGGGGCATCAGCAGGTCGATGCGGCGATCGAGAAATTCTGCGATCAGCATTTCGCGCTGAACCCCTCGCAGGGCGAACGGGTCGAAGCCCTGCTTAAAATGGCCATTCATTCGGCACAGCAAGACGGTTTGACCCGCAACGAGGCACTGGCTGCTATCAGTCAGGTCGGTCAAACCGTGAACCAGTCCCCAGCGCTTCCTGCCGAGGCCTATGTCGAGGCGGCAAAAGCTGCTGGCACGGAGTCGTATCTGGCCATGGGGATTGCCCGTTTTCTTGTGGAGATGGACGGGGGCAACGCTCCGAAGCCGCTTGAGGCTTCTTATAATCGCGGGATTGAGGTTCAGAGCGATATTGGTGCCAGATATGGTCAAGTTTCGAATGGGATCATTCAAAAACTTTAGGCCGCTAATTGTTCCAGTCTTTTTACGTCTATTAAAAAAAGGAGGCCTAGGCCTCCTTTTCTTGTTCTTTCGCAGAAAAGCGAAGATCAGCCGTTGGCTTCTCTTCTTTTCTTGGGTTTGTCCTCGTAGGGGATTTCCTCGCCGGTTTCCTGATTCACGCGCTTCATAGAGAGCTTGACCTTGCCGCGGTCATCGACGCCGATCAGGAGGACTTTGACCAGATCGCCTTCCTTGACGACATCCGTGGTTTGCTCCACGCGGCGGTCGGCGAGTTCAGAGATGTGAACGAGGCCGTCCTTTGCGCCCATGAAATTAACAAACGCACCGAAGTCCACGGTCTTGACGACCTTACCATCGTAAATTTTGCCGATTTCGGGTTCATCGGTGATGTTGCGGATCAGCCTGATGGCCTTTTCAATGGCTTCGCCATTGGCGGCGGCGACCTTGATCGAGCCGTCATCCTCAATGTCGATCTTGGTTCCGGTCAGCTCGATGATCTCGCGGATCACCTTGCCGCCCGTGCCGATGACTTCGCGGATCTTGTCGGTCGGGATTTTGATCTGGACGATCTGCGGGGCGTACTGGCTGAGTTCGCCGCGGGATTGCTCCAGCGCCTTGTTCATTTCCGCAAGGATGTGAATCCGGCCATCTTTTGCCTGCGCCAGGGCGATTTTCATGATTTCCTCGGTGATCGAGGTGATCTTGATGTCCATCTGCAGGGCGGTGATGCCGTTTTTGGTTCCGGCAACCTTGAAGTCCATATCGCCGAGATGGTCTTCATCGCCGAGAATGTCGGAGAGGACGGCGAATTCGGAGTCTTCCTTAATGAGGCCCATAGCAATCCCGGCGATGGGTTGTTTCAGGGGTGCTCCGGCATCCATCAACGCGAGAGAGGTTCCGCAGACTGTTGCCATCGAGGAGGAGCCGTTGGATTCGGTGATCTCGGAGACCACGCGCATCGTATAGGGGAAAGCTTCAGGATCGGGCAAGAGCGGGTGTATCGCTCTCCATGCCAGTTTTCCGTGGCCGATTTCGCGGCGGCCCGGTGCGCCCATGCGGCCGCATTCGCCGACCGAGTAGGGCGGGAAGTTGTAATGCAGCATAAAGCGTTCCTTGTATTCGCCTTCGAGCGCGTCGATGATCTGCTCATCCTGTCCGGTGCCCAGCGTGGCCACGACCAATGCCTGCGTCTCTCCGCGGGTGAAGAGGGCGGAGCCGTGCGTTCTTGGGAGAATGCCGACTTCAGCGACGATCGGGCGGACGGTTTTGGTGTCGCGTCCGTCGATGCGGCTGCCGGTTTTCAGGATCTGGCCGCGGACGACGTCGGCTTCCAGAGACTTGAATTTGGCCGTGATGACGTTGGCGTCGATTCCGTTTGCCTCGTCTGTGAAGGCTTCGATGGCGGCCTGGCGCACGGCGTCGACTGCATTGCGGCGTTCGAGCTTGTTCAGGATGCCGTAAGCTTTCGCGACATCCTTGGCGTATTTGCTTTTCAGGGAACTTTCCAGCTTCTGGATCGGAGCCGGAGTTTCGGGGACATCCCATGGGTCTTTGGCGCACATTTCGGCAAAGCCGATAATGCCGTTGATGACGGGCTGGAACGCTCTCCAGCCTTCCATGACGGCGCCGAGCATAATGTCTTCGGGGAGTTCATTGGCCTCGGATTCGACCATCAGAACGCCTTCCTGCGTTCCGGCGACGACGAGATCAAGGTCGCTGTCTTTGACTTCCTGCATGGTCGGGTTGACGACATACTGGCCGTTGGTGTAGCAGACGCGGGCGCCGCCGATGGGGCCAAAGAAGGGGATGCCGGAGATTGTGAGCGCCGCCGAGCAGCCGATCATGGCGACCATATCGGGGTCGTTTTCAAGATCGTGGGATATTACGGTTGCCACTACCTGCACTTCGTTGAGGAAGTTTTTCGGGAAGAGGGGGCGGATCGGGCGGTCGATCAGGCGTGAGGTCAAAGTTTCCTTTTCGCTCGGCCGGGCTTCGCGCTTAAAAAAGCCGCCCGGTATTTTTCCGGCGGCGAAAGTTTTTTCCTGATAGTGGACGGAGAGGGGGAAGAAATCCTGCCCTTCCTTGACGGTTTTGCTGGCGGTGACGCAACACAGGACGACGGTGTCGCCCATGCTGGCGAGGACAGAGCCATCGGCCTGCCGCGCAAATTTTCCGGATTCCAGTGTCAGGGTTTTTCCGGCGAAATCGATTTCTTTTCTGTATACGTTAAACATTCTGTATGTTTTCCTTTTTCATAGTCATATGTGGCCCGTTCCCATACGGAACAGGCGCGGTGATGATTCAAAGCTTTCGGGGTGGGGGCTTCGGTGGACTATGAAAGGCGGAGCGTATCCGCCCTTAATGGTCAACCGTGAGCCTCGCGCCCTTTCGGGCTTTGCAAACCGTGACAGCTATGCCACTCCGTGGGGGAAAAGTCAAAGATTTCTTTGTTTTTTCAGGGAAAAAGGCGTGAATTCAGCTTTTTTTGTCCAGCGGATTGATCCTTATGGCAAAAGCTTTTATAAGTGCCCACGTTTGTTTTACAGCTACTAAGGAGCCCTTATGAAAAGCACCCTTGTCCTTCTCCGCCACGGGCAGAGCGATTGGAACCTCCAGAACCGTTTTACGGGCTTCAAGGATATCGACCTGACCGATGAGGGGCGGGCCGAAGCTGCCGAGGCGGGACGGAAGATCAAGGCGGCGGGCATCCGCTTCGATCAGGTTTTTACAAGCACGCTGAAACGGGCCAATAATACGGCACGGCTGGCGCTCGAGAATGCCGGGCAGGCGGAGTTACTCAAGACCATGATCGCGCATGACGATCTGCGCGAGCGGGATTACGGCGACCTGACCGGGCTGGATAAGGATGAGACCCGCAAGAAATACGGCGAGGAGCAGGTTCATATCTGGCGGCGGTCCTATGACGTCCGACCGCCCGGGGGCGAGTGCCTTCAGGATGTGGTGGAGAACCGGGTGCGGCCCTATTATGAAGCGAAGATCAAGCCGCTGGTGCTGGCGCGGCGGAACATCCTGGTCGTTGCGCATGGAAACTCCCTGCGGGCGATGCTGATTATCCTCGGCGCCGAGACGCCGGAAAGCATCAACGATGCCGAGTTTCCGACGGGGGTGCCGCTGGTGTTCGAGCTAGAGAGCGGGATTATCAAGGATCGGTATTTTTTGAATTAGGTTCTTCCCGGCTCAGGGGTTACTTCACCGGAACAAGGATTTCGTTGCGCTTTAGAGCCGGGATGGTCCAAGGCGGGTTGTAGCCTGCCCTTAAAGCCGGTCCGTTGGCGGTGAGGTTTTGCTTTTTCATCCATTCTTCAAGTTTTTGCATATTCTGTTTGAAATTGCTTTCGCTGAAAAGGCCGCTGAATTTAACCACGGCGAATTTCACGTTCTTTTTTTCTTCAAGATAAACCTTAGAGTCTAAGGGTTTGGGAGCGTTGTCGAGCCTGTATTCGACGGGCAGAACAAAGGACATCGACCATCCTTGCCCCTGATTCTGCATAAGAACGGGGGCGGTCATGGGGATTTCAACGGGTTCAGGCTTCATCAATACGGGGGCTGTCATGGTGATTTCCGTGCGTGCTTCGTTTTTTCCTGAAATGTAACCAAAGAGCCTTTGGAACGAGTCGTTCTGAGAATTCCCGAAACCGCCCTCGCTCATGGTTGTTGCCATGACGATGGAAGGGTATTCCCGCACCTCGAAAGGTTTCTCCTGTTGCAGTAATTTATAGGGCGGTTCTTTCACACCCGCGTTATGGCCGAACATACTGCACGCTCCTAGGGGCAGGATCATCAGAAGGGACAGAAATTTTTTCATATGTGTCATTTTTTATTTATTTGCTTTCCGGTTCTGTCACTTATTGCAAAATTCACCTTGTGTATCTGGATCTACTGATCTATCGGGTTTTGCGTAGGTCTATGATAAAGAAATTCTATACGATAAGTGAATTTTTTTTCAGTATTTCAGACAATTTGTAAAATTGGCGGGTGCTGATTCTTTAGGGCGTTTAGAACAGGAATATTTGACATAAGCGTTAAATTTTCCTATTTTCAAGCATGACACTAACGAAGCTTTTCACTTTCGCGCAGCCCGATGACGAGGCCGGGACGGAGGAGATTCTCTCCCGGCAGGACGCCATCGTTGGTGGTATAGCCGAGACCATACAGGGTGGCGAGAAGGACGTGCTGAGGGCGCTGAACGAGTATGCGGAAATCGGCAGGCTTGGGCAGTATTTTCATTCCAAGCGGCAGTGCCTGATTCTTTTCGGGGCACTACACGGGGCAGGATATAAGGCCGGGGCCAATACGGATGCAGCTCTCAAACCGGATGATTCCAAAAACGTTGCCCGTTACCTGATCGGGCAGGCGATGCATGATCTTGGAGCCGGAAACCCGCCCTCGGGGACTTTCATTACGCAAAGCAGTATGGCGTTGAATTCTGTCCCTCCTTCGAAATGGCGGGATACTGTTGATGCTGAAATGAAGGCGGGTCTTTAATTCAACAAATATTTTTTGGGGAGCGTGGGGTGTCTAAAGGGCATCGTATGCCCTCCGGTCCTGTGAGTGTCGGTCAGGATGACCGAGGATATTTCTTTGAAACCCATACGATGTAGGATTGCTTAGGCCAATCAAGAGAAAAAGGCGGCTTGGGCCGCCTTTTGGATTCTGTGGTTCTGCCGTTATTATCAGCGGCGGATGTTCAGACCGTCGATCAGCTTTTTGTAGCGGTCCTCGTCCTTGGACTTCAGGTAATCCAGAAGCTTTCTGCGCTTGGCGACCATGAAGAGCAGGCCGCGGCGGCTGTGGATGTCCTTCGGGTGGCGGTTCATGTGCTCGGACAGCTCGTTGATGCGCTGGGTCAGCACGGCGACCTGGACTTCGGGGGAGCCGGTATCGTCCTTCCCGGTTTGGTATTTCTTGATGAGTTCCGCCTTGGACATGGCGGTTGCACTTGCAGCATTACTCGACATCGTTGCCTCCGATATTTTTAAAGGTTGAATACACGTACGGGCCGGATTTCCGGTCCGCGGTTTTCAATGAGCGCCACGGGGGCGCCGTTTAAAACCGCTAGAGCCTCCCTGTCTTCCTGTCCACCCAGCCCCTCCCGCGTCAGGCGGGAAAAATCGGGTTTCGAGATGAAGAGCAGAACCTGCCCGCTTCTGAGTTTTGCCGCTTCCTCCTGTTTTACGGGCAGGGCCGGGATGTCGTCCAGCACCGCCTGAAGGGGCAGCAAAGCCTCATTAAGGGCCGCACCGTAGTCCATCTTTTCCAGAAAGTCCAGAGAAATTGCGTTCTCTAGGGTGAGGGGTCCGACGGCGTCCCGCCGCAGGGATTTCACATAGCCGAAGGTACCCAGTTCAAGGGCCATATCGCGGACGAGGGAGCGGACGTAGGTGCCCTTGCCGCAAACCATGCGGAAATCGGCCTCATCCGTCCGGGCGGCTGTCAATTCGAGGCTTTCGATATAGACCTCCCGCGGTTTCATCTCCGGGGTTTCGCCGCTGCGGGCGAGATCGTAGGCGCGCTGGCCGTCGATCTTGATAGCGGAGTAGGCGGGGGGTGTCTGGAGGATGTCGCCGATAAAGTCCTGCAGAACGTCCAGGATGTCGTGCTGAGTGGGCCTGTTTGCCCCTGTGGCAACGATTTGTCCTTCGGCGTCGTCTGTGTCGCGCTGTTCGCCCCAGGCGGCGGTGAAGCTGTAGGTCTTTAAGGCGTCCTGAATGAAGGGGATGGTTTTGGTGGCCTCACCCATGGCGATAGGCAGAATTCCGGTGGCCAACGGATCAAGCGTTCCGGCGTGGCCGATTTTCTGCGGATTGAACACGCGGCGGATACGACCGATGGCCTGGGTCGAGGTCAATCCTGCAGGTTTGTCGAGGTTGATCCATCCGCTGACCGGCTCGCCTCTTTTCTTGCGGGCCACGGGTCAGTCTCCGGATTTTTTTTCAGAGGGGGTGCCGCGCAATAGTTCCTCGATCCTTTGCGCCTGATCGAAGGAGTCGTCGGTTACAAAACGAATTTTTGGTGTGAATTTCAGATTTGACTGACGCCCTATATCCTTCTGAAACACCCGGGCTTCGTCATTCAGCGCCTCAAGAATGGCTTCGACCTGTTTGCCGCCCAAGGTCATTACGTAAGCCCGTGCGTGTTTAAGGTCCGGGCTCGGGCGGACCTCGGTGATGGTCACAAGTCCGGCTTCCTCGATCAGGATTTCGCTTTGGAAATGTCCGCGCTGGAGGGTTTCGCTCAGGATGTGGCGGATTTGCTCACCGACACGGAGTTGGCGCTGCGATGGCTCGGAGGTGCGGTGCTTCATGGCTGGAATCCTACTCTGTTTTGCAGCGCGGAGGCTGTTACGCCAGGGTGCGCTCTTCCTCAACCAGTTCATAGCATTCGATGACATCGCCTTCCTTGATGTCGTCGTAGCTTTCGAAGGCCATGCCGCATTCCGTGCCTTCCCTGACATCCTTGACTTCGTCCTGGAAGCGTTTGAGGGTTTTGAGCATTCCCTCATGGATCACCACATCGTCGCGCAGGAGGCGGACCTTCGCGCCGCGCTTGACGTTGCCGATGCTGACCACACAGCCGGCGACCTTCCCTACTTTCGTGATGTTGAAGACCTGTTTGATGAGCGCCTGACCGAGGTAGTTTTCGCGGATGTGCGGGGAGAGCATTCCCGACAGGATCGCCTTTGCGTCATCGACGACATTGTAAATAATGTTGTAGTAGCGGATATCAACGCCCTCGCGCTGGGCCAGATTGCGGGCCTGGACGTTGGCGCGGACGTTAAATCCGATAATCACGCCCTTGGAGGCCTTGGCCAGTATGACATCGGACTCGGTGATACCGCCGACGCCGGAGTGCAGGATCTGGACTTCGATATCCTTGTTCTCCTCGACAACCTTCCTGAGGGATCCGGCGATAGCCTCGACCGAGCCGTGGACATCGGCCTTGATCAGGACGGGCAGGCGGGTCTTGTCCCCTGCCTGTTTCTGCTGGAGGATATCCTCCATGGTCGTCCGGCTCTTGACGGCGAGGGCGGCCTGGGATTCCTTGATCTTTCTCTGGCGGTAGCTTGCGATTTCGCGAGCGCGGGATTCGTCCTTGACGACATAGAAGGAGTCGCCCGCCACGGGTGCGGATTCGGAGCCGATGACTTCTACGGGCTGACCGGGGGCCGCTGTTGAAATATTCTGCCCCTTGTCGTCGATCATGGCGCGGACTTTTCCTATCGTCGCCCCGGCCACGAAAATGTCCCCGACCTTGAGCGTGCCCTTCTGGACCAGAACCGTTGCGACCGGCCCACGGCCCTTTTCAAGCTTCGATTCGATCACGAACCCCTCGGCATCACGGTTTGCGTTCGCCTTTAATTCAAGGATTTCAGCCTGGACCAGAATGGCCTCCTCAAGCTTATCCAAATTCATTTTTTTCTTGGCGGATACCTCGATACACTGCACTTCTCCGGACAGCTCTTCGACGATAATCTCGTGTTGGAGGAGATCCTGCTTGACCTTCTGAGGTTTTGCGTCCGGCAGATCGACTTTATTGATCGCAATAATAATCGGAACATTCGCGGCCTTGGCGTGGCTGATCGCCTCAATCGTCTGGGGCATGATGCTGTCGTTCGCGGCGACCACGATTACAACGATATCTGTGACGTTCGCGCCGCGGGCGCGCATCTCGGTGAAGGCGGCGTGGCCGGGGGTATCCAGAAAGGTAATTTTTTCTCCGGATGACATCTGCACCTGATAGGCACCGATATGCTGGGTAATCCCTCCGGCTTCTCCTGAAACTACATCGGTCGAGCGCAGGGCGTCGAGCAAGGAGGTTTTGCCGTGATCGACGTGGCCCATGATCGTGACGACCGGAGGCCGGGGCTGCCTGTGCTCATCAAGGTCTTCCTGTCCACCCAGTCCGATTTCAACATCGGCGTCGGTCACGCGTTTTGTTTTGTGGCCGAATTCGCCGATAATCAGTTCAGCCGTATCTGCGTCTATGGTCTGTGTGATTGTCGCCATTACGCCGAGTTTCATGAGCGCTTTGACAACTTCTCCACCGGGTTCAGCCATGCGGATCGCCAGTTCCTGAACGGTAATCGTTTCAGGAAGAATGATCTCCTTGGAGGTTTTTTGTTGAGGCGCCTGGAAGGGCTGGGCGGCAAGGCGAGCTTTTTCCCGTGCGCGTCTTTGGGCGGCGAGACTAGGCCCGCGGTCGCGCTCGAAATCCTCGTTCAGCGCTTGGTTTACGGTCAGCCTGCCCCGGCGGCGATCGTCCACGACCTTGTTGGCGTTGGGCTTGGCCTGGGCCTTCTTGAGCTTGTCACGGAAGCTTTCCTCGGACTCCTCATCCATCCCCTTTTTGTATTTTTTGACGTCGGGGGCTTTTTTGGCATCGTCGCCGATGCCCGGTTCAATAACGAGGTCCGGTTTATCTGTTTTCGCAGTTTTTGAGGGCGTCTTTTCGGATTCTTCTCTTTTTACTTCGGCTGCCTGTGCCTTGACATCCTCAAGGGTCGTCACGCGCCGCTTGGGCAGTTCCTTCTTTTTTCCTTCACCGGAGAGCGCCTGCTGCAAGGCTCTTGCCCGGGATTCTCTTTCCTCATCGGTGAGTTGAAGGGGCTCTTTCTTTTCAGACGCAGATTTTTCGTCTGCAGGATTTTTGCGCTTGCGGCGTACTTCGACGGCCACCGAGGGCGCACCGCGTCCACCGGACGTCATACTTGTCCGTGGCGGGGGGGCGCTTGCCTTGCCAAGACTCAGAGTTTTTCCTGAAAGACTCAGGGTTTTCCCTTCCTTTTCCTCTTTGCCTTCGTTGTCTTTTTTAGTCGGTTCCGTCATTTTTTTTCCTAAATCTCAGGCTTCTGGTATACACCACTCGGCCTGCGGAATACAATTATTCCGCAAACCAGAGCGAGAAAATAGCCGTCAGTCCGCAGTTTCCTGTGCGCTTTCTTCCTGCGCCTTGTTTTCGTCTGCAAACCAGTGTTCGCGGGCTTTCATGATTGCCGCGTTCGCATCCGTGACAGTGATCGAATCCGCGCCGAGAAGCTCAACCAGTTCGTCTCCGGCGAGGTCGGCAAGATCGTCAAGAGTCTTGATTCCCTTTTCTCCCAGACGAACGATCTGATTGGGCAGCAGGCCTTCTGCGTCCATAAGGTTGTCGGCAATCCCGAGTTCGGACTGTTTGACCTTAAGTTCTTCTGCCTGTTTCTGGAGCCAGCTTCTTGCGCGGTTCTGTAGTTCGGTTGAAATTTCAACCTCGAAGCCCTCGATCTCGTTCAATTCGTCGATGGGGGTTTCGGCGATTTCCTCAAGCTTGGTAAAACCTTCGGCGACCAGCAAGTGGGCGATGACGTCATCCACGTCCAGCGCCTCAATGAAGAGGGCGGAGCGGGTCTTGAATTCGTCGGTGCGGCGCTGGGATTCCTCGGCCTCGGTCATGATGTCGATATCCCAGCCGGTCAGCATGGACGCCAGGCGGACGTTCTGGCCGCGGCGGCCGATTGCCAAGCTCAGTTGTTCGTCAGGGACGACCACGTCCATGCGGTTTTTTTCTTCGTCGAGGACGACCTTGGTGACCGTTGCAGGTTGAAGGGCGCTTACGACGAAGGAGGCGATATCGTCTGACCAAGGAATAATGTCAATTTTTTCGCCGTGGAGTTCGCCGACGACGGCCTGCACACGGCTACCGCGCATACCGACGCACGCGCCGACCGGGTCGATCGAGCTGTCGCGTGAGATGACGGCGATTTTGGCGCGGCTACCCGGATCGCGGGCAACGCGTCTGATCTCGATGATTCCATCGTAGATTTCGGGCACTTCCTGCATGAACAGCTTGGCCATAAATTCTGGATGGCTGCGGGAGAGGAAAATCTGCGGGCCTCTGGGTTCCTCGCGGACTTCGTAGATAATAGCGCGGATACGGTCGCCTGTGTTCAGCGACTCACGGGGAATGCCCTCATCGCGGCGCAGGAGGCCTTCGGCGCGGCCCTGAATGTCTACAATAACGTTCCCGTATTCGACGCGCTTGACGATGCCGTTGACGATCTCGCCGACGCGGTCCTTGAATTCCTCGTACTGGCGGGAACGTTCGGCCTCGCGGACTTTCTGCATAATGACCTGTTTGGCGGTCTGAGCGGCGATGCGGCCGAAATCGAGCGGGGGCAGATCGTCAATCAGAAACTCGCCGGGTTGGGCGTCCGGCTTAATCTTGCGGGCCTCGGCCAGGGTCAACTGGGAGACTTCGTTCTCCATGATTGCGGCTATGTCCAGAACCTCGCGGAAACGCTTGAGGTTGATCATGCCCGTCCGGCGGTCGATCTCGGCGCGGATGTCCTGTTCGTAGCCGTATTTCGAGCGTCCGGCCTTCTGGATCGCTTCCTCCATCGCCTTGATGACGATTTCCCGGTCGATATTTTTTTCGCGTGCTACCGTGTCCGCAACCTGCAACAGTTCCATGTTTTTTCTCCTACATTTGAGCCGCAGCTTTAATCAGTTTATCCGTCAGTACCAATTTCGCCTTTGTCAGTTCCGACAAGGGGAGTTCCACCTGTCCGCGGTCGGTTTCGACCAGGACGCTTTTATCCTGCAATCCTTTCAGCACTCCGCGGAAACGGCGCTGCCCGTTTTCCAGAGGCGTAGCGATTTCCAGTTTCGCCTCGTAGCCTGCGTAGTGCTCGAAATCCTCGGGTCTGACCAGCGGGCGGTCGATGCCGGGGGAGCCGACCTCCAGCCTGTATTTTCCCTCGATCGGGTCTTCGACGTCGAGAAGGGCGGAGAGCGAACGGCTAATCGTTGCCGCATCCTCGACACCGAGATTGCGGGTTCCGGGATCCTGCGCCAGAACCTGCACGGTCCTCGTTGCGCCTTCGCCGATGACGCTGGCCAACACCAGCTGAAAGCCGAGGTCTTCGATGACCGGCTGTATCAACTGTGTGAGTTTTTGTTCCAAGGGTGTTCTTTTCATTCTTCGTCAGTGCTTCGTTTCGGAACTAAAAAAGGCGGGTCTCTTTATGAGCCCACCGTCCTTTATCAGACCGGAATTTACGGGGAATATAGGCTTTTCGGCAACACTAGGCAAGAGGTTTTTGAGGGGTTTCGTCTTTTTTGCGGAAAAAGAGATAGGACATTTTTTTGGCGTTTTTAGCGCCTTTGGTCTCGTAGCGGGTCTTGATCCAATCCTCAGGGGGTACCTGCCAATCTTCTGATTTACTTGCCGTCCATTCAAATCCGGGATGCAGGCTGGCCTGTGTGACCATCCATTCGGCCATGGGTTCGACATCGCTGGTCATGACCACAAGACCGCTGGGCTTGAGTATGCGGTGGAAAATATCCAGATTTTTACGGTTCACGATCCGGCGCTTTTGGTGGCGGGTCTTGTGCCAGGGATCGGGGTTGAGGATATAAATTCCATCGAGGGTATCATCCGCCAGAGCGCGGGCCAGAATCAGGGCGTCATCCATCAGGACGCGGACGTTGTCCATGGGTGCGGCGTCTATGTCCGATAATAAGGCGGCCATGCCGTTGAGGAAGGGTTCGGCACCTAAAAAAGCTGTCTGTGGATTTTTTCTTGCCAGGGCGCTTAGGTGTTCGCCATAGCCGAAGCCGATTTCAAACCAGACAGAAGAAAAATTCCTGTTGAAAAGGGAGGATGGTTGGAGCGTTCCCGGAGAGCTGAGTTTTTCATGCGGGATAGATAGAACAGGCAGCCAGCGTTCCAGTGCTTCCTTTTTTTGGGCGCTCAGAGGTCTGCCGATACGCCTGCCAAAAAGACTCCGCCTTTGTGGGGCGGAGTCTCTGGATTCAGGTTCGTTGTGTTCTGAACTAGCCAATGATCTTTTGCAGGTCTTTGACGAGGTCCAGTTTTTCCCAAGAGAAGCCGCCATCGGGCTCGGGCTCGCGGCCGAAGTGGCCGTAGGCCGATGTTCTGGCGTAGATCGGGCGGTTGAGCTTCAGATGCTCGCGGATGCCGCGGGGGCTGAGATCGACCAGCTTTTGCAGGGCGCTGATGATCACAGACTCGGGGGCTGTGCCCGTTCCATGGGTGAAGAGATAGGTTGACAGAGGCTTGGATACGCCGATCGCGTAAGAGAGCTGGATCGTGCAGACTTCGGCATAACCTGCTGCGACGATGTTCTTCGCCAGATAGCGGGCTGCGTAAGCTGCGGAACGGTCAACCTTCGTGGGATCTTTACCGGAGAATGCGCCGCCGCCGTGGGGGGCCGCGCCGCCGTAAGTGTCCACGATGATCTTGCGTCCGGTCAGGCCGCAATCGCCGACGGGGCCGCCAATGACGAAGCGTCCGGTCGGGTTGACGTAGAATTCCTCCTCCGGGCACATCCAGCTTTCATCTGGCAGAACGGCCAGAACGTGAGGCCGAACGATTTCCTTCATCTGTGCTTGTGTCAGGCCATCCTTGTGCTGCGTCGAGACAACGATCGAGGTGGCGCGGACGGGTTTGTCGTTGCGGTATTCGAGGGTCACCTGCGATTTTGCATCCGGCTCCAGTTCGGGGGAAGCGCCAGAATGGCGGGCCTCGGCGAGGGAACGCAGGATCGCATGGGAGTAGTGCAGCGTTGCAGGCATCAGCGCGTCGGTTTCGCGGCAAGCGTAGCCGAACATAATTCCCTGGTCGCCCGCGCCTTCGTCCTTGGTTGCGGCAGAGTCTACACCCTGCGCGATGTCTGCGGACTGTTTGTGCAGCTTGACCTGAACATTCACGGTCTTCCAGTTGAAGCCCTCCTGCTCATAGCCGATTTCGCGGATGGCCTTACGAGCGACGGCTTCGATGTCGTCTTTCGTAATGCTGTCGGGGCCGCGGGTTTCCCCGGCGATGACCACCGTGTCTGTCGTTACAAGCGTTTCGCAAGCGACGCGGGAGTGGGGGTCATGGGTCAAGTAGTGGTCGAGAACCGCATCGGAGATGCGGTCGCAGACCTTGTCCGGGTGACCTTCAGAGACGGATTCGCTTGTGAATAGGTAATCCTTAAGCCTATCAGGCTCGGCGGCCGGGTTGGCAGCGTTTTTCTTCATGGTGGCTGTTCCTGCTTTTGACATCGTCGTTTCTCTTCCTTTTGTGAAACTTGTCTTGATAAGATTCTTAACAAAAATTGACAAGCACCCTAATCCATGCGGGGCTGGAAATACAAGCTTAATCGTGTTCAGGGCTATGTTTTTTCGCTTTGGCTTTTTGCCATGGATTTGAGTATTTTGAGGAATGTTTTGCGCATTTCCGGGTCGGAAACGGCGTAGTAGCTCCTCAGAAGTATCAATGATTCCTTGCGAACAAAGACGTCTGCCGGCATTGAGTCATCCAAAGGCTCTTGGTTGCTGTCAGAAAATCCAGTCTTTTTACCTTGGGTTTCATAACCTATAGTATCCTCGGCACCCTCGAAGAAAAAACCAACGGGAACCTGCAGGACTTTGCTGAATTTCAGAAGCCGGCTTGAGCTGATGCGGTTTGTACCGCGCTCGTATTTCTGGACCTGCTGAAAGGTGATGCCGACGCTTTCGGCGAGTTTTTCCTGGCTCATTGACAAAAGGATGCGGCGCGATTTTAAACGCTGGCCTACGAACCTATCGACGTTATCAGGAACTCCTTTTGTTTTTCTTGTTTTTTGATTTTTCATATTCAAATTCGTTTGACCTTAATAGATTATATACTCTATCGGTTGATAAGAACTGTTCATCTGGACTTAAATTCCTAAGACCCTAGATACAGTATGACTACACACGTATGCAACAAATCTTGAGTATATCTAAAAAAAAATACTCAATCATGATTTGTACAACGATTGGTCATGACTTTCAGAAAATAAGAAATAATCAGGGTTAGAAGTATCATACCAATACTTAAGTATGAGATGTAATTTTTTTTCTTAAGACTTTGCGGCAGGTTGATTCGCAGCGTTTTTTTCTCATAAAGTTCTGTTCTTGATATTATTTTTCCATGGGGATCTATTACGCCGGTGAAGCCGGAGTTCGCGACTCTTATTACCGGAATGCCTTCCTCTATCGCACGGAACCGGGCCTGCGCGAAATGCTGGTAGGGGCCGGCGCTGATGCCGTACCAGCTATCGTTCGTCACATTGATGATGGCGTCAGGTCTTGCTTCGCCGTTTGCCAGTACGTGGTTGGGAAAAATGATTTCGTAGCAGACCAAGGGACTGAAGGAGAAGCCCTCGGAAACCGAAAGCGTTTGCGGGCCGGGTCCGCTTTTAAAGCCGCTGAAGCCCACTACCGGGGAGAGGGGGAGAATCTCCTGCAGTGGCATATATTCGCCGAAGGGGACGAGGTGGAATTTGTTGAAGGTCTGGACAATTTCTCCGTCCCTGTTATAGGCCACGAGGCTGTTATGGTAGCCTTTTTCGTCAAGGCTGCGGGTCACTGCCCCGGAGAGAAGGAACGCCGTTTCCGGGTAATATTGAAGCGCTTGTGCGATCATGCCTTTGGCGTCGGGGTGGGCAGTAAAGGGCAGGGGGATCGCTGTTTCCGGCCAGATTACATAGGTCGTCTTGATGCTTTTGGGCGCGGTTAATCCTTCGCTCTCCGTTAAATCCAGATGGGTATTAAAATGCTGGGGCAGAAGGTCGGCGGTCCATTTTTCCGACTGGCTGATATTAGGTTGGACGAGAACAAACGATATATCGTCGCGGTTGATCGGGGGTGTTTTGAGTCTGTTCAAGCCAAAAAGGAGGCTGGCGACAAAAGTCAGAATTAGAACTCCGGCGACGGACATTTTTTTTGCTGTGCCAGCCTTATAAATGAACATGAACCCTGCCGCCGAGGCCCAGAGGATGGTCAGGGCGGTCAGACAATAAACATCCGAGAAGGAGGCTATCTGGGCGACCGGAAGGAAGCCCGCCCACGTATAGCCGAAGAGATTCCAGGGAAATCCGGTCAGGATATTTCCCCGCAGCCATTCGAAGAGCGAGAGGCTTGCCGTAAACCCGAGAAAGCCCGGAAGCGTGAAGGGATCGTAAAGCTTGCGCCAAAGATAAACGGCAAAGGCGGGGAAAAAGCCCAGCAGCGCGGGCAAGACTGTCAAAGCGAGCGGGTAAGCCCATGCGTATTCGTTGCCCTCGACCAGAAGGGCGTTGCCGATCCAGGATAGACCGAACACAAAATATCCGAAGCCGAAGGACCAGCCGTACAGGAATGCTACTTTTCCTTCTGATCCCGAGGAGAGAAGGACGTAAAGGCTGCTGAGCGTGAAAAATAAAACGATGGGCCATTCGTAAGGCGCCATCGCTAAAACCGAAAGGCCGCCCAGAGCAAAAGCGATTGCCGCGCCGACAATCTTATCCGATTTTTTTTTGTGACCCGGAGATGTCATGGGCCAACTCCGAAAGATTAGTCCGCTGCGGCTTGCAGGAGCGCGGATTTCGGCAAGTTCTTGACGCTGACGCTTTTGACGCGGCGGGTATCGGCCTCAATGATCTCGAAGATCAGGCCGGATTCATGCTTGAGGATTTCGCCCCTGACCGGAACCTGTCCGGCCATGGTGAAGATCAGGCCGCCGAGTGTGTCGTTTTCTTCCTTTTCCTCGGCACTCAGTTCTATACCGAAACGCTCCTCAAAATCTTCCAGTTCCAGACGGGCATCGGCGATGACCGTGCCGTCGGGCCTTATCTGCACTTCCGGCTCCTCTTCGGGGTCGTGCTCGTCGTCGATCTCTCCGACGACGGCTTCGATGACGTCGCCGATGGCGATCAGGCCGTCCACGCCACCGAATTCGTCTATCACGAGAACCATGTGTTTTCCGGTCATCCTCATTTGAAGAAGCAGGTCGAGAACCTTCATGGACGGAGACACAACCGGGATATCGCGGATCAAGGCCGGGATATCAATTTTTTTTCCTGTCGCCAGAACGGAAATTATATCCTTTACGTGGATTGAGCCGATGACATTATCGAGGCTTTCCTTATAGACAGGCAGGCGGCTGTGCAAGTTTTTGGCGAGGATGTCGAGCAGTTCCTCTTCGGTCGTGTCCTTGCTTATGGCTACGATGTCGGTCCTGGGGATCATCACGTCAAAAGCCGTGAGGTCGCGTAATTTCAGGATGTTGCCGAGAAGCTGCTTTTCGTGATCGGAGACTGAGGGCGTCTCGGCGGCCTCCGTCTTGTCTTCTTCAATGTATTCCTCGATGGTTTCGCGCAGGGTTGTGTCGGGTTTACCCATCAGCATGGTTCTGACTACGTGCAGAATTCCGCTGCCGGTCTGTTCCGGCCTGTTCTGTTCGGTACTCTCGCTGCCCGGTTGTTGAAGCTCAGTCTGGGGAGATTCAGGGTCTTGGTTCATTTTCGTCATTTTATGCATGTTATCACATTATCGCTTCTGTTTCGTCAGTTTTTTCATAAGGGTTGGAAATCTTCAACGTGCCGAGGATTTCCGCTTCCAGTCTTTCCATATTTTCCGCCTCGTCATTTTCTTCATGGTCATAATGCAGCAGGTGCAGAAAGCCGTGAATCAGAAGATGGGCATAGTGGTCGCGGAAATTTTTTTTTTGCTCCTGCGATTCCTGCTTCACCGTTTCATAGGCCATAATAATGTCACCGAGGCTGAGCAGACCTATGTCCGTGCTGAAATCGCCGTCTTCCGTTAAAGGAAAAGACAAGACGTTCGTGGGTTTATTTTTTCCGCGATATTCCCTGTTCAGGTTCCTTACGAATTCATCGCCGGATAGTGTGATGCTGACTTCGCTGTTGGCGTGTCCGTTCAGGTTTGCGGAAATATCCGGGTGCTGACGGGCTTTTTCCAGGATCTTTTGCGTCAGAGATTCAATGTCGGGAAGTTCGGCGTGCCAAGCGCCTTCTTCAATCGTAATGTCGATGTGCATGGCGTTACATGATTATTGTTTATCGTAGGCCTTGAGGATTTTTCCGACAAGGGGATGGCGGATCACGTCCTTGAGTTCAAAGTGCGTGAAACCGATTTCTTCGATGCCGGAGAGAAGTTCAACGGCTTCGTTCAGGCCGGATTTCACGTGCGCGGGCAGGTCACTTTGCTTCGGGTCGCCGGTAATCACCATGCGGGAGGCTTCGCCCATGCGGGTCAGGAACATTTTCACCTGCATGGTGGTCGCGTTCTGGGCTTCGTCCAGAATTACAAAGGAATGGGCGAGAGTGCGGCCACGCATGAAGGCCAGAGGTGCGATCTCGATATCGCCTGTTTCCATACGCTTGACCAGAAAGTCGAACGGCAGCATATCGTGCAGGGCGTCATAGACAGGGCGAAGGTAGGGGTCGATTTTTTCCTTCATGTCGCCGGGGAGAAAGCCGAGATTTTCTCCCGCTTCGACAGCGGGTCGGCAAAACACAAGGCGTTCAACGCGACCCTGCAGGAACATATCTACGCCCGCGGCGACGGCCAGATAGGTTTTTCCCGTTCCGGCTGGGCCGAGGCCGAAGACCATTTCTTTCTGGCGGATTTGTTCCAGGTAGGCCATCTGATTCGGTGTGCGCGCCGCGATCGTTTTCTTTTTGGTGCGGATGGTCAGGCTGTCGCGCTTGTCTTCGCCTGCCAAGCCGTTCGAGTCCTTTGAAGGATCGTTGATGAAGCGGAGCTGCGCGTCGATATCCGCGGGGCTGACTTCAGCTATGTCTTTGTTTTCAAGCTTTCTGTAGAGGGTGTTGAGGATGTTCTGCGCCTGCCTGACCGGAATGCTTTCACCCGCCAGCCGCAGGGTGTTTCCTCTGTCCGAAATCGAGATATTCAGCACTTTTTCGAGGTGGGAGAGGTGTGTGTTGTGCTCGCCGAAGAGAAACGGCAGTAAGTTGTTGTTTTTAAATTCTAAAAATAGTTCCTGGGGCAAGTATTCTCCTTCACTTTCAAGAGGGCTTATAAAGCATATTTTAGTCCAAATTCGCAAATAAAAACATTAAAAAGCAAAAAAAGACCCGGAATACTCCGGGTCTTTTAAGGATTTCAATGGATTAGACGATGATCGTTCCATTATTGACGAGGGTGTTCAGGTCAAGGCCGATGACATTCTCGATGGTTGCGACGGTCGTAAAACCAAAGGAACCGCTCGTGCCGTCCATATCGACCTGCAGGAGCGTGTTGGCCCCCGAGGTTGTGAGGCGGACGAACTGGCTGAGTATCTCGGATCCGTCATGCTGTTCGAGGACATCGGAGATGTCGATCTTATCGCCCTGAGCGGTGCTGAAGTCCTTGATCGTGTCGGAGCCCGACCCCCGGTCGTTGGCATCGAACACGAAGGTATCCGCATTCGCGCCGCCGTAGAGGGTGTCGCTGCCCCGCCCACCGAAGAGGATGTCGTTGCCGGCATCACCGTTGAGGGTGTCGTTGCTCGATCCGCCATGCAGGGTGTCGTTGTGGTTACCGCCATAAAGAATGTCGGTTCCCGCATCGCCGTACAGTTCGTCGTTGCCGTCCAAACCGCTGAGAGTGTCGTTGCCGCCCAAACCGAGATACTTATTCGCGGCGGAGGTGCCGGTGTAAGTATTCGCGGATTGCGTTCCCAGCGTGATTCCTGCGGCCGAGAGCGCGGGTGCGATCAGATTTTGCAGGTTGCTGGTGAACTGGGTGGAGGTTAACTCGCCGATCACGGCATCCACCCCGTTGGCATTGCCGTTTCCGGCAAAGACCTCGGTGGCCAGGGCCAGATCGAATTCATTGACCTGTCCGTTGAGTTTCACCATAAGATCCCGAGCGGCGTTAGAGGCGATAATATTATCCGCAGCCGTGAAGGGATCATCGTTGAAGGCGACGTTCACCAAGGTTTGACCCGGGGCGGGCGTTGTTCCCAAGGTTGTCTTCTGAGCGGCGGTCAGGTAGTCGGTGACCGCGTCCAGTGCGCCGTAGTTGAGGCTCTGGGAATATATGTCCATGGCTGTGCCAATGTCGAAGGCATTGGTTTGCGCGCCGAGTTTGAACATCAGATCTCTGACGGTATCCTTGATCAGGACATCATCAGCTGTTGTAAACGGATCGTCATTGAAGGTGATGTTCAGCAGGGTGTTGCCGACTGAAGGCGTTGTTCCCAAAGTGGTTTTCTGAGCCGTCGTCAGGTAGTCGGTGACCGCGTCCAGAGCGCCGAAGTTGCGGTTCTGAGAGAACTGCTCCATGGCGACGCCGATGTCAAAGGCGTTGGTTTGTGCCCCCAGCTTGATCATCAGATCCCGAACCGTGGAGGCGATGAGAGCATCGTCTGCCGTGGTGAAGGGGTCGTCATTGAACGTGATGTTGAGCAGGGTGTTGCCCGGAGCAGGGGTTGTGCCGAGAGTCGTTTTCTGTGCTGTGGTCAGGTAGTCGGTGACTGCGTCCAAGGCACCAAAATTACCGCTCTGAGAGAATTCCTCCATAGCGGTTCCGATGTCGAAGGCGTTGGTCTGTGCGCCGAGCTTGATCATCAGATTCCTGACGACACCGGCGATGGTGGCATCGTCTGCGGTGGTGAAAGGATCATCGTTGAAGGTGATGTTGAGCAGCGTGATGCCCGGAGAGGCTGTTGTACCGAGCGTGGTCTTTTGTCCTGTTGTCAGGTAATCAGTGACGGCGTCCAACGCTCCCCAGTTTTTGCTCTGGGAGAACTGCTCCATCGCAAGGGCGATATCGAAGGCGTTTGTTTGCGCTCCCAGTTTGCTCATCAGGTTACGCACGGCGTCGGCAATTGTTACGTCATCCGCCGTGGTAAATGGATCGTCGTTAAATGTGATGTTGAGCAGGGTTGTCCCCGGGGAGGCCGTCGTTCCCAGCGTGGTCTTCTGGGCGGCGGACAGGTAATCAGTGACCGCGTCCAACGCTCCCCAGTTTTTGTTCTGGGAGAATTGCTCCATAGCTTGGCCGATGTCAAAGGCGTTGGTGTGGACGCCGAGCTTGAACATCAGATCGCGTACAACATTGGCAATGATGGTATCGTCTGTCGTCGTGAAGGGGTCATCATTGAAGGTGATGTTGAGCAGGGTGATTCCCGGAGAGGCTGTGGTTCCCAAGGTCGTTTTCTGCGCTGACGACAGATAGTCGGTGACGGCATCGAGCGCTCCCCAGTTTTTGCTCTGAGAGAACTGCTCCATCGCCACGCCGATGTCGAAGGCATTGGTCTGGGCGCCGAGTTTGATCATCAGGTCACGCACGACGGCAGCGATGGCCGCATCATCGGCGTTGGTGAAGGGGTCATCGTTAAAGGTGACGTTGAGAAGGGTTCTGCCCGGAGAGGCTGTCGTTCCCAGAGTCGTTTTCTGTCCTGGTGTCAGGAAGTCAGTGACTGCATCAAGGGCTCCCCAGTTTTTGCTCTGGGAGAACTGCTCCATCGCCACGCCGATGTCGAAGGCATTGGTCTGGGCGCCGAGCTTGGTCATCAGATCCCTTACGGCGGTGGCAATCACGGAATCGTCAGCAGAGGTGAACGGGTCGTCGTTGAAGGTGATGTTCAGCAGGGTCGTGCCCGGCGAGGCGGTCGTTCCCAAGGTGGTTTTCTGGGCTGCCGAGAGATAATCCGTCACTGCGTCCAGTGCGCCCCAGTTGCTGCCTTGCGAGTATTGCTCCATGGCACTGCCGATCGAGAAGGCATCGACATAAGTTCCAACCGTGGACATCATGTTGCGGGTCATGCTTTCAGCAAGAGAGGGGCTGGACAGGAATGTCAGGTTCGACAGGGTTTGCGGATAAACCGTGATCAGCGGTTTTTGCGCGGTCGTGATGCTGGCCAGCGTTGTGGCAAACAGCGTCGCGTTTCCTGTGGAAGAGGCGAGGAGAAGGTTGGCTTCGATTTCGGGGATAGTGGGCATGGTACATTCCTTTACATAAGCATTGTGTTGCGATAGGGCTTGACGGGCCGATAGGCTAGAAATGAGCAAAAAAGTTTTCTGTCTTGCGCGAAGAAGTCAAAGACCTTTCGTTTGGACATAAAAAAAACATTCTTTTGTCATTTCTATGACAAAAAGATTGCAATGAATCGGATTCACTTTCAAACAATTAATTTTCGTGAGAAGAGATATTTTCTTTGCAGAAGACGCTATGAATTTAGTAGGCTTTCCGCCTTTGCTAGATGATGCGGATTTCTCCGGTCAAAGAATTTTCATAACCCTGTGAAATTTTTACGTCGATGATCTGGTTCAGCAACCTGTGGTTTGCGATTGCAAAAACCGACTGGTTGTAAGGACTGCGGCCGAGGAGCTGTCCGTCTTTCTTTCCCTTGCGGTCGAAGAGGACGGGCATCGTTTTTCCGACTGATCTTTCGTTGAAAGCCAGTTGCTGGTCTCTTATGAGTTGCTGGAAGCGGCTCAGGCGTTCGCTGGCGATTTTATCATGGACGAGGTTCTGCATATTGGCTGCCGGGGTTCCCGGCCGTGCGCTGTATTTAAAGGAATAGCAGGACGCGTAGCCTATATCTTTCGCCAGTTGGAGGGAGTCTTCGAAATCTTTCTCGGTTTCTCCGGGGAAGCCGATGATGAAGTCGGAGGAGAAGGCGATATCCGGTCTGGCCATGCGGAGTTTTTCGATGATTGCGCGGTATTCGTCCGCCGTATGCTTGCGGTTCATCGCCTTCAGGATTTTATCCGCGCCACTTTGGACGGGTAGGTGCAGGAAGGGCATCAGTTTTTCGACCTCACTGTGTGCGGCGATCAGGTCGTCATCCATGTCACGGGGGTGGGAGGTCATGTAGCGGATGCGCTCCAGACCTTCGATTTCGGCAACTGAACGGATCAGACGTCCCAGCCCCCAAGTTTTGGCGTCCGGCCCTTCGCCATGGAAGGCGTTGACGTTCTGGCCCAGAAGCGTGATTTCCTTCGCGCCGTTTTCGACCAGCCTGTGTGCCTCATGGAGAATTTCAGCGACGGTGCGAGAATATTCCGCGCCGCGTGTGTACGGGACAACGCAGAATGTGCAGAACTTATCGCAGCCTTCCTGAATAGAAAGGAAGGCGGTTACGCCCTGGCTTTTATGTTCGTCGGGAAGAAGGTCGAATTTGGAAATGCTGGGGAAATCTGTGTTCACCACGCGTTCGTTGCCGTTGGCCTTCAGGACCATTTCAGGCAGTTCGTGATAGGATTGCGGGCCGAAAACCATATCGACGTAGGGGGCGCGTTCGAGGATGAAGTTTCCTTCCGCCTGCGCGACGCATCCTGCGACTGCGATCATGACCTTGCCGCCGTTTTTTTCGCGTGCCTCTTTATGTTCGCGGAGGCGGCCGAGTTCTGAGAAGACTTTATCGGTCGCCTTTTCGCGGATGTGGCAGGTGTTGAGGATCATCATGTCCGCCTGCTCGGGGGCGTCCGTTTCCTGATAGCCGAGCGGGGAGAGGATGTCGGCCATGCGCTTGCTGTCGTAGACGTTCATCTGACAGCCCCAGGTCTTGATAAACAGCTTTTTCTTTTGCGTGTTTGTCATGTTGTTTTTGCGCGGGCCTTCATATACAAAATTCACAATACTGTCATAAACCATAGGCCTGCCCTTGGACGCAAGCGTTTTGGGATTTGGCGCAGCGTCTGGAAAGAAGATCGAAAATGAAGCCCACGGTCCTTGTCCTTAAGGCCATCCTGCCGGATGAGATGAAGCTGCTTGGCGTACTTTATAATGTCATCCCGTTTTGGGAACAGGCTGAGCGGGAGGACGTTCTGGCGAAGCAGGGGGCCGGGGTTTCCGCAATTCTCTCGACCTATGACTGCGAGGGGGTCAAAGGAGACCTGATGGCGCGGTTGCCTAACCTCAGGATTATCGGGCAGTTCGGGGCGGGGTATGACAATATTGACCTGAAGGCTGCCAAAGAGCGCGGGATTGCCGTGACGAATACACCGGATGTTCTGACCGACGATACGGCGGATCTGGCCATGCAGCTGCTTTTGAATGTGGCACGGCGGGGGATTGCGGGCGACCGCTTTGTGCGGGAAGGCGAGTGGATGAAGGGCGGATTTCCGCTGTCCACAAGCCTTTCCGGCAAGGTTGCGGGGATTTACGGTATGGGGAAAATCGGGCAGGCGATTGCGCGGCGAGCTGCTGCACATAATATGAAAATAAAATATTGCAGCCGTTCCCCGAAAAGTGATATACCCTACGACTATTATGGTAAATTAACTGCGCTGGCCGAGGCTTGCGATTTTCTGATCCTTGCCTGTTCGGGCGGACCGGAGACGCGGCATACGGTGGACCGGGAGGTTCTCCGGGCGATTGGGCCGCAGGGATATTTGATTAATATCGCCCGCGGGTCGGTGGTTAAGGAGGATGATCTGATCGCTGCCCTGGAGGCGGGGGAGATCGCCGGGGCGGGGTTGGATGTGTTTGCTAACGAGCCGGATGTTCCTTCGGCTTTATTGAAGATGGATCAGGTGGTTTTATCCCCGCATGTGGGGTCTGCTACACGCGAAACCCGTTCCCTTATGGGGCGACTTGTAGTAGAGAACTTGAATGCATTCTTCGAGGGTAAGCCGCTGCTGACGCCAGTATTGACGTAACAACACTACTTTATATTAGGGATGTGAGATGAGACTTTTTACGACTATTCTGATGATTATCATTCTGACGACGGCGCCTTCATGGGCCGAAGCCTGTTATTCCAAGCAGGAGGCCGAGGCGGAGCAGGGCATCCGGATTCACAGCGAGTTGATGGTCATCGGCCTGAACTGCCAGCATATGGCGAGCGCAAACGGCAATAATCTTTATCTTGAACACCGCAAATTCACGCAGAAGCACGCCGATCTGTTTGCCACCTATGAAAAGATCATCATGCAATACCTCAAGAAGAACGGCGACAAGAATCCTGAGGCGACGCTGAACACGATGCGGACCGATTTCGCCAACAAGATTTCCAACGATGCCGCCGAGATGCGCCCCGATATTTTCTGCCGCAGCTATGCGCCCCGGATTGAAAAAGCCACGAAGATGGACCGTGACGGCATCCGCAAATGGGCGGCGACGATCTATCCGTCCCATCCGGTTTCGCATCCGGTTTGTAAGGAGAGTTGATCTTTTTCTATCTTTGAGAGCGATTGTCACAGGGGTTGTTTTACAACCCCTGTTTTCTTTTCCTTTAAAACGATTTACTCTTTCTATCAGCATAATATTGCTTACTTCTTGTCTTTAAGAATAATTTTCGAACAGGGTTTATCCGATGTCTGCCGATCTTGCTCCTACCGCTCCGGGAATAGACAAAACCATCGACGGGTTTTTCCAGCCGCTGATGGAGACCTCATCCGATCTCGTCTTCTGGGGGATTTATCTCGGGCAATGCAAGGCCGAGGAGATGAATATCTATCCCGAAACCTGGAAGGGGCTTCAGGTTCTCAAACCCTATCTCTCTCTGCCGTTCGATGCTTGTCTGCAACTCAAGTTCATTTTGATCTGGCTGGCGGCGGTGGCGGTGTTTTTCACTTTTTATCTCGGTTTCATCAGTATCCGTTATTTCGGGCGTTCGATTAAGATGCTGTTCGGGGAGGGGAGTCGGGTCTCCGGCGACGGGGAGATCAGTCAGTATCAGGCCTTGATGGCCTCGCTTTCGGGTACGGTCGGCCTTGGAAATATCGCAGGGGTGGCGGTGGCGATTTCCACAGGCGGTCCGGGGGCGGCGTTCTGGATGACGCTGATGGGTTTTTTCGGGATGTCCTCGAAATTTGCGGAAGTGATGCTGGGGGTCAAATACCGTCAACGCCCCGATCCCGATCATCCCACGAGGATATCCGGCGGGCCGATGTATTACCTGAAGGCCGCGTTTGAGGCACGGGGGATGCCTTCCGTCGGGACGTTCTTTGCGGTCTTTTTCGCCTTGTGCTGTATTATCGGCACGATCGGCGGCGGGAATATGTATCAGGCTAATCAGACCTATAAGCAGATTCTTGTCGCTACGGGCGGTGATGCCAGTATGTTTGTCGGCTACGGATGGGCGTTCGGGGTGGTTCTGGCTTTTTTCACCGGTGCGGTGATTATCGGCGGTCTTAAGTCCATTGCTGCCGTGGCCTCGAAGCTCGTTCCCGTGATGGGGATCATTTATTTCATCGCCGGATTTGTGATTATTGCGATGCATATCGATAATCTTATCCCTTCTCTTATTACTATCGTCACCAGCGCATTTTCGTTGAAGGCAGGATTTGGCGCTTTGCTTGGGGGACTTCTGATCGGGGTGCAACGGGCCGCGTTTTCCAATGAGGCGGGGTTGGGGTCGGCGGCCATCGTTCAATCCACCACCAATACGGACGGCCCGGTCGGGACCGGGATCGTAGCTATGCTCGGGCCGTTTATCGACACCATCATCATCTGTAACATTACAGCGCTGGTGATCGTTATTACGGGTGTTTATACCGAGGGTGGCGGAATGGAAGGCGTTGAACTGACTTCCCGCGCCTTTTCCGACGGCATCTCGTGGTTTCCCTATGTTCTGACCATTACGGTCGTTCTGTTTGCCTACTCAACCATGATCTCGTGGTATTATTGCGGGGCGGTCTGTGTGCGCTATGTTTTCGGGGAGAAGGACTGGGTAGAAACGGTTTTCAAGGTGTTTTACCTTTTGTGTACTGTGGTGGGAACGTCTGCGGAACTCAGTAACCTGATCAATTTCACCGATGCGGCCATGATGTCCATGGCTTTCCCTAATATCCTCGGCTTGTTTATTCTTGCCCCTGAAATTAAGCGCGATCTTAAGGAATATTTATTGCAGGTTAAGAATTCGGGCTGATTCAGATTTTATAAATCATTGTTGATTAGTCTGTGGATACCGCTCATAATGCGTCAGCGGCTGTCAGTATAATCCGGGTGAAGAGGGTTTAATCCTTGTTGATTACCAACAGTATCGTGAACACGAAATTCTGTGTCGGGCTGTCGGATATTTCCGACAGCTATGTCGGTTTCATTATCGACCAGTGGGGTGTGCTTCATAACGGGGAAACTCCTTATGAAGGTGTGGTCGAGTGCCTGCGCGAGCTTCAGCGCCGCAAGAAATATGTTATCATCCTTTCCAATTCCGGCAAACGGGCCGATGTGAACCAGGAGCGTCTTGAGAGTCTCGGGATTCCGCCCAATCTCTATAATTCGATTATCACCTCTGGCGAAGTCACCTGGCAGGGGTTGCACGATCAGGATGACGGGTACTTCAAGGGCATCGGCAAAAAGTGTGTGATCATCAGCCGCGGCGGGGACCGTTCGATCGTCGAGGGGCTTGACGTCGAGGTTGTGAAAAACCCCAAGGATGCCAGCTTTATCCTTATCAGCGGCGCGGACTCTCCTGACATGACCGTCGAGGATTACGAGCCGCTGTTGCGCGAAGCGGCGCGGTACGAACTCAAGGCGATCTGCGCCAACCCGGACAGTCTGGGTGTGATGGGCAGCCAGAATATCATGGGGCCGGGAACGCTGGCGGCGCGATACAAGGATTTCGGCGGGGTCGTGCATTATATCGGCAAGCCGCACCAGCCGATTTTCCAGCATTGTATTCGCGTGTTGCAACAGAACGATATCTATCCCGGGCAGACGGTGATGATCGGCGATACGATGGCGCACGATATTCTCGGCGGGCATCTGGTGAATATCGATACCTGCCTTGTCAAGCAGGGCATTCACAAACCGGCTTTCCGCAACTGCCGTTCTCTGGGCGATGTTGACAAGGCGCTGGATATCCTGATTCGCCAGTATAATAACGTGCGGCCGAAATATCTCCTCGACAGTCTTGTCTGGGGACGTTCGCTGCCGGACCGCAAGCACAAGAAGCGGAATAAGCGGTAATTATTTTCGATTTTATTCAACCTTTTTTTCGCCATATTGCATACTGGCGTATTATTAGCTTGTGCTTATTTGACTCAGGATGATCGATTGTTTACAGTTTACAGCAATAAGAAAGTTTTATTTTTAATTTCATACGGGGGAATAAAATGGGTGATATTGATTTCATTAATGGTGTTAATCAAGCTGCAAATAATGTTTTTGCCTATATTTTCATCGATCCGAAACAGCTGAATCATCGAGACATACACGGAACTGCGAACAGGGATTATGTCCGGGAAGAGCTTTTGTTCGGCCTCACTGGTCTCAGGACCACTGTTTCGGATGTTGAGGTGGATGCGGTCATCGACAATGCTCTGACCTCTTCTCCGTCGGTCGAGCGGCGGTCAGTCAATGTGCCAGGGTCGGTTGAGATTGATCCAAGACGGCTGGATGCTAAAGACACGCACAGCGCAGCCAACAGAGATTTTATCCGAGGGGCGCTGAACGGCCATCTGGCTAATCTCGGCAGATCGATGACTAACGCGCAGCTTGACGGCATTATTGATAACGCCTTGAGGTCTCCTGCGGGCACTACAAGCTTTCAAATCACAAATCTGCAGGCCAGTGTTGTACTTGTGAATACTCAGGGCGCAAATGCTGACAGCAAAAACGAGCTAGCCAGCATTACCTCAGGTATCAGAGCCGGACGTCTTAAAGCGGTGCCGGGCACAACTGCCATCTGGGACCGCTTGGCCGGTGAGCATGAAGGCGAGCATGGAAACCGTGATACCGTGAACGCTCCGGCTCTCAGGGACACTATCATTGAGGAGGCCCGCGCTGATTTGCAGTCGCTTCAGTGGCTGAGAGCCAACGGTCACAACGATGTTGCCCAGGCTTTGATGGACTATCGTGTTTTGAGTGCCGTTCACTCTGCTGATGCCACACATGCGACGGGGGTTGCCCTGATTGCTGGCAATGTCAATGGTATTACGAA
Source organism: Alphaproteobacteria bacterium (assembly GCA_018000295.1). Taxonomy (GTDB): domain Bacteria; phylum Pseudomonadota; class Alphaproteobacteria; order Micavibrionales; family Micavibrionaceae; genus JAGNKE01. The sequence continues at coordinate 69,480 of JAGNKE010000006.1, read as the reverse complement.
TGATTATATGTTTGCGGCCCGGAATATGGGCGCCGCCATCCTGGATGCCGTTTCCAACGAGCACGGTCTGGGCAGCCAGCGAAACGCACTGCGGATGGTGGAGTATAATCCCGGCCGTTTTATCCGCACCGTCGAGCGGGCGCTTGATCGGGGTGAATTTCGTGGGCCGGGCGTATCACCCGATATGGAAGACCATGTGAAGGCCTATATCGAGGCGTTCCGGCGGCAGGTGGATGGCATTACGCCGCCGGTTCCGTCCGGGGCGCTGGCCAGCGTCGATCTGGAGAATGGCACCACGCCGAAGCTGACCATCGGCGGGGTAACGGCACCGGAGTTTTTCGCCAGCATTGCCGATCCGGCTCAAGCTCAGGTGGCGGTTGCCAGCAACGATGCCGTGTTTGCTGAGACGTCCGTTCGGGCTCCTGCTGAAAATCCTGACACGCCCAAGGTTGCGGGTATGAAGGTGGCCTAGGATCAGTTCTGAAGAAAAAGATGTTTGGCCGCCATGATTTCTGGAATGGCGCGTTCGGCTGATTCCTCGCCAAGCCGGATCAGCTCCTTGGCTTTTTCGAACTCCAGCAGGCCAATATGTCCGGCAGCGGGGCGGATATGCACGTCCGGCGGTTCTCCGGCGAGGCGTGAGCGGGTGAGGCGGTCCTGAAGGATACTCAGGGCCGAGACCATGACACCGAAGAGGCTGGGGTTGTTTTCCTCCCGCCGGAAGAGGCGGCGGCTGATCGAGGAGGCGTTCAAATCCTTTGTCTTTTCAGGTGAGACATGGTCGCTGTTGAAGACATCGAAGCCTGTGACGGTCTGGTATGAAGTGCCGGGCTTTGTGGCCTTGCCGATCAGGTCGGCGTTCAAATCCACCGCGATGGTCATGCGGGCGCCCATCGCCTGGCATGGGGAGACGGGGCAGGGGTTCACCAACGCACCGTCTACCAGAAAGCGGTTTTCGTATTTCACCGGGGGGAAGACTCCGGGCAGGGCGAAGGAGGCGATCATGGCTTCGAGAAGATTTCCCTTTCTCAACCAGATTTCGTGGCCGGTGGCCAAATCAGTGGCGATACAGATGAGCGGGTAGGGCAGGTCCGCGAAGGTCATGTCCTTGAAATGCGTTTCCAGCATGGTTCTTAAGCGGCTGCCGCCGATCAGGCTGGCGCTACGGACGCGAAAGTCGAGATAGCCGAGGATTTTATAGCGCGTCAGGGAGAGCGCCCATTCCTCCAACTCCTGCATTTTTCCAGCAAGGTAGCAGCAGCCGACCACGGCGCCGATGGAGGTGCCGGTGATTAATGTGGGGTAAATTCCATTTCGATTCAAAGCCTTGAGTACGCCGATATGGGCAAAACCTCTTGCCATACCGCCGCCCAGCGCCAAACCGATTCCTGTTTGTCCGTTCTGCGGGCTAAATTCAGTCACACTCAGTACAACCCTTTCCTCACACACACTGGAAATTTGCTTTTCTCACCTTTCATTATAGCATACGGTGAGAGCCCAGAGGTACCATGAAGCCTGCTGCATCGCCACATCATCCGGAAAGCAAAGGGAAATCTGCCCACACCGCCCGCAAGGTCGCGGCGGTCTATGTGCACCCTTATACCTCACAGCTGATTGTCGCCCTTCTGCTCATGGCAGTTTCTGCGGCGATGACGGCGGTTCTGGCGCAGCTCATGCAGCCTGTCCTCGACGATGTTCTCTACGGGCAAAAGAAGGAACTTATTCTCCCTGTTTCTCTAGGAGTTTTTGCCACTTTTCTTGTGCGGGGGGTGACGACCTATCTGCATACTCTCTCGATGAACAGGATCGGGCAGGGGATCGTGGCGGACATCCAGCGCGATTTGTTTAATCATTTTGTTACACTCGATCTGGCGTTTTTTCATGCCAATCCCAGCGGGCAGTTGATTTCGCGGGTGGTGAACGATGTCAATGTCATGCGGATGGCGCTGGTCGAGACGATGACGGGGTTCGGGAAGAGCGCGTTTACGCTTTTGTTTCTTTTTATGCTGATGCTGTATCAGGACTGGAAACTTACTTTGGCCGCGTGTCTGGTGGTTCCGTTCGTTTCCATCTTTCTTGTCAAGATCGGTAAGCGCTTGCGGGGGGTGTCGGGGTCCATTCAGGATCAAATGGCTTCGCTCTCCGATTTGCTCTCCCAGAGTTTTCAGGGTGTACGTATGGTCAAGGCGTACGGGATGGAGGAGCATGAGAAAGACAAGATCGGCGGGGCGATTGCCAATGTTCGCGACCTCAATATCAAATCCGTTCATATCCGCAACCTGACGACTCCGGTCAATGAGACCATCCTGGGACTTATTTTTTCGCTCATTATTGTTTATGGCGGGTATCAGGTTCTGGCGGGGGCGACGACGGCGGGCGGGCTGGCCTCTTTTCTTGCTGCTTTTACTCTGGCCTATGAGCCGATGAAAAAACTGGCGCGGCTGAATGGCAATCTCCAGATGGGGTTGGGCGCGGCGGACCGTGTGTTTGAGATGATGGACCTCAAGCCCCTGATTGGCTCACGTTTGGATGCGCCCGATCTTAAAGTCTCCGCGCCTGAAATCCTTTTCGAAAATGTCACTTTTACCTATGAAGGGGAGGGTGAGGCGGCTTTGCGCGGGGTGAGCTTCACGGCCAAGCCGGGGAAGGTTACCGCGCTGGTCGGGCCATCGGGCGGCGGGAAAAGCACGATCATCAATCTCATTCCGCGGTTTTACGATGTTTCGGGCGGGTGCATCCGTATCGACGGGACGGACAGCCGAGAGGTGACGCTTGCCAGTCTGCGGCGGCATATCGCGCTTGTCTCGCAGGACATCACCATTTTTAACGACACGGTTTACCAAAATATACGGTACGGGAAGCCCGAGGCCACGGAGCAGGAGATCTTCGCGGCGGCGGAGGCTGCTGCGGCGCATGAGTTCATTATCGGCTTTCCGAACGCCTACCAGACTGTGGTCGGCGAGGACGGGGTCAAGCTCTCCGGCGGGCAGCGTCAGCGGATCGCGATTGCACGGGCCATTTTGAAGGATGCACCGATTTTGCTTCTCGATGAAGCGACCTCCGCGCTCGATAATGAGTCGGAAAAACTTGTGCAGAAGGCGCTGCAGGCCTTGGAGAAGGGGCGGACGACTCTTGTGATCGCACACAGGCTCACAACGGTTCAGGCGGCGGATCAGATCGTGGTTCTGGACCGCGGGGAGATCGTCGAGCGGGGGACGCATGAGAGTTTGCTGCAAGCGGAAGGGCTTTATGCCAAAATGTATCGGACGGGGATGAAGGGGTAGGGGGCGTACCATATGTGGGCCTTTCTTTTTAAAAGTTTCCTACGCTTGATGAAAGTCGCCGTCATTTTTTATCTCTGTCTTCTCGCGACATGGTATTTCATGCAGCGCAAGATGATTTACTTGCCCGATAAAAAACGCCCTGTGGCACCTGCGGTGGCTGAAATTGCCGTTGTACATACTAAGGACGCACTCGAACTACAGGGCTGGTTTTTTCCTCCCCGAAATAATCTTCAGACCATTGTTTATTTTCATGGCAATGCCGTGGGAATGAAAGATCATATGATTAAAATCAACCGCTATCTGGATAAAGGCTATGGTGTTCTTCTGACAGAATACCGAGGATATGGAGGGAATCCGGGTCATCCTTCTGAGGCAGGGTTTTATCTTGATGCCCATGCTTTCATCGATTGGTTGATAGAGGAAAAGGACGTTCCATTCTCGGAGATGGTTTTGTATGGCGAGTCCATCGGTAGCGGGGTTGTGCTTGAGATGGCCAAACAGTATGACGAGCGGTCAATGCACCCATATGCAGTCGTTCTTGAGGCGCCTTTTCTGAGTCTACTTCAAATGTCGCGGCGCCGTCATTTTTATGTTCCTGTCGACTGGCTTCTCCTTGACCGCTTTATGAATACTGAGAAGATGGTCTCTGTTAGAGTCCCCTTACTGGTTATTAACGGGGAGAAGGACGAGTTTATTCCTTATACAGACGGTCGGACCCTTTATGATCTGGCTCAGGAGCCCAAAACCTATATCATGATTCCCGAGGGTGATCATAACGGACTTCATTTCAGGGGGTTGCAGAAGTATGTTCTCGATTTTTTAGAGAACATACCTTCAAGTGACATGGACAATAAGGGATCAGAGGCTGCAGAGGAGTAAATCGTTATCGCTTGTTTCGACGATATTTAAAATCTCACAGCATAGGGATGAAGGGCTAGGACGAAAGGATTTTCATGGGGCAGAGTTTTCTTTCAAAGGCATGGTATTATTCGAAGATCGCCGTAACGGTCTATGTTCTTTTCGTCGTTTTGCTCTTTTTCATGCAGAGGAAGATGATCTATTTTCCCGACAAGACCCGTCCGGTAGCCCCTGAGGGTACAGTCATTGCCAATGTTACAACACAGGATGGCTTGGATCTGCAGGGGTGGTATTTTCCGCCGCAGCAGTCCAAGCCTGTTATCGTTTTTTTTCATGGCAACGCGGCGAATATCTTTTTACGGCAGCAAAAGGTGAATGAGTATCTTGACGCCGGGTACGGCGTTTTACTGGCGGAATACCGAGGGTTCGGCGGGAATCCGGGTGATATTTCGGAGCAGGGGTTTTATCTCGATGCTCTATCTTACATCAAGTGGCTTGAGGATCGGCAGGCGCTTGCGCCTTCAGGCATCGTTCTTTATGGGGAGTCCATCGGTGGGGGCGTGGCGGTTGAGCTTGCCGCAAGTCTTTCCAGAGAGGGGCGGAGCCCTTTTGCGCTTGTGCTTGAGGTTCCGTTTACGAGCCTCGTGGATTTGGGGCGGCTTTATTATCCCTTCGTTCCGGTTGATTTTCTGCTCAAGGACCGATTCATGAACAGCGAAAAAATCAGGGATGTCCGCGCTCCACTTCTGGTGGTTAACGGCGACCGTGATGAGATCATTCCCTTTCAACAGGGGCAGAAGCTGTTTGAAATGGCCGGGGAGCCGAAGAAATATATTAAAATACCGGGCGGGGACCATAATAATCTGCACCGCAACGGCTTGCAAAAATATGTTCTCGAATTTTTATCTGGCATCCCCTCCGGCGATTTGGATAATGGGGACTCGGAGATTTCACAGGAGTAATGTCTCATGCCGTGCCATGTTGCGATCGAAAAAAATACCTTACGGATATCTCCCGACGATGATGTTGAGAGTGCGATCAATAAACTTAAACAAGGAAAAGTGAATTCTGCGCCCGTTGTTGACGAGCAGGGTCATCTTCTGGGGCTTTTCTCTTTCAAGGGATTGATGCGTAACCTTGTGCCGGTTTCGGTGGCGATGGCTGATGGAATAAAAATCGACATCAAGGTCGGGGCGGCGCCCGGTGTGGCCCGGCGCCTAGCCAATGTGAAGCCCCTCATGGTGACCGAGGTCTTGGACCGGAAGGTTCAGACCGTGGGGCCTGAAGAGCCGCTGTGGGAGGGGGTCAGCCTGTTGACCAATCATGGGGGACCACTGGCGGTTATCGACGACCAGAACAGGCTTCTGGGGATGATCAGTTATACGTCCATGCTCGAGCTTCTTGAGAAAACCGAGGATGGTGCGGAATGACGTCTGAGGGCGAGGGGTCAGCAATGCTGAAATTTATCAAGAATTACGGGCTTCTGGTTCTGATGGCGGCGGGGTTCGTTACCGTGATCGCGCTGAGCCTTATGGTGGAGGTCAAGCCGCAGAGCCTTCCGTCTACGCCCCTGCAGGTCGTTAAAAGTGACGGTTCGTTTCTGACCTATACCGCGGAGGTTGCCCGTACGCCCGAGGAGATCAATATGGGGCTGATGTTCCGTAAGGAGATGCCCGCCAATCACGGGATGATTTTCTATGTCGATCCCGAGCGGGAAGTGAATTTCTGGATGAAAAACACCCTGATCCCGCTGGATATGATTTTCATCGGGGCGGACGGGGTGATCAAGCATATTCACCCGATGACCAAGCCGCACGACCTGACTCAAATTCCATCGCTCGCGCCTGTTAAGGCTGTCCTTGAGATTAATGGCGGAGAGGCGCAGAAAAACGGGATTATGATCGGGGACAGCGTGAAACATGAAATCCTCGGCAACATGACGCCCTGAGCAGAAAAGCCCGTTTTAACCCCTTTTGCCTTGCCGATTCCGTCCGCAGCGTGTAAAACCCCTATTCACCGGATGTCGGAGCGTAGCGCAGCCTGGTAGCGCATCTGTTTTGGGAACAGAGGGCCGGGGGTTCGAATCCCTCCGCTCCGACCATTTCCGGTTTTAGGCTTTTGCGGACAGAAAGGCTGCGTTTTGGCCCTTTCGAATGACAATAGAGACATATCCCGCGGCGAGGTCTGGAAGGACTTGGCGGTTCGGGCGCAGAAAGGCGATGCGCGAGCTTACGCTGAGCTTTTGCGCGACATCATCCCGTTTATCAAGGGCGTGGCGGCGGGAACCCTCGCCAATCCTGACTGGGTCGAGGATCTGGTGCAGGACGTTCTGGTCTCCGTGCATAAATCTCTTTCCACCTATAGCGAGGATCGGCCATTCCGCCCCTGGCTCATGGCGATTATCCAGTTCCGGCGCACCGATTTGCTGCGGAAATATTACAAGAACCGGGGGAATAAGTCCGTGGGGCTTGAAGATGGTGAATTTCTCTCCCAACATGTAACGAATCCGGCGCTTTCGGGCGAATTGAAGGATATTGAGGCGGCGCTGGCCGATCTTCCCGACAAGCAGCGAAAAGTCTTCGAGCTGATCAAAATTCACGGTTACAGCGCGCAGGAAGTGGCGGAACAGATGGGGATGAGCGTTTCGGCGGTCAAGGTTTCGGCGCACCGCACGATGAACAAACTGAAGGACCGACTGGGATGAGCGAGGACAAGCCTGAACAAAACACCGATGCGCTGATTGACTCGCTGTGCGCTGAGCTGAAGCCGTGCTGCAAAATGCGTCATCCCTTCTGGCGTGTGGGGCCGTGGGTGCTTTTCGCGTTCCTGTATGTGATCGGCGCGGTCTATATGCAAGGATTCCGGTTCGATATCGCCACGCAGATGAAGTCTGTTGATTTTGTGTTTGAGCTGTCGCTGGTGGCGGCGATGTCGGTTTCTGCGGCTTTTTGTGCCATGTGGTTGTGTGTGCCCGATATGCGCGGGCAGAATTGGATGGTGGCCGTGCCGTTTACGCTGTTTGGTGCGCTGGTCTTGCTTTTGGGACTTCGGGTCGGGCTGAACGGTTTTGTCATGCCGGAGATTCAGTGGTGTTTTTGCTATAAAAGTTCGCTGCTGTACGGCCTGATCCCGGCCTTTACGATTTTTCTGATCTCCATGAAGGGGAAGACCACGCACCCGGATCTGCTGGCCTTCATGGTGTCGCTGGCCGTTGGGGGACTGGGGTATCTCGGCCTGCGGCTCGTCTGCGTCTCCGAGGATATCGGGCATATCCTGATTATCCATACGCTGCCGTATTTCCTGTTCGGGTTGCTGGCGGCGCTGATCGGGCGGCGTATTTACCGCTGGTAAGGTTTGCGGCGCTGCGTTATTTTCTTTTCAGGAGAACTTTTTCATGCACGTCAAAATCTTCAAGCCCGCGAAAAACACCATGCAGTCAGGCCGCGGCAATACCGATGAGTGGGTGATTGAATACGAAACGACGAGTGTGCGGCGGCCCGAGGCGCTGATGGGCTGGACGGCATCGGGCGATACGCTCAATCAGGTGCGGCTTAAGTTTACCACCATGGAGGCGGCGATCAGCTTCGCGGAGGACAAAGGGTGGGATTACACGCTTCAGAAGCCGCAGGAGCGGCGCATCGTGCCGCGCAATTACGGGGATAATTTCAAGTACGAGCCGCCGGAGAAGACCGAGAAGGCTTGATTTTCGGGGCGGAAAACCTTGCTTTTTTGTGGTAGGGTGGTAGTGTCCGTTTCCGTGCATGATCCCGTAGCTCAACGGATAGAGCAACTGCCTTCTAAGCAGTAGGTTGCAGGTTCAAGTCCTGCCGGGATCGCCAGTTTTCGCAAGTTATCTCAGTGTGTTAGATGGGTGCGCGAAAACGGCGAGGATTAGCGGAAACCTTCGGGCTACTCACTGGGCTACTCAATCATCATTCGAGATGTTCGAGGCCGTCGCTGTCCGCGAAACTTCCTGTGGATTGTTCTCCCTCGACGCGACGGTATCCCTTCGGGTCGCGAATCCAGTCATGGATGTCGCGCAGATAGAACGCCTTGCGCATCGAACTCCGTTTGCCCGAAAGCTTGTGCGGCTTGGGGAAGGTTCCGTTGTGCACGCGGCGGTCAATCTCCTGGCGCGAGATGCCGCACAGACGCGCGGCAAGTTTGATCGGGATCAGCGCGTTGCTCTGGATCATCAACGCGGCTGTGACCTGCGCGTCGAACTCCGGCTTGATACTCATGGTGAAGTCTGTCATGGCTTTCGCCCACCGTTCTTCTTGTGGAACGGTCTTCCCCGTGTGAGCCCCTTGGGAATATTCGCCGTTCCGTGGCTATAGAAAAGGGGATCTACTTTCCATTAAATCTGAATCTTCTTAATGCTTCGTTAATAACTCCTCGGAAACCCGCGCTGGAAGCCAACTTTCGTTGCTGCCCCTGCGAAGGTGCGTGAACGGCGTGGGCGACAATGTCACCGACTGTCGGTCTTGCTTTGGCCTCGCCCTTGAGCTGAACTTCTTCTCGGGGTGACTTCTCTCACCCGCAGAAATCTGCTAAAGCATTAAATGCGCAGCGGTGCGTACGAGCAGGAAAACGCTGACTGTCTTCACCAAGAACGTAGGTCGGGGTGCCTGCGCGAGGGACTAATGTTTATAGAAGAAGACCTGCGGAATTTCATTCAGTCGCAATTCAATATCAGAAGCACACTGTTTTGGTTGCATCAGAAGCGCGTACTGAGGAAGCACAGGAAGTTTTTCGATACCGTCGAAAGCAAACCGCTTACGCACCTTCAGCGGCGCGCCGTTATCCTTGATGAGCGCCGAAACCTGGTCGTAGCAGGCGCTGGCACCGGCAAGACATCAGTAATAGTTGCAAAAGCGGGTTATCTCATTGAAAGCGGCAAGTGCAAGCCGGAGGACATCCTGCTGCTTGCGTTCAACGCGGATGCGGCGAAGGAGCTGGAGGCCCGATGCAGAAGCCGTCTTGGTGTAGAGGTTCAGGCATCGACGTTTCACGCGCTGGGAAACCGGATTGTTGGAACGGTCGAGCCGAAAGTACCAACGCTGTCTAGGCTGGCGACGGATCGGCATCACTTCAGCGGCTTCCTTGATTTCGCCATCGGTGAGCTGAAGGCTGATAAGGAAACCTGGAAGAGGACTCGCAGCTTCGTCCTCGGACACCTCAAAGAATATAGAGCAGAATCAGAGTTCGCGTCGCTTGCGGAATACGAGGCGTACACGCGCACCGTTGAACTCCGCGCCCTGTCCGGCGATTTAGTGAAGAGCTTTGCCGAACTCGACATTGCCAACATCCTCTTCTACAACGGTGTCCGGTTCGAATACGAAAAGCGATATCCGCGTGTGTCCGCGCGCTATCAACCGGATTTCTATTTGCCCGACTTCGACATCTGGTTAGAGCATTTCGGGGTCGGCAGGGATGGTGGCACTGCGCCTTACATCGACCGACAGAAGTACCACGAAGAGATGGAGTGGAAGCGTCGCGTCCACGCGCAGAATAGGACGAAGCTCCTGGAAACCTATAGCTGGGAGAAGTCGGAGGGCATTCTGACAACGCAACTAAACAAGCGCCTTCGGGATGCGGGAGTGAAATACGCGCCACGCTCACAGGACGAGATTATTAAGGCTCTCCAGGATGCCGGATACACGACCCAGCTTGCTGTGCTCGTGGGCACATTCCTCTCCCACTTCAAATCCAATCACATGTCTCTAAAGGAGCTGATGCGCAAGGCCAAAGCATCCTCCAATTCCGTTCGGGCCGTCGCTTTTACCCAGCTCTTCGAAGTCTTCTGCGTGAAGTACCAATCGGAGCTGGAGAGAAAAGATCCGCGAGAAATCGACTTCAACGACATGATCTCCTCGGCGACCGAGTACGTCCAGGACGGACGCTTCGCGATCCCCTGGAAGTACATCATTGTCGATGAGTTCCAGGACATTTCGATGGGCCGGTATCGGTTTCTGGAAGCGATGCTAAAAAGCCGGAATGACCTGCGCTTCTTTGCGGTCGGCGATGACTGGCAGTCCATCTATCGCTTCGCCGGAAGTGACATATCGATCATGAACCGCTTCAGACGGTTCTTTGGGCGTGCCACAGTCGTGAAGCTCGAACAGACCTTTCGCTTTAACGATAAGATCGCGTCCGTCAGTGGTGAGTTTATTCAGAAGAACCCGAACCAGATAAGGAAGAAGCTGAACACGGAACTCGAATGCGAAACTCCCCAGGTCTTCGTGCATTGGGTTGATCGAGAAGAGGGAAGGCCGTCCGACGCCGCTACGTTGAATGGCGTCATTGACCTAATGAAGGCGGGCCGCGATCTTGAGGGTGCGTCGCTTTTGGTCCTCGCTCGATACAATCACTTGCTGCCTGATGCCTCAACTCTCAAAGTCCTCGGAAAGAACTGGCCCGGCCAGATGCGAACCCCTTTGACGGTGCATAGATCAAAAGGGCTGGAGGCCGACTACGTGATCGTGGATGCTCTGACCGCCGACAAATTCGGGTTCCCATCAGAAATTGAGGATGACCCATTGCTCGATCTCGTGCTTGCCAGGCCGGACGGATATCCCCACGCTGAAGAGCGTCGGTTGTTCTATGTGGCCTTAACGCGAGCAAGACACCAAGTTCGTCTTATTGTTGACCGAGCGCGCCCGTCTTCTTTCGCACTCGAATTGCTCAATGATGAGTACGATGTAACGCACATTCGCCATGGCACACAGTTGGACAACATACATCTCAATGCTATTCGGGCCTGATCAACGGGTTGCAAGCACGAGTCGTCCAAACCGAAACACAGCGCAACGGAAACCCGCGCTGGAAGCCAACTTTCGTTGCTGCTCTTGTGAAGGGGCGCGCCGTTGTGCTGCCGTTGCCCCGTGGCGGACCGCGAACGCTGAACGCCTCTCCTGATCCTTCACCGGATAAGAGGCCGGAGAGGCACTTTGTTCTTTTGGTGGCCCTTCGCGCTTGTGCTGTTGTGCCTTCGCTGATCACCTTGTCTGCGATCCGGCATTCGCAGCGAGGCTGTCGCGCCTGTTGCGGTTGACGAACGGGGCAGGGGCGGTCGCCTGTTCGCTGCGCGGGATGGTGGCTCTGGTTTCTGCGGTGTTTGCTCTGCTGCCTTTTTGACGGGCGGCCCGGACGCGATGGCCAGCCTTGAAGCGTGACATGCTGGCAGACAGGCGGCCGGGTTCAAATAGTTTTACCCCTCCGCTCGACTAAGGCCGCAGGCGGCCAAGTCTCCCTGGACGGTCCCCCACAAAACTTTTTGAGCCCGCCCTTTCTCCTGTCTGCTGCTTGTATGCCACGCGGCTGGAATGGTCCGGCCCGCGAAACCTCAAAAAGGAGCAAACATCATGACCGCAGAAACCGAAAACACCGCCACCCACACGCCCGCCGCAGAGCAGGCCACGAACCGCCCCACCCACATCGTCCGCAAGAAGATAGGGCGCGGCAAGAACGCCGATTTCGAAACGCTCGGCGTCGCCTGGGACCGGGGCGACGGCAGTTTCTACATCAAGCCCTACGGCACGCAAATCATCGAGGGCGGCTTCTATGTCTTCCCGGTGAAGGAGGAGAGCGGCCAATAGGCCGCTCTTTTCCCGGCAACAGCAAGCATGGAAAGGATTCACGCCATGGCTAAATCGGAATGCAACGCCTGCGGCGGAACGCTGCACTGGGACTGGACCGAAGCCTTTGCCAAATTCGGCTTTGGCGACGGCGACGGACAGATCGAGACCTGGCAGGTCGAGGACGTTCTCACGGGAGCAGGCTACACCGTCACGGTCGAGGGGTGGGGGCTGCATAACACCGTCATCACCTCGATCCTGAAGGACGGCATCGAGCAGATTCCCTACGCCAACGCGGACTACCGCTTCGGCTACGACGATCCGCGGACCTTCTTCCCCGCTGATCTCGTGCGGCTGCTCGATGAGGCACTGCCGCCGAACAAACGCACCCCCTACGTCTGGTGAACCCAGGCCTCCCGGCCCTGCGGCATCCGCGCCGCAGGGTCGTCCCCTGTTCATGCGGCTTTGCCAAGCTTCTTGATATAGCGCAGGAGCGTCTTGCGTGTGGCGGGGTCTTGGACCCGCCGCAACGCCGCGACGAACTTCGGCTCGTCGGGACTGGCCCCGAGCCCTTTGTTAGGAATCTTGTCCTCGGGAGGGCACCCTTCGAAAAAGTCTTCCACCCCGCAGCCCAGGATGTGCGCGAAGTGGTGCAACCGCGCCGCGCTCATCCGGTTGCTGGCCTTCTCATACTTCTGGACCTGCTGAGGAGTGATACCGACAGCCGCGCCAAGATCGGCTTGCGACAGGCCCGCCCTGACCCTCAGGCTCCGCAGGTTCTGCGCCACTACCCGGTCGATGGCGTTCGCACGGGGTTTCCTTTTCGCACTCCGATCCTTCATTCCTCCATCCATGCATGAGTCGGGACGGAAGGGCCAGAAAAAAACCGCCGCACCGGACGGCGCGTGGCACAGACGTGACGGCCCACAATATCCTCCGCTTTCTTGTTCTCCTGTTCCCTTTGTCTCTTCAGGCGCTGCCAGCACAGACCAGATTGCTTGCCGCCCCGCGCACGGCAAAGCCGGAGCAGGGGGCACGCGGCAAGCGCCATGTTATGAAGCCTCTTGCGTCTGAGGGGCCGTGAGGTCCGAGGACGCCGTCATCCGTGAGCCGGAAAGCGGCGCGGCGCCCTGGTTTCGCGTCCGCAGCATAGTTCCGGTTTTGGCGAACCCGGCGATAAGGATGACCGCAAGATGTGTGCGTGTAGTACAAACGAAATAAAATTTCGTCTGTACCACCGCACATCTTGGCAAGGGGAACCCGCTCGCGCGTTCCCCGTTGCATCCCCTCCGGCTATGGCGCAATCAGGCATCGAGCCTTCTGCGCCATGCAACCGTATCGCCGGTTGATCTCTCGTCAGGGTACTGGCCCCCGACACCCGCCAGTCAGGGCTTTCATGCCCCGACACCCTGACCACTTCATGGAGACCAAGGGAGCCTTCCGCGCTCCCTGTGGAACCCATCGACCGAGGGGCGTTCCTGCCCCTGGACCATGACCAACCCTGCGCGGGTTTGGATGCGCGCCAACCCTCCGCGGTTTGGATGCCGCCAGCGTTTCGCCGCTGGACCGCGACCGGGGAGATTTCAGCTCTCCCCGAACCCATCGAGCAGGGCGGAGCCTTCGGCGCTCCCCCTGCACCCCCATCCGGCAAAGGGGCATGGCCCCTTGTGCAAACCCGGCCCGCCCACCCACCCCTGTCGGAGAAGACGAGGAATAAATTCCTTGGCAACTTCGCGCCGCGACGACCCGAAATGCGGTCTTGGGGACGATCACCAGGTTGGTGTAAGGTGGTGCAGATTATGGGAGAATCATCCATGCGTTCGCCGTCCCGCAAGCCCATTAGCAAAGACGCTTCTTCCGCTGCAACCCGTGCGTCGGTGACGTTCCCGACTGCGCTCTACCAGGCGCTTGAAGAGATCGCGCGCCTGAAAAAGGTATCGGTCGCATGGGTCGTCCGGGACGCAGCCGAGCGATATGTCGCTGAGCAATCCCCGAAGCAGGCGAAGTAGAGCTATGGAGACGACCCGCTAATGGCGCTGCATCCCAACTTTCCGCTCTCTCCCTACGAGACGCTGAACCCGGATCACCGATGGTTCCCGGCGGCCGAGGAGCTGCGCAGCACGGCCTATGAAAAGCTCCTTCCGCCGCTGGTCGCCAACATTCGGGAGGAAGTCGCGCAATGGCGGGCCGGGGGTTATGCCGGGGCGTCAGCCACGTCGCGCGCGCTTCTGACCTGGTGGTTCCTGACCGAGCATCTGGTTGAGAGCGCGGACGGGACGGAAAGCGAGTTCCGCTACTACTTCGCGCAGCGCGAAGCCGTTGAAACCGTCATCTGGCTTTACGATGTGCGCGGGGTGCGCGACAAGTTCGACTTGCTGCGCTTCGATGCCTCCGGCGCCGTGTCGAGCAATATGTTCGACGAGGACTGGCCGCGCTTTGTGGTCAAGATGGCAACCGGCGCCGGAAAGACCAAGGTGCTCTCCTTGCTCATGGCCTGGAGCTATTTCCACAGGCTCTACGAAGAGGGTTCGACGCTCGCGCGTAACTTCCTGCTGATCGCGCCAAACATCATCGTCCTCGACCGCCTGCGCCACGACTTCGACGGGCTGCGGATTTTCTTCAACGATCCGGTCTTGCCGGACAACGGCCATGCCGGGCACAACTGGCGCGACGATTTTCAGATCGCGCTGCATATCCAGGACGACGTGCGCATCGTCCGTCCGACAGGAAACATCTTCCTCACCAACATTCACCGCGTCTATCTCGGCGAAGTCCCTGAGCCTTCGCTCGAAGATGACGATCTGCGCGACTATTTCCTTGCGCCGTTCGGTAACAAGCCGGTCGGCAAAACCAACGACAGCAACGTCGATCTCGGCGAGGTCGTCCGCGAGATTGACGAACTTGCGGTCTTCAATGACGAAGCCCATCACATTCACGACAACCGTCTGGCCTGGTTCCAGTGCATCCAGGACATTCATCACCGGCTACTGCAAAAAGATTTGCGGCTCACGATTCAGGTGGACGTGACAGCGACGCCGCGCCATGACAACGGCGCGATCTTCGTGCAGACCGTCAGCGACTACCCGCTCGTGGAAGCCATCGCGCAGAACGTCGTGAAGCATCCCGTTCTGCCGGACGCGGTGAGCCGGGCGAAGCTGGCCGAGCACAAGAGTCCGATCATCACGGAAAAGTACGCTGACTACCTTCAACTGGGCGTCGAGGAATGGCGCAAGAGCTACGCCGAACACGAAAAGCTCGGAAAGAAAGCCGTGCTTTTCGTCATGGTGGACGACACCAAGAATTGCGATGAGGTCGGTGCCTACCTCCAGAAGATTTGCCCAGAACTGCAAGACGCGGTTCTCGTCATTCACACCAAGGCCAACGGCGAGATTTCCGAAGCGGCATCCGGCAAGAGCAAGGATGAGCTGGAGCTGCTACGCCGGGAATCAAACGAGATCGACACGTGGAAGTCGCCCCACAAAGCCATCGTTTCCGTGCTGATGCTCAAGGAAGGATGGGACGTGCGCAACGTGACGGTCATCGTGGGACTGCGCGCCTACGCCGCCAAGAGCAACATTCTCCCGGAGCAGACATTGGGCCGCGGACTCCGCCGTATGTATTTCGGCAGCGATCAGCGCGAGACCGTCTCCGTCATGGGCACGCCCGCTTTCATGGAGTTCGTCGAGTCCATTCAGAATGAAGGCGTCACGTTTGATCGCGTGCCGATGGGCGGGGCCGGGGGCCGTGAGCGCGAGGATTCCATCGTCGTCGAAGTCGATACAGAGTCGCCCGACAAGAACATCGACGATCTCGATATCTCGGTGCCGCGTCTGACGCGGCGCTACAACCGCGAGTTCAAGGACCTTACGGAGCTGGAGCCTGAGCATTTCGGCAATCCGAAACTTCCCGTCAAACCGTTCACGCCGGAACAAACGCGCGAGATCGTCTTCAAGACCATGCTCGATTCCGAGGTCGATCACACGATCCAGCTCGATGGCACGGGTCCGGGCGATTACCGCTCGGTCGTCGCGTTTTTCGCCCGGCAGCTCCTCAAGGATTTACGCCTCGTCGGTGGCTACGACCAGCTTTACCCCAAGGTCAAGATTTTCATCCGGGATCATCTGTTCACGAGCACCGTCGATCTCGATGATCCGGTCATTCTCAGAAATCTGTCAGAACCTGAAGTCGCCAAGGTGCTGTTCGATCACTTCCGTGCTGCCATCAACACATTGACGATCTACGAGGGCGGCAGCTCCCGCATCGACGGACACATCCGGCTGCGCGACACGCGGCCCTTCCGCACGGAGCCGCGCGGATTCCTGCCCGCAAAGAAATCGGTCTTCAACCGCATTGTCGGCGAAGTCGGTGCCGACACACTGGAACTGGACTTCGCGGCCTTCCTTGAATCTGCGCCGGACGTGCAGGCATTCGGCAAGAACTATATGGCTGTTGGGTTCAAGATCGAGTTCGTCAAAGCCAACGGTGAACTATCGACGTATACGCCGGACTTTATCGTGCGCACGACAGACGGCAAAGTCTGGGTCGTTGAAACCAAAGGCCGAGAAGAGATCGACGTGCCGCAGAAGATGGCGCGCCTGCGCCAATGGTGCGAGGACGCGACGGAAGCAACCAAAGACGATGGAGGGCCGAGCTACCACTTCGTTTACGTCGATCAGGAAGGCTTCAAGAAGCACAAGCCGTCATCGTTCGCGGGACTGGCCAGCGCATTCCGCGAGTATCAGGAGAGCTGACGATGGCGCGTTCCGACAAGAAATCCTATGAACTGAGTGAGGCTGAGCAGCGCGACTTGGTGACGCTCATTCAGCAGGGCAAGGCGTTGCCCGAGAAATACCGCTTCATCCTGTTCGACGACAAGAGCGAAGTCGAACTTGTCTGGAACGGCAAGACGCGTGACGTATGCACGACGGTCCTGCCGTTTCAAACGCTTGAACACATCGACGAGCCGCGCGCCGAAACGAAAACGCAGGAAGACCTGTTTGATAGTCGCGGTCGGCAACGGAAGGGTTGGACAAACAAGCTGATCTGGGGTGACAACAAACTGATCCTGTCCTCGCTCAAATCCGGTGCGCTGCGGCAACAGATCGAAGATGCGGGTGGACTCAAGCTGATCTACATCGACCCGCCATTTGATGTCGGCGCGGATTTCAGTATGGATATCGAGATTGGCGGTGAGACTTTTCACAAGGAAGCGAATCTTCTGGAGCAAATCGCTTACCGCGACACATGGGGACGCGGAGCAGATAGCTTCATTTCAATGCTCTATGAGCGCCTTATCCTGATGAAGGACTTATTGGCAGAGGACGGTTCCATTTATGTCCACATTGAACCGGACGTCGGTAACTTCATTCGAGTTGTTCTGGACGAGATATTTGGATCAGACTGCCTTCGCACGGAAATAGCGTGGAAGCGAACATCATCCCACGGCAATGTAAGCCGAAGTTACGGAGAAATATGGGAGTCGATCTACTTCTATTCGCGTTCGCGCGAAAGCTGGACATGGAACCCACAGCATGTGCCGTTTGATAAGGACTATATCGAATCGCACTTCGCTTCAAAGGACCCGGATGGACGGCACTACACGACTTCCGATTTGGTGAATCCTGGCTTTCGTCCAAACCTTTGCTATGAGTACAAGGGATATAGGCCTCATCGCAACGGGTGGAAAATCTCCCTTGAAAAGATGCAGGAACTCGATCAGCAAGGTCGGCTGTATTTCCCTGAGGACAAGAACGGGCGAATTCGCCTGAAGCGTTATCTTGACGAAGTTCCAGGGCAAATTGCACAAAACCTTTGGACTGATATTTCTCCGATCAACTCTCAAGCGCGTGAGTCACAAGGATATGCAACTCAGAAGCCAGAAGCCCTTCTTGAACGTATCATCAAGGCCAGCAGTAATGAGGATGATCTGGTTGCAGACTTTTTCGTTGGTTCCGGCACAACTGCGGCCGTGGCTGAGAAGTTGGGGCGTAAATGGATATGCACTGATCTCGGTAAGTTCGGTATTCATACGACGCGCAAGCGTTTGATCGGCGTACAGCGCGAACTCAAGGCTGCTGAGAAAGACTTCCGGGCATTCGAGGTGCTGAATCTTGGGCGCTATGAGAGGCAAGCGTATCTGAATGTCGGCGGGCGGCTAACAGGAACGCAAAAAGAAAAGGCGCTGGCGCAAAAAGAGAATGAATTCCGAGAACTGATTCTGCGGGCGTACAACGCCACCGGGCTTGGCGGTGCGGATGGCGCTCAAGCGCAAGACGGTTTCTTCCACGGCGCGCGCAATGGTCGCCTCGTCGTTATTGGTCCGATCAATCTTCCGGTCGGCCGCCTCTTCGTCGAAGAGGTCATCACCGAGTGCAGAAAGCGCGGCGCTTCCCGTGTGGACGTACTGGCGTTTGAGTTTGAAATGGGTCTTTTCCCCGCCGTGCTGGAGGAGGCCCGCAGCAAGGGTATCGACCTTGCCCCGAAGTACATTCCCGCCGAAGTTTTCGACAAGCGAGCGGTTGATAAGGGTCAGGTTGTTTTTCACGACATCAGCTTTGTCGAGGCGACGCCCCGCTATGACAAGAAGAACAAGCGCGCGGTCAGCATCGAATTGACGGATTTCTCCGTCTACTACACCCAGGGCGCCGCCGAGGCCGCCATCGCCGCGATGAAGGAAGGCAAGAGCGAGGTCATGTGCGAGCAGGGGCAGCTCTACAAAGTCAGCAAGAGCAAAGACGGCATAGTCAAAAAGGAACGCCTGACGAAGCACTGGACCGATTGGGTGGATTACTGGGCGGTGGATTTCGACTACATGAGCCGCAAGGAGATCATCAAGGTTCCTGTGGGAACCGGATTGAGCGGCGTTGCGACGCTCGCATCCGCTGAGACCTCAGACTTGGTGTCTGGCAAGGCGCAATTCGAGGAACGTTGGACGGGCGGCTACATCTTCGAGAATGAGTGGCAGAGTTTCCGAACCCGTCAGAACCGCGATCTGGAGCTGACGACAGCCATGCACACATATGACAGACCGGGTCGCTATACCGTCGCGGTGAAGGTTATCGACATTTTTGGGAATGACACGATGACGCTTGTTCCTGTGAATGTGGGGTGAGGCGCGCCGATGATTGTTCCGCTGCCATCCTTGGAACCCAATGAGGGCTCATCAATAGTAGGTGTGCCTCCGCGCTATCGGGAGGGCTTTGCGTGACGGTCCTTCAGGAAATTCTCCAATGGTCGCAAGACCGCCCCGCATGGCAGCGCGAGGCGCTGCGCCGTCTTGTGCTCAACGACGAACTCTCCGATGAAGACATCAACGCCCTGGCCGAAATCTGCAAGAACGGCCACGGCCTTTCCGAGCAGCGCGACACCGTGCCGCTTGCGAAAGAACATGTACCGGACCAGACGGCAGGCGCGCCGGTATCGCTCGTTTCGATCTTCCATCATCGTGGCGTGAACGCGCTGGCGGAAGATCAGACGCTCAAATTCGGTCCCGGCCTCACGGTCGTCTACGGCGATAACGGTGCAGGCAAGACGGGCTACATCCGCATTCTCAAGAGCGCCTGCCGGGCGCGCGGTCCGGAGAAAATCCTGGGCAACGTGGTTTCCGGCACGACACCGCTCGCGCCCGTGGTCGCCATCAAATACAAGGTCGGCGCGGAACCCAATCCCCGCGAGTGGGCCGGCGGCAGCGAAGACGAGTTCGTTTCGCGCGTAAGCGTCTTCGATACGCAATGCGCCGCCGTCTATCTCACAGAGAAGACAGACGTTGCCTTCCGGCCGTTCGGCCTGGACCTGTTCGACAAGCTCGTGAAGGCGTGCAAGGCCGTTCGCACGAAACTGGAATCCGAGCAGCGCGCACTCGGCACGAATGCGTTGACCGCCGTGCAGGCGACGATTCCAGAAGGCACGGCGGTAGCGAAGTTTCTGGCGAATGTCAGTTCGCTCACCAAGCCGGAGGCAGTGCAGGCCCTCGCGCAGCTCTCCCCGGAGGAAGAGGCACGCCTCGCGCTTCTCGAAAAGTCCCTGCTGGACCTGCAAGCCAACGACCCGGAGAAATTGATCCGGCAGCTCACCGTGCGCGCCGGACGGGTTCAGGCGCTGGTCCGTCATCTCAAGGAGGTCGAAGCGGCCCTGTCCGACAACGCCCTGAAAGCGGTGTTCGATGCGCGGACTGAGGGACGCCGCAAGAGCGAGGAAGCCAAGCGCCTGCGCGAGGCCACATTTCCGCAAGGACTCTTGCAGGGTACGGGGACCGATGCGTGGACGGCGCTCTGGGAGTCGGCGCGGCGTTTCTCGCAGGAGCAGGCATATCCGGACAAGCCATTCCCGGTTATCGACGACGGAGCGCAGTGCGTGCTTTGTCAGCAAGACCTCGACCACGCAGCGGCCCACAGACTCAAGCAATTCGAGGACTTCGTGGCCTCGACGGTCGAACGCGAACTCCGCCGGATCAGAGACACGTTCACAAGGCAGAAAAAGGCGTTTACCGATCTCAAGACGACGACCGAAGCGGTTGACGAAGCGCTCAAGGAAATTCGCATAGAGCAAGAAGCCGTGGCAGACGCCATCAGTGCGGCGCTGGCATCGAGCGAGAAGCGCCGCGCCGCCATCCTGTCGGCCCTCGCGGACGACAAGGACCTGGCCGCCGACTGCCCGGCGCTCGTGTCTGTTACCGCCGAAGCCGAGGGGCTGTCGGCGCAGATCGACGAGCGCATCAAGACGCTGCGCACCAGCGCGAACGACCAGACGCGCAAGAGCATGATCGCGGAGGCCCAGGAGCTGCGCGCCCGCAAATTGCTGGCGAAGCATGTGGATAGTGTCCTTGAAGACATCGAGCGCCGGAAGAAATACGCCGCCTACGGGTTGTGCATCGACGATACGAAGACGCAGGCGATCACGGCCAAGAGCACGGCCGTCACCAAGACGGTTGTTTCGCAAAAGCTCAAGAAGAGCTTTCAGGAAGAGCTGGCCAATCTTTCATTTCGCCATGTCGAGGTCGAACTGAAAGAGCTTGGCGGCGCGGATGGCGTCTTCTATCACAAGCTCGTTCTCACGCGTGCGCCCGGCGTCGAGCTGCCGAAGGTCGTGAGCGAGGGTGAACAGCGGTGTCTTTCCATCGCCGCGTTCTTCGCTGAACTCAGCACGGCCGACGATCCCTCCGGCATCGTGTTCGACGACCCCGTGTCCTCTCTGGATTTTCAGTGGCGCAACGGCGTGGCGCGGCGGCTGGTCCAGGAGTCGAAGACGCGGCAGGTCATCGTCTTCACGCACGATGTCGTGTTTTTGCTCTCGCTCCGGCAATACGCCGATGAACTGGGCGTCGAACCGCTCGACCAGCATGTGCGCCATCTATCCAAGGGCGCGGGCGTATGCGCGGAAGAGTTGCCCTGGGTGGCGCTCTCCGTGAAGAAGAAGATCGGATACCTCAATAATTGCTGGCAGGCCGCCGACAAGCTTTCTCGGGAAGGGCACCAGGATGCCTACGAGAAGGAAGCCAAATATCTTTACGGCCTTCTGCGCGAAGCATGGGAGCGCGCACTTGAAGAGGTACTTCTCGGCGGCGTAGTTGAGCGCTACAGGCCGGGCATTCAGACACAGCAGATTGGGCAGATCGCCGACATTAGTTCCGAGGATTGCAAGGCTGTCGAGGCGGCCATGACGAAGTGCTCGACATGGCTGCCCGGCCACGACAAAGCCGCCGCGGCCCGCGCGCCAGTGCCTACGCCTGCGGAACTCAAGGCTGACATTGAAGCGCTCGCGGCCTGGGTTGCGGCGATTCGCAAGCGGCGGGGCTAGACATGAGCGCGATCTCTTGGCTAGAGCAACACGCCCCCGGATTTTCCGGCCTGAGCGCTACTGAGCGCGGTCTCCTCACGGATTTCGCCTTGCTCTGGAGTCTGTTCGAGGGCGAAGTTCTAAAAGCTGCTGCGAGCGTCAACACGATCGAGCAGACCGTTCAGCGATGGAATCAAGCAGGCTTACTGCTGCCACAGACCTTCGCGGCTGCGGCTGATTACTTCAAAGGGCGCTATTTCGCAGAGGGCGTATTCACTTACCGTTTCGATCACCTGCATCTTGACCGGTCCGGAAATCCCCAGGTCGTGAGGAATGTTCTCAGCGGACAGGATGCCGCACCCGAAAGCATTGCGTCGGCATTGCTCATCATTGTGTATCGCTATCGGTGCAATCTGTTTCACGGCGAGAAGTGGGAATATCAGCTTCAAGAACAGGAGCAGAACTTCTCGCACGCTAACGAAGTGCTCATGCGCGCTGTTGAATTTAACCGAAGAGTTCAGCAGAACGTGCAGGGTCTATCGGAATAGAGGATCAAGATTTGTCCATCGTCCTGAACGCTTTCCCGCTGAAACTCCCCGAGAAGGAACTTGAAGCCCGCCAGATCCCCTATGACAAGGAGACGCTAGACGGCTTTCGCGCGCAATACGGATCGACGCATTCGTTCCGCCGGCAGGGCGACAACATCCTGATCTTCTCGGGGGACGGCACGTTCCCCGTAGCCGGCACGCCGCAAACCATCGCGTTCAAGGATAACTTCGGCATCTTCTGCTCGCTGGTGAAGGACGGGCTGACGCGGCACCTTGCCGGGCTGGGCCGGAATCCCTCCGGCTTCAATCCCATCGAGTTGGTGAGCGCCAAGCCGGAAGACAATCTTCTGGTTCCGATTCTTGGCGACGCCTATCCGTTTAAGGTTTGCGCCAAATACACAATCAACACCCGAACCGTCCAGGGGCGTCCGTGCCTTGTCATTGATTGCTCAACGCGCACGGTTCTCAAAGAGAACTGCCTGTTCTTCGTGAACGCGGGATTCGATCTCGTGGGCCGCTACGTCGTCACGGAACAAAAGGACGGATACAGGAAGCTCCTGGGATCCGTGAGCGCCCGCACGGGGGACACGCTCTATGTGACGAAGCCCGACGGAGAGGTCGAGCAGGTGGATGCAAAAGACATCTACCTGGAGTCCAGCCGGGAGAACGTCGACGCCTACATTCTCCATACGCACGGCGCGCAGAAAGACGCCATCGGCGAACGCATCCGGCAAGCCATTCATGTCTTCAATGGCGGCGAGAACAAGAAGGCCCGCATCGACATCCTCAAGAAGTACATCCAGTCAAAAACCATTCCACTGATCGACGGGACGCGCATCGAGATCGAAGACGCTCCTGACATCCAGAGGGATTGCGCGCAGATGCAAAAGCCGGTCTTCGTCTTCAACGACAACGGCGAGGCAGATTGGACCGAGAAGGGTTTGACACAGTACGGCCCCTATACGAAACGCACCTTTGACCGGAACGACCCCTCGATCTGCGTCATCTGTGCCCAGCACGACAAGGGCCGCGTCGAGCAGTTCGTCCGCAAGCTCCTGAAAGGCATTTCGAACAGCAAGTATTTCAGCAGCGGTCTTGAGGGAAAGTTCACGCTCGGAACGAGCCGCGTTGACGTGTTCACGACCGCCACCGACAGCGTTGAGGCATATAAGAACGCGATCGAAACCGCGATCCGGAAAAAAGCAGATGACGGCGGGCGTTGGGACCTGGCGCTCGTTCAGGTCCGGCAGTCTTTCAAGAAGCTTGAGGTCTCGGCGAATCCGTACTATTTCGGCAAGAGCCTTTTCTTCCTGCATCAGGTGCCAGTGCAGGATTTCACGATAGAGCTTCTGGCGCAGTCCGACTACTCGCTCGGATACTCGCTCAACAATATGGCGCTGGCCTGCTATGCCAAGATGGGCGGCGTTCCGTGGCTGCTCAAATCCTCTCCGACTCTCTCCCACGAACTCGTGATCGGCATCGGCAGCGCCGATATCGGACATGAGCGCGGCGCTGACAACCAGCGGATCATGGGCATCACCACTGTCTTCTCCGGGGACGGCAGTTACATCGTCTCGAATACCTCGAAGGCGGTCGTGCCGGACGCCTACTGCGATGCCTTGACCGCCGTGCTCGGGGAGACGATAGAAAAGATTCAGAAGCGGATGAACTGGCAGAAAGGCGACACGATCCGCCTGATCTTTCATGCGCAGGTCAAGAAATTCAACAAGGAAGAGATCGCAGCCGTCCGCGCGGTGATCGACAAATACCGTGAGTATCAGATCGAGTACGCCTTCCTGAAAATCTCGGAAGATCACGGCCTGCACATGTTCGACTCCGCGACGGCCGGTGTTCAGAAGGGAAAGCTCGCGCCACAGCGCGGAAAGACGTTCAAGCTCTCCAAGCATGAAATGCTTGTCTACCTGATCGGCCAGCGCGAATTGCGGCACGACACGGACGGCCATCCGCGCGGTCTGATCCTCGATATTCACAAGGATTCCACGTTCAAGGACATCAAGTACCTGAGCGGGCAACTCCACAGTTTCGCGTCGCATTCCTGGCGAAGCTACTTTCCCAATCCGCTGCCAGTCACGATCAGCTATTCCGAACTGATCGCCCGGAACCTCGGCTGGCTGAACCAGCTTCCGGGATGGAACGACTCGGTGATGATCGGGAAGATCGGGCAATCGCAATGGTTCCTGTAGAGAAGGACAACGCGTATCAGTTGCGCGAGTACCTGCACCGCAAGGTGATCGAGGGCGCGCACGCCGATCCGTTCAAATCCTCCTTTCTGCATTTTCTGGGATTGTCGAAGGAGGGAGTTTCGTCCTTCAACTTTGGGACGCTTCCCCTATATCAGCGGTGCGCGATTGCGGGCCTCGGCGTTCTGGACGAAACAGTCTCTAGCCAGGATATCTCCCGCCTGCTCGGGCAGGCCGCCAAGATCGACTCCACGCCGCGCCCATGGGTCTCCGACATGTTCGGGGTCATGGCCGTGAAATGGCTGGCGGGGCAGATGAACGATACGCGC
The DNA here is from genome assembly GCA_018000295.1 of Alphaproteobacteria bacterium. Taxonomy (GTDB): domain Bacteria; phylum Pseudomonadota; class Alphaproteobacteria; order Micavibrionales; family Micavibrionaceae; genus JAGNKE01. The sequence continues at coordinate 44,909 of JAGNKE010000006.1, read as the reverse complement.
ATCACCCGCGAGTTCGAGCACTGGATTTCAGGATTCCTGGCGCAGCAGGCCAGCGGCGACCATCTCAATCTGTTCGAGAAAGATATTGCGGCCTATGTCCGCAGCGGCGAGTCCGCCGTCTATGCGAGCGCGTGCGTGCCGCTCCTTCTTCACTACCGGACGATACGGCGGATCGAGGATCATCAGAGCCGCATGTCCCTGATCGGCCGCTTCATGGGCGAGTTCCGGGCGCAAGCGCAGGGAGATTCTTCGACGGCGCTCTTGAGCCTGATGGTCTACGTCTTCGATCAGGTCAACCAGGACGTGGCCATTGTTCCGCCGAAGGGCTGGAGCCTCGACGACCTTCTAGGGTTCCTGGAGCATATTCCCGTCGGCCTCAAGCGGTGGACATGGGAAGACGCCGGGCGCACGAGAGGCGCGGAACCCGTCAAGTGGCGCGTGGAGAATGAGTACCATGTCCAAAACCTGCTCTATGTTTTGCTCGCACCCGTCTTCAACGACATCGCGGACGAAGTGAACCTCCAGCCGGTCGGGCAGAAGAATCCGCGCATTGACCTCTACCTGCCGTCGCTCCATACGATCATCGAGGTCAAATACCGGAAGGACGTGAAGAAGTCCTTCCCGATACTGATTGGCGAGATCGCCGAGGACGCTTCCCTCTATCGCGCTGACTCGAAATACAAGGATGCGCGGATCGTCAGCTTCCTGTGGGACTGCACGCGCGCAACGCAAGAACACGCGAAGTTCAAAGAAGGCGTCCTGAAGATCGACGGGATCGACGGTTGCGTTGTCGTCAGCGCGCCCTCGACAATGGATGAACGGTCATCTAATTAACTGACTGCCGCTGGAAGGTAGCGGCATCACGAGAGCATTGAAGCAGAGGAAAGAGAAGTCCATGTCCAGTTCAAGAAGAATAGACGGCAGGAAATACAGTATTGAGGAAGCGTTCCAGGAGTGCTTCTACATCGTGCCGGATTATCAGCGCGAGTACGTCTGGACGGAAGTAGAAGTGCAACAGCTCCTCGACGACATTGACGAGCAGATCGACGGCGACTCCGATCTCGAATACTTTATCGGCACGGTCCTTGTGTCGCCAACGACACCGAAGAACCACTACGAAGTCGTTGACGGGCAGCAGCGTCTGACGACGTTCTTTCTCCTGCTTTGCGCGCTCAGAAAACTGTTTCACGGAGAGAAGCAAGAGCAAGCCGTCAGCGGACTGATCTCGACCAGCTATACGGACCGCAACGGTGAAACCAAAACCAGCTTGAAGCTGGAGCCACGCTACGAGAATGCAGGGGAAGTGATGGAGAAGCTGGTCGCGCTGTCTCCCGACCCGCAGGCGTTCCGGGCCGAGCTTCAAGCGGCGGGGATCAAGGCATTCGGGTCTTTGGAAAATCTGATAGCCGCATACAAGACGATCTTTGACTATCTTAAGAACACCTACGACGCGCCAGAGACACTCAGGAAGTATTGGGGCTTTCTGGCAAACAACGTCGTGTTCATCCAGATTTCAACGGACGTCAGCAGCGCGCTAAAAATCTTCGAGACGATCAATGAGCGCGGCATCGGCCTCGATTCGATGGACCTTCTCAAAAACCTGTTGTTCACGCAAGTCCGGCAGGACGATTTCATCAAGCTCAAGGATGAATGGAAGAAGATCACTGCGCCGCTCGAAGAGGCCAAGGAGAAGCCGCTCCGCTTTCTCCGCTACTTTTTGATGGCGAACTATGTCATCAAGAACGCGCGCGGCGACGCCGTGGTCCGCGAGGATGAAATCTATAGCTGGTTCGTCGGTAAGGACAACGCGGCCCTCTGCGATTACAAGAACAAGCCGTTCGAGTTCGTCCGCAAAGTGATCGCGAACGTCAAACACTATCTGGCCTTCGCCCAGGGCAAGGGCAATGACGGGCTGGATAGCGCGGCGATGGCTCATCTCAAGAGCCTGACGGGCGGCGCATTCAGCCTGCACTACGTTCTGCTTCTGGCCGCCGCGAACTTTCCGAAGGAACTGTTCGACCATTTCGTCACGCAGCTTGAAAGCTTCCTCTTCTATTACATCTTCGCGAAGTCACCGACGAAGGACTTGGAGCGGGATTTCTCGTCGTGGGCGGACGAGCTCCGCGCGATTTCTGCCACCACCGATCCCGAAAAGCAGCGTCAGGCGTTGAACGCCTTTATCGTGGATCGCTTCGAGCGGCGCATGGCCGAAAAGGCGCCGGAGTTGACGGACGCCTTGAAACGCCTGTCTTTGCATTCGATGCAGCAGTACCGGACCCGCTATCTCTTGGCGCGGCTCGCGCAGTACGTCGATGCGGCCTACGGAACCCATACGCCGCTCTCGACATATCTCAAGCTCGAAATCGAGCACATCCTGCCCGATACGCCGGAGCCGGATTTGCTGGCGAAGTGGGCGGCCGACACCAAGGGCGCAGACTACGATAATTACAAGAACAGGCTCGGCAACCTGACCCTTTTGGAGAAGCCGATCAACATCGTTGCTAGCAACGACTTTTATGCGTCGAAGACGCCGGAATATAGGAAGAGCAGCACGTACTTCACGCGCAGCCTTGTTGAACTCGTGCCTGTCGGAAAGAACTCATCCATCACCCGCATCAATGAAAAACTCCAGTCGTTCTCCGACTGGAACGCGAAGTCGATAGATGATCGGCATGATCTGCTGATCGTTCTCGCAAAGGATATCTGGAAAACAACGCCGCTTTCCGACTGACGTGCTTGTTCGGAACCAAGGTAGGCGCTTTTAGCCATGCAGCCTGAGCGCCAGACCCCTTAGCCCATCGCTACTGCGGTGACGCAGTCGGTTCGGCGGTGTTCGAGAAATGTCAGAAGCGCTCCATTCGCAAGCGCGTCGTTCCGTATTGTGGATTCCATGCGCCAAGGAGACCTTGGCGGTCTTCCCCGTCGAGCGCATACATCACGCGGACCCTTAGTGTGCCGACATGGTGAATCCACACTGCGAAGGCGCATCGTCCATCTGGTAGTAACGCCGTCTGAAGATCGCTGCCGCTGGCGATAACTTTGTCCTCAACTTGGTCCCGCGGTGCCGGTCCGAAGGCTGCATAGACATTGGGGTGAATACGGTCGCTCAGAATCGCATGGGCGAACGGCGCGGTATCGAGTTGCGTGGCGCCTCCTTCGACGATCATGCACCCGAACAACTTTACGAGATAGAGATGAACGTGGCGCATGGCGCGCCGCGTATCGTAGGGAAAGATTCTATTCGTACGTACGAATCCGCCCGCCGTCATGGGTTGTTGACGCAGGCGCAGGGAGTCCGATAGGCATTCCCAGGCGTAGTCGTGCGGTTGCGTTCTGGTGTTGTTGCAGAACTGGCAGAGGCTCGGCGCGTACTTCAAGGCATCGGCGTTAAGGCTACCGATGCGCCGGTTCTTGCGTGCGGCCGTATGGATGTAGATCGGGCCGGACTGCGTCGGCGTCTTGTCGATCACGGCCTTTAGGTCCGATCTCTTGATTCGGTGCTCGCGGCTATCCGCCACTGCGCCGCAAATCCAACAATTCATGTCTGCGACTCCTATCCGTTATCTATTTCATTGCAGCATTCTGTGCAGAAGGCAACAGGCCGTTCATGCTCTACCTCCCGTCCGACCTATGTGTGGTTGACTTGCGTAGATCGCGGAACATGTAGCCCGCTGATCTTCCTTAGGGAGTCCATCCTTCGGCGCGCTTCACGCAAAAATGGACGGTCTGCCGGTCGAACGCGACCTCCACTTCACAGGAGACAAGCCGCTTTCGGCCTACGCCGAGGAAGCGCGGATCGCAGAGCAAATCAAGGCATAACGCCTCGCCTCTCCCTCTCCGCCCGGTTCCAGGCGGAGGGTTTCCGTGTTTTCAGGAGCCGTCCCTTGCATCATTCTGCGCTTGCCGCTATCCATGAAGGATGCTCGCCGCCGACTCAGTATCCCAACCTCATATGCAGCGTCTTGCTGACCTGCGGCGTTTCTATGCCCTGATGGATGAACTTGCCCGGCGCACGGGTGGGCCGCGCCTATTGGCCGCGTGTTCGGGCCGGATGGCGTGGCCGCAGCGCGGTGTTTATTTCTTCACGGAGCCCGGTGAGGTTCGCCAAGGCAGCGGCGAGGGTCCGCGCATCGTGCGCGTTGGCACCCACGCGCTCAAGGGCGGATCGCGCACAACGCTCTGGACGCGGCTTTCCCAACACAAGGGTCAACACGCGTCCGGCGGCGGCAATCATCGCGGGTCCATCTTTCGGCTGCTGGTTGGTGCCGCGCTGCTTGCGGACGATCCGGCGCTGTGCGCGACCTGGGGACAGGGGAGCAATGCCGCCCGCACGATCCGCGAGGCCGAGCGTGAACTAGAAGGCCGTGTGAGCGGCGTTATCGGCCAGATGCCGTTCCTCTTCCTTCCCATAGACGACGCGCCGGGACCGCAAAGTCTGCGCGGCTTCATCGAACGGAATGCGATTGCGCTGTTGAGCAACTCCTGGAAGACGCCGCTCGACGCAGCGTCAACGGGCTGGCTCGGTCTTCGTTGTCCGCGCGAGCGGGTGCGGCAATCGCATCTCTGGAACCAGAACCATGTCGATGAGAACTACGATCCCGCATTCTTGGGAATGCTCGAAGTGCTGGTCTGCCGTCTGCGGAAACTGTAGATGAGGGAGACATATTCATGGAACACAATTTTGAACGATTGAAGGCGCACATACTTCCCTTGTCAGAGTCCAAGAATTTTCACATTGCTTGCACTGAGTGGGTGCTGATCGGCATCGAGGTTAGTGAGGAGTTCGACAATTGCCCCTGTGGTAAGGAAATCAAGGAACACTGCTACATCCGCAATACCAAGAACGGCAACAAGACGTATGTCGGTAACATCTGCATAAACCGATTCATCGGTATTGAAACCGGGAACCTGTTTCAAGGTCTGAAGAGAATTGCTGCTGATGACAAAGCAAACGCCAACGAAGACCTCATACACCATGCTTACAAACTCGGCTACTTACATGACGAGAAAGAGTACAAATTTCTTATGGAGACTCGTTATAAGAAGAAGCTTTCTGAAAAACAGATGGCGTGGAAACAGAAGATCAACCGTCGGATCATCAACAAGACGGTTGTGCGCCGTCGGAGTAGCACATAGGAACCGCGTATGAAGATTGTCTTTCAATGCGCGGCGGGCAAAGACCATGCAGCCGGAAGAATGAAAACGAGGGAAGGCAGGGATATTGTCTTCGTCGCGCATCCAGAGTTGGCCCCGCCGACGACGCATCATGTTTATGCGCGTCCTGATGATCCTGCGGATGACGGTCTGTGCTGGCGCGACCATGTGCTCGACTACAACGCTCAGCCGAACGGTAATCCTTTGGGGCTGCTTCCAGCGTGGCTTCTCTATAGGAACCCCGCTTACGCTGCCCTTGTCGAGCATTTCGGCACGGAGAAGGTGTTCATTCTCTCGGCAGGATGGGGGCTGATCCGCGCCGACTTTCTCACCCCGACTTACGATATTACGTTCTCAGCGCAAGCCGATGCGTTCAAGCGCCGCAGACCGAGCGACGCGTATGCGGATTTCAATATGCTCGAAGGGCGAAGCGATGAGCCCGTCGCCTTCTTTGGCGGCAAGGACTACCTGCCGCTGTTCTGCCGCCTAACGGAAGGCTATCCGGGGCGGCGGATCGCCGTCTTCAATTCGGCCACGCAGCCGCAAGCGCAAGGGGTCCGGTTCGTCCGGTATCACTCGCAGACGCGCACCAACTGGCACTACGAAGCGGTGAGCGCCTTTCTGGATGGTGACTTCTTTGCGGAGTGAGTTTCGGCCTCGATGCGCGTGAGCGCGCAGCCGTCCATCTAGCAATCGCCCTTACTCTGATCTCACGATTCACGGCCTGACGGTCATTCAGACCGGCGCACGCTCCATCCTTCGCAGCGGCGCATCGCGTTGATGCCGGGGACTGGCCGCGCAGACGGGCGGTGCGCCCAGCGACGAGCGTTCCACTCGATTGAAGGCAGGCCGCACTAATCAAGCGTGTCGGCTCCGGTCCTTTCATCCGGCTAACTTCGAGTGCGTTCTTTGTGTTCGTCCTTGTTCGTCGCTCCTTCGGACGGTCGGTTTCGGAAGCTCCACCCACTCTGACGGGGGCGACGCTCGCGCAACGGGCGGCCCGCTCCGTTCACATTCGTTCCCGTGTTGCCCGTTCCCCCTGCGCTGCGCTTCGGGTGCGCGCGCGTCTTTTCCCCCGTCTCCTCTGGTTCCGCGTGTTCCGAACCAACCGCCAACCGAAGGAGATCACCATGAAACACGAACACGCCGAACGCAAAGAAGTCTACAGCCGGATCACGGACCGGATCATCGCCGACCTCGAACAGGGCGTGCGGCCCTGGATGAAACCGTGGAACGCCGAGCACGCCGCCGGACGCATTACCCGCCCGCTGCGGCATAACGGCCAGCCCTACAACGGCATCAACGTCCTGATGCTCTGGTCCGCCGCGATGGATCGCGGGTACGCAGCGCCGATCTGGATGACCTACAAGCAGGCCGCCGAGATGGGAGCACATGTCCGCAAGGGCGAGAAGGGCGAGCTAGTCGTCTACGCCAATACCATCACGCGCACCGAGCTAGATGCCGAAACCGGCGCAGACGAAGAACGCACCATCCCGTTCCTGAAAGGCTACACCGTCTTCAATGTCGAGCAGGTGGAGGGTTTGCCCGCAAAGTTCTACGAGCTGGCCGAACCGGCCCTTGATCCCGTGCAGCGGATCGAAGCCGCAGACGCGTTCTTCACCGCCACCCGCGCAGAAATCCGTCACGGCGGCAACATGGCGTACTACGCCATCGGTTCCGATCACATCCAGATGCCGCCCTTCGAGAGCTTTCGCGATGCCGAAAGCTACTACGCGACGCTCGCCCATGAGGCCACGCACTGGACCCGTCACCCCAAGCGCCTCGACCGAGACTTCGGACGCAAGTCCTTCGGCGATGCCGGCTACGCCCGCGAGGAGCTGGTCGCCGAGATGGGCAGCGCCTTCCTGGCCGCTGATCTCGGACTCGCCTTGGAACCCCGCGACGATCACGCCGCTTACCTCGGCCATTGGCTCGCCGTCCTCAAGGAGGACAAGCGGGCGATTGTCTCCGCCGCTTCCCACGCGCAGCGCGCTGCCGACTTCCTGACCGGCTTGCAGCCAAAGGCGCAACAGGAGGCCGCCGCTTAGGCGCGGCATTTGCGTGCTCCGCTTGTCGCGGAGCACGCATTGGTTTGCGCAGGAACTCGGTCAGAAACCGGGGGCGCGGTCCGCGAGTTCCGCGCGGATGTTTTGCAGCGACGCGATGGCGTTGCGCCGTTCATGCGGCTGCTCGAAGTGCGCGAGCGCATTGAAGATGTCGCGGTACAGGCCGCGCAGTTCGCTAGTGGATTTGGACGCCAGTTCGAAACGTGTGGTGAGTTTCATAGTGTCCTCCTTGAGGGTTCAGGAGGCCCGGACCATTCCGAGCCTTTCATGCCCGGACAGACAGAGAATCATCGGGTGAAAGGTCGGAGGGGTTCGTGAGGTCTTATGAAAACGCTCAGGAGAAGCGGGAAACGAAAAGCAGGCTGATGAAATGACGGAGAAAGACGCACGGACTGCTGTGCTGACGACGCGGATTCTGCGCTCCGGAGCAACAAAGTCAGGGTTCTGAAAGGCAAGCGAGCGGAGAACTAAAGCGCGGATCGGACGCAGCGTACCGGTGACGTTCAAGAGTGCGCCCGGTTAAGAGAGTTGGAGAAAGCTTTAGGCGTCAAAAAGGATAGAGGACGACAGATCAGGCGCTCCCAGTCTCCGGGCAACGGGGACCGGACAATTTCTAACGAAGGAGCGTCGAATCAGGGCGAGGGCGTCGCGTCTGGCGGCTGGGCTGTCCCGAGCGTCAGAATCGGCAAGGGCCGTTCTTGCACACGCTTGTATGTATTGAAGGCGCTTCTGGTCTCAACGGGAATGTCCTGTTCGACCAGAGTGTAAAGAATCTCGCCGTCATCAAGCGCGGTCTTTTCGATTTTGAAGAAGGAGGCCATCAACCACTGGAGCTTGTTGTCACCCCAGGTGATGTTGAGATTGGCGTCCGACTCCTCTCCGGCCAAGAGGCGGAAACGGATATGCGTGGCGCAGCCCGCCTCGATATCGGCGGCGTCGAGGGGCAGGGGCAAGCCCTTGTCCCCGAAGTTTGCGATGCCGATCACGACCTCATCGGGCTCCTTCCAGCAGTTCGTATAGACCGGGTTGTCCTTCCTGTCGGTCGTGGCGCGCCAGATCGGATCGTCGAGGGTGTTCTTGTTCATCGGCAGGTAGCGGATGATCGTCGTGTCCAGCCAGACAGTCGCGCCGACATTCTGTTCAAGGAAGCGGTGGATGTCTCCACCGGGGTTTTCTTCAAGGATATGGATGGCCTCCGAAAAGGCGGGGTATTGATCTAGCAAGGACTGTTCCTCGGCCGTCGGTTGCGGGCGCACGGGCTCTGCGGCTGTGGAGAACGCCAGCGTAGGCAGAGCGAGGACAAGGGATGACAGGCCGACGAGCGTGGCCATCTTGAACATAGCAGAACGGGAAAGAGCCAGAGAAACCATCGCACGCCTCCTTGCGCTGAATTATCAAAACTGTTGGCAGAACCTGTCATGCGCCTTCAACGGAACACACACACATTGATTGAACGCGTGTTGTGTCCGAAGGGCGATTCTTTTTTCTTGCCTGTTTCTTTTTACGTCTTTTATAGTCGTTTGTGCAATTACTGCGTTTATGTCGTCTTAGAGAAACTGTCTTCGGCCTGCTTCGGTTCCTTTTCCCGCAGCGTGCGTGGGACGTTGTGGACCGCCAGTGATGCCACGCGCGGCGGCCGGGAAGGAGCAACTCAATGGGGCAGGCATACGGACGGTTGTTCTCCACGCTCAGGCTTGTTGTCGTTCTTGCCTGTGCGGTCGTCCCTTTAGTCGCCCCCTACGACTGCGTTTATGCCGTCGATCCGAACAAAAACGATTGCAACGATACGGCGCTGTGCAGCGCCGTGACGCATTGGGTTTATCCGCCAAATGAGCCAGTGGTCGGCGGGTCCGCGCCTTTGTACGGCGCGTTCACAACGTCACGGGATATGTACATTAACTACTCGACGTGCTCCAACCATGTAGCGAAGTCGGACGCAACCGGAACCTGGGGAAACAATCCGACCAAGAAACCGAACGACCAATGTACGGCCCGAGTCGATACCTGGACGGAAACCAACGGCACGCCGCGCATCGTCCAGTCTAGTCCGCAGGCCATGCAGGACCAGCATGGCGGGACTGCTGAAACGCTTGTGCAGGGCGATTCAACGACCTATCTGAATAACGGCCTTGTGGATGACACGCTCTGGTTCAAGAACCCCGGAGCGCCTGTCGGAACGAAGAAAGATATCCCCTTTCAGTTTTGCTACAAGTACCGGACTCAATCGGGAGGGACTTCGACGCTGCATCAATACACGGATGCCCAGACGACGATGGATATCAACAAGTTCTCTTATCTGGGGCCGATTGCGGACGATACATGGAGCTGGCTCACAGGCGGCCCGAACATCAATCACGGCAATGCCCCGCCCTGGATTTACGATAAGTGCAATACCGGCAAGTTCACGATGGACGGACCAGGAGCGGGCTATTACTCGCGCATCTATTACTACACGGTTGGAACCCGTTACTACCATCCTCCGCCGATCTATCAGTACCGCAGAAACGGCAAGGTTGAAACGTGTTTCCGTCTTACTCCTGATCCCACGACCAAGCATTTGCCGGCAGGCGTAACCTGCGAAAGCGCCTCGGGCGTCTATCCAGGTTGCGAATGGCCGATTGATCCGAATGTACCTTGCGGAGAGAATCCGAAAAAGGAGCCGGACCAGCCAACCTGTAATTGTTCTAAGGGTCCATCACCCCAAAGTGGCAATCCGATCAACTTCGCCTACGGGTTCAAGATCCAGAGCGAAGCAGACTACATGGGCCCAAGCCTCTTGAAATTCACACGCATCTACCGCAGCAACGGCGACTGGCTGAGCTTCAATCTCGGCAAATACTGGCGGCACAATTACGACCGCTCCCTGGAGATCAAGAACGGCACGCAGTCGGATTCGGCGCAGATTACGACATCAGAAGGAACCGCCTATTTGTTCCGCTCCGATGCTGGAACCAATAACTGGCAGGCGCTGGATTCGGACGTGAAGGCAACCTTTACCGCACGCTATGACGCCACGCCCACTCTGATCGGCTATCTGTACACGGATGAAAGCAAGACCAAGGAAACTTACAACACCAGCAGGAAACTCACTCGCATCGAAACGCAGGGCGGCGAAGCGCTCAACCTGACCTATGACGGATCGGGGCGGCTCTCCACCGTGACCGACGAGCACGGGCGCAGCCTGACCCTGACCTATGACGGCTCCAGCCGCGTCTCGACCGTCGTCACGCCCGACGGAACGTTTACCTACACCTATGGAACGAACAACAATCTCACGCAGGTCTCCAAGCCCGACACCAAGACCCGCATCTACCATTATGAAAACACGACCTTCGTCAATGCGCTCACGGGCATCACCGACGAGATGGGTGTCCGCTATGCGACCTGGGGCTATGACGCGCAGGGCCGCGCCAATTCCTCCTCCCACGCCGGAGGCGTGGACGATTACACCCTGACCTATAACTCCGACGGCACCATCACCGAGACCAACCCGCTCGGCAAGCAGACGATCTATACCTATACGGTGATTAACGGGTTGCGGAAAATCACCAAGGTGGACGGCGTGGCCAGCGCTCACTGTCCCGCCGCGAACATGGCCTACACCTATAATTCCAGCGGCTATCTCGCCAGCACGACCGACTGGAAAGGCAACCTCACCACCTACACGACGGATCAGAACGGGCTGGAGACGGCCCGCGTTGAGGCCGTGGGCACACCGGAAGAGCGCACGATCACGACCACATGGGTTCCCAGCCTGCGCTTGCCCGATGTCATCACCGAGGCCGGAAAGACGACCGATTACGGCTACGATGCAGACGGTCGCATGACCAGCGTTACCGTGACCGACACCAACTCCGGCGAGACGCGCACGACCACTTACACCTACTGGGGCAATACCACCGTCGGCGGGAACATTGTGCTGGGCCGCCTGAAAGAGATCGACGGTCCGCGCACCGATGTCACCGACAAGACGACCTTCACCTATGACGCCAGTTTCAGGTTGATCAAGACGACCAACGCGCTGGGCCAGTTTACGGAAACCACATCCTTCGATGCCGCCGACCGACCGCTGATTACCAAGGATGAGAACGGCATCGAAACCCGCATGACCTATGACACGCTCGGACGGTTGAAGACAACGAAACAGGCGTTCGGCACCGCGCTCGAAGCGCTGACCACCTTCACTTATAACTTCAATGGTGATATGACGCAGATCGACTCGCCGAACGGCGCGACGGTCACCTATACCTACGATAATGCCCGCCGAATGACGGGCATGGCGGACGATCTCGGCAACACGGTCACCTATACGCTGGACGATGACGGCAACATCCTGACCGAGGTCCGGAAAGACCCTTCCAACGTCCTGAAATACACGCACAGCCAGACCTTCGATGAACTATCGCGGCTTTTAACCTCTATCGGGGCCGGAGCTGCGTGGACGCGCTCCTATGCCTATGACAAGAACAGCAACCAGACCATCTATACCAACGCCAATAATCACGCCACGAACTATGCCTTTGACGGGCTGGACAGACTGATCACGGCCACCGATGCGCTTTCCGGCGTGACCACCAACACGATCAACGATCTGGATCAAACCACAGGCATCAAAGACCCGCGCAACAACACGACGACCTATAGCTACAACGCCTTCGGCGATGTGACCCAGATCGTCAGTCCCGATACCGGCACGGCGACCTATGTCGTCAACAAGAACGGTGATGTCACGCAGATGACGGATGCCCGTTCGGTCGTGACCAATTACACCTATGACGCCATCAACCGACTGGCGACGGTTGCCTATCCGTCGGACACTTCGCTTAACGTCACCCTGACCTATGACGACAATCCGACGCCCGGAAATTGCGGCACGTCCAAAGGCCGCCTGTGCCGTGTGGTGGATGCGGCGGGCACCACGGACTACAAATACAACGCGTTGGGCCAGTTGACCGAAGTGAAGGAAATTCGCGGCGCTCTGACCTTCACCACCGCCTACGAATACGACCTTGCGGGAGTCCTGAAAAAGATCACACTCCCCTCGGGACGGCAAGTGACGTATACGCTCAATGGCAACGGGCAGGTGACGAACGTCGCCGCGCCTGTGAACGGCACGGCCACCAATCTGGCCTCGTCGATTGCCTATCTGCCTTTCGGCCCGATGACGGGCCTGACCTATGGAAACAGCAAGACCTTATCGGCCACCTTCGATCAGGATTACCGCCCGACCAACCGCACGGTCGCCGGCGTTTTCAACCACGCCTACGATACCGACGCTGACGGGAACATCACGCAAAAGGGCATCCGCACCTATACCTACGATGTTCTGGAGCGCCTGAACGCCGAGGGCGGGGGCACAGCGACCAGCTTCACCTATGATCCCATCGGCAACCGCCTGACGGAAGTTGCGGGCGGCACGACGAATTACACCTATCCCTCGACGAACAGCAAACTCTCCAGCGTCGGGGCGAACAGCTACACCTACGACGCCATGGGCAATGTCACGGGCGATACGGCGCGGACCTATGTCTGGAGCGCGGCGGGCTTGCTGAAAGACGCCAAGATCGGCGGCACGACGGTGGGCACCTACACCTACAGCGCCAATAACCAGCGTACCAAGAAAGTGGCCGGGGGAACGACGACCCATTACGTCCATGGGCTGGGCGGATTGCTCTCCGGTGAATACGACAACAGCGGCGTCCTGATCCGAGAATACATCTGGCTGAACGGCGAACCGTTGGCGCAGGTGACGAAATCGGGCGGGACGGAAACCGTTACTTATCTGCACACGGATCATTTGATGACGCCGCGCTATGGCACGAACGCGGCGGGATCAACGATCTGGACATGGGATTCCGGAGGGTTCGGGAAAGAGGCATCGACAGGCACAGCAACCGTCAACCTGCGCTTTCCCGGTCAGTACTATGATTCCGAAACCATGCTCTTCTACAACTGGAACCGATACTACAACCCGGCGACGGGGCGGTATATCTCAAGTGATCCGATAGGACTCTCAGGCGGGCTGAACACCTTTGGCTATACAGAGCAGAGTCCAGTCGACCATTCTGACCCGAATGGTAAATACATTTGGGATGGTAAATTAATCCTTGGAGGTGCATTTCAGGGATATGGCGTCGCCCTAGTAACGTGCTTCCTTACTTCCTGTTCACCAGGGGGGCAGCCAAGCGCTGTAACAATATTTGGTTGGGCATTAATGTCAGGCTTGCCTTCTGATATCACAAGCGCTCATACGATGCGCGTTACTTTTGACGATCATCGACCAGCGACGCAACTGGTAAGCACGTCAGATCTTGAAGGCCAATTTTTTTTCGGTCAAACGCTTTCTGGTGAACCATCAATCTCAATGGGTGATGCGACATCGCTACGCGTCGGCGATGCTGGACCCTACAGCGACGCTTCAGGCGGAGGGTTAGTTTGGCTGGTGCCTAATCCAAACGACCCGGAGTTTAATCTTGAAAGAGAAGCTTCCCTAAATTGCAAAGTAACAAACCAGAAATCTGACAATGACAGCAACCTGCCGGGGCGACATGACAAGCCAAAAAGGCCCAAGGTTACAATTAGACCTTTGCTTTAGTTGTTACCTATGGAAATGCTTTTTCCAAGCCTAGAGTCAAATAAACCCTACATCGCCGAATCTGGGTGTTCCACAAGAACAATACTAGGTACGTCGATCCACCGACACGAAGTCAGGTGAGATTAATGTGACCATTTGTAGTGCTGCAATTTCTCGTGTTTAGGGGCAGAACGATCCTGCGGCAGGGCGAGGACTGCTCCAGTAATACCAAACTGCGAATGTCTCAGTGTCGATTGCCGCATATCCGCTGATTCCCCACCGTTCTCGTTCTGGGCTTTGGAAAAATTTAGCTGTTCCAGGAATTGGGCGCTGCCAAGGGCAGGACGTCATAATCGAAAGTACCTGCCTGATCTCTGATTCATTGAGTTCTGTCCATTTGTCAGTGAAGAATTCCAGGTCAAGTTTGTCAAAGGAATATTCCGCAACGACCTGGTCAAAATAAACACTGCTGAAGACATGTATATTCCGCGCAGTCTCTGGAACGAAGGGCAGTAGGGGACCATCGCCCAGATCATACTTCTCAAGCTCTGCAAAATTCTTAAAGAAATCTTGTTTCGGCTCGTAGCTAATGAGGCCAAGCCATTCCATCAATGATTGCTGGCGTGAATCTGCATAGGCATTCACGGCGCTCAGTAACACCGCGATCACAATCACAGACGACAATATTCTGCTACAGCAAGACAAAGCCATACCGATTTATAGCCAGGTTTTCGTCTATCTGTATACAGAATTATCGATTGTGTGCGCTTGATATAGCCTTAATGTTCAACGTTACGCATCAGGCTCCTGCCCGACTCCCTTGCCTCGGCTAGGTCGTTGTCGTGGCGGTCGAGTACGGTCTGCCGGGCCGATCCCGAGATCGGTCTCTTTGGCCTTGCCCCTGAATGCTTCGGGCGTGGCGCTTCTCTCTGCTCTCTCTGCTTCCGGCGCCGCCATCTTCGCCAGGTCGCCTGCGAGAACCTGCATCTCCTTCTCGTGCCGCGTTCGCATCTCCATGAATGTCGTTTGCAGCTTCTCGCGCCGGCCGAGCTGCGTTTCTATTAATTCCTGCCGTTCCTCCCGGTCGCGGACATGGCAGTGCCAGGCTTCCTTCTCGTTGGCCTTGCGGATGGTCCAGTATTTGAAGGTGAGCTTGTCCCACAGGCCCTTGAAGCCCTTGCGGATGCGTGAGGCGCGAATGTTTTGCTCCTCGTTCCAGCGTTTCTCCTGATACGCCTTTTGCGCCGCGCGGTCCTTGCGGTGCTGTTCGGTCATGGTTGTCTTGATCCGCAGGAGAGGGCGCAGCTCCTGTTCGTGGGTCTTCTGCAATTCGGCGCGGTACTTTTCGAAGAGGCCGCGCACGGCCGCGCCGATCTTCTCTTTTGCTTCGGCAACCGATGGCAAGTCTTGCGGCTTGCCGAGGCGCTTCTCTAACTGTTTGGTCTTGAGACCGAGCTGGCGGGTGAGGGACAAGACTTCCCCATAAACATCGACGGCGACGAACCCCCGCCGGTCGCCTTGCGCCAGAAGGAACCCGCGCTCATGCAGAGCGCTCTCGAACGAATTGCGGGCATCGGACGCGGCCCAGCATTCCTGCAAACAGGACTTGATCGCGCTGGCGCTCCGCCCGGTGCGTGCGGCCTGCTGCCATTCGGCGCGCGTGTATGTGAGGGGGTTGCGGTGCGCCGGGTCGATCAGTCCCTTGGGCATGGTCCAGCCATGCTCGATGAAAAGCTGGCGTGAGACCGCCTGGAGCTTGCGGCGGTCGAAGGCGATATTGACGGCTTTCATTTCATTCACGTCGATCCGGCTCCAGACGCAATGGGCATGGCGGCGTCCTTCCTTTTCATGGAAGACGACGACACGCGGCTGGTTTTGAAGGCCGAGCTTTTCTTCGATGGTCTTGAGCGCCGCCTCGAAGACTTCAACCGGAACGTTTTGATCCTTGGGCGGATTGAGGGAAAGCGAATAGAGGTACTGCTTGCACTGCGTGCCTTGCGCGAGGGCGTAGGCTTCTTCGAGGGCGCCGCGCACGGTGCTGGCCAGGAACCCCCGGACCTGATGGATTGTCACATGCTCGTTCTGCATCCCGTTCAGCAGGTGCGCGGCCATCTGCCGCCCGCCGCCGCGCTGGTTGCCTTTCAGGATCATGGGCCGCCGTCTTTTCCCTTCTCTTCCGAGGGAAGGAGGCCCAGGGCGGAGAGGAGCGCATTGCGCATGGCGCGGATTCCCGCGCAGGCTTCGAGCAACGCTTTGTGCACGTCCGCATTGACGGGCAGCGATCCGGTATGGACGGCCTTGGCGAGTTGGTTGATGTTCTGGGAGAGACGGGACTGACCGAGCAGCCCGAGGAGCTTGGCCAGCGCCTCGCGGTCCTTGACGGGTTTGCGCCCCCGCGTCCGGGGCCGGACCTCTCGAACGAGAAGCGCATCCTTTATATAGGTGCCGAGCGGCATCCCGTCGGCGAGCGCATCGAGCGCTTTGCGTTCCTCCTTTGTTAGCCGCAATGAGAAGGGTGCGCCGTGTTTCCGCTCTTCGGGTTTTCTGTGTGGTTTTTCCGGGGGAGGGGGGCTGCGTTCAGCCATGGCCGCCCCCGTTTCCGGAAATAATGGCGGTTGCCGTTTCGCTGGCCGAACCCGTACAATGCGCGGCTCTGGAAGCGCGAACTCCCTCCGAGTTGGACAGTACCGCGCTCAAGGAGTCGAGGGCGGCAGGTCCGGCGGCGATATCGAACGCTCGGAAAAGCAGTAGATAGCGTTGGTAGGGAGCCCCCGCTACCAACGCCGTCTTGGCCGTACCGAAGCGGTTGTCATTGACAGCCTGCCGGGTACGGCCGGACACATAACGCTCGGATATGGGCCGATCCTTACTGGCCGCCTCTGCTCCGGCGGCCAGTTCAAGGATTCCGGCCAGATCGCCAAACAAGTCGATCTTCAATTCGTCCCGCCCCGCTTGACCCAAATGGGACCAGGGCGTGAGGACGATCTTTTCGATCAGCCCCCGCACATGCTCCGCCGGTTCGCCCGGAGCCCCTCGGGAACCCCCGCTCGCGAGCGCCTCCCGCAAGCCCGCCACTTCCTCCCGGTAGCGCCGGGCCATCGCCGGATGCAGGAACGGCCTGGCCTGTTCGCTGCCCCGCGCAATAACCGAATCCAGCGTCTCCAAGCGCGCCGCAATGCTTTCCAGCTCATCCTTGACCAAGGCGGCGGCGATTCCCTCCCGGATCGCTGTCAGGACGTTCGCACGGGCCTTCTGGAGCTTCTCCCGCTCGGCCCTGGAATCGGCCAGCGCGGAATCCTGCGCCGCCCGGAGGCGGTTCAGATGCTTCGTGTATTCCGCGCAGAAGACGGCCAGCAGATCATCGCGCATCAGGTGGGTTTCAAGGGCGGAAAGGACTTTGCGCTCCAGATGCTCCCGCGCCATCGTCTTGCGGTTTCCGCAGACCGCCTCGCCCTTGTTCTTGGAGGCGGCGCAGCCATAGTGCGTCGAATTGATCTTGGCATAGCCGCCGCCGCACACCCCGCACTTGACCAGACCGGAGAGCAGGTAGCGGGGCCGGTTGCGCGCCCACAGGCCGGGCGCCTTGGCGTCGAGCGCCTTCTGGCGCGCCTTCGCCGCCTCCCATAGGTCCTGCGGGATGATCCGCAGCTCGGGAAGCTCCTGACGGATGAGCGCGGATTCGTCGTTGAGCCGCGTCACCCGCCGTCCGGTGGCGGGGTCTTTGATGAAACGCTGGCGGTTCCAGACGAGCTGGCCTATGTACAACTCGTTATTGAGGATTCCGGTGCCGCGCCGCCGGTTGCCATTGATGGTCGATTGCCCCCATGCGCGGCCTGACGGGCAGGGGATTCCCTCCCGGTTGAGCTGTGCGGCAATCGCCTTGGGCGAGCGATTGCGGTTTGCATAGTCATCGAAGATGCGGACCACGATGGCGGCCTGCGCCGGGTTGATCGTGCGATCCCCGCGCAGCGCTTGTCCTTGCGCATCGAACCGTTTGACCACGGTGTAGCCGTAGGCGATCCCGCCGCCGGACTTGCCGTGCTCGATCCGTCCGCGCAAGCCCCGGCGGGTCTTGTCGGCGAGGTCCTTTAAAAACATCGCATTCATCGTCCCCTTGAGGCCGATATGCAGGGTGGAGATTTCGCCTTCGGAGAGCGTCACCATGGAAACGCCCGCGAACTGCAAGCGCTTGTAGATTCCCGCGATGTCTTCCTGATCGCGGGAAAGACGATCCAAGGCTTCCGCAAGGACAAACTCGAACTTTCCTTCAAGTGCATCGCGGATCAGCGCCTGGATGCCGGGCCGCATCAGCGATGCGCCCGACAATCCGGCATCGCTATAGCATTCCGTGACGGTCCAGCCTTCGGCTTTGGCTCGTTCGGTACAGAGGCGCACCTGATCCTCGATGGAGTGATCGCTTTGCAGATCGGAGGAATAGCGCGCATAGAGTGCGACGCGTTTGCCCGGAGAATTGTTCGAAAGTGTCTTCATTGCAGTGGTCCGTTCTCCCGTTCCCGCTCCGCGCGGTGATCGCTTTCCGCCGCCGCCCGCGCCAAAGCTTTCACCAGCGCGACGATTTTCTCATGCAAGAAAATCTCGGGCGGCGTATGCAGCCGATTGTGACTCTCTTCTTGCTGAGTCTTCAACCGCCGGAGCGCCTTGCGTTCTGCGGGGTCACGCCGCATCGCGCTTCCCCTTCAGCGTGCCACGGATGCGCTTAACGAACGGTAAAGAAAAACGGCGGAAAGCGGCTCTGGGGGCCGCGTACCGGCCATTCATCCGGCACAGTGAATTGCCCATGCCGCTCATGATCTCTCCGCGTTTCCGCCGCCTGCTTTCGCGGGCGCGGGCGGATTTATTTTCGGAAGAGGCGCAGCGGAAGTGCGTTTCGCCAAGACCTTGTCCCTAAAGTAGGGAAGCTTCCTTGCCCGGATCACCGGCTGGCCGGCGACGGCGATGAGCTGGTCCTCTTCCGGCAGCCGCCCGATTTCATCGGGCGTGAGGACCGGAAACCCGCGCTCGGCCACAGACAGGCGCCACGGCGCGAAGAGGTTCTCGGCCTCGCGGGAGACGCTGCGGCCTTTTCGTGTCGCATTGCCGATGCGCGTACTCCACGCCTTGCGGTCGAGTTCGCTGCGGATGCTCCAGGCTTGCACGAGGCTCGATTGCTCCTCGATCAACCCGGCGAGATTGGGGCCGTAGAGTTCGACGGGCTGCCGGCGGGACTGGAAGATCATCCAGCACCGCACGCCCTTGCCGGGCAGGAGCGAGAGCGCCTTGCCGATATTGGGCAGGCGTCCGAGATTACCCATTTCCTCCAGCATGAAGAGCAGCTTCGTGCGCCGTTCATGCAGCGTCGGTGAGGCCGCGATGGCCTCCAACAGCAGCGTGACGATCAGCCCCATCCACGGCCCGTGGGTTTCGAGCTTTGATTCAGGCAGGATCAGATACAGCGTTGTCTTCCCGTCCAGCACATCTTTGAGGGAGAAGTCGCTTTCCATCAGCGAGCGCCCGAAATCCGAATGCGCCTCGTAAAGCTCAAGCGCGTGCATGGCGTTGTCGCGGAACGCACCGAACGTCTTGGCGTATTCGGGCTCCAGCCCGTCGGCAAGCGCGTTGCCGTATTCGCGCAGAAGGCCGGAGAACATCTCTGTGTTCTGCATGACCGAGGCCATCGAGCGCTTTTCGAATTCACTGGACCAGACGCAGGCGCGCAGTCCCGGCAGCGTGCATTTGTCGGGCTCCAGGGCGGCGAGGTAGAGAAGGAAGGTGACGATCAGGCGCCGCCCGCCATTGCGGAAGAAGATGCCATCGCCCGCTTCATTCGCGTGCCCGCGCTCGGGCACGAGCTGGAGTGCGATCAGCTTGCAGAGCGCGTGCAGTTCGCGCCCGCTGTTCTTGAGCACATCCTCGACGAGAACACGCAGCGGATTAAAGCGCAGGCCGGGAATGCCGCGCGCCCCGAAGGGATTGAGGATGAGGACGCGCTGCCCGTCCTTTCTTCGCCACGGTGCCGTCAGCGCGGTCAACTCGCCTTTGACATCGGTGACGATGACGCTGCCCGAAGTCCAGTGCAGGAGCGCCGGGACGACGAGGGATGTCGTCTTGCCGGTGCGGGCCGGCGCGTAGGCCAGCATGTGGCCGTTGCCGGTCTGGAAGGGATCGTAGAAAAGCTTCCTTCCTTCCAGCGTGCCGATGAAGAGACCGCGCCTGGCCTCAAGCATCTTCAGCACGAAACGGTCCTTGAGCGTGGCGAGCCGGGCCTCACCGTAGCCGCCCGAGACGATCCGGCTTTCATGCAGGAGGTTGATCTGGTTGGCGGTCTCTAGCCCTTGCATGGAGAGTGCGAGCAGCGTCTTGCCGAGCAGGAACAGGGCTAGGCCCATGAGCCCCAGACCCCAGAGCCGCCAGTCCGCAAACTGCGCGATCCAGGCGCCGAGCCACAGCAACGCGAGCGCAAGGATCAGCGCCGGAAGGATCGGTTGACGCTGCCGGTGCCTCATTGTCCTAGTGCCCCGTGATCTTGAGGATTTGCAGGCCCGAGAGCGAAACCCCGAAGGCGCGCAGGAAGCGGTCGAGTTCGCCGCTCAAGTCCGCGCCCGCCGAGAATTGCAGATCGGCCACGGGCGCGAGCACGGCGGGGGCCGCGTTTCCCGCCCAGAAGACGAAGAGCTTGTTGTCATTCGCGATCTTCTGGCCGCTGGCGATGATGGCGGCGACCTTTGCGCCGTATGCGTCCGTGATCCCGGAGTCGATCCCGTCCGTAATCACCAGAGTGATATTGGGCATCCCGGTCTCCCACGAATAGACCGCGCTCTTGTTCTTCTCGAAACTGATCCGCAGCGCCTCGAAGAGCGCCGTTCCGCCCGAAGGCGCCGGAACCTTGCTCAGAACAGACGCCGCTTGCGTGCACGGTGTAGGCCGCGCCGGATCAGTCAGCTCCTGCACGCGCTCGTTAAAGACCAGCACCCGGCAACGGGCGAACGAGGGAAGCGCGGCGAGAAACGCCCGCAAGGATGCGATGACAGGATCGAGCGCTCCCGCCATCGAGCCCGAGACATCGAGCAGCAGATTGACCGGCAGCGGCGTTCCATCCGGAATCGCCGCCCAGTCATAGGAGAACGGGAGGCGTTTGAAGGATGTGTTGAAGACAGAAACTTCCGAGGGCGCGGGCGCAACGATGGACCCGTCCGCCCGCCGGAAGAGCACCAGCGCCTCGCGCGAACCGTTGGCGCCACGCACACCGGCAATCGTCACCGAGGCGACATTGCCGCCGGCAAGGACGATGAGGTCTTCGCCCTTGTGGCCCGCGAAGGCGGTGAAGGGGCGACCGCTCTCAAGACGCAGCCCCGAGCGCCGGATACGTAAATCAAGGAGCGAGTCGTTTCCCGCCGCGAGATCGAAGATGATCTCCGGCTTGGCCAGCGTGCGGACGTGCACATCCGGATCGGCGACCGAGAGCTTCGCGCGTCCGGCCTCAGGAACCGTGACGGAAATCCTCTGCGCGTTGGCGGCGCCGGTTGCGAGCGCGAGCGTCAAGATGCAACCAAACGTATGCGTTCTTATGGCATCTCTGCTCATGGCATTTCTCCCGCAGAAAAGGGTGAGGAGCGCAGCGCGGACAAGGAGCGCTCGACATCGAGAAACGTGACGGGAACGCCCCGTGCGCGCAGCGAATCGAAGCTCGGTGCCAGAAATTCTTCCCACACGCGCTTTTGATGCGGAGAGACCCAGAAGAACGAAATCGAGCGGAGATTGGCCGATCCCGAGAGCGCGCCGTTGATGTCTGCTTGCGCGGGCGGCATCTGCGGCAGGGTGATGCGGGTGATGTCCGAACACGGGCGCGGTGTATCCACGAGCGAACTGAAGACCACGACCTGCACGGCATGTATGCCTTCGCGTTCGTGCTGGGCGAGGTTGCTCTTGAGTTCCGCAAAGGCGCCCGGCAGGTTGTTGCAGCGTGCCGGATCGGCGGTGATGGCATCGACGAGCGCCTGCGCCCGCAGCGGATCGCGCCGCAGTTCAAGCGGCGTTCCGCTCCAGACCGTGCGCCCCAAAGAGGTCGAGATCACATTGACTTTCGCGTGGGCGCCGGCTCGTTTGGTAGCGAGCGCCTTGAGATGCGCCAGCAGCATCATCTTGGTGGTGTGCGCGCTGCCCGCATCGAGCAGAACGCCGGACTCATCGACGATGAGTTCGATGGCGATCTTTTCCTGCGCGAAGAGCGGCGCGCTGACCATCAGCAACAGGGTGAGGAGGAGGTGTTTCATGACGCGCTCCTCGATAAAGCCCGGCGAGAGGCTTTGAGGATGTGCGCGGTGGCCAGTCCCATCGCGGCGTTAATCAGGATCAGCGCCACGCACATCAGCAGCATCGGCCAGAATCCGGTCGCATGTCCCGCCAGCGCCGGGATCGGCGAAGGCGCGCTCTCGGCGGCCACGCGCAAATAAAGCGCTGCGAACTCGGTCACGACGACGAAGGCATAAAGAAGGAGCAGGAGCCCGGTGACGATCCGGCTCAGCGCGTCGGCAAAGAAGCCCTGCGGGTTCCCGAATATCTCCTTATGCCGCTCGATGAGCTGACCGAAGAGAAAGATGGGTGTGGCGACGGCGGCGAGGCCCAGAATCCCGTTGATTAGAGTCGAGACGGTCAGGTTCGAGACCCATCCCCAGGGCGGCAGGCCGAGCGCATCGACGAGGAACACGTCGGAGCCCACGGTGTTGACCAGCGAATAGTTGGCCGTGTGCAGCAGCCAGTTGAAGGTCTCGGCGGCCATGATTCCGGCCAGCTTGAGGACGACCCAGAGCCGGTCGGCGGGCTCCAGGGGCAGGGCCGCATCGCCGCCTTTTGGCGGTTGCCAGCTTGAGAAGTTTTCTTCGAACTCGGACATGAAAGCCTCCTTGCGCCCGCCTGAAGGGAACTCCAGGACCGGCGCGTCACTGTGATTCGTGCGGCGGGCCGAACCTCAGGGACTTCGGACCGCCAGGGGGCTTTGCGCAAAGCTTGGAAAAATCGTAAAGGAAGGGCGAGGTTCATGCGAGAAACAACGCCCGAGCTTGTCAAGTTCAGCGCCCTAGCAGCGATAATTCTCCATGCCCCGCAAAAACAGGCCGCCGAAGAACCGCTACTGCCGCCGCTCCAAACTCGGCGAAGAGGCGTTTGCGGGGTTGTTGTTCGACTGGTTTGCGAACCGCAGCGCTGAAGAATCGGCGACCCGATTAAAGGAGCACTACGGCGTGAACATCAGCCGTCAGGGCGTGAACAAATATTTTCTGAATCTCGGCTATTACACATTTCTCAACTACTATGTCCCCGACGCGCTGTTGCTCCTGCTCAGTCCCGATCTGGAGAAGAGGGGATTGCCGGAGACCATCGCCCGCGAGCGTCGCTGGTTCTTCGCGTACAGTTTTGAATTTGCGCAGACGATGCTCAAGGCCGCCCGGATCGCTCCCGACCGAAAGGCGGCCGCGTGTGACCGCCTTCTTGCGATCCCGGCTGCGCTCCGGCTCTATATCGAAGACGGCGTGGTCCCATCAGAAGCGATGATCGAGAGCACAGCGCAGGGCGCAATCTTCACGCGCCTGCGCGATAACCAGTTCCTCGTGTCCGCCCTCCGCGAAATCAGACGCCGGACCTTCGGATACGCATCCGCGCATTTCCTCTCATATTTCGGGAAGGCTTATTTCATGGAGGCGTTCTCACTATCCTACGAGCAACGCCACAACGACCTGGCCACGCTGAACAATGTCTGGGTTCAGATGGGAATACGCCTGCCGCTGACGACCTATCTGCAAGTCCATCCAATGACGGTTATGGAACCAGCCCGCATTGCGGCGCTCGTCCCCGCAATGATCCGAAGACTGACAGAGGAGGGGCGTGACCCCTAGAGCAGGCCGCTGTCCTTCACACGACGCCTCAGCTCATCAAGCGTCGGCACGTCATCGGCGCTCTTCGCGCTGACGATCTGATCGAGGACGAAGTCCCAAACCTGAGCAGCGCGCTTCTTCTCGAAGTCATAGGAATACTGCACATAGACTTCGCCTGTTACATCACGGTCGCCATCGGAGTGATTGAGCATCAGACGCGCATAGAGCTTGGGCAGACCGGCGGCGGTGATCCAAGTGGCGCCCGTGCGCCGGAGATCGTGCGGGCAGAAATTTTCGATACCCAGAAGCTCGCGGCTGCGACGCACGGCTTGAGAGAAGGCCGTCTTGCCGAACGGCGAAAGCGCCTTGTCGGGAGTGTGCGGCGCCTTCATCGCCCTCGTCGCGCCAAAGACGAAAGGACACGCGCCGGTATAGGGCCGGACCTGCTCGATCAGCGCCAGCGCGTGCCGGTTGAGGGGAACCCGGTGCATTGTCCGGTTCTTGGTCTCGTGCATCTCCATCTGCCACACGTTTTCGTCCAGCTTGAGGGAGCGGTACCGCATGTTGCGGACTTCCGTGCTGCGCTGCATGGTTACCAGCGCAAACTTCAAGGCTGCCACTGTTACCGGCGGCAGTCCGGCTTGATCCAGCCTATTCCAGAACAGCCAGATTTCTTTCAAGGAGAGGACGCGGTCGCGGGTTCCGGTAATGCCAAGCAACTCAATTTCGTTAACTGGGTTGTGGGAGCATTTCTTCTGCTTGATCGCAAGATTGAAGAGGCGCCGGACACAGGCAATAGCGTGCTTCGCCGCTACCTTTCCACTACGCGTTGCGCTTCTGTTATTTTGTGATCTCGAAATGATCTGGCGTTGAATGCTGTCGATGTCCTCGGCGGTTACTTCTGCGAGCCACTTGTCTCCAATAACGGGCCAGATATCTTGGCGAAAGTACCGCTCTTCCTCGTTGATGAATGCTTTATTCTTTAATCGTCCGACATCCAAGTACGCCTGTGTGAAGCTGGTGACAGTGTCTCTATTGGCATCCGCCGCTCGATGGTCATGCAATTCTTGCAATGGATCTCGTCCATACGCATAGACCTGCTCATAGAGCGTGTCATATTGCTTTCGAGCGCGCCGGATGCTCCATGCTGGATATCGACCGATTGTTATCCAGCGGCTCGTCCGGCCTTTCATATACTTGAAGACGAATGTCTTGACGCCTGACGGTGTGACCCGCAATCCAAAGCCAGGACAACCATTGCACCAGTAGATGTCACGCGTTTGCTTCGTGGCTAGCGATCTAATGACAGAGTCGAGAAAGTTTATTGTCGATGGCATCCATGCTCACATCTCGTTATCGTTATTCACCTCCGGGCTACTCACTGGGCTACTCAGAAGTTATTTACAGCATGAGCAGAGTGAGCAGTAATGAGCAAGCCAAAACTATTGGCTGCTGCGGGTTACAGCGGACTCTGAGTGAAGATGTTGGGCGAGATGCACGGCGAGAATGGCATTGCCGCATCAATCTTCTGTAACCCTTATCCAGTCTACGTTACAGCAATTAATATCGAGTTAAAGCAACTGCCTTCTAAGCAGTAGGTTGCAGGTTCAAGTCCTGCCGGGATCGCCAGTTTCAGGACTTATCCGGATCTGTCTGCTTTTCTACGGTGAAGGGCGTCACGTATTTCTCGCGGTACTGGGTGGTGAGTTCCTGTGCCTGTTCCTTTTGTTTGGCGGTCAGAGTTTTGGTTAGGATGGCCAGTTCCTTTTTGCCTTCCTCCGCGCCGCGTTCGCGGGCCAGAGAAAGCCACACGAAGGCGCTCAGCGTGTCGCGTTTTTCTCCTTCTCCGCGGTATTCCATGCGGCCGAGGTAATAAAGCGCGTCCTTGCTGCCGCTGGCGGCGGCGCTCATGAACCATGTGCGGGCCATGGCGAAGTCCCGTTTGATGTCCTTGGCTCCGCGGTAATAGATTTTACCGAGATGGTAGCGGGCCTCCGCGTTGCCCTGATTGGCGCAGCGGGTGAAGATATCAAAGGCTTCCTTCTCATTTTTTTCGGTTCCTAGCCCGTAATAGAGCATCTTGGCGGTGTTATAGAGTGCCTCCGTGTCCCCCTGTTCGGCGGCCTTGCCGTACCATTTCAGGGCTTCGGAGTGATTTTTTTTTACGCCTTCGCCCTTGTAGAGCAGGCGGGCGAGGTTGTATTGCGCGTCCGCGTGGCCCTGCAACGCCGCCTTTTCGTACCAAAGGGAAGCCGCTTTTGGGTCTTTTTCCGTGCCGAGGCCTTTTTGCAGCAGTTTGGCGGCGCTGTACTGCGCGTCGGGGTGGCCCTGTTCCGCCGCTTTGAGGAACCAGCGGAGCGCGACCGCCGGATCGGTCTGTACGCCGTCCCCGCTGAGATAACGCTTGGCCAGCGCGTACTGGGCGTTCACATTGCCGCTGTCGGAGGCTTCCTGATACCAGTTGAATGCGGCCTTTTCGTCTTTTATGGTGCCTTCACCCAAATAATACATTCTGGCCAGCGCGTATTGCGCGTCGGTATCGCCGGCTTCTGCCGCCTTTTTGTACCAGTCGAATGCCTCTATCGGGTTTTTGTCGCCGCCTTCGCCCTTGAGCAGCATTCGCGCCAAGGCGGACTGTGCATCTGCGTTGCCCAATTCGGCGGATCTGCGGTACCACTCCCGCGCCGCGGCCTTGTCCTGCGGGACGAACTGGCCGTAATAATAGATGATGGCCAGTTTATTGAGCGCTTTGGTGTCCCCCTTTTCGGCGGCTTTCGTGTACCATTTTAAAGCTTCCGTCAGGTTTTTTTCTACCCCTTCGCCCAATGCGTATTTCGTGGCGAGTGCATATTGGGCATCCGTCTCCCCCCGCAGGGCGCGGCCCATGAGTTGGTTGAAGGTTTCCGGGGTTATGGCTTGAGAAAGACTACTCCATAATAACAGAACTAGGAGCGATGCTAGGATCGATCTGGTACGCATTTTTTACTCGGCCCGCTTGATTTTGTGCACTTAGTAAACATTTTAACGCAGAAAATCAAGCTTTCCTTCGGACGGGATTCACGCTTCGTGTCATCCTCTGTTATGGCTTATAAGGGGTTAGATTATGAGAAAAAAGGTCCACAGCGATGTTTTCTTGAACGTCCACTCCCTCGGGGCGGGCGGGGACGGGGTTGCAACGCATGAGGGGGTGTCCGTTTATCTCCCCAAGACTGCACCCGGCGATAGGGTGTGTGCACGGATCGAGAGGTTTGCAGAAGGTTATCAGGGCCGGGTTCTTGCGATCGAAATCTCTTCGCCGGACCGCGTGGCCGCCCCGTGCAGGCATTACGAGAGTTGCGGAGGGTGTGCGCTTCAGCATCTCAGCGTTGTCGCCTACCGCGACTGGAAGGCCGAGAAGGTCAAGGTTGCGCTGGAGCGGGCAGGGGTTATACCGGAGGTTTGGGAGGAGCCGGTTTTTCTGGATGCGGCGACGCGGCGGCGGACGACTCTGGCGGTTTTGCGGACAAGTGATCAGTTTTATATGGGGTATCACGCGCCGCGCAGCCATCAGATTACCCCAGTTTCCCACTGCCTGATTCTTGAGCCATCTCTGGATCAGGTGGTTCAGGCGATGCGGCCCTTTCTGGAGCGGCTGGCGCCCCTGCGTCATGCTGTGGACGTTACGGTTCAGAGCGTGGAGGGGAGGTTTGACGTCCTGCTGACCGGGCCGTGGCGTTCGGGCGGGTTTTTTACGCTGGAGCAAAACGAGGCGCTCTCGGAGATGCTCAATACGCTCGGGCTGGCGCGGATCAGTTTGCGTGAGCGGGAACATGGAACGATCGAGGTGCTTTTGACCCGTCAGCCTGTGATGAAGACTTTCGGTGTTCTTCGTGTTCCACTGCCTCCGGGTGCGTTTTTACAGGCGAGTGAGCAGGGGGAGGCGGTGCTTGTTGAGCGCGTCTTGCGATATATGGCGGGGGCAACGCGGATTGCCGACCTGTTTTGCGGGTGTGGGACTTTCACCGGGGCTTTATTGGGGCAGGAGGTTGAAGTTTATGCCTGCGACAGTGATGCGGTGGCTCTTGCCGGACTCAAGCATCCGAAGCTGACAGCGGCGCGGCGCAATCTGTTCAAGGAGCCACTGTCGATTAAGGAGTTGCCGGGGTTTGACGTTGTGGTCCTCGATCCACCTCGTGCCGGGGCGAAGGAGCAGGTTGAAATCTTCGCGGAGAGCGGTGTGATGAAGATTGTCTACGTGTCGTGTAACCCGTCTACCTTTGCGCGGGATGCAAAGATTCTGGCGGTGGGCGGGTATCGCTTGCTGAGCCTTGCGCTGGTTGATCAGTTTGTCTGGTCGGCGCATACAGAGATTGTTGGGGTTTTTACTTTGATCTGAAGTGTGATTTGATCGAAGGCGCTATTTTTGAGGAATTTTTTTTTCTTTCCAGTTTTTGTTTTTTAGTAAGTGCTCGCGAAAAGCACAAGCAGAGTTTCTAGTCATTTTTCTTTGTGAAAGAAAAGTTAATTGGATTTTATTTTCTGTATTGGTGATAAAGCCGACAGATAATATTTTGAAGCCGCTGCCTTTTTTATTTTTGCCAGAGTTAATCTCAGGGAGAAGATTTTTTATGACCTCCTGAAACTCCTTCCCAGACAGTAAACCCTCCAGTGGACGTTTATAAAGGCCCGACAAGGTTGCTTCCCCTCGACCGAAGATCGACGGTTCTTCTATCGGTTCGTAAATTGATTCAGTCAGTATGTTAAACTCTCCATTAATAACTACGGGTCTGAATATGTTTTTTACGCCCGTGATACCCTTAGATGAGGACAATACGAACATTTCCCTGCTTGTCTCTCCCGGTGTACTTTCAAAAAATTTTAAGTATAAGCACCATCTGTCTTCGTAGCGTCCAACAAAGTAGCCGTTGAGCTTTCCGTTGTTGTCTGTTTCGACTTGAACTTTTCCGATTTCCAGCTTGTCACAATACTCTTTTGGCCCGACGCGCTTTTTGAGAAAATTATTGTATATTTTGAGAAAATCTTCGAACACCACTGCCGAGATTTTCGAGATGTTCACGGAAGTCAAATTTTTATTGTCCGGCTTTTCTTCTATGACGTATCTTGTGAATATATCTATATCTTGTTTTCTATCATCCATGTTGATGGAGAGAGGAATGGCTGCGGAGGATATGGTTCCGAAAGTGCAAGTCTTTTGGTTGCTATTTGGCTGTTCTTTTGCAGCCTTTGATTGAACTGGAGCTAACAGCAAAAGCACCGCCGCAAAAAGACCTGTGAAAACATTCCTACTTTTCTTTATTTTTAGCATTTTTGGTCGATAACGTTAGTGTTATTTAGTAAACCACGATTTTACAGCTTGGGAAATAAAATGTTATAGTCCTACAAACAAGTTTGCATAACAACACTATTGGGGTCGGCTTTTTAATGACACAGCACTCTTCCTATTTGCGGAACGTGTTTTTATCCACGGTTTTTGCTGTGAGTTCGGTGGCGTGTTCGGGTCCGGCTCCCAGCGCGCAAGAAATCATAAACGAGCCTCAAAGCAGTCCGGCAGTCCAGACCGTCTATTCGCTTCCTGCCGCCGTGCAGAATTTTTATATGGACGGTCAGGCGCCGCAAAGGTGCGCCACGATCGATGGGCAGGGGACGACTTCACCTATTGTTGCCGATTCTGTGCGGGAGATCAGTACGACCCTTAACCGTTTTCCGCTAGGACACGCGGCTGTTCTTGATTTAAAGAAGTCCGGCACAGTGCTTTGTTTTGAGTCTGGCCCTATCGCCGATAACGTTCAGGGGGTTGTCCGGCACGCCGAGTATCTCAGAGAGAGGAATATGTTCCGTGTGACCGATGCCGATCCTTGGCAGGTCATGCATGAGTGGAAACACAAGAAAGACGATATCAACTTTAATAACTTTTTCTACACGCCAAGGTCTGCGGTCCTTATGCTGCGTTTTTCTGAGGCCGGCGCTTATACTTTTGAGGCGATGGCGCGTCATGAGGCGCAAACCTATGGCGTGTCTGTTCCCCCTTATCCTGCCGGGTCGCATATCAATCAGGTCGAGCGGGCATACGCAGCGACTTTGGGGCGCGGAGGTACGAAGGAACAAGCCTGGCGGGCGGCTTTTGATACCACATTCAATATCGGAATGCTGAGCGGTTATACGGACCATGTTCTGGGCGCTTATCAGCAGGCCGTCACCTTTGCTCCGATTAGTCAAAATCCCAATTTCGCCAAGACAGTTGTTTCGGATGAAGCCCTGATCAAGGTTGCTTTGCCTCCCGGATGGGCTGTTGAGGCCTTCCGGCGCACGGGTAACAGCGAAGTGACCAAAGATTTGACTTATGTCGGGAACAATCTCAGTCAGGAAGAGCAGTTACAGAATCTTGAAAGGACTCTTGAGAAAAAGCCTGAACCTGCTCCTGCTGCCCTTCCTTCGCCCGTAAATTAGGTACCCAAGTAATTTTCCAGAAGATAGTTTTGATCAAAAAAAGTCCGGAGACTTTTTTGAAAAGTGCTCCGGACAAACGGCGGTAATAGAGGGTGTGTTGGGGTATCTTATAACCGATAATGATTCTCAGATCAAGAAAATAATTACAATTTTTTAAATATGACAATGTATTCGTAGCATCTTCTTGTCGATTAAGTAAATAATCAATGCGATTCATCTAATAAACTAGTAATAATCGTTGGCACATAGGTATATAAAAACTGCTGTTCTAATAACAATTATGTAACAAAAAATTTGTATTTACATCTTTACGGACACTGTTCATGCCCTGTTCCGTTTAAGACTTCGATTGGCCCGGGGAGAGGATTTTTATAACTATATTCCGCAAGCTATTTTATTTCCTGCATTTTTTTGCCCCCACTCGGCCCATGAGCCGTCATAGACGGCAATTTTGTTAAAACCGAGGCGGAAGAGGGCGAATGCGATCACGCAGGCGGTGATGCCGCTGCCGCAGGTCGTGATTGCTTTCAAGTCCTTCATATTGAGATCAAGTCCGCTTTGCTTAAAAAGGTCGCGGATTTCCTTTTCGCTTTTGAATGTTCCTCTTTCCGGGTCCACAAAGGAGGCGGCGGGAAGGGAAAGGCTGCCGGGGATATGCCCACTGCACATTCCCGGGCGGGGTTCGGGGGCTGTACCCAGAAAACGCTCCCTTGGGCGGGCATCGAGAATCGGGCAGAGTTTTTTTTCGCTGGCTTCTCGGACCTGATCTTGTGTGACCAGCAGTTCGGAGCGGTATTCGGAGACTTTGTAATGGGTCGGCGCTATAGGCGGGGGCGGGCCGGTTTCCAACTGTCCTCCCGTCCTGATCCATTCCGGCAAGCCGCCGTCCAGCACAGCGACATTATCATGGCCGAACAGGCGGAAGGTCCACCAGACCCGGCACGGGCCCATGGTCATGCCATGCTGGCCGTAAAGAACGATAAAGTCCTCAGGAGTTATGCCGAGGGCGGAGAGGGCGGATTCGAATTGTTTCTGCGTTGGTACAGTATGGGGCAGGGGGGAGGCGTGATCTGAAATGGCTTCGATGTCAAAGAAGCGAGCGCCGGGGATTCTGCTGCGATTGTAGTTTTCCCGCGGATTTTCAGAAGAGGACGGCAGAACGAAGGTCGAGTCGAGAATCCTGGGTATTATCTTTGATTTAGCCCTATCCTTAATAAAATGATTTAATTCTTTTGGTGAAATCATAGGCTTTATATTTGTAGGCGTCATGTCGATTGAGAAGAAAGCAATTTTATGGTTTAGTTTGGAGAGATATTTTAACTCAGTGTGAGCAGACATGGATACCAAAACTTTAATCAAATACGCCACGAGGGTAAGTTATGTTTTGGGTGGCTTTCTTGCGCTCCTGTTGGTTCTTTCTCTTGTCATCCTTGAACTCAACAAGAATCCTGATGCTGTTGCTCGTAAAAGAAAGGCCGATGAGATATTTGGTCCTAAGGTCGTCAACCAAAACCTTCCGAAGCCTTGGCCTCCCGAAATGAACCAGCCTTATCCCGAGTTGTCTCTGATCGACAGCAAAGGCGCTCCTTTCAAGCTGTCTGATAAAAAAGGGAAAGTCATGGTTGTCGAGTATATAGACATGAGCTCACCCTTGTCGCAATCTTACTCAGGAGCCAAGGAAAAGGGCGTTTACGGGGGTGCGACAAAGACTTTTGATGAAGGTGTTTCCCGTTTTGAAGAGATTGCGTCAAAAGAAAATCAAGGGCAGGCGGTTTTGCCCAGCCCTGATATTATTTTCATAAAAGTTATTATTTACAACGAGAATGGGGAACAGGCGAAATCCAGCGATGCTGAACTATGGGAAAAACATTTCGGCTTTACTTCTGATAATAATTATTTTGTCACCGTTCCTGAGAAGGATATACGCGATAAGCTTACTGATCGTATTGTTCCCGGCTTTCACTTGATCGATAAAGAATTTAATCTTCGTGTCGACTCGGCTGGATCTGAGCCCAAGCACAGCTTACAGTTCCGTTTAGTGACCATGATTCCTACCCTTCTGGCTGCGGAGGTTGAGGAGTAATCATTTGCTGCTTATGTATATCTGTTTTTTTCTATTGTCAGCTATCAGGTATTTAGTACTATTGCGTTGTGATATGTCCATTTTTATAAAAAGATGGATTTTTAGTTAAGCTTCTAAAGGAGAAAAACCATGTGTTGCGATGTCGTTCTGATGGCTCAAATTACCGAAAAAACAACCAAAACGGTTGGCAAGAAGTAATTTACGCCGTGTCTTGCAGATAAAAAAACCGACCCAATAACCGGGTCGGTTTTTGCGTTTGTGTGATAGGTTAGTCGTTCTGGCGGGTCCAGGTGGTTTCTTTGGTTCCTGTTTCGCCGTCCTTGTTGGTGTAGCTGGTCGTTTTCTTGCCTTTTTCCCACTGGGCGCTGCGCGAGCCACCATTGGAGTAGTCGGTGTTCACGGTCTTATTCTCCTTGTCGTAGGTGGTGGTCGAAGAGCGTTCCTCGCCGTTATATCCGGTCGTGCTGCGATTCAGGCTCTTATTTTCCTTGTCGTAGGAGGTTTCCGTCGTCTTCGTTCCGGTCTTGCCGTTCGGGCCGGTGGCATTACGGGTCGTCGTTACCACTCCGGTTTCCTGGTCGTAGGATGCCGTTGTCGTTTTGGTTCCGGTCTTGCCGTTTTTGTTTGTGTACGATGTGGTTTTTGTGCCGTTATCGAACGTGGTCGATTTAGAGCCGCCGTTCGAGCTTGTGGTGTTGATGGATTTGTTTTCCTTGTCCACCTTGGTCTGGGTGGTGTGCTGCTTGCCGTTATAACCGGTTACGGAGCGGTCGAGGGTTTTGTTTTCCTTGTCCCACTTGCCGTCAACGGATTTCTTGCCGGTCTTGCCGTTGGGGCCGGTGACGTTGCTTTCGCGGTTATAACCCTTGCCCTTTTCGCCTTTAACCTTGTGGTCGGCTTTGGCGGTTTTGCCCTTGAAGCCCTTGGCGCTGGTCGAGCGGTTGAAGCCCTTGGCGTGGGCGTCGGATAGGACGACTCCGCTTTCGAGTGCCATCACTGCGCCGCAAAGCAGGGCGACCTTAAGGGCCGATTTAAAAAATTTGGTACGCATGGTTTTCTCCTTCAGTTTTTAAAGTTTGGTTGTCTGTCTTAAAGTCTTTTTGCGATGGCCGGAGGCGCTACGGCCTTCAGTCTTGCAATCTGTTCTTCGTTCAAGCTGGTGTAGAAGGCCTTGACCGAGGGCTGGATGTTATCCATCACCTGCAGGGCCGTTGTCAGCACGAGGCGGCGCTTTTCCATCATGGAGAGGAAGTCCTCGCCCAGGGCGCTGTAGCTTGTGCAGGCGGACTGGATGACCGAATCGTTTTCGTTGGCCTTAGCGCGGACTTCATCGAGCAGAGCGGTCTGATTTTCAACCGGGTCAACGATGTAATCGACCGCGTTGATGATACGGTTACGGAGATTAACGCGCTTTTCGCCGCAGATGAATTCCTCCGCCATTTTTCTAAAGCCGTCCAAATCGCCGGAGGCCAGAGCGAAGGCCGGGGGTATTTTTGCACCTTCGGCTTCTACGGCCTTTGCCAGAACCTGACCGGGGCGCATTGTTTCGATCGCTGTCACCAAGATTGCGCTGGTGGCCAGTACGCTTAAAATGAATTTTGTTTTGCCCGGTTTCGTCATGATCTGTTCCTTATTCTTAAAGGGTCTTTCCCTTACTCTTGGTCCAGTATGTCAGAGGACTGTTAACAGGTTTTTGCGAAAACGGGGTTTTTTGTAACGATTTGTAAATATCGGCGGGCGGGGCTTCTTCTGCCAAAAAATCCTGTTATATTAAGAGGATGGGTGTTTTTTCACTGGATGTTCGATGCGATGACCCTTTCTGTCTTAGTGGTAGACGACGATCTGGAGGTGCTGGACCTGCTCAAAAAGGTGTTTGAGCGGGAGCATTATCTGGTGGATACGGCTATGGACGGGAGTGCTATGGACCGGCATCTGGCGGCTAGAACTTATGATGTCGTTTTACTGGATGTGATGTTGCCGGGGCGGGACGGGCTGCAGCTTTGCAAGGAGGTGCGGGCGCGTAATCCTGAGGTTGCGATCCTGATGATTTCTGCGAAAGGGGATGATGTGGACCGGATCGTCGGTCTTGAGATTGGCGCGGATGACTATCTGCCCAAGCCGTTTAACAGCCGCGAATTGCTAGCGCGGATCAAGGCGGTGATGCGGCGTAAGGGCGGTTCGACCGAGACGAAAACAACCAAGGACGATCAGGCGCTGATTACATTCGGTGATTATACTATCCGTACGGCGGAGATGGTGGTTGTGCGGACGAAGGGCGGGGCGGCGATCGAACTTACGAGCGGGGAATATTCGCTGCTTTTGGCTTTGGCGCAGCGGATGGGACGGCCCGTGGACCGCGATACACTTTTGAATATCACGCAGGGGCGGGATGCCATGCCCTATGACCGCAGCATCGATGTGATGATCGGGCGGCTGCGGCAGAAGCTGGAAAAGGATGCCCGAAAGCCGGAGTTGATTAAAACCGTGCGGAACCAAGGTTACGTTCTTTTTCCCGTAAAGGGCAAGGTGGATTGAGATGAGTATCCGCCCAATCGTCAACGGGGTTCTGGTGCTTATTCTTCTGCTCTTTACGGTGCAGACTATTGTTATTGTCTATGCGGTTCATAGCAATCAGAGCGCGCAGGAGACAGAACAATCGACCGGCAAGATCGGGCAGATCTCCAGCATCATCGAGACAGTTCTTACCTTGGATGAAGTTTCCTTAGGGGTCATGGTTTCCCTGCAACCGTTTTCAGATTTCAACCTGGTTTATCCGGCGCCGGAGGGGTTTCTCGACCGTTTTCCTTCGCACCGGACGGCGCGGCTGCTGGAAAGGCATTTGCAGGATCGCGTGGCGTTTGATCGCTCCAAGGAAGATACGCCGGACCCTGTTCCCGTGGTGCACGCCTACTGGACGGGGGAGGAGCAGGCGGAGAGCCTTCCCTCTCTGGCTCTGCGGAACCTGATTATTCTTGTCGAAGACCCTAAAGGCGGGCGCACCTTTATTCTTCAGTCGAAAGCGGCGTCCGTTCTGACCTACTGGCTGTCGCGGATTATCGTTTTTTATGCGGTGTCGTCCCTTTTGATTGTACTGCTGGCGTTCTGGATTTTCCGGGTGACGACCAAGCCTTTTCTGGCGCTGCAAAAGGCTTCGGAGGCGTTGGCCAAGGACGGGTCGTTCATTCCTATACCCGTTCAGGGATCGGGAAAAGTCAGGGATGCGTTCGACGCGTTCAACGCGATGCAGGAGCGGGTCACGGGTCTGCTGGAGGAAAGGCGGCGGATGATCGCGGCGCTTTCGCACGATCTGAAAACAATACTGACACGTTTTTCGCTGCGGATGGATTATATCGAGTCGGAGGCGCAGCGGGAAAAGGCGTTTGACGATATCGGGGCGATGAACCGGACGCTAGACCAGATGGTGCTTTATGCCCGCAGCGAAGATGCGCTTCAGCCCGTGTATCAGGATGTCGTTTTTCCGGCGCTTCTCAGACAGGTTGTCCTTCCTTTCGAGACGGAGGCGTTCCGGGTCGTCTTGAAAGGGATACCCGAAAACCTCTCCTTTCGATCCGATCCTGTTTTTCTTGAGCGGATCATTCAGAATATCGTTTCCAACGCTTCGCGTTATGCCAAGACTTTGGAGATTTCTGCCGAAAGGAAGGCGACGGAGGTGTATCTGTTTTTTGCCGATGACGGTTGCGGGATTCCCGATGCGGAGAAGTCCGAGGTTTTCAAGCCCTATTACAGCGCGGATGCGTCGCGGAGCAAGAACAAGGCCGGAAGCGGTCTGGGGTTTATGATTATCCGTAACTTTACGAGCCTGCTGGGCGGACGGGTTGAACTGGCGGATCATTCTCCGCAGGGGTTGATCGTGCGGGTGATATTGCCCCTGCCGCCGGAGAGTGCTTAATTTTTTGCACCAAAAATGAAGGTGCGTAAATGTTCGATCTCTAAACCGCCCTGCTGCACCACCTTGTTGGTTTCATCGAGATAGATCGCTGTGGGGTAGCCCTTCACGGGCGCTATTTTCAGGGTGGCGAGGGATTTGTTCAGGGACTGGCCGGGGGTGTCCTTCACCACAATGATCCTGAAGGGCAGGGGGCCGGCGCGATTAAGATAGTCCCTGAGATCCTGAAAGTCTTCGTCCACGGATACCAAGGTCAGAGCGCCGGGTTTTTCCTTTTCGATTTTGACCAGTCCGGGCATTTCCCGGCGGCAGTAGGGGCACCACGAGGCCCAGACGATCAAGGCTCTTTTGCGCCCCTTTTTGCCCGCGATATAGGTGGCGATTTTCTGGGGCGGGACGTGATAGACGGGTTGTTCTGCTGCGCGGGCGGGTTCTGACAGGCTTAGAAATGCAAGCCCGAGCCAAAACAGAACGGTGCCTTTCAGAAAGGTTTGCATCCCTTACTTCTCTTTTGCCCGTTCGATGGCTTTTGTGATCATCTCGTGCGCGGTTTCGGGGCCAGCCCATTTCATGTTCTTGACCCATTTGCCTTTTTCGAGATCCTTATAATGCTCGAAGAAATGCGCGATCTGTTCCGTCAGAATTTCGGGCAAGTCGACATAGGATTTCACTTTTGAATAAAAAGGGTGGAGCTTATCGACCGGCACGGCGAGGACTTTTTCGTCCAGACCCTTTTCATCCTCCATCAGAAGAACGCCGATAGGGCGGGAGCGGATGATCGCGCCGGGAACGACGGGAGACTGACCCACAACCATCACGTCGCACGGGTCGCCGTCTTCGGAGAGGGTGTGGGGGATGAAGCCATAATTGC
This sequence comes from Alphaproteobacteria bacterium, assembly GCA_018000295.1. Taxonomy (GTDB): domain Bacteria; phylum Pseudomonadota; class Alphaproteobacteria; order Micavibrionales; family Micavibrionaceae; genus JAGNKE01. The sequence continues at coordinate 7,941 of JAGNKE010000006.1, read as the reverse complement.
CGGGATAGATCATGGAGGTGTGAAGGAAGCGGTCCACGAACATGGCGCCGGATTTCTTGTCCATCTCGTATTTCACCGGGTGTCCGCCCTGTGGGATTTCAATGATGACGTTGATGTCTTCGGGCGGGTTCTGGCCGATGCTGATCTGGGATATGTCCATTTTACTCTCTCCGTTTGGTTTTTGTGGCTTATACGTAAAGGCTTAACGGCTGTCAAATAACAATAAAATTTTTTTAATTATTCAATAATTTGATTGATTCAAAAATATTTTTTTCTATAGTTCTTGCATCATGAACACGCAGCACATGCAGATTCTCAAGAATTCCGGATTGCATCTTACGCCCGTGCGTCTTGCAGTTCTAGGGGCTATCGAGGCCAGTCCTCATGCTGATGCCGACACCATTTTTCGTAGTGTTAAGAAGAGGATCCATACGACCTCGAAGCAGGCGATTTATCATAATCTAAATACGTTGGTGGATCACGGCATCATCCGGGAGATCAGGCCCAAGGGGAGGCCTTCTTTGTATGAGGCGCGTATTGACGACAATCATCATCATCTGGTCTGCAAAAATTGCGGCGTTGTCGCTGATACAGACTGTCTTGATGCCGCGCCGTGTCTGAAACCTACGGATTATCGAGGTTTTGTCGTCGAGGAAGCCGAAGTTGTTTTTTGGGGCGTTTGCCCCGATTGTCAGAAACCTGAAACCACGAAAGGGAATAAACCATGAGTCAAGCCACAGCAAAGAAAAATATGGGCGATGCCAATAAATGCCCGGTCATGCACGGCGCCAATACGGTGGCGAGCGTCTCCAACATCGACTGGTGGCCCAAAACCCTGAATCTCGATATCCTTCATCAGCATGACACGAAGACGAACCCGATGGGTTCGGCCTTTAATTACAGGGAGGAAGTTAAAAAGCTCGACTACAAAGCTCTTAAAAAGGATTTGGTCGATCTTATGACCGACAGCCAGGAATGGTGGCCGGCAGATTGGGGACATTACGGCGGGCTGATGATCCGCATGGCGTGGCATGCTGCTGGGTCTTACAGGCTGGCCGATGGACGCGGCGGCGGGGGAACGGGCAACCAGCGGTTTGCGCCGCTGAATTCATGGCCCGATAACGCGAATCTCGACAAGGCTCGACGTTTGCTGTGGCCGATCAAGAAAAAATACGGCAACAGACTCAGCTGGGCCGATCTTATTATTCTAGCGGGGAATGCCGCATATGAATCCATGGGTCTGAAAACTTTCGGGTTCGGGTTCGGGCGCGAAGATATCTGGCATCCTGAGAAAGATGTTTATTGGGGCTCTGAGAAGAACTGGCTGGGCAAGGACCGCTATGCGGGCGATGGCAGTGAAGCGCTGGAAAATCCCCTTGCGGCCGTTCAGATGGGGCTTATCTACGTCAATCCGGAAGGCGTTGACGGCAAGCCGGACCCGTTGAGAACAGCGCAGGATATCCGTGTGACGTTTGCGCGCATGGCGATGAATGACGAGGAAACGGTTGCGCTGACCGCCGGCGGACATACAGTCGGGAAATGTCACGGGAACGGCGATGCCAGTCTGCTCGGCCCCGATCCCGAGGCTGCGGGCGTCGAGGAGCAGGGGCTTGGCTGGATCAACCACACCAAGCGCGGCATCGGCCGCAATACGGTTACCAGCGGACTCGAAGGCGCTTGGACTACTCATCCGACGAAGTGGGACAACGGTTATTTTCGCCTGCTGCTCAACTACGAGTGGGAACTGAAGAAAAGCCCTGCGGGTGCGAACCAATGGGAGCCTATAAACATCAAGGAGGAAGACAAGCCCGTCGATGTCGAGAATCCCTCCATCCGCTACAACCCCATCATGACGGATGCGGATATGGCGATGAAGATGGACCCGGAATACCGGAAAATTTCGGAGAAGTTTCACAAGGATCATGACTATTTCTCGGAAGTCTTTGCGCGGGCCTGGTTTAAGCTTACACACCGCGATATGGGGCCGAAAGTCCGCTATATCGGGCCGGAAGTGCCTAAAGATGATCTGATCTGGCAAGATCCCGTGCCTGTCGGGCGTAAGGACTACGACGTCGAGGCCGTCAAGGCGAAGATCGCGGCCAGCGGGCTCAGCGTCAGCGAAATGGTCACAACGGCATGGGACAGCGCGAGAACCTACCGCGGCTCGGATATGCGTGGCGGTGCTAACGGGGCGCGCATCCGTCTTGCGCCACAGAAAGATTGGGCGGGTAATGAACCGAAACGTCTTTCAAAGGTTCTCTCCGTTCTGGAAAAAATTGCGGCGGAAACCGGCGCAAGTTTGGCGGATGTGATTGTTCTCGCCGGTAATGTCGGTATCGAGAAAGCGGCCAAGGCAGGGGGCTTTGATATCAAGGTTCCTTTCTCGCCCGGACGCGGTGATGCCACGGATGCTCAGACAGACGCGGAGTCTTTCGAACCGCTGGAACCTCTGGCCGATGGTTACCGCAACTGGCAGAAGGAGAATTATGCCGTCAGTCCCGAGGAGATGCTGCTCGACCGGACGCAGCTTATGGGGTTGAGCGCCCATGAGATGACGGTTCTTGTCGGCGGTATGCGTGTTATCGGGACAAATCACGGCGGCACCAAGCATGGTGTGTTTACAGATCGTGAAGGGGCGTTGACTCATGACTTTTTCGTCCATCTGACGGATATGAGCTATGTCTGGAAGCCGATTGCGGGCGGCTTGTACGAGATCGTCGATCGCAAGACCGGGAAGGTGAAGTGGACAGCAACACGCGCCGACCTTGTCTTCGGCTCCAATTCCATTTTAAGGGCGTATGCGGAAGTCTATGCCCAGGACGACAACAAGGAGAAATTCGTCAAGGATTTTGTCGCGGCCTGGGTCAAGGTCATGAATGCCGACCGGTTTGATCTCGCCGCTTAGGACAAAGCCGCTACTTTGAAAAATCAAGGGTGCCGGAACAAGGATTCCGGCGCCTTTTTCTGTACTTACACATACAGTTTAGTTTGGCAGTTTAGTGTGGAAAGCGTTTGAAAGCCGGGCGGTTAGGGGGAGATGGCTCCTCGACCAGGATTCGAACCTGGGACCAAGTGATTAACAGTCACCTGCTCTACCGCTGAGCTATCGAGGAACAGCAGGGGGTTTTTATGCCGCGTCTGCGGCGGGTTGTCAAGCATCCTCAAGGCAGAGCGACCCCTTTTGCCTTTGTTGACAGGGGTTTCCGGGTTGTGCCATCCTTTCTTTTATGACTAATATTAATATCTTCGGGGATGCGGTTTCGCACGGTGGTCTGGTTGAACTTTACCGCGAGGCTTATGAAGAGCTGGAGCGCGAATTTCCGCATCTCACAGGGCATCTGGCGCTCTATTTCGATAACGATCCGCGCAGCCTGAAGGAGGTCGTGTCCGGGTATTATGCCGCATCTCCTGACCTTGCAGAGTTCTGCCTCCCGCGGTTGACTGAGGCGATGGAAGCGAACCACTCCAGTCTTGTCGGTACTTTTCCCGGTGATGATGGGACCATCAACGGCGCGATTATTATTCGTGATGTTGTGGATTCGTTCGATCCGGCCAAGCAGGAGGAACTTATGTGGGGTTCCATAGCGAGAAGGCCGGGTTTCCCCTTGCCCAACCCGCCGCTGAATTACCCGGAGGGTTTTGGATTCTGGAGCGATTTTTACCATGAGCTTGGCAACCATCTTCATGCGATGCGGAATATCGACCGCTATAAGGCGGGAACGGTCAGCGGTCTTGAAAAGGAGATGTTCGCGGATACCTTAGCCACCTTTGCCCTCTTTAAGCGTTACGGGCCGGAGGTGCTGCCTATTCTCAAGCATTTTTCGAATGTCCGTACTCTTGAAGTCGCTTTGAAGGCCAGTCAGGATTACTATACTTCGCCGGCCATACTTGAGGCGATGGACAGGATCATGGACAAGAAGAAGAAATATTCCGGGTTTTCGCTGCAACAGTTGGAGCAGCAGTCCGTGCCAATCGTCAACAAGACTATGAGCGCTCACAAAGACGCCAAGGCTTTTGCCGCAGGCGTCGAGCCGTTGAACGATCCGAGTGTTCAGGCCGTGCTTTTAATGAGTGCGGAGCACGGGGCTGAATTGCTGCGGGCCATGGGTTTGAATAACTACGCGGTCAAATACACAAAAGCCGTGAACGATATTCTCGCGCTGCATCAGGGTGGTGCGCCTTATGGGAAGTTTGAGCCGCACTAAGGGAAATCTGGAACGGCGCGGGATGCGGCGGGCCGACCCACGACGGTTCTGGATGCGAACAACGTCCAGACCAACCTGACGTATGATTCCAACGGGCGGGTGCAGACCATTACCGCGGCGGTGGGAACGCCGCTGCAGGCGGTCACGACCCTGACCTATAATTTTGCGGGCGATATTACGGCGATGCAGTTGCCGAACGGCACGACCATGGGCTTCACGTATGACAACGCCCGCCGCCTGACGAAGATCACCGATTCGCTGGGCAACAGCAGCAATTTCACGCTGAACAATGCCGGGAACGTGACCAAGGAAGAGCGCAAGGATTCCGCCAATACGCTGAAGTTCCAGTACACCCAGACCTTCGATGAAATGGCCCGTATTCTCAAGCATATCGGGGCGGGGGCGCAGGAGTGGGACTTCGCCTACGATAAAAACAGCAACCTGACGTCTTTCACCGACGCCAACAACAACCAGACGACCTATGCGTTCGATGCGCTGCAGCGGCTGGTGGGCTCCACCGACGCGATCAGCGGCGTGACCAACGCTTCGATCAACCAGCTCGACCAGACCACGAAGATCGAAGACCCGCGCACCAACGACACGGATTACACCTATAACGCCTTCGGGGATGTGACGCAGCTTGTGAGCCCGGACACGGGCACAGCGACCTTCGTTGTCAATAAGGCCGGAGACGTCACGCAGATGACCGATTCCCGCGCCGTGGTCACGAACTATACCTATGACGCGCTCAATCGCCTCCTGACCGTTGCGTACCCCTCCGACTCCACCCTCAATGTCACGCTGACCTATGACGACAACCCGACGCCCGGAAACTGCGGCCCCTCGAAGGGCGAGCTGTGCCGGGTGGTCGATCCCTCCGGCACCACGGATTATAAATATAATGCGCTGGGGCAGCTGATCGAGGTCAAGGAGGTGCGCGGCGCCCTGACCTTCACCACCGCTTATGAATACGACCTTGCGGGGCTGCTGAAAAAAATCACCTATCCTTCGGGGCGTCAGGCCACCTATACGCGCAATACGAACGGGCAGGTGACGGGGGTTTCGGCTCCGGTGAACGGCTCCGCGGTCAATATCGCGTCTTCCATCACGTACCTCCCCTTCGGCCCGGTCACCAGCCTGACCTATGGCAACAGCAAGACGCTTTCAGCCACTTTCGATCAGGATTACCGGATGACCGCGCGTTCGGTGGGCGGGGTCTTCTCCGAATCCTACACCTACGATGCTAACGGCAATATCCTCACGAAGGGTTCGCACACCTACGATTACGATGCGATGAACCGCATCGTCGAGGAAATCTTCGGGATGACGACGACGGCGTGGGCGTACGATGATATCGGCAACCGCCTGTCGGAAACCGTGAATTCCACCCCCACCGCCTATACCTATCCGGTGGGCAGCAGCAAGCTCTCCAGCGTTGGCGGCACGTCCTACACCTACGATGCGATGGGCAATGTCACGCAAAAGGGCACGCAATCCTACGTCTACAACGCCGCGGCGCAGATGGGGGAGGCCAAGCTCTCCGGCGTCACGGTGGGGACGTATACGTATAACGCCTATAACCAGCGCACGAAGAAGGTGACTTCGTCCGCAACGGTCCATTACGTCTATGGCCCCGGCGGGGTGTTGATCGGGGAATATAACGGCTCCGGCGTCCTGATCCGCGAGTATATCCACGCCAACGGCGAACCGCTGGCGCAGATCGACAAGCCGGGGGCGAGCGAATCGATCCTCTATCTGCACACGGACCATCTGCTGACGGCGCGGTACGCCACGAACGCGGGGGGCAGCACGGTGTGGAGCTGGGATTCCGGCGCGTTCGGCAAGGAAACCCCGACGGGCAGCGCCACCGTCAATCTCCGCTTCCCCGGCCAGTATTTCGACAGTGAAACGGGCCTTCACTATAACTGGCACCGGTATTACGACCCCGCCACAGGCCGCTACATCACCAGCGACCCGATAGGGTTGGCGGGAGGACTGGGTACTTTCGGCTATGCGGCGCAAAACCCGCTGAGCGCCTATGACCCGGATGGGAAGGCGATCTGGTGGGTTGGGGCCGGAATTACCGCAATTCTGTGGGGTATCACAATCTACAACAACTGGGATGGAATACAGAACGCCCTCAACAGCGATACTCCGTTCTGTGACCTTGCCAATCTCCTCGGGCCGCAGATGCTGCTCGACTTGGCTATCGGCTATGGTTCCGCATGGGTTGTGGAGGCTGCGGCAGTCAGAGCGATTACGGGCCTTGTAGCCCAAGCGGGCGCTAGACTTGCCCCAAAAATCACAAGAGCAATCAAAGAGTATATTGAGGATGAGAGTGGTAGTTTTGATTGGAATAGAGGCCGTCCTAAAAGGGTCAATCTTCCTAAGTTAAAAGGCATTGATATGGAGGAAGTATTATCAGGCCACACAAAAGGAGGCTCGCGTATAACGCCAAAGAACACAAAGGATCTTTTTCCAGAAGGGATGACTCCTAAGCAAATTGAAAGGGCCATCAAAGAATCTTATTCTAGGGCAAAACAAATTACACCACGGCATAAAGGGCCAAGGCTTAAGGTAAAAGGATTCTCCGATGATGGAATGGAGATAGAAATGCGAATAAATATAGAAACAGGCATCATAGAAACTGCCTATCCAACAGGTAATAGGATTTTTTGACAACAGAATGAAAAAGTTTCAAATAAAATTTCAACCAGAACACCTCCACCAATCGAAATATGGCTCTATCACAGCCCCAATTTTTTTTGATTGGGGAGATCAGCAGTTTCCAGAATTTGGATGGTCGGATTTTCCGGTAGTTATAGTTGAATGGTGGCTCAATGCTCTCACTAAGGTGGTTGCTGAAAGTTTGAATGAGGAGGAATTCATGTTCATGGACGGTCCTCTCTTAGTTCGTTTACACAGGTTTAAAGAAAATCAAGTTGAGTTAGTTTGCATTCGTGAGAAATCTGATCTTGGTAGCATTGATCTTGTTAAGGAAGAGACTGAGTTTGTCAGAAACGTTGATCTTGGCGTTCTTTGTTCTGAATTATTGAAGACCGCTCAAAATATTGTTTCTGCCTGTGAAGAGCGTAAATACAAGTCAAAAGACTTGGATATATTAAAAGAATCTATAAATTCTTTTAAAGATATCACGACTCACTAAATACTCCTGAATATCTTCCATCTGCTTTTTTGATTTCGGGGCTTTAACCAACGCACCAAGAAGGTGGCCGGGGGCAATACCACCCATTATGTCTACGGTCCCGGCGGGGCGCTGATCGGGGAGTATAACGGCTCCGGCAATCTGATCCGCGAATACGTCTATGCGAACGGGGAGCCGCTGGCGCAGATCGACGCTGGAAGTCCTGAAACCATCCTCTATCTGCACACGGACCATTTGCTGACGGCCCGCTACGCCACCAACGCGGGGGGCAGCACGGTGTGGAGTTGGGATTCCGGCGCGTTCGGGAAGGAAGCGCCGACGGGCAGCGCGACCGTCAATCTCCGCTTCCCCGGCCAGTACTTCGACAGTGAAACCGGCCTCCATTACAACTGGCACCGCTACTACGACCCCGCCACGGGAAGATACATCACCAGAGACCCGCTCGTGGTCAACCCCCATATTTGAGTCCGCCTGTAGAGTGAATCGGTTGCTGGTCTGTTCTCATAGATAAAGGCTCTGGAGCGTAAGCGAAAGAGCCTTTATCCATATAGGCGATTGGCGCGGGCGGGC
>JAGNKE010000023.1 GCA_018000295.1 Alphaproteobacteria bacterium | reverse complement strand
AGCATTTTCCGCTATTTTTGAAGGAGTGCGAATGGAGATTTAATAACCCGTCTCCGAAAGCGCAATTAAAACAAATTAAACAATGGATTAAGGTATATATGGGCTAGTTATCTGGTACAGCCCCTATCAAATAAGTAACCCTCCTGTGCATATATAGCACCGACCAAACCTGCAAGACCGCCACCAAGAGAATGTCCCGTCACGGTGTTGTCTGCAGTGCGAGGGTCTATTATTTGGTTGTTATGAGTGGTAAGCGAGACTAAATTATAAAAGCCAAAGGCCATTATCGCTTGATCTTCATAGGGAGATCCTGCAGCAACTAAGTAACCATTAATTTCATCACCCGGATGCTCATCCGTGCCTCGATAAGAAATAATAGTTCCGTGCGAAGCACTTTCGTAAGCAAGAGCATAAAAGCTCTCATTAATATCTGCGCCATTAAAAGCATAAGTAGAATCAAATATAATTTGAGCATCGCCGATATTTGTCCCTGTGAGATTAATTCCGCGACCATATCCTCTGTTGTAAGCATCCATAGATAAAATGGCATTAAATAGAATCTCGTTCATCTCAAATTCTCCTTATCAAATTCCGTTACAAACAGGCACAACAGTAAACCCGGCCCGCCACTCTGACGGGTCATAAAAATTCAACTTTAGGGAGAGAGGAAATAAAGACACTCCCCGTTCATAATCCGTATAAATTTATCCGCTAAAAACCCTTTGAGCGGAAAGAAAATTTTTTCTCCTAGATCGATCAAGCGGTTAGGAGCCATCCTCCCTCGCAAGAAGAGAGTGTTTTTTTAAAGGCGATTCGCAGCGGTGACAACTTCGCGAGGATAAGATCGAAAATCCCGCCCTCTATTCCCATACGGTTCGCCGCTTGCGCGTTTCCAAAGACTCCGCCCTCGCAGCGACTCTTAACTGCAAGTCTGAGCCTATCAGGAGAGGATGAAGGCGGTCGTGCTTATCTCACCCCCCAGTAAAGCGGGATCACGGCCGTGGCGACGGCCCACATGATCAGGTTCATGGGGATGCCGACTTTCATGAAATCCTTGAATTTGTATCCCCCCGCGGAATAGACGAAGGTGTTGGTCTGGTATCCGATGGGCGTGGCGAAGCTGGCCGAGGCGCCGAACATCACGGCAGCCACAAAAGGGCGAGGATCATAGCCCAGGGAAATCGCCAGGCCGATGGCGATGGGAGTCATCAGGACGGCTACCGCGTTGTTGGTCACGACTTCAGTCGCGACGGAGCAGAGCAGGTAGATCATGGAAATTATGGCGATCGGTCCGAGGGGGCGGACTATATCGACCGTGGTATCGACCACAAGTTTCATCGCCCCGGCATTCTCCAGCGCCGTTCCCACCCCCAGCATTCCGAAAATGAGCAGAAGGATGCGCCAGTCGATGGTTTTAAAGGCTTGCTCGTGGGTTATGCAGCCCGTGATCATAACCACCAGTGCTCCTAGAAAAGAGAGGCCCGCTATCGGCATGATTTCGAATGTACTCAGGACAATGACCATAACCAGCGTAGCAATCGCGATGGCGGCGCGGGGCGGGTCCAGCTTCCGTTGACGCATCTGGGATGCGCTCAGAATTTCCTCGTTTTCGAAAATCTTGGTCAATTCCTCCTCCGGCCCTTCAAGAATCAGCGTGTCGTTTTCCATCAGAACGGTATCGCCGATGGCTCCGGTGATGTTGCTGTCCTTCCGGTGGACCCCGATCACGAAGCAGCCGTAGCGGCGGCGTAGGCGCAGGTTACGGATTTTTTGTCCGACCATATCGGAATTGGGCGCCAGAACGCCTTCGACTACGATGACATGCTGAGAGGGAAGGGCTTCAGAAACGCTCACCGGTTCAGTCGTAAAGGCAACACCGATATGCTTTTTTAACTCAATCAGTTCCTCACGGTCGGCCTTGAAGACCAAGCGGTCCCCGGCCAGAAGTGGAATGTCGCGCAGGGGCGAAATACGTTTGGGTTTGTCTGGTTCCCCGGTATCAGATGGATTTCGTAGTGTTGTGATAATTGCAGAAATCGCTTCGTGTATTCCCAGCCTGTTCCCATAGTCGCGGCGAACCAAGTCGATGATTTCATAACTTTCGCTGTCGGTGAACTGTACCTCGTTGAGGGTTTTGCCGACGAGTGGGGAGTTGGCGGTGATGATGGCCTCCGAAAGAAAGCGTTTGCGGGAGGCCGCATCCTCCAATTCGTCCTTGGGCGGAACTCTCTCCGGCAAGAGGTGTCGGCCCCATGTAGCCATAAACATTAAGCCGGCGGCGGCAAAGCAGAGCCCCGGAAGCGTGATTTCAAATATTCCGAACGGCTCCAGGCCGTTTTTCTGTGCAATGCCGTCTACAAGGATGTTGGTCGATGTACCGATTAATGTGCAGGTGCCCCCCAGAATTGTGGCATAGGAGAGGGGGATCAGGTATTTGGAGGGGTAATGTTTGAGATGATTGGCCAGTGCAATGACGATGGGGGTCAGGATTACCACTACCGGGGTGTTATTCATGAAAGCTGAGAGGAGTACAGCCGAGACGATCAGAGCGACCAAGGCTTGCGTCTGGCTTTTTCCCGCGAGATCGATCAACTTGCGGCCGAGCGCATCGACAACTCCTGTTTTGTCCAGAGAAGCGCTGAGAATAAACATACACGCGATGGTTATGGGAGCACTGTTGGAAAACACATCGAGCATATCCTGGGTGCTGATGGCGCCTGTCAGCAAAAAGATCCCCATGCCGATCAAAGCTATGATGTGCGGAGGGCTTTTTTCACGCACAAATGCGACGAACAACCCAATCAGAACAAAAAACGTGAACACGAGGTTGAAAGAGGCAAGCATATTCTGCGGACTCCTTGCTGTGACTATTACTTTTCGTGTTACTGACTTTAGGAGACACCATAGCATAGAATTTTCTGTTCTTCCAGCAATAATCCGATTATCCTATAGAGATAGTAGGAAATAAGAATGATTACCAATAGAGCAAAATATGCCTTGAAGGCCTTAACGATCCTGGCGCGCAATCCCCGGCAGATGATGCCCGCGCAGAAGATCGCGGAGGAGGGATGCATTCCTCTTAAGTTTCTGGAAACTATTCTAGCCGAATTAAAGAACAGAAAAATCGTCTCTAGCCGCCGCGGCCCTTCTGGCGGTTATCTTCTGGCTCAAAAACCGGAAGATGTTACGGCGGGCGATATCATCCGAATGATGGACGGGCCGATCGCGCCACTCTTGTGCGCCAGCCTGACGGGCTACCGCCGCTGCGAGGATTGCGAAGACGAGGATTTATGCGCGGTCCGAAAAATGATGATGGATTCGCGCAAGGCTTTGTCCGCCGTTCTGGATAGGCGTACGCTCAAGGATCTTGCCGGGTTTGGGGCGACTTCCAAAAAGTAGCTTATAAAGTTGCCATCGGAAGCTTTTTTGCATTGTTACAAACGATATTGAACTATGATTGGCAAATTGTTTTTATTTGTGAATACGATGGTCATCAATGAGGCTCATAAGGGACGTATCCGACGTTATATCTAATACCTCCGTGCTGCTCCTCGCGGTTGTAGTCCTTTGTGCAGGGCTTTCGTTTTCCGTTTTTGCACAGGAGGCTCAACCTCCTGCAAAAGAGCCGGAGCGTGTCACTATCGGCATCCATGTCAACGATATTCAGGAAATCGATCTCAAAACCCATAGCTACCGGCTCGATTTTTATGTCTGGTTCCGCTGGAAAAACCCCGAGATCAACCCCGCAAAAAGCGTCGAGTTTATGAATTCGTTCGAGCCGGAAAACCATGTGCGGACCAGCCTTTATGAAGAGCCGCAGAAAATGCCGGATGGTTCCCTTTACATGATCATACGTGAGCGCGGGAAATTCAGCTCCAAGTTTCCGTTGCAACAATACCCGTTCGACAAGCAGAAACTCTTTATTCTCGTAGAGGACAGTGTCTACGGTTCTGATGCGCTGGTCTATACGCCCGATAAAACGACGGCTTCTCCGATCACCATCAACAAGGACATCAACGTTCCGGGGTTTGAGGTCGGCACGCCGGCCCTGACGATGGGTATGTTTTTTTACGATACGACCTTCGGGGATCTGAATTTCGATGGCGGCACGCAGTATTCGCGGGCCTATTTCACGGTTCCTCTGGAGCGGCCGCAGCTCTCCATGGCCGTCAAGATTTTTCTTCCCATCCTGCTCATTCTGGTTTGCACGGCCATGGTCTTTTTCGTTCATCCAGTCTATGTCGAGGGGCGCCTGGGCGTTGTCATTACGGCGCTTTTGACACTCGTTGCTTTGCAACTCACCTCGACGAGTTCGCTGCCCGACGTCGATTATCTTCTACTGACCGATAAAGTTTATCTCCTCGCATACCTCTTTATCATCGTGACGCTTTGGCACGTCGTCCGCACATCGGCGCGCGCTAAAGCCGAGAGCTTTGATCGTTTGCTCCGAAGCAATATATATGCGCTTTTGCTTGTCGTTGCCCTGCTCGGCGCGGGATGCTTCGTGATTTTCTACACCTCGTTTTAATTTCATGTGAGCCTAATAGTTATCTGCGGAATTGACTTGCCGTTTTTTTGGGCTATATTGTTAGTAACCCTAACTATTAAGGAGAATTCATTATGCCAAAGAAAGCCGTTTTTTATCATGCCGGTTGCCCGGTCTGTGTTTCTGCTGAGCAGGAAGTGCTGGACATTATCGACAAGAAAGCCTGCAATCTGGAAGTCGTGCATTTCGGCAAGGACAAAAACAGAATTGCCGAGGCGGAAAAGGCCGGAGTCAAATCCGTACCCGCGCTCGTCATCGACGGCAAGGTGCTGCACATCAATTTTGGCGCCAGTCTTGAGGATGTCAAGAAAGGCTGATAAATTCAGAAGGTGCGGGAATATCTGTGTTCCCGCATCCTTGTTTGAGTGCCCATGGAGATTGATGCCAAAATCCTTGCCGGACTGGAGCGCATTCAGACCGCCACCCTGTCGCTTTTACAGCAGCGGAGCCACGTTCATGGATTGACGCCTTTACAGATACGTATCCTCAGTTTTATTCGCCTTGAGGAAGCATATACAGTCTCAACGCTTGCCAAAAATCTCGGGATTTCCAAGCCAACGGTCAGTGAGGCGGTGCGCGTCCTCGATTCCAAAAAACTCATTCGGAAAAAAGCCAGCGGCAAGGACGGCCGGACCTATTCGATTCACCTGACATCTAAAGGGTGCAAGCTGATTGAGGCTGCGGCTATGTATGATCTTCCGCTACGAAAAACGCTGACATTCCTTGACGGAGATCAAAAGGATTCGCTGTGGGAGGCGTTGCTCAACCTGATCCGGATTATGGAAGAGCAGGGGCTGATTCCCCATAACCGTATGTGCCTGACTTGTACGCATCTAGGAAAAAATGAGCACGGCGCGCGGTATTTCTGCCGTCTCATGCAGGCGCCCTTAAAAGTATCTGCGCTGCGGATCAACTGTCCCGAGCATCAGGCACAGGGGGCGGTTCATTGAGGGCTTTTATGTTCCTGTGGAAATAGACGTAAAAAGCCCGCGTTGCGGGTTATATTCCTGCAATTTTCCGTCCTCGATGGAAAAATACCAGCCGTGAAGTTTTAAGACTTTCGACTCTATTCTCTCTTTAATCCACGGAAATCCGGTGAGGTTTCTTAGGGAGTGCAGGATGCATTCCTTTTCGCAGCGATGTTGTGCAGGCTCCGTTCCCGGCTCGGCGAGGACTTTTTCCCTCGCCTTTGCTGCGATCTTGACCCAGCTTCCGATAAAATCAGTGTTATCCATGTCGTCTGATTCCAGCAGTGTTTTGACGCCCGCGCAATGCGTATGACCGAGAACGACGATATGTCTGACCTCCAGGATGCGAACCGCGAACTCCAGAGCCGCGCTGACCCCGTGCAGTCCGGAATCACCAGCCTGATAAGGCGGCACAAGGTTGGCGACGTTGCGGATCACAAAAATATCGCCCGGTCGTGCCTCGGTGATGATCGAGGGATCGACGCGTGAATCGCTACAGGCGATGATCAGGGTTTTCGGCGATTGGCCCTGCCGGGTCAGATCCCCATAGAGCGTGTCGCCGGAGGTGTAATATTTGCGGTAAAATTCCCGGTAACCTTCCAGAAGAGCTTTGACTTCCGCCATGAGTGTTAATTCCTTGTCTGATTAACGGCTGCTTTTTATAGGGGTTAGAGGGGCTTGAGGCAATTCGTTTTTGCGCGTTTCGAGAAATTTGCGATTGCAGCGAGGGGAGCAGAGTGCATATTAGAATGATGAGAAAACAGGATTCTGAAGCCGTAACAAAAAGCCCGTTGGTTGTCGGGCGCTATTATCCTGAGATTGACGGGCTGCGGGCGCTTGCCGTAATGATCGTGATTTATTTTCATAGCGCCTTGATGGCCGGGCCAGACAGGGTAGCGGCCGACGCGGCGACGATTTGGGATGCCGGACGGTTTTACTATGAATTCACGATGATCGGCTGGTGCGGGGTCGATCTTTTTTTCGTCATTTCAGGGTTTCTGATCACAGGCATCCTGATGGACACTGCCAATCAGCAAAAGTGTTTCAGGAACTTCTATATCCGCAGAACCTTGCGGATTTTTCCGCTTTACTACGCCGTGCTGATTTTCTCTTTTTTATTGTTCGTATTGTTTTACGGAACCACATTCACACTTCGCTTTAGCCTTTATTTTCTTTACCTGCAGAACTGGTTTTCGGTTTTCGGTTACGACTACATCCTCTACTTCGAGCATTTTTGGTCTCTGGCCATCGAAGAGCAGTTTTATATTTTTTGGCCTGTAGTGTTCGTTTGGGCATATCGGCGCGGGATAGTTGAGCCTGTCCTCTTTGTTCTGATATTTCTATCCTTTTTGTTTAGGTTTTACCTAGCAGCCAAATGGCAACTGAATATGGCGTTCTCGATTACTCCGTCCCGGTTGGATGGCCTTTTGCTCGGTGCAGGGCTCGTTTATTTGCTTTCCAGACAAGACGATCCCCGGCGTTTGAACGTCATTTTTGCTAGGGGGATGGCGGTTTCTTTGGCTGCGGTTTGTCTCCTTGCGCTCCTGAACGGCAATCTCTGGGGACGTGACCGCGAGGTACTAATGTTTGGGATTTTTCCAGTCTCTCTGTTTTTTGCATCGTTTCTAGGCTGGGTCGTGACGGCCGACGAGGAGCATTTAATCCGGCGTTTTTTTCGCCTCTCGTTCCTCAGGGAGATCGGAAAGGTCAGTTACGGGATGTATGTGTATCACTGGCTGATCATGTGCGTGATCGTGCAGCAGGAGATAATGAATCACCAGGGATTTACTTTCATTCATACGGTTCTTCTTGCGACCGGCGCACCCTTGAGCTTTATCGTCGCTTGGACGAGCTTTCGTTACTTCGAGAAGCCTTTCCTGCGGCTCAAGGATGTCTATGCCCGGTATTCCGAAGCCGACGGGGCTTTGCCGCCAGCAAAGATTTGACATTTTCCCAAAAATCGTTATAAATCGCGGCATTCCCGGGAAAGTGGAGGCCTTTGGCCCCCCGTTGAACCAAAGTATATATTTTGATTCAAACCTTTACGGACTGCCGGGACAACATAAGAAAGGCTATAATCATGAGTGGAAAAAGACTCAGTTCCAAGCACAAAATCGACCGTCGTCTTGGCGTCAACCTCTGGGGGCGTCCGAAGTCCCCTCACAACAAGCGCCAGACCGGACCCGGGATGCACGGCGCCCAGCGCGGCAAGCCTACAGGCTATGGCGTTCAGCTTTCCGCCAAGCAGCGACTGAAGGGCTATTACGGCAACATCGGGGAGCGCCAGTTCCGCCGCTATTTCCAGGAAGCTTCCCGTATGAAAGGCGATACCAGCCAAAACCTCATCGGATTGCTGGAAAGCCGTCTGGATGCCATCGTCTACCGCGCATGTTTCGCGCCGACGGTGTTCTCTGCGCGCCAGTTGGTGAATCACCGCCACGTGACCGTGAACGGCAAGGTTATCAATATCCCGTCCTACCTCGTGAAAGAGGGCGATGTGGTCGAGATCCGCGAAAAATCGAAGAAAATGCCGCTGATCATGGTGGCCATCGAGACGCCCGAGCGCGATGTGCCGGATTACATCGATTGCGACAAGAAGGCGCTGAAAGCCACTTACCTGCGCGTTCCCAAGCTTGAGGATGTGCCGTATCCGGTACAGATCGAGCCGAATCTGGTGGTCGAGTTTTACTCGCGCTAAGAATTTCAACAAACCGAATTCAAAAAGCCGCCTTTATCGGGCGGCTTTTGCTTTTTTCGTTTAGGGTTCGCTGTTTTTGCCGAGGAGGGCAGAGAGGACGCCATGCAGGGTCCGCAACTCCTGCTCCGTGATATCGGCGCGCACGAAGAGGTTCCGCAGGTTGCGCTTCATGTAGGGGGCGACTTCGCCGGAGCGGAAGAAATGCTTTTCCTCCAGTTCGAGGATGAGGCGACCGAGGAACCCTTCAATCCCTACCTGCTCTGCCGGAAGGCTGTCCTTGCGGTGCAGGCCGGAGGCGGGCGGGGCGAGGTGAAGACGCGACCATTCATAGGCCATCACCAGCACGGCTGTGGCGATGTTCAGGGAGGTAAAATCCGGGTTGACAGGGATGTTTACCACGCCCTGGCAAAGGGCGATGTCATCGTTGAGCAGGCCCATGCGTTCCGCGCCGAACAGAAAGCCCGCCTTCTGGCCGGATTGTTCGCGGGCGGCGGCTTCCTTGACGGCCTCGGCAGGGGCGAAGACAGGCTTGACCATGTCGCGGGGGCGGGCGGTGGTGCCCAGAACGAAATGCAGGTCGGCGATAGCGTCCTGCAACGTGTCAAACACCCTGACGGGTGGCATGGCGGCGAGGGCGCCGGCGGACATGGTGTCGGCCTTTTCGTTCGGCCAGCCGTCGCGGGGGGCGACGAGGCGCAGCTCCGCGAGGCCGAAATTCAGCATGGAACGGGCCGCCGCGCCGATATTCTCGCCCATCTGGGGCTGGACCAGAATCATGCAAACCATAGGGTTTTCCTCAAAAACCTTAAAAAGATGAAAAAATCGTAAATAGCTATCCTATTGATTATTTTGCATTTTTCAACAAAGCTTTACTGCTTTCGGGAATCTCTGTATATATGGAGTCCGCTAGAATACACGGCGTGTGGACTTATCGATTCGTTAGGGGGATAAAAAAATGCTCATGAGAAGCGGATTACGGGAAATCGTTGAAAGCGCGGAGAAGCCTTTCAGCATCATTGAAGAATTTGCGTCGCTCAGCCCCAAGAGAAAGGTTCTCTTGTGCGACCACTTGTTCGTCGAAGGCCGTCAGGCGTTCTACAACACGGTTGAGTTGCTGTGGCCCGAGGCGACGAATAACGATGCCAAAAAGCTGGAAAAATTCCTGTTTACGTTGAAGAACCGTTCCCACTAAGTTCTGCGTTCGCACTTAACTTACTGGTTTTTTTCTTTCTCAGTCTTTCGGCAAGCCCCCGGTCCGGATCGGGGGCTTGTTTTATGAGACCTACGCAGTTGCTGCTATCCACAATCCAAACATCATCCATATGCTGTAGCTAATAAACACCGAAAAATGCAGGTATTTTTTCCCCAGAAAGGTACTTTCTAAGTATATGAGGAAAACAAAAGCTAGTAAAAAAATCCAACCATGCGGATGAAGTAAGGCAAGTAGTGGAAGAAAGCTCCCGAAGAATATTGCGATAGGCATCCTCTCAGGATTCGTAAAAAAGTCTTGTATTGGCGCACCAGAAATCAGAGTCCAAACAAATTTTAAAACTACCATAAACAGAATACTTGCAAGCATACCGAAAATGACTTTTTTAAAAGTGTTTTCTTGTTCCATTGCTGTCTTATCCGGGATGATCTATAAATCCAACAACGGGCTTTTTTAAGACGAGGCCAAGGTCTTTTTCGATATCGACGGGTTGCCCCAAATCATATTCTGGCTGTTCTCTCGCCTCATCATGCATTTTTCGGTACATTTCGCTTTTTGCGAGATCAATTTCTATCCCGTAATACCCCTCCCGATAGAGATCGGATAAAAAGAGATCGGCAGTTGTTTCTCCTTCTCTTGCGGCTAGATCCATCAGCATGAGCGCATAGGGAATGTTCGGCTTTAGGCCGCCTTCGCCTTTCTCGATCATGGTGGCCACGTTCCATTTGGCGTCGATATTGCCGTTTTTTACGGCCTGTGCGTACCAGTAGACCGCGCCTTCTTCGTCCTGATGAACGACATAGAAACCTCCTGTTGCCAAGTTTGTACCCAGAAGATTTTGACAGTCAGAATCACCAGATTCAGCACATTTGATGAGCCGTTTTATATATTCTATGCGCTCTTGCCTTTCGGCTTGGGTCAATTTTTTTCGCGGCATCTAAGCCCCGAGGCGTTTGCGCGTTTTTTCCGGTCCTATCAGCAGAAGAAGGTCGGCGAGTTCGGGGCCGTGTTCCATGCCTGTTAAAGCTTTGCGGAGGGGCATGAAAAGCTGCTTGCCCTTACGGCCCGTCTGGATTTTTACGGCATCGACCCAGACGCCCCACGTATCGCGGGTCCAGGGCGTGGCGGGCAGGAGCTTCGCGGCTTCGGTGATAAAGGCCTGATCTTCGATCACGGGTTCGACCGGGCCGTTGGCGACGCGCCACCATTCCTTTGCGTCCTCCAGCTTTTCGAGGTTGGGGCGCACGATTTCCCAGAAGCTTTCGCTCATTTCCGTGAGGCCGATCTGGGTAAGACGGGGTTTTATCTGTGTGTAGGACATATGATGCAGGATCTTGGCGTTCAGGCGGGTGAGTTCCTCCTGATCGAATTTCGGGGTGCCGCGGCCGAATTTGGCGATATCGAAATGGCCGATCACGTCTTTCATCTCGGTGAAGGGCTCGATGGGGTCGGACGTTCCGAGGCGGGCCAGAAGGCTGACCACCGCCATGGGTTCCAGCCCCTCCTGATCGCGCAGTTCCTTGAGGTTCAATGCGCCGAGGCGCTTGGATAGCTTGCCGCCGTGCGCGTCGGAGAGCAGGGGCAAATGGGCGAATGAGGGCGGTTTCGCGCCCAGCGCCTCGAACATCTGCACGTGCATGGCGGTATTCGTCACATGATCCTCGCCGCGTACGATGTGGGTCATTTGATAGTCGATATCGTCGATCACCGAGCAGAGGTGATAAAGCGGGCTGCCGTCCTCACGGATCAGGACGGGGTCGGACATATCTGCGCCCTCGAAATGCACGGGGCCGCGCACCTCGTCGTCCCAGCGGATGGGGGCGTGGTTCATTTTAAAGCGCCAGTGCGGCTTGCGGCCTTGCGCCTCAAAGGCTTTTTTCTGCTCGTCGGTGAGTTTCAGCGCCTCACGGTCATAAAGGGGCGGCAGTTTGCGGGCGAGCTGGCTTTTGCGTTTGAGTTCCAGTTCCTCGGAGGTTTCATAGCACGGGTAGAGTCGGCCGGAGGCCTTGAGCTGCTCGATCTTGACGTTGTAATAATCGAGGCGGTCCTGCTGGCGGGTCTTTTCATCCCAGTTCATGCCGAGCCATTTCAGGCCGTCCTCGATGGCGTCCTCATATTCCTTCTTCGAGCGTTCGAGGTCGGTGTCGTCGATGCGGAGCAGGAAATGGCCATTCCTGGAGCGGGCGTAAAGCCAAGTAATCAGCGCCGTGCGGGCATTGCCGATATGCAGCATTCCGGTGGGCGAGGGGGCGAATCTTACTCTGATCGTCATTTTATAGCTTTCTTGCTTCCGCTTCGGTCTTCCTCAATAGCCGGAAGTTCAGGCTTTTTCAATGGTTTTAAGGAAATGGTTGGTGATGGGGTAGCGGCGGTCGCGGCCAAAGGCGCGGGAGGAGATCTTGACCCCCGGCGGTGCCTGTCGGCGTTTGTATTCGGCCCGGTCGAGCATTGTCCAGACTTTCAGCACGGTTTCCGGGGCGTGGCCACGGGCGGCGATTTCGGCCACGCTTTGCTCGTTCTCGATCAGGCCTTCGAGGATATCGTCCAGATCCTTATAGGGGGGCAGGGTGTCCTGATCGGTCTGGTTGTCCTTGAGTTCGGCGGTGGGCGCTTTGGTGAAGATATTCTCGGGTATTCTGGCTCCGGCGGGGGCAAGGCTGCCCGATGGGATGTTTTCATTGCGCCAGCGGGAGAGGGCGTAGACCTCCATTTTATAAAGGTCTTTGAGGACATTAAATCCCCCGCACATATCGCCATAGAGCGTCGCGTAGCCGACAGCCATTTCGGATTTGTTTCCAGTTGAAAGCACCATCGCGCCTGTCGCATTCGAAAGCGCCATGAGGATGAGGCCGCGGGCGCGGGGTTGGATATTTTCATGGGTTATCGCGGGCGTGTTTTTATCCAAGTAAGGGGCCAGCACATCCTGAAACGCGGCAAAGGGTTTTTCGATGGAGATATTGTCCAGACGGATGCTCAGATTTTTTGCCATCGCGGCGGCGTCATCAAGGCTTTCCTGAGAGGTGAAGCGCGAGGGCATCATCACGCAGCGCACCTTGTCCGGGCCGAGCGCATCGGCGGCGATCATGGCGCTGATCGCGCTGTCGATCCCGCCCGAAAGGCCGAGGATGACGCCGGGGAAGCCGTTCTTGGCGATATAATCGCGCAGGCCCAGCATCAGGGCACCGTAAACATCGCCGAGGCCGCAGAGGGGCAGGGAGTCTTCGGAGAGTGATTTCAGGCTCTCGCCCGTTTTCGCCCATATCTCCGGCGCGAGAAGATCGAGGCTCTCGGAGAAGGTGGGGGACCGATGGATACATTCCCCTTTTTCATTCAGGGCAAATGACGCGCCGTCGAAGACCAACTCATCCTGCCCGCCGACCTGATTGACATAGACCAACGGCAGGCCGGTTTCGCGTACACGGCGATGAGCCTGCAGGAGTCTGCGGGAGAGGTGCCTTTGCGAAAAGGGGCTGCCGTTGGGGACGATCAGAATTTGCGCGCCCTTGTCCTTCAGGTTTTTCGCACAGCGACCGAACCACATATCCTCGCAGGTCATGATCCCGAGTTTTATGCCTTTGAAGGAAACAGGATCGGGCAGAGGTCCGGCCTTAAACAGGCGCTGTTCGTCGAAGACGCCGTAGTTGGGGAGTTCGTGTTTGAGCGACGTGGCGAGGATTTTTCCCTCGGCGATCAGGAGGGCGGCGTTATAGCGTTCGCCGTGGACACGCCACGGGGTCGATATGACCGCACCGGAATTTTTATTTTTGCTTGCTGTGACAAGGTCTTCGACCTGCTGTTCTATTTTTTCGAGGAAGACGGGTTTCAGCACAAGGTCTTCGGGGGGGTATCCGCAGGTCACCATTTCGGGGAAGACGACCAGATCGGCGTTTGAGTCGAAATGCTCCCACGCGGACAGAATTTTTTTCTTGTTGCCCGTAAGGTCGCCCAGAACGGGGTTTATCTGCGCCATGCCGATGCGGAGGGGCAATGAAGAGGTCATGTTATCAGCCTGTCTCAAAAGTTCCCCAGCCTAGCGTAAAGGGATTTTCCTGCAAACCCCTTATTCCGCCGCTGCCGGGTTCAGGCTCCGCAGGTCCGGGTTTCTGGACCGGATGGCCTTCAATTCATCGGAGATCAGGAAGGCCAGTTCCAGCGCCTGATTGGCGTTCAGGCGCGGGTCGCAGTGCGTGTGGTAGCGGTTGGAGAGGTCTTCATCGCCAATGGCTTCCGCGCCCCCGACGCATTCCGTCACGTTCTGCCCGGTCATTTCGATATGGATGCCGCCGGGGTGCGTGCCTTCGGTTCGGTGAACAGCGAAGAAACCGCGCACTTCAGCGAGGATGTGATCGAACGGACGGGTTTTGTAGCCGCTATTCGATTTGATCGTATTGCCGTGCATCGGGTCGCAGGACCAGACGACGGTGCGGCCTTCCTGTTTCACTTTTCTCACCAGCGGGGCGAGTTTGTCCTCCACCTGCCGGTAGCCCATGCGGGCGATCAGGCTGAGGCGGCCGGGGATGTTTTCGGGGTTCAGCGCATCGATCAGGCGGATGAGTTCGTCGGGCTGCAATGCCGGGGAGCATTTCAGGCCGATCGGATTTTTGATACCGCGCACGAATTCGATCTGGGCGTGGTCTTCCTGATGGGTGCGCGCGCCGATCCAGACGAAATGGGCGGAGGTGTCGTACCAGTCGCCGGTGAGGCTGTCCACGCGGGTCATGGCCTCTTCGTAAGGCAGAAGCAAGGCTTCGTGAGAGGTATAGAAACTTGTTTCGCGGATTGAGGGGACGACATCGGCGGTGATGCCGCAGGCGGCCATGAAACGCAGGGCATCGTCGATGCGGTCCGCCAGATCCTGATAGCGTTCGCCGAGCGGACTGTTTTCCACGAAACCGAGGTTCCACTGATGGACCTTGTTCAGGTCGGCATAGCCGCCGGAGGCGAAAGCGCGTAGTAGGTTCAAGGTCGCGGCAGCCTGATTGTATCCCTTGACCATGCGCTGCGGGTCAGGTTCGCGGGCTTCAGGGGTAAAATCGAACGCGTTGATGTTGTCTCCCCGGTAGCTCGGAAGAGTCATGCCGTCTTTTGTTTCCATATCCTCGGAGCGCGGCTTGGCGTATTGTCCGGCCATGCGGCCCACCTTAACGACGGGCAGTGAGCCGGAATAGGTCAGGATGACAGCCATCTGCAGGAGGACGCGGAAGGAGTCGCGGATTTTATTAGCGTTGAATTCGGCAAAGCTTTCGGCGCAATCGCCGCCCTGTAATAGAAACCCCTGTCCGGCAGAGACCTGCCCCAGCTTTTTCATCAAGTCGCGGGCTTCTCCGGCAAAAACAAGGGGAGGCATCGCGGCGATCTCGCGCTCAGCGGCCTTCAGCGCCTGCTCGTCCTTATAGACGGGGAGCTGCTTGATCGGCTTTTCTCTCCATGATTGCGGGGACCAAGTTTTCGACATTCGGTGCTCCTTTGCACACATTCGCTCATTCGGAAAGGAAGTTATGCATAAATTGGCCTGTTTTAGCAATTCATTAAGAAAAAAATCGCGAATCCACGGATTTTACCCGTTTTGTTCAGACTTTTTTCAGGGGTTGGCGGTATAACTTATTGATGAATTTTAACAATTTCATTTTTTTATCCTTATTATGAATTCTTCGGGCGTGAGTGTTTTGGAACAGAACTATCCGGCTTCTTCGATTTCGTGCTGGGCGGGGGCGTTTTCGGCTCTCGGCCCTGTTCTTGCGTCCGTCACTCCGTCCGAACAAGGTCTTTCTCACAATGCGGTGCTGAAGAGTTTCGATCTCCTCGCAAACTCCCTGAAAAGTCTGAAAAAGTCTGGAGAGGATATTTTTTGCACCGATACCCTTATCGATGCAGGGGCCGATTATACTTTAAGTGGGCTCGTGGCTTTGGCGCTTGAGCGGCTTGGTTTTGGGGCTGAGGATATAACCCTTGTCCAACCTCTGCTGGCCGCCAGCGTTCTCGGTGAAATTCCGCATCGTCTTGCCTATCACAGCACGGCCCATTTTCGCAAAGTCCTGCACCATGCGATCCGCCTGATTGTCATGGATAGCCAACTGGTCAATCATTCCAACTCTGCCCTTTCAAAAGAACAAGCCGTCTTGCTGATGATCGCCGCCTGTATCCACGATCTGGGACATGACGGGTCGAGCAACATCAGCAGCGGGCAGTACGAGCCGGGGCGTCTGGAACAACGGTCCTGCGCTCTTGCTGAGCCTTACCTGACGGCGGCGGGGCTGAGCGAAGGGGCGCTGTCCTTTCTGCGAACGATGGTTCTTTGCACCGATGCCAGCCGACCGGATAATCCGTCCTGTCCGCTCAGCCAGCTGAAGGCCGCCTACCATCATCATTTTTCGGATTTTTCCGGGAAATCCGAACACAGCGCGGGGCAGGTGTTCGCCTTTTTGCGGAACCGTAAAGACCTGACTCTTCTGGCGATGTACCTGCACGAGGCGGATATCATGAGTTCCGCAGGCGTGTCCTATGAGCGTACCCAGTGCGAGACGATTCAGTTCAAACAGGAACGCGGGGAGGGGGCGGCGCGGCCCTCGGATGTGCTAGAGTTTTTCGATACGATCTGCCGTGGCGGGTTTTTAACACAGGCCGGAAAGGCGCTGGCGCAAAGGCCTCATGAGTCCATTCGTGCGGCGGTCGAGCTGGATTTCGAACGTGGAAACGCGGTGTATCGGAATCAAGAGTCCTGCTGAGCTTCATGATCTTTTTTCGCGTCGGGCCATCTTCGGTGTAGCCACAGCCATTGTTCGGGATTTTCCCTGATCCATTTTTCGATGATTTCATGCGCCTGCGCGATGACGGTTTCAACAGGTAATGGCTGTCCGTTGTCGTCGTGCGTTTTCAGAGGCAGTTCAATCGTGCCTTCGAAGCGGCAGCCCATTTTTCGCACGATTTTTGCGGGAATCAGCGGACATTCGAACCGCTGAGCCAACTGGACGAAAATCGGGTTGGTCATGGCGGGATGGCCGAAGAAGGGGACGGACACGCCCTCGTTATATTTCTGGTCGATCAGGATGCCCAGATAACGGCCGCTCCGCAGACTGGCGATAATCGGGCGACCGCTTTCCGCGGCCTTGCGGAACCCCTTTAGACGTCCGCCCAGACTTCTCGCCTTGTTCAGGAGAGAAGCCGTCCAGGGGTTGTTGGGTTCGCGGTAGGTCAGGTCGATTTCCTTATTGAACTGGGTATAGAAGGCTGGGCAGTTGATTTCCCAGTTCCCCAAATGGGCGCCGAAAAAGACGGCGGGGCTGCCGGATTGAAAAAGTCTTTCGAGATTTTCCTTGCCCGTGATGATTGTATAATCACGGCTCAGGCGCTCCAGATGCGGGTATTCGGCGATGACGCGGCCCAGATTGTCCCACATTCCTTTGAGGATTTCGTGTTGCCGTGCGGCGGACAATTCGGGGAAGGCGCGTTCGATATTCTTGCGGGCCTTGCGGGAGGCGGCGAGGCGTGGGCCAACGGTGCGCCCGATCCAGCCACCGATGGCAGAGGCCTTTTCCGGTCCTAGAATCCTGAAAATTCCGAAGAGAAGGAACAGCAGAGCGGCTTCGAGGGCATAGCGCAGTTTTTTCATGGCGCCCGCGCTTTTTTGCTTGTGATATTTTCCAGAGCATTGCTGAGAAAATCTGTCAGGCGCTCGGGGGCGCTCCATTCCAGCGCAATCGGCAAGGTTTGAATTTGGCTCCGCCTGATTTCAGAGATGCGTACCCAGTCCTTTTCGGTGGTAATGAGAACGGCCTTTTTCAAATTGGCTTCCTGCAAAAGTTTTTGCATATCGCCGTCCGTGTAAGGATGGTGGTCGGCAAAGGCATAAAAAGCAGTCAGTTTCAGGCCACAATCCTCCAGCGTTTTTTTGAATTTCTCCGGGCGGCCCAAACCGGCGAAGCCGATATAGTTTTTGTGAGGATCAGGGGTCAAGTGCGGTTTTATGGATGCGCCGAAAACGGGGATATGCGCGGGGATTTTATTTTTAATGCCGCGCTCATCCTCGCCGATCAGTATGGCCGCGTCCGTTCGTTCCAGAGCTTCGTTCAGAGGTTCACGCAGCGGCCCTGCAGGCAGGAGCTTTCCGTTACCCAGTCCACTTGATCCATCGATAACCAGAAAGGAGACGTTTTTCTTCAATGACGGATTTTGAAAACCGTCATCCATCAGGATCAGGTCCGCGCCGAAGCGTTCGGCGATTTTGGCTCCTTCCGGGCGGTTGCGGCTGATAATTACCTGTCCTTCTTTCGCCAGCAGCAGGGGTTCGTCTCCGACTTCAGAAAATCTGTGTGTGTCGTGATCGACTAAAACCGGGCCGGGAAGCGTACCTCCGTAGCCGCGGGAGAGGATGAAGGGGGTTTTTGACAGATTATTCGCACGCAATAGTTCTCTTAACGCTCTTACAGCCGGGGTTTTTCCGCTGCCGCCGCTGACGATATTGCCGACGCAGAGGACGGGGATATTCGCTTTTTCGGTTTTGATTCCGCTGTTTCTGATTTTCCGTCCGGCGTCATAAATCCAGGAGAACGGTGTGAGCGCGATTTCCGTTGCCGTTGTGGGGCGGTCGGCGGAGCGGTACCAGAAGGCGGGGGTTTTGAGAGGCATCTCAGCCGCAGGTTCTTTTGGGTTCCGGGAAATCTTCATTTTCCTCAGTGCCGATTCCGGTTTTTTGGAGCAGCGGCTCAAGAGTGCTCATGACCTTTTCGATGACCCCCGCCTTTTCCTTGGAAAACTGTAACCCTTTTTCCTGCAGGGCTTTTATGCGCGAGGGGTCTTTGAGAAGGTCGAGCAGCGTTCCCGTCATCGCGCTTTCGTGCGCGACGCGCAAGGCTGCGCCATACCCATCCATTTCATCATAGATTTGCCGGAGGTTCTGGATGTTGGGACCATGCAGAACGACGCAGCCCCGTTGCGCGGCTTCCAGCGGGTTATGGCCGCCGCCGCCATCGTCGCTGAAGGACCGTCCGATGCAGGCCAGTGGGCAGAGGCTGTAAAACAGACCGAGTTCGCCCAGCGTATCGGCGATGTAGAGATCGTCCTGCGGGTTGGGTGGGTGCTTCTTTTCTCCGCGGAAGCTGACGGCCACATCGTAATCCGCCAGAGCCGTTTTGATGTCATCCCGGCGTTCGGGATGGCGGGGGACAATGATTGTCAGGAGACCCGGCAGGTGCTTTTTCAGAATGACATGGAGCCGGGTGGCCATTTCCTCCTCGCCCTTGTGGGTGCTGGCGAAGAGCCACAGGGGGCGTTTGCCGATTTCTTTTTGGAGCGTTTCGCGCTGGTCCGGGTCGCAGGTCAGGGGCTTTGCGCTGTATTTCAGGTTGTCCGTGACGGTGATGTTTTTTGCGCGGAGAGATGTCAGGCGCTCTGCGTCCTCCGCCGTCTGCGCGAGAATGATCTCGAACGTGTCCAGAGCCTGTCTGGCTAGCGGTCTGGCCAGACGCCAGAGGCGGTACGAGCGCGGGGACATTCGGGCGTTGATCAGGGCGGCGGGGATCCTGCGTTCACGGATTTCATGCAGCATATTGGGCCAGAGTTCGGATTCCAGCCATAGCACAAGATCGGGCGACCAGTTGTCCAGAAAGCTCTTTACCCATTCCGGGTGGTCCAGCGGGTAGAATTGATGGATGGCGTTTTTGGGCAGTTTGTCCTCCAGAACGCGGGCGGAGGTCACGGTTCCGGTTGTAACAAGGATATTCAGATCGGGTGTGCGTTCGTTCAATCTGTCGATGAGGATGAGGGCTGATTGCGCCTCCCCTATGCTGGCGGCGTGGAGCCAGACGAGCTGGCCGGGGGGGCGGTCGAGCTTGGAAATACCCTGCTTTTCATGGATGCGTTCGGGGAGTTCCTTGCCTTTTCTAAGACGATTATCAAGCAGACGAAGAAAAAAATAGTCAGAATGACGGGTTAACAGATTAAAAGTAAAAAAATACAGGCTCACAACAAAACAACCAAACCCATTATCAACAAACAGGTAAAAATAAAAAGGTCACAGAAAAGGCGGCTAACCTAGTTCGGACGACAGCCAGGAGCGGCAGGGTCATAACGGCAGCCGGGGATAATGCAAACGTGCTCATTATAGCTGGTAGGAGCCACAGCTGTGCGGGTTACAGCTACACCGGTAGGGATAGCAATATTACTCGCATTCCCCGCAGCACAGTTATTAGGATCGATAAAAGCCAAGTAAGTTTGCATAGGATCCGGAGTCCAAGGTGGAGAAGTCAGAGCCGTAGATATATTGGCGGCCCATGGGGCGGCTGCACAGTTCCGGGTTGGAAGATAGCGCTTGTCCGGCTGCGTACTGTATTCCTGGAAGGTGTAAAACCCGTCTTCTGCAGGATTGGAGGCAAAGTTGATACACTTAGCAGCCAACCAGACTTGGTTCATCATGTCACATGTGTAGGTTCCCCCTGCGATAGGGCTTGGAATTGTATGATTAATCCCGACACCGGCGCTGTGTCCACCGAGCATATCGTAATAACCAAAGTTGGCGCTGACAAAGTTACGAAGGGATGTCCCAACAAGATTTTCGAGCGCGTTATCCATACTGGTAGTAGATAGGGGAGATCCGAACTGGCTGGTTTCGCTGAACATCTCATCGGCGTGATCGGCAAGCTCAGCCAAAAACATATCGAAACAGGTATATTCAAGTACGCTATCCGGCTTGAGTATTAAATTCTGGTTTTGTGTTATCTCCCTTTGAGCTTCCAACCATGCGCGGGCGGACAAAGTTTGATAGTAAGTTGAGTCACACGGCGTGGAGGCAATAGCAGGGGGAGCAACTGCAAAAGCACTTTTCACAAAGGCTGGATGTACGAAAGCAGCGGCGCAAAGCGCAAAGCTGAATAGCAGCTTGGAATAATAAAAATCACTTAAAACTGTCTTGCTCATTTCTTTTATCCTTCTAACTCCCATATTCTACACAAAAACTGCGCTTTTTCGCAAATAACACACCAAACTCTTAAGGCGGAGGCGGTTCACAAGTATCCGAGGAATAATCATACCAGCAACCTGGGTTCGGACAGAACTTATCTTCATGTGTTGCGTCAGCGGTTGTAGTAAAATGTTGTGCATTACCAGCGGTTCCCATATTCCAATCAAAATAATCGTATGTGCGCAGGGTGACAGTCAAGCCGGTCGGTATAGGCTCAGAGCAGTTATAAGTCACCGATCCCACGGTTGAGTTCGGCGCCATTAAAAGCTCAAAATACAAAATCATACCGTCATACACGGCAAACAGAAAGTCACAGTTATTTGCAACCCTAATAATATCGTTCGTGACATTCGTGCTGGCAAAAGGACCGCCGCCGGCCGCAGGGCATCTCGGATTTTCTGTTATGGGCATCGGTGAGTTGGATCCCGCGCCGGGGGTCATGCCGGGGGAACATTCCTGAAGCAAAATCCGCGGATCCTGCGTTGAAAGATCCTCGAAATTGATAAACTGATCGTCCTCTCCGAAATCCCGACACTTCGCAATATCCCAAACCGCCTGCATATGACTGCAATCGTAACTGTTCGCGCCAATCGCGCTGTAATCAAGGGTATTGTCGATAGCGCTTTCCCCACCAAGGAATGTGTGATCGAAATTGTTTGTAATATAATCCTCAAGCGTATCAAGAAGAAGAGTGTCCAACACATTATCTAGGTGGTCGTCGTCATAATTAACGGTGTAGGTTGTCGTGTTGGTGCCGCAACTGTCATCCCCTGTACACAGGTCAACCTCACGACTGTCAAAAGTATCCGCTTCGCTGAAAATCATTCCAGCATTGTGGGCAGTCAGGGCAATAAACTGGTCGAAGCAGGTATATTCCAGAACGCTGTCGGGCTTGTGGATCAGCTGTTCGTTGATAATCACCTCGCGGCTGGCCTCCATATAGGCTTTGGCGTAAATCTGGTTCATGAAGTTTCCATCGCACATACCGCCAGTATGTGGGGCGGCACGACCTGTTTTGGGGCCGTTCATACCGGGGTCAGTTCCGGCCGTTGTATCCGTGTTGACATCGTATCCGGTGCAGGGAATCCCCGGAGTACAGGCTGCAGCAAAGGATTTCGAGGGAAGCGATACAACAATCAAAAACAGCATGAAAGCCGCAAAAAAGAGGGGCGTATGTGTTTTTGAAGTACCGAGCATCAGTCTAGCCTGCAGTTTGCTTCTTCAGTATATACATTTTTGTGGGCGGATCCCAAACAAAGATATCATATCCATAATCGTTGTTGTTGCTCTGAAATGCAAGAATATCCTGCACCCCGAACGTGTATGAATTGCCCAAGGCGAGGTTCCGGGCGCTAAACTTCCCTAAAAGGACAATATTTCCGCGGCTTTCCGCCAATATCAGAAACGTACAGAGTTTTTCGTCTCCATAGCATTTTTTCTGGCGCAAGATGTACTCGCTCAGGCTGTCACGATTCAAGTCCATTTCCGCAGCTTGATAATTTTCCATATTCATGTGAAGATTCGCTGTCACAAAATCAGAAATCAGCAGCTGGGCTGTGGGGGGGATCGGCTTATCGAAATCAAGAATCTCCAAAGCTTGCGCTTTATGGGAGCCAAAAACACCGAAAACAACAATAATAAACGCACTAATAAGGCGGCCCATATTCATGGCTAAAACCCCGAAAATACGCGGTGGGAACATTTTAACAAACCTTGGGGGCAGGGGGCAAAGAAAAAAATCGTAGCAATTTACTTCCAAACCCTGATTTTATTGAGTTTTTTCGGCAGTTTATTTGAGGTCGATTTCAAGAATCGCGATGTTAAGGTCGTAGGAGGTTTCCCCGTCATCCATATCCTTGTAGATTGTGCCAATAAATTCCCCATCCATCAGCACTTCTACTGAATCCTGCGTTCTTTCACGTTTTTTCAATGTAATTCCAGAAAGTTTAAGCTTTTTTGCCAGATAGTTTTCCAGTTTTCTGAGTTCATCGGCTGTAAAGTGCATGTTTTTCCTCTGGTGGGTGTGTTGATTCTTTGTTTGTTGTGTTCAACCCTTTGGATACGTGTTCATGACACAGGTTGGCAAGCACTTTTCTATCGTTGTAATCCTTGGCTTGGATGGGTAGATGAAAATGCAAGGCGATGACGGCTCCGCTGCTCTTGGCGAATCGCCAGAGATGGGCGGGGAGTGGGGTGTCCATGTTGATGTGCCAGGCATAGATATCCCGTTCAGCCTGTGTTTGCGGTGGCTTTCCGTTCACGGAGAGCATACTGACCGTAAAAGGTTGAATGAAAAGATTTTGCGCTCCTTCTCTCAGGGCGATGGAAAAAAGGCTCGATTTGAAAGGCAGCACTGCCCGTCCGTCCGTCGAGGTGCCTTCGGGAAAGAGAATCAGGCTTTTGCCATCGGCGAGCATCTGATCGAGCGCGCCTTTTTCTTTTTTGGCGTCTTCGCGGGAGCGGCTGATGAAGGCGGTTTGCTGAAGCTTTGAGAGGAAGCCGAAGACCGGCCAGGATTCGACATCTTTTTTGGCCACGAAGGAGGCCTTCAGGAGGCCGCCGATGGCCGGGATATCGAGATAGGAGATGTGATTGCTGACGAAAAAGGTTTGTGCGTCTGTTTGCGGCTTGCCGATGACCTGCACGCGGATCCGCAGAACGGCGCATATGGCCTTATGCCAAAGACAAGGCACAAGGTAAGCCCCCTTTCCTTTATGAACGGCGAGTATGAGGAGTTGTAACGGGCTGACGATGATGACCAGAAGGCCGAAGATCGAAAGCTTGATGATCGCTATGAGCGTTCTCATTCGCCGTTTGAGTCCTGACCGGATGTGCCGGGCATGGTTTTCTGGATTTTGCGCTCGAAATATTTGCGGTAACGCTCGGTCATCAGGGAGGTTTGGACGACGATGCAGACGTCCGTCGTGTTGAATTGCTCGTCGATCACGGCGCCTGCGCCGATGGTTGCCCCTAGGCGCAGATACCCCTTGATCAGGGGCGGGAGGGTCACGAAGGTGCGTTTTTCATTAAAGGCTTCGCGGGGCAGGATGTTCATTTCCACATAGCGGTCGGGCAGGGCGACCGGGCAAATATCCTTCTGCGTCGGGTGATAATGATGCAGGTAGGAGAGCTGAGGCGCGAGCGCCTTGATGTCCGTTCCCGAAAAACTGGCGCAGCCGAAGAGCAGATCTATCTTGTGGCCCGTGATGTAATCGGCGATCCCCTGCCACAGAAGATTGAGGATCGGCTTGGTGCGGAAGGGGGCCAGCACACAGGAGCGTCCGAGTTCAAGAAGATACTGGCCCGAGCCGATCAGAGGGGCGATGTCGTATTCGTCCTGCGAATAAAAGCGTCCGAATTTTTCGGCAATTTCCTGCCGGATCAGGCGGTAGGTGCCCACGATCTGTTCTCGGTTCGATTCAGGGTTACGGAAAAGGACAATCAGATGATCGGCGATTCTATCGAAATCGTCAAAATCGCGCTTTTGAACCTGCATGGCCTGAGAGGGTTTGGCCTTGAATTCCTCATAAAAAACCTGATAGCGCAGGCGCTGTGCCTCTTCGATTTCGTCAGGTGTTTTAGCCAGCCTTACATATGCAAATGCCGGATCTATTTCTGAGGGAGGCAAAATGTCAGGATCGGCTGCGGTCATCAATCTCATACAGGGGGTTCCGGTGCACGGCTTCAGGATTATGGGAGAAACCCCTGAAGACTGTGCCTGCTGACTCCAAAAAAATTTATCCTAAAGAAAAGAGGCGGGGGGTCAAGCGGATTCGCCCCGCTTGGGGGTTTTGGGTGCTTTCATCAGAAAGCCTTTGCCGCTTGGGGAGGGCTATTCTATAAAGTCTTATGTCCTCCGTGCTTTTTGTCTGTACCGGAAATATCTGCCGCTCGCCGACAGCGGAGGGCATCTTGCGGCACAAGCTTAAATCACTTGGGGTTTTGGGTCGTTTCAGTATTGATTCAGCTGCCACCCATTCCTATCACACCGGGCATCCTCCCGATGATCGGACGGTCGCTGTGGCCCGCGAATACGGGGTTGAGCTTGGCGACCTGCGGGCGCGAGCGGTCATGGCCGGGGACTTTCAAGACTTTCAAACGATTCTGGCGATGGACCGGAATCATCTGCGAATTCTGAAGACGATGACGCCGGACTTGTATACCGGGGAACTCCGCCTGTTCCTTGATTATTGTCCCGGAATGGAAGGGCAGGATGTGCCCGATCCCTATTACGGTGAAATAAGAGGTTTTCATGATGTTTATGCTCTGATTGAGCGGGGCGTTGACGGCTTTCTGAGGAGTCTCCTGGACTCATGACCGATAAGAAAACTTCTGCAAGAAAAGCCAAGGATTCTCCTACCTCCGCGAATAGGGAAGAGGGCGAAGAGCCGCTCTCGCAATTCTCCCTGTTTGAGGGTGATCTGGTCAGCCGCGCCTTTTCAGGCCTCAGGATCGGCGGACGGTCAACGACCGACCTTATCCTTCGCATGATCATCGTTATCGGGATTACATGGGTGCCTATGGCCGTGATGTCGTGGAATATTGTCCTGCCGCCCGGGACTCCGGCGCTTTTAAATTTTTTTTACGACTATGCCGCCTACGCGCAATTTTTAATCGGGATTCCACTGTTTATCATCGCCGAGCGCGTGGTTGCCGAGGCTACGATGGGGGCGGTTCGGGATTTCGAATCCAGCGGCGTGATCGCCGATGATAACAGGGAGGCGTTCAAGGCCGCGCAGAAGGGGGTTGAAGACCTCCGCAAGCGCTTATTTCCTGAAATCCTTTGTATTCTTTTCTCTTTCGGCTTTGCACTCAGCACCATCATGCCTGAACTCTTCTGGACCTCGGATATGGAGACCTGGCATGTCATCAAAATGGCGGACGGCAGCCGTGTGTTCACGTTGCCGGGGCTTTGGGAGATGCTCGTGGCGTTGCCGATCCAGATTTACTGGTGGGTCCGGTGGGTGTGGAAAATCATGATCTGGTATTGGTTTCTTTCGCAGGTTTCCAAATTTAAACTGGTTCTGGTGGCTTCGCATCCTGACCACACGGGTGGGATCGGGTTTCTTTCCGAAGTACAAGCCAAGTTCGCGCTCGTGATTCTGGCTTACGGCATCAGCAACGTGGTGGCGACGATCGGATACAAGATCGCCATCGAACACGCGCCGCTCGATTTGCCCCCGGTCTGGGGGCCGCTGGTGGGGTTTGCTGTTCTGGCGCCGCTGCTGTTCCTCTCGCCCCTCCTTTTGTTCACCAAGCAACTCAAGCGCACGAAGAAGCGGGCGCTGGCGCAGTTCCGCGAGAAGGCGATGCGGAGCGCCCTGGCACTTGAAACGGAGTGGCTGGGCACGCCTTACGATGAGGCCAAGGATGCGGCGGCGCGCAATGAGTTGACGCAGCTCAATCTGTTGACGGCTTTTCACGAGCGGATCAACGCGATGAGGGTGGTGCCGTTTGATCTGCGTTCGGCGGGGCAGCTGATCGGCTCGGCGATCGGCCCGATGATTCCTCTGCTGCCTTATTTCGTGGAAGTACCCGAGCCTCTACAGGTCATGCTGGAAGCGTTGACCAAGTGGCTGCCGCATTGAGGCGGAGCAGTTGGCATCTGAGAAAAACCCTCACATCGGTTTGGGGGTCGTTGACACGGTCTTCGTTCTGAGATCATCGGCTGTTTCTGCAATTCCGGCTAGGGAGGGGCGACCTTCTACCACCGATTGGGCGAAGACGTGCAGCATACGCGATTCAACCAAGGCGCGGCTTTCAGAAATCTGCCGATCGGATAGCCTGTTGCCCGCGTAGTCAAATTCATCAGCCTCCAGTCCCATTCGCCATTTTCCGTCCTGCCCGATTTGGGCCGTCAGGCGGATACCGCGGGAGTCAAGGTCATAGAGATAGCCGCTCAGGGCTTCCTGATTGTCGGATTGCGCCAGCCGGCGTGCGTTTTCCATTTCGGGGCCGAAGCGGCTGAAATAATCCTCGTTGAAGGCGTTATAATCCCGGAGATAAAAACGCATTTCTTCGATATAACGGCTCATTCCCTCGGCGGGGTCGTAGGGCGTATTGGCGGGGGGAATCTTATCACCTGCCCATGTGTCCTTTTCTGGCCCCCTGAAGAAGTTCGCTATCCCTTCCAAGGTTTGATTAATATCGTATTCAGTTCCCACCCTTGTGTTTCGCAGCCATAACTCAAAGGGACTCAAATCCCTCAAGTCTTCGACGTTATCGGATAGTCTTTGGCCTTCTAAATCCATGCTTTACCCCTCTTTTTGACCTTATTTTTGCATTTACCACATTTTGGGCTGGTTATGCAAAAAAGGTAGGAAAATGTAAGAGCGCTTTGAGAGTGTGGTCTGCATTTTTATAAATGTAAGTAATACTATCCTTCCTTTATATGCAGGACTCATAACCGCCGGAAAGATGAGAAATATTAACAAAACCTTTATCTTTTAATATTATAGCAGCCTGAAGACTGCGGATGCCTTTCTGGCAGTAGAGTACGATCGGTTTTTCGCGCAGGTCTAATGGGAGCGCGCCGACAAGAATTTTCGAGAGTGGCCAGAGGATGGCCCCCTCGATATGACCGCCCTGCCATTCCTCACGTTCGCGCACGTCAACGAGTATATGGCCGATAAGACTTTTGAGCTGATCGCGGCTGATTTCTGGGATTGCAGCAGTGGCACAGACGCGGGGAGGGTAGGTCAGGGAAATCTCTATCGCAGGTCGGCTGCAGACCGGGCATTGCGGGTTTTTTTTCAGGGACAGAGTATTTGACTGCATTGTGCGTGTGTCTACGAGCAACAGGCGCGCGGACAGCGGCGAGAAGCCTGCGTGTCCAGTTATGATCTGGATGGCCTGCAAGGCTTGCGTGACACCGACGATACCGGCCACGGCGCCGATCACCCCAGCCTCCGCGCAGTTCCTGACAGGTTGCATCGGTCTTTCGGGATAGAGGCAGCGATAGCACGGACCACCCTGATGGTTAAAGACTGCGGTCTGACCCTCGAACCCCTGAATGGCCCCGTAAATCCATGGTTTGCAGTATTTTACAGCGGCATCGTTGATCAGGAACTTGGCTTCGAAATTATCCGTGCCGTCGAGAATAACATCATATTGTGGAATCAGTTTCTCTGCCGTTTCGACGGTCAATTCCCCATCATAGGAATCGACGCGGATTTCAGGATTCATTGCCCTGAGCTTTTCTGCTGCAACGAAAGCTTTCGGCAATCCGATCTCAGCATTTGAAAACAGCACCTGACGCTGCAGGTTACTTTCTTCCACTCGGTCGAAATCGATGATTCCGATACGCCCTAGACCTGCTGCTGCCAGATAAAGCAAAGCCGGAGATCCCAGACCACCTGCACCGACGCATAGAATTGAAGCGTCTCTAATCTTGTTCTGTCCTTCTTTGCCGATTTCAGGCAGACACACCTGTCTGTCATAACGAGACAAGGCAAACCCCCAGGTTCTGCAACCACATCAAGTTGTAAAAATCGAGATTTAAAAATCAATAATACACAAAAAGCCAAGAACCTAACGGCCCTTGGCTAAAAAAACGAAAGCCCAAGAAAAAAGTCACCCGGGCTCGTTTCCTCTTATCTTAGCCTGACTATCCTTCTTGACCTCATCAGTTAAGAAGTTAAAGCTCACGCCGGCGCGGGCGATAAAACTGCCGGCCGAAGCAAAAAGCGCACCCAACTGGAACATATCAACCTCCAACAGCCTGCAAAATCACAGACCTGTAACGATTGTATCCGTAACAGCAGCCACGAGTCAAGAACAGCAAATACAGCACCAAGTACGTGCAGTACCGATGCGAAGGTCGAAAGCCTGATTTTTGATGATCTAGTCCATATCCCTTGGCAACGGGTTGCCGACCGTAAATGTGGATTGACCAGATAAATGGCTAACATAATTTCTAGCGAGGTTTGACCAATACAAACCCCGCGCAGCAGTAAAAAACCCAGCAAAAACTGCGCCAAATATAGCGTTTAATGGGAACATATTTCTCTCCGTAGCAACGACCGCCCTTTTGGCAAAAGACAGTCTAAACCGTTAATAAGTTAAAGTTTTCCGTAGATTATTTTTCTAATATTGCAGTGCAAAAGTCAACGGGTTTTTTTTTGTGCTTCTCTCAATGCTATGCCTGATGCGGGCATGAGAGAAATCCATTCGGGCTGGATTTAGAGAACATCCCTGTTTTCAAGGGTTTTAGAGGGCGAATCGTTTCGTGGGGATGGGTTAGCGACCCTGATGATCTTGACGCCGGCGGATAGAAGGCCGCCGATCACCTGTGTCATGAGGGCCAGTATCATAAGGCCCAGCACGGAATAAACTATTTTCTGAAGGCGGGGGGAGAAGAACACGTTGAACTCCTGTGGACCGACATTTCCATGGATGACTTTTTCATCCGTTGCGATGTTCTCGAAGAGTGTGCTGAGGATCTTGATATCTTCGGGGGCATCGATAATCTTGATGACGGTATACCCGACATACAGCAGGAAAGATGCGCCCGCGACCACGAGAAGCAGGCCGATCAGGCTCAAAAGCGCACGTAAACCATCCATGTTTTCCTCCGAAAAATCATTCTGAAGCAGTATTTTAGCCTCTTCGTAAAGGGTAAATCAACCTTTAGCGAATAATATAAAAGCTTGGTGAGTTCCCATCGGCCATACACATGAACGAAAGCCCCCTGAAAACGCCGTCCACGAAGATCCATATCCAGAACGACCGCTTCGTGTTTGGCGCGGTCATTTTGTGCCTCCTTTGTTTATGCGCCGCCATTTATCCTCTGAAAGAGACCTTTATCGGTGAATTGTGCGCTGCGGATTTCGGCATTTTTAATAACCTGACGGTAATCATCTATTTACTGTCGATCGCTGTCATGGCCCTGGGTTTGGCGGAGAGCCGCTCAGAATGGATTAAGGTTTTTCAGCAGGGATTGAGGCAGGGTATGCGAAGGATTGCTCCCAACCTCGGAATGATTGTTTTTGGTGTATTTATGATCGGTGAGCAGGTCTACTGGCTGATCCCGTTATGGGGCGGAGAATCCTCACAAGATACGATCATGAGCGTGCAGGATGCTCTGATCGCTTCTTTTAGCGCCACACCGGAAAAGGCAGGTCTGGAAGCGGCTATGGCCATCGGAATTGTCCGGTTTGTTTTGATTTTCGGTGCTCTGTATGCGGTGGGCTTCACGGTTATTAAGAGAGAGAAATTAAGAGACGTTATTGCGAATCCGCATAATAAGGATGCGGTATTTTATGGGGGGTGTTTTTTGATTTTCTGGCTGTTTGGGATGGTATTGCGGGTTGATGCAGGCAGCGGCTTTGCGGTTTTCGAGAAGGGGATGAATACCGCTCAGTCACTATGCGTTCTATTTTATTCCACGATCAGTTTGAAACAAGTTAGAAAAAATCTGAACTAAACCATCGGAAAAAGCTCGAAACTGAACTTAGCCCACACCAGGGACAGGGGCAGCGACACTAGCCCCTGCAAGTTTGGCGGAAATCGCTGAAGCTCCAGCGCTTAACTTACTGAATGCAATGCCGAATCCCTCAATCCCCATATTTACATGAGGAGCTAGAGCAGCAAGGCCCATAGGAGAAGCCATAGCATAAAAAATTGCGCCTATGCTAATGGCCCCGCCAACAAACATGGCACCCTTCGCAAGCATTTTAATAGCACTACCAGCAGTGCTGAAGGCAGAGCCAATGCCGCTTGTCACAGAACTAGCCGCATTACTAACAGCATCTACAGGATTTCTTGCCATATCTTGAAACTCCACAACCCTTATATTTTGTATCTTTTTTCTTTCTTCCCTAAATTAATACCATAAAACGAGACTTAAGATCAAGCTTTATGATTCATTCTGCCGCCGTGCGCTGCTTTTTGATCTGGCGGGTCAAGATCGGATTAAGATATTGTCCTGTATAGCTTTTTTTGTTTTTACAGAGGTCTTCCGGCGTTCCGCTGCCGATTATTTGCCCGCCCTTATGCCCGCCCTCCGGGCCGATATCGACCAGAAAATCGGCGGTTTTGATAACATCGAGATTATGCTCGATCACCACGACCGTATTCCCCTGATCGACCAGTTGATGCAAAACCTCCAGCAGTTTTCGCACATCCTCGAAATGCAGGCCCGTGGTCGGTTCATCGAGGATATAAAGCGTCTTTCCCGTCGAGCGTTTCGAGAGTTCCTTGGCCAGTTTGACCCGCTGCGCCTCGCCGCCGGAAAGGGTCGTCGCCTGTTGCCCGACTTTAATATAGGTCAGGCCAACGGCCCGCAGCGTTTCCATCTTGTCGCGGATGGAGGGAATCGCCTGAAAAAACTCGGCGGCTTCCTCGACGCTCATATCCAGAACGTCGGCAATGGATTTACCTTTGAATTTGACCTCAAGCGTTTCGCGGTTATAGCGCTTACCCGCGCACCCCTCGCATTGCACATAGACATCGGGCAGAAAGTGCATCTCAATCTTGATGACCCCGTCGCCCTGACAGGCTTCGCAGCGTCCGCCTTTGACGTTAAAGGAAAACCGCCCTGGCCCGTAACCCCGCGCCTTTGATTCGGGCAGTCCTGAAAACCAATCGCGGATGGGCGTAAACGCGCCTGTATAAGTCGCGGGATTGGAGCGCGGGGTTCGCCCGATAGGCGACTGGTCGATATCGATGACCTTGTCGCAATATTCAAATCCCATGATGGACTCATGGGGCAGGGGATGCTCCTTCGATTTCATCAGGGTCCGACTGGCGGCGCGGTAAAGCGTGTCGATCGTCAGCGTTGATTTGCCGGAACCGGAGACGCCTGTGATACAGGTGAAAGTTCCCAGAGGAATTTTCACGCTGACATTCTGTAAGTTGTTCCCGCTTGCGCCCTTGATTTCAATGAACTGTCCCTTTTTGCCTTTCCTTCGCTTTTCAGGGACAGGAATTTCCCGCTCTCCGCGCATATACTGGGCGGTCACGCTATTTTTAGATTTGAAGACGTTTTCCGGCGTTCCTTCGGCGACGATCTCCCCGCCGTGAATTCCTGCGCCCGGCCCCATATCGACCAGATAATCGGCGGCGCGGATGGCATCCTCGTCATGTTCGACGACGATGACGGTATTGCCCAGATCCCGCAGCCGCCGCAGGGTTTCCAGAAGCCTGTTGTTATCGCGCTGGTGCAGCCCGATGGAGGGTTCGTCGAGCACGTAGAGAACGCCCGTCAATCCCGAGCCAATCTGCGAGGCCAGGCGGATACGTTGGCTCTCGCCGCCCGACAGCGTCCCTGAGGCGCGGGAGAGGGTCAGATAATCCAGCCCGACATTCATCAGGAACCCCAGCCGTTCGCTGATCTCCTTAAGGATTTTATCGGCGATCTGGTTTTGCTGGTTATTGAGGATTTTAGGCAGACCGGAAAACCACGCCAGCGCATCTTCGATGCTCAAAACAGAGATTTCAGCAATGTTCCTCGCGTCTATCTTAACGGCCAGCGCTTCGGGTTTCAGGCGTTTTCCTTCGCAGGAATCGCACGGGGTGCTGATCTGATATTTGGTCATTTCCTCCCGCGCAAGATTGCTGGTCGTCTCCAGAATCCGTCGGCGCAGATTGTTGATGACGCCCTCGAAGGGTTTGTTGCTCTTCCATGTGCTGTCATTCTTGCTGGTATAGGTCACGGGGATGATATCCTTGCCCGAGCCGAACAGAATAATATCTTTTTGCGTGCGGTCCAGCTTGGCCCAAGGCGTTTTCATACTAATCCCGTAATAGGTGGCCACGGCTTCGAGTGCTTGCATATAAAAAGGCGCAAAGCTTTTCGACCAGGGTTCAATCGCGCTGGCGGCAATGCTCTTGCTGTCGTCAGGAACGACCAGTTCTTCGGCGAATTCGTTCTTCTCGCCGAGCCCGTCGCAGGCGGGACAAGCGCCATGCGGATTGTTAAAGGAAAAGAGGCGCGGCTCGATCTCGGGGATTGTAAAGCCGGAGACCGGGCAGGCAAATTTTTCTGAAAAGAGATTTTGTTCGCCATTATCGGCGTTCTCGGCAATCACCAGACCCTCGGCCAGTTGCAGGGCGGTTTCAACAGAATCGGCCAGCCTTGTCTTGAGCGTTTGCGCCTCTTCGTTCTTGCCGTGCCGGATGACCAGACGGTCCACTACAACGGAAATGTCGTGCTTGATCTGTTTGTCGAGCTTCGGAACATCACCGATCTCGTAAATCGTGCCGTCTACCTTGACGCGTTGAAATCCCTTTTTCTGAAGCTCCTTGAATTCCTTCCGGTATTCGCCCTTCCGGCCGCGCACCATCGGCGAAAGGATATAAAGCTTTGTGCCGTCAGTCAGGGCCATAATCCGGTCAACAATCTCGGACACCGTTTGACTGGTGATCGGCTTTCCGGTGGCCGGGGAGTAGGGGATGCCCACACGCGCCCAAAGCAGGCGCATATAGTCGTATATTTCTGTGACCGTTCCGACCGTCGAGCGCGGGTTCTTGCTGGTCGTTTTCTGTTCGATGGAAATGGCAGGGGAAAGCCCCTCAATCGAATCGACATCGGGCTTCTGCATCATTTCCAGGAATTGCCGCGCATAGGCCGACAAGCTTTCGACATACCGTCGCTGCCCTTCGGCATAGATCGTATCGAAGGCGAGGGAGGACTTTCCCGACCCGGACAGGCCCGTAATCACCACCAGCTGATCGCGAGGCAGTTCGACGTTAATGTTCTTGAGGTTATGTTCCCGCGCCCCGCGAATGGAAATAGACTTGAGCATGAAAACTCTATGGAACATTTTAGCAACAAACACAAGTTTTTCTTGATCGCGGATAAACTTGTCTTTTTATTTGTATGAAGGTTAGAATAGCATTTGCATAACAATGAAAGCAGGGTGATCAGGTGACGGACGGTTTGGCGGATACGGTTCCCGAATCCTTTGAAGAAATGACGGAAGGACAGCAGAGGGACTGGTTTCAGGCCCGCAGCCGTCTGGCGCAGGAGCGGCCCAACGCCCGCATGGTTCTGAGGCAAAAGTTCAGCTTTATGTCAGCGGAGGAGCGCAGGGGTGAATTGGTCCGGGCGCAGGAGGCTCTTTCCGCACTCGATCTGGCCGATCAAATCGGTGATAGCCGCGAAGAGGAGCCTTTCGAGCGCGATTACCGGATTACGCTGGAGGAAACAGTCAAAATGCTCACCACGGACCCCGAACTGGGCA
This sequence comes from Alphaproteobacteria bacterium, assembly GCA_018000295.1. Lineage (GTDB taxonomy): Bacteria > Pseudomonadota > Alphaproteobacteria > Micavibrionales > Micavibrionaceae > JAGNKE01. The sequence goes on along the minus strand of JAGNKE010000023.1, from coordinate 8,005 downwards.
TGGGTTAGAACGGGAGACAAAAAACATGGCACGTAATTCCTTTTATGTGAATACGGACACTCTTTATGATGAGTTGAACGCCCTCTCGGATGACGAGTTGGCCAAAAGGCTGGAAGCAAACCACGATTTCCTTTTTGACGGGATGAGCGAAGATGTTATTCAGGACTGCGCCCAGATAGAGCATATGAAAATTGAAGCCCGCCAGATCCAGCGTGTAGGCGAACGTATTCAGCAGGAACGTGCCGCCGCACGGGTGGCTGTGGATCAGGGCGGCCCCCGGCACGAGCCGGACTTGTAACGTGCCTGATTTTTCAATCAGGAAACTCCTTCAAATAAGCATAAAAAAGCCTTTAGAATCTCTGTGCGGGGGACTATATTAAGATTCCCCGTACACAGGTAAGGAGTATTGATTGTGGCTGGCAGTGTGAACAAGGTGATTCTTGTCGGAAATTTAGGCCGTGACCCGGAGGTCCGGGCGATGCAATCGGGCGACAAGGTTGTTAATCTTTCGATCGCCACCGGCGAAAGCTGGAAGGATAAGACCACAGGCGAACGCAAGGAAAAAACCGAATGGCACCGCGTGGTTGTTTTCAATCAGGGCATTGCCACGATCTGCGAGCGTTACCTCAAAAAGGGTGCGAAAGTTTATATTGAGGGCCAGCTTGAAACGCGCAAATGGACCGATAAGGACGGGGTCGAGAAATATTCTACTGAGGTCGTCTTGAGGCCTTTCCGCGGCGAACTGACGATGCTTGACGGCAAAGGCGGCGAAGGCGGGGCATCCGCATCGTCCGGCGGCGGACGGTCCTTCCGCGACAGCGGTGATTCGGGGTTCGGCATGGATCAGTCCCCGGCCAAGGCGCCGATGGTCGAGGAATTCGAGGACGAAATCCCGTTCTGATCCCCAAACGATAGCTATAAAAATTTTTCAGGAGTGTTTTAGATGCGCCGCGTTAAACGATTGACCCTCTTGGCTCTGCTCTGCGGAACGCTGTTGTCACCGCTGACACCCCTGTACGCGGCCGAAGAGGGAACGGGCCAGCCCATCCGCGCCGACAAGCTGCTCCAGAAACGCACAGCCGAGGAAGAAAAGAAGCAAAAGGCAGCTGAGAAGAAAGAGGAAACACCCGTGCAACGGCCTGCACAGGATCCGGCGACCCTTGAAAAACGGGTGGAACTGGCGCAGAAGATGCACGACATCCGCCCGACCAGCGAGCAGGTGCAAAGTGCGATTATCCGCGCCTCGCAGTCCGTCCCGCTTGAAGAACGCGAATCTTTTATTGCCGCAATGAGTACGGTCCTGAATTATAAGGCGATCGAGCGCATTTCGGTGGATGCGATGGCCGAGGTGTACACGGTTCCGGAACTGGAGGCGATGGTAGCCTACTACGGCAAGCCCGAAGCCAAGAGCGCCTCGAAGGAAAAATCCAAAAAATGGACGGCTGTGATCAATAAGGAGATCGGGGGGGTGATCGACAAGGCGATGATGCGTATTAGAACAGGCGCCCTGAAGGATAAGGCGCCGGAAAATGAGAACAGCACACCGGCCCCGGAAGAAGCGGTCAGCGCTGACGATCTGCTCAAGGACCGCGCACCGGAGCCGGCGCAGAAAGAGGAGGCCCAACCGGATGAAAAAACGGAGCAGCCGGACGTCGCAAAAGACGAGCAGCAGGATCCCGCGACGCTCGGACACCGCATGGAACTGGCGAAGACAATGCACGGAATCAATCCCCTGACCCCGCAGATCGACGGGGAGGTCCGCCGCGCCTCTCTGACCGTTCCCCTGAAGGACCGCGAACCCTTTATTGCGGCGATGACGACCGTGATCAACCACAAGGCCATAGAGGAAATTTCAATCAGGGCCATGGCGGAGATTTACTCGGTCGCCGAACTGGAGGCGATGGTGGATTATTACGGCAAGCCCGAAGCCAAAAGCGCCACGGCTAAAATCGGCGACTGGGCGCGGATGGTCCAGCCGCAACTCAGCCGGATTATTGACCGCGCCATCATGCGGGTCCGCACCGGGGCGCCAAACTAGAATGATGAACGATCAATAGAACCTCTTCAGGAAATAATAACTCATGAGCAGCGAGAACAAGACCCCTCCGGAATTTGATATTCCGAAAGTCTCCCTCGAAGACGAAATGAAGCAATCCTATCTCGATTACGCCATGAGCGTGATCGTGAGCCGGGCGCTTCCCGATGTGCGCGACGGACTGAAACCCGTACACCGCCGGATTCTTTACGCGATGCGTGTCGGGGGTTACTCCTCTGATAAACCTTTTAAAAAGTCTGCCCGCGTCGTCGGGGATGTCATGGGTAAATTTCACCCTCACGGCGATCAGGCGATTTATGATTCTCTCGTCCGTATGGCGCAGCCCTGGTCGATGCGCCTGCCTTTGGTCGATGGACAGGGGAACTTCGGCTCTCTGGACGGCGATCCTCCGGCCGCCATGCGTTACACCGAGTCCCGCCTTGAAAAGGCGGCGGAAACGATGCTCGACGATATCGACAAGGAGACCGTCGATTTTCGTCCGAACTACGACGATACGGAATCGGAACCCTCCGTCCTTCCCTCACGCATTCCTAACCTTCTGGTCAATGGGGCCGGAGGCATTGCGGTCGGGATGGCCACGAACATTCCCCCGCATAATCTGAATGAAGTCATCGACGCCTGCTGTGCGTTTGTTGAAAATCCGGCCCTGACCTCAGAAGAGCTGAATGCCATCATCCCCGGCCCGGATTTCCCGACAGGGGCGTTTATAATAGGTCGCAACGGCATCCGCTCGGCGTACCAGACCGGTAACGGCTCGGTCGTCATGCGCTCCAAAACCTCGATTGAGGAAATCGGCAAGCGCGAGGCGATCATCATTCATGAAATCCCCTATCAGGTGAATAAAGGAAAACTTCTGGAGCGTCTCGGCGAAGTCGGGCGCGAGAAAATCGTCGAGGATATTCACGAAATCCGTGATGAATCGGATCGGGATGGCGTTCGTGTCGTCATCGAACTGAAAAACGGCGCCAATTCCGATGTTGTTCTCAACCAGCTGATGAAGCACACGCAGATGCAGACCAATTTCTCCTGCAACATGGTCGCGCTGCATAACGGCAAACCGCAGACCATGCTTCTGCGCGACATGATCAAGGCGTTCGTGAATTTCCGCGAGGAGGTCATCACCCGCCGCACGGTCTATGAACTTGGCAAGGCCCGCGAACGGGCCCATAAATTGGCCGGTCTGGCTGTGGCCGTCGCCAATATCGATGAAGTGATTGCAATTATCCGCAACGCACCCAATCCAGCAGAGGCAAAAGAGGGGCTGCTGTCGCGGGACTGGCCCGCTGCCGATGTTGCGCCGCTGATCGCGCTGATCGACGATCCTGAGTACCCGGTCTCGGATCAAGGCACGTACCGTATGTCCGAAATTCAGGCCAAGGAAATTCTGGATCTCCGCCTCCACCGTCTGACGGGCCTGGAGCGGGACAAGATCGGCGATGATTTGAAGAAGATCACGGACGAGATTTCCGAATTTTTAGCCATCCTCGCCAGCCGCGAACGCCTGCTCGAACTGCTGGTGGATGAACTCAAGGACATCAAGGAAAAGTACGGAACACCGCGCCGCACCCAAATTCTGGACGCTGAATTCGAAGTCGATATCGAATCCCTGATTCAACGCGAAGATATGGTGGTGACGGTGACGGGCGGCGGCTACGCCAAGCGTGTTCCGCTCGACACCTACCGCGCCCAGCGTCGCGGCGGCAAGGGCCGCACCGGCATGAGCATGAAGGACGAGGATTTCGTCTCTGACCTGTTCGTGGCCAGTACGCATACGCCGATGCTGTTCTTTACTTCAAGGGGGATTGTTCACCGCCTGAAGGTCTATCAAATTCCGCTGGCGACCCCGCAATCCCGCGGGAAGGCGCTGATCAACCTTCTCCCGCTGGAAAAAGACGAGAACGTCAGCGTTTATCTGCGGATGCCTGAAAACGAGGAGGTCTGGGACGAACTCGATATTATGTTCGCCACCTCCCACGGAACCGTCCGCCGCAACAAGCTCTCGGATTTCCGTAATATCCGCGCCAACGGACTGATCGCCATGAAACTGGGGGAAGGTGAACGCCTTGTCTCCGTTAAAATCTGCAAAGAAGACGAAGACGTGATGTTGGCCACCCGCAACGGCAAGGCCATCCGTTTTCCTGTTTCGGATATCCGGGTGTTCTCCGGCCGCACTTCCACGGGCGTTCGCGGCATCAAGCTGAAGGACAAGGACGACGAGGTGATCTCCATGTCGATCCTCAAGCATATTGATATTACGCCGGAGGAACGCGCCGCCTACATGAAGGCCGCCAACCGGATCATCGCGCCTGAAGAAGGCACCGCGCTTCCCGCCGACGAGGAGGCTGAGGAAATTTCCGGGAACGGAGTCAACCTGACGGACGAGCGTTACCGCGAATTGCTGGCCAGCGAGCAACTGGTGCTGACCGTTACAAGCAAGGGCTTCGGAAAGCGCACTTCGGCTTACGAATACCGTGTTTCGGGGCGGGGCGGGCAGGGGGTTACCAATATGGCCCTGACCGAAAAGAACGGCGGCGAGGTGGTCGCCACCTTCCCGGTCACGGATTCACATCAGATCATGCTGGTCACCGACAAGGGGCAGCTGATCCGCACCAAGGTGCAGAATATCCGCATTACCGGGCGGAGCGCACAGGGGGTCACCATCTTCAAGGTCGGCGAAGGCGAAAGCGTGGTTTCGGTCGCCTGGCTGATTCAGGAAGATGAAGAGAACGGCAATAACGGGAGTGATGAGAGTGAGCCAGAAGAATCAGGTGATTGATAATCACTGGTACCAGAAAGTTGACGATGTCGCCGATACGGAGGCGGCGGAGGTCCGCAAGTCCCCCATCGCCGGAACAGGTGTGTTCGCCAAGAGAAACATTCAGAAGGGCGAAGTTGTTCTCCCTGTCACCGGAAAAAAGCTGCGCGACTCGGAAATATCGGACGTTGATCGCTGCCAGTCCCTGCTCCAGATTGAGGAGGATTTGTATCTGATGGCGACGGGCACGATTGACGATTTCCTCAATCACAGCTGTGACCCAAATCTTGCTTTCACTCCCGACGGCCAGTCCTTTTTTGCACTGCGCGACATTGCGAAGGAGGAGGAATTGAGTTGGGATTACAGCAGCTGCGACAACGACCCGGAATGGGCCATGAAGTGTCTCTGTGGCTCCAAAAATTGCCGCGGGAAAGTAACAGGTTTTCCGGGCCTTGATGAACAAACCCGCCAGCGTTTGCTGCCCATCGCCCAACCCTACCTCCGCCGCCTTTACGGTCATGCAAAATGAGCAAGGCTAAGGGACGCTATCTCATCGGGGTTTATCCCGGATCGTTCGATCCGGTCACGAAAGGGCACCTCCATCTCATCCGCCGCGCCAGCCGGATCGTGGACAAGCTGATCATCGCCGTCGCGCAGAGCCAGCGCAAGGGGCCGCTGTTCACGCTTGAGGAGCGGCTGGAGATGCTGCGTACGGATATAGAGAATATGCCCAAAAAGGGCTGTGAGATCGAGGTTCGGTCCTTTGACTGCCTTCTGGTCGAATTTGCGCGGGAAGCTCAGGCATCCTGCATCTTCAGGGGGCTGCGGGCCATTTCGGACTTCGAGTACGAATTCCAGATGACCGGCATGAACGCCAAGCTGGACCCCGGAATTGAGACGGTTTTCCTCATGGCAGCCGATAAATGGCAGTTCGTCTCCGCCTCTTTTGTCAAGGAAATCTGCAGCCTTGGCGGGGATGTGGGGGAGTTTGTAACCCCGCAGGTGGCTGAAAAACTGAAGAAAAAATACAAAAAGCGGGGGAACAAAGCTTGACGCAGGGGGGTGAAATCCATATTGTTCCCCAATTCCAAGGCATGGGTTCAACCCCTTTCGCAGATGATCGCGTAGCTCAGCCGGTAGAGCAACTGACTTTTAATCAGTAGGTCCCGGGTTCGAATCCCGGCGCGATCACCATCTTTATAAATATCAATGCGTTAGCAGTCTCTTAGCCACTCTTTGTACAATTTTGTTACAGAAGAGTGTCACAGAATGTCTAAGTATCCGCACTTGATGAATCGCAATGGACATTACTATTTCCGCATTGCAGTCCCTTTAAAGCTTGTTTGTAAACTTGGCAAAAAAGAATTAACGTATTCCCTGAAGACAAAGTGTAGAAACCTTGCAAAACAAAAGGTTGCTTATTTTACACAAGAAATATGTGATTTATTTTCTAGGGCTGAATTTATGCCAATTACTAGCGATGAATATAAGAAAATCCTAGCTACCGCACAGGTAAACAAGCTGGTTAATTCACCAGACTATCTGGATATAGCGACAGGCAAAGCCTTATCACCTGACTGGAAGTCAAAAACGGAAGAGGGGAAATCGGAAATAAACATCTCTCAGGCTTTTCAGGATTTTTTGGCAGAGCGAAAAGCAGAAAAGCAAAACACACTCCAACAAAAACAATCTGCATGCAATTTATGGATAGAACTGTATGGCGATAAATCAATAACCACTATCACACCTGAAAAAGTAAGAGAGTTTAAAAGAGTAGTATCTGAATTACCGAGAAACAGAGACAAATCAAAGAACTATAGAGGAAAACCTCTGAGTGAGCTTTTGGCTATGGATATTAAGGACCATGAGAAAATGTCGGTGGGTACAAGAAATGGTTACATCGGCACAATGTCTACATTTATGGGATGGTTGCAGGATCAATATAGTGAACTAAAACTTGAAAATCATTTCAGTGGCAAACGTTTCAAAGACAAGGATCGTAAAAAGGAAAAGCGTAACCCATTTTCAGTACAACAGCTTAAAGGATTGTTTCAAACACCGATTTATAAGGGATGTGCTGGAAGTAATCAGGTAAAGCGGTATGAATCTGGGGGCACAATAATAAAAGATTCGCTGTATTGGGTTCCTATCGTTGCTCTTTATACAGGGGCAAGAATGGAGGAAATTTTGCGGCTGCGTTCTTGTGATATTTATCAGCAGGATAAAGTATGGCTATTTGATATTAACGAAAATGACGGGCACTCCTTGAAAACAGCTAAAAGCAAACGAAAAATCCCTATTCATGACGATCTGATTACGCTTGGCGTACTCGACAGGAAAAAAGAAATAGAAAAAAAGGGTAAAGAACTGGTGTTCTGTGACACACCCAAATCGACACAGGGGAAGTTTTCAAAGGAATATTCAAAAAAATTCGCACGTATGCTGGATAAATACGACCTAAAAGATAAAAAAACCAGTTTCCATAGTTTTCGGCATAACTTTAAAGATGCCATGATAGAGGCACATTTAACAAAAGAAACTAGGACCACTTTGATGGGGCATGAGTTTGGTGACGTTCACGATGCTGTTTATGGCGGTCAAGAAATACCTATAAAATATCTCCAAGAAGCCATAAATAAAATCAAATTTCCTTTCCTTGTTATTAGTGCTGGGAATATTACAGTAAAGACATAACTCTGTCTTTACTAAGATTTTTTCATAAAGCCAAATTTTTTTGTAAACACAAACCTTAAAAAATCTGAAATCGAGATATCTCAGGGGGGGGGAGGAAAAACAGGGGGCTATCAAAAAAGCGCAATATGCGTGTCTATGGTGTTGCAATTTTTTTTAGAAGTTTAGAATTATAAATCTAAAGAAGGTGACGTTTTTGACTGATACTGTGCTAAGCCTCTTGGATTGATAGCAAACGCTGAAGTCTTGCTTTAGCCTCTTTGTGACCTTGATTAGCTGCCATTCGATACCACTTCAATGCTAAATTCATATCTGCTTCAACACCTAAACCAAAATCATAACAAATGGCCGTTTCATATTGCGCATCTATATGTCCCTGATGTGCTGCTATTTCATAATGGTAAGCGGCTCTTTCTTGATCGAGCAATGCCCCATTACCAGAATCAAACATTTGGCCTAACAAAAATTGTGAATTAGGATTTCCATTATCACCAGAGTCAACT
>JAGNKE010000005.1 GCA_018000295.1 Alphaproteobacteria bacterium | reverse complement strand
ACCTGTCTGATTTTGTGGCAGAAGCGGCTCTATCACTGACCATTGTTTATCCGATAACCAAAACATTCAATCCTCCTTCGTTTGAAGAATTGAATCATATTCCTTCAATTAGGTACAGACCCTAGTAAGAGCTTCTTTATGCCGAATATTTAGTAATAAATCGGCTTAGAATTTGAGCCTTCGAATACTGATGGCCTTCATCCTCGGTATCTTCTTGAGGTTCATCGAATTCAACCCAATAGAAAAAATCTGCTCCCTGTAATGTGTCAATGTTTTTGGGTTCGCTGACAATTATTCCCTTTGAATTTTTCTTCCATCCGCCGACATTGGACACAATCACCTCATCCCCCAGCGAAAAAATCTTTCTCATTTCTGAGGATTTCGGGATTTCTGGATTTGAACGAGAAATAAAGGTTAGATCATCTTCCGCTTCTTCGTAGTGTATAAGACCCCATCTAGGAAATTCAGCCATGAAACCTTTTTTTAGATAGCTCCATTGCTTGCTAAATTCATTATCAGCATTTGGGCTATTACAAATGATCCCGATGATAATTCCGTTTTCATCTTCACCAAGCTTCACTCTATCGCCAACTGAAATTTCTGTGCCGTCTGAATATTTCATAGTCTTATAATTTCTTATCGTGTTTTAGCTTCATAAATTATAGATTTTTCATGCTTCCTGAGCAACGCAAGATGTGTTTTGTAATACAAAACCATCTTGGAAAGGGAGACGCTGCGCTCTCCCGTTTCATCCCTCTCGCGATGTGAGCTTACGCCCATTGTGCGGCGCACAAAATGATAAATTGAACTTGTCACACCAACGACAAGGAGCGCAGCCATGAAACCAGACTATGATAAATATATTCCCATGCTTGAGGAATACGACATGACACATCAGCAAAAAATTGAGTTCATTGATACCCTATGGAACGTCATGCAGAGCTTTGTAGATCGTGCTTTTGGCATTCATCCCGTTCAACAGGTGATGAAGAAAAAAGCATTACAGAATTTACAAATCCCTGACCAAATCCTAAACTCACCAAACACCCATGAAAATGTGTAAGGATTTGCCCATGAAAAGCACCAAGCTCAAAGCCGTTATTTACTGCCGCGTTTCCAGCCAGAAACAGGTTAAAGAAGGCGATGGACTTGGTTCACAAGAAACGCGCTGCCGCGACTATGCCAAACATAAAGGATACGAAGTTGTCAGCGTGTTTCGTGATGAGGGTGTATCAGGCAGCATGATTAATCGCCCGAGCATGCAAGAGATGCTGTCCTTCCTGAAACGCCATAAACGCAAAGAAGAACATGTTGTCATCATTGATGACATCAGCCGCCTTGCACGTGATCTGGAAGCGCATATACAGCTTCGTACCGCTATCAGCAGTGCAGGCGGTAAGCTGGAAAGCCCGTCCATTGAGTTCGGAGATGATTCCGATAGCAGGCTCGTTGAAAACCTTCTCGCCAGTGTCTCACAGCACCACAGACAAAAGAACGCCGAGCAAGTGGTTAATCGGATGCAGGCACGCGTTATGAATGGATACTGGGTATTTAGTCCCGCCGTAGGCTATCGATTTGAGCGCGTAAAAGGCCACGGCAAAATGCTTGTGCGTGATGAACCCATAGCATCTATCGTGCAGGACGCTCTTGAAGGCTATGCATGCGGACGATTTGAAACACCAAGCGAAGTGATGCGCTTTTTAGAGAGCTTTCCTGAATTCCCAAAGAACCGCAACGGTAACGTGCCTTTCCAACTTGCTCAGAACATGTTGGAGCGGTCTTTATACGCTGGCTACATAGATGTTAAGAAATGGAATATATCGCTACACCCAGCCAAGCATGAGCCGCTTATAAGCTTTGAGACATGGCAACGTATCCAGATGCGCATGAATGAAAAACCGCAAGCCCCAGCGCGTAAAGATTTGAATGAGGATTTCCCGCTCAGAGGGTTTATCACCTGTGGATGTTGCACAACGCCCTTGACTGCTAACTGGTCAAAAGGCAGAAGCGCAAGCTATGCTTACTATCTGTGCCGCAATAAATCCTGCACAGAATACAAGAAATCAATTCGCAAAGAAGATATAGAAGCAGAATTTGAATCCCTACTGTTAGAGCTTAAACCAACTCCTGATCTATTTTATATGGCTAAGGGGATGTTCCAAAAGCTATGGGAAGAACGCGGACAGCTTTCCCTTGAGCAAGCGCATACTTTAAGATCAGAGCTTGGCAAGATTGACAAAAAGGTTGAGCAATTCCTAGAGCGTATTATAGAGGCTGATAATCACACGGTTATAAAAGCCTATGAAAATCAGGTTAGAAAGCTCGAAGAAGAGAAAATTACGCTCTCTGAAAACATTGCCCAATGTGGTCGTCCTTTGCCTGATTTTGACGACACATTTCGAACCGCTTTGGACTTCCTTGCAAACCCTTATAAACTGTGGTGTTCGGATAGTTACGAAGACAAGAGAATTGTCCTCAAACTTACATTTGCTGATCAACTCTCTTACGTCAAAAACGAAGGATTTCGAACCGCCGCAATCTCGCAGCCATTCTTGCTTTTAGAGGAGTTGAAGGGGGTGAATGGTGAAATGGTGGACCCTATCGGGATCGAACCGACGACCTCTTGCATGCCATGCAAGCGCTCTCCCAGCTGAGCTAAGGGCCCTTTTGAAAAGGCAGGGGTAATGAGTACTGCGAAAATCGGGGGAATTCAAGCATAAAAACGGCGCCGATGGGGGCGCCGTTTTGGATTTATTAAGTTTTTCCGCTTGTTCAGGCGGCCTTTTTCAGCAGGTCGCGGATTTCGCCCAAGAGAACCACATCGGCCGGGGGCGCGGGAGGGGCGGCGGCGGCCTTGTCCTTTTCTTCCTTCTCGGCGGCGGCCTTGATCTTGTTCACGCCCTTGACGAGCATGAAGACCACGAAGGAAATGATCAGGAAGTTGATGATGGCGTTGATGAAAATGCCGTAGGACATGACGCTGACTCCGGCGTCCTTGGCGGCCTTCAGATTGGCGTAAGTGTTGCCGTCGAGGGCGATGAACTTATCGGCGAAATCCACGCCGCTGGTCAGAACGCCGATGACGGGCATAATCAGGTCGCCCACCATGGAATTGACGATCGCGGTAAAGGCCGCGCCCATAATAATCCCGACCGCCATGTCCATGACATTGCCGCGCGCGATAAAGTCCTTAAACTCCTTCAACATAGTTAAGCCCTCCTCAAAGAGTTATATTACCGTTTTGTGATGTAGAAAGGGGCAAATTAGCAGAGGCGCGGGTTTTGTCAATGCGGTCCTTGATGTGCGGCGCAAAAGAAAAAGCCCCGCAGCGGGCGGGGCTTTGTTTGGAATTTTTTTGCGGCTTACTTAGCGCTGGTTCATAAAGTGCAGGATGTACTGGAACAGCGCGATAAAGCTGATGTAAAGGTTCAGCGCAGCGGCCCATGCCAGACGTTCGCCGATTTCCATACCCATCGCGGAATGGTACATGAGCTTCATTTCCTGGGTCTGCCAGACCGTCAGGCCGGAGAACAAGACGATGCCTACTCCCGCAATGACGTTGCTCATCATATCGCTGCCGAAATAGATGTTCATCAGGCTGGCGGCGATCAAACCCCAGATGCCCATGGTGATAAATGTTCTCATGGGCGAAAGGTCGGCCTTGGTGGTGTAGCCGTAAATGCTCAGACCCGCGAACATCGCCGTTGCAACAAAGAAAGCTTTCGCCACATTTATTGCGAAGGTCAAATCATGAGACGCGATGAAAGCAATCGCCGCAAAGCTTATCCCGTAGGCCACCGAGACAGCGTAGAAAGCCATCATCAAATGGGAGGATTTCATGGTCATAGGATTGAAGCCAAACCAGAGAATCGCCAGTGGAGCAAAAATAACGATATATTTTTGCGGACCGCCAAGGAAAAGCTCTATGAGCGCGGGCGAACTGCCTACGCCCAAGGCGACGAGAGCGGTCAGAAGGACGCCCGTAGCCATTTTGAAGTAAACGTTGTTCATGAAATTGCGCAGGCCGGCGTCAAACTCTTTGCCTTGTGCGCGTTCTTTGGACAGATAAGAAGGTTGCATTTTTTTCTCCAAAAATTAAAACCTTGCCGTTTATACACCCTATTCTATCACATTACAAAGAATATGCGAATTATTCGCATAGGGTGTTTTCTGTTGTCTTATTCGGGCCGCTCCTGCAAGGCGTTACAGGTTTTTCAGGGTTTTTGGCACCAGAAATTAACCATGGAGGCGAAGGTGCGCGGGTTCTTTTTCTCGAAGGCGTCCCAGCGGCTTAAATCCAGCGCCTCGGGGTCCGAAGGGTTCAATTTACGATAATTTTCAAGGACGGCCAGAGGCAGGTTAAAGCCCCTGAATTCAAGGCCAAGGGTTTCCAGAGCCTGTTTGATTTCCGGCGTGCTGAAGCGCGTTTCCTGCACATGAAAGAACATATCGCGGCATTCGGCGGTGGCGTAATAGTCGATCATGCCGGAGAAGGAGTCGAACAGTTTGCGGCCCAGCCATTTGGGGGCATTTTTGCGGAAGGTTCGGATATCCTGCGGCGATGCGCCGAGATTGTGTTTGGCAATGATTTTCTGCGCCTCGATCAGCGGGGCGTGGGCGATGCGGCTGTAGAGGCCGATCCGCATGATGCCGCCGGGTTTGAGAAGATCGCGCAGGACTTCCCATCCCTTCAGCGGTTCCTGCATATGATGGAGGACGCCCGAGCTGGCGATGAAATCGAACCGATCCCTGCCCAAAATGCCGAGGCCGAGAATGTCGGCCTGCTTGAAGGTGACATTGGAAAAACCGAAATGTTTTGCACGGTCTATGGCGTAGGAGAGGCTGGCGCGGCTGAGGTCCACGGCCAGAATTTCCGCGTCCGGGTAAACGGCGGCGAGTTCGATGGCTTCGCGGCCCGTGCCGCATCCGGCCACCAGCATTTTTGCTTTTTTGCCGCGGAATTGGCCTTCAAGCTCCTCGTGATAGGGTCTTTTGGCGAAGTCGGTCCAGCGGGGATAGGGGGACTCTTCGTATTGGCCGCGGACTTTTTGCGAGATTTCGCTCTCCACGGGGACGAGGACGGGGATGGTTTTTTCAATGTCCCTGAGGCGCTGCGGCTCCACGATCTGCTGGTCCACCAGATCCTGCAGGGCCATCGGGACACCCGCCCTGGCGATTTGCGGCGCATTTGTCAGAGAATGAAGCGGGATGTAAGTGCCCAGAAGGGCCAGCAAGGGATAATCCACCGATGACAGGCGGTCTTCGCTTTCGATCCGGTGTTTGAGTTTTTGTGCCGATTTTTCCTCTTCGGGGGCGAGATCGAAAATATAATCGGTCTTGAAAGCGTAGAGCGCAAGGTGGGCGGCGATATGGGTGAAGAGGTCTGGGTGGCCAAAAATTCCGCGGTTGTTGAGATTATCCAGCATGAAGCGGCGCAGGTGCGTGAGAAGACCCTCGAATTCCAGATTCTGGAAGCGGATGCGTTTCAGGCCGGAGAGAAAGAGCGGATCGACGAGGCCGACGTGGTTTTTAAGTTTTGAGAAGATTTTCTGAAAGGCGCTGTAATCCTTCGCCCCTAACAGTTTCAGGGGTTCGGAAAAGAAGGGGTCGGCGGTCAGGACGCTGATCCATGTGCGGTCGATGTTGCTGAGATCGACGCCGGGTTTTTGCATACAGTCGATGAGCAGAGGCTTGAGGTTCGGGATCAGTTTTTTGAAATGGAAATTCGTGGCGATGGCGATGAAACGGTCGCGGTAGGGGATGTGGTCGGGTTTCGCCATGATCGCCCGCATATAGACGTCGAGTGCCTGAAGGCCCAGATTTTCCTTGATGAACAAGTCGCCCGCGTTGGCGAAGGCTTCGTGGAGGGTGGGGTCGGCCTCGATCGCCTCCTCGTAACAGCCCAGAGCGCTGTCGGAATCGCCCTCGGTGAAAAAGATTTTTCCCAACTCGTTAAAGGCAACGGGCATTTTCTCCTGTTCGAGAATTTCGATGAGCAGGATTTTGGCTTCGGGAGTTTTGCCCTGTGAAATCAGGGTTAACGCTTTGCTGTATTTTTCCTGCGCTTCGGCGGAAACGCTCGGGGGCTGGACGGAAACGGGGGCGGCGTTAGTCATGCTTCTTTATATCCTGCGTCCGCGGGTGAGCCAAGGGTTGGGTCTTTCTCTCTCTTCCTGCAGCGCTGCGAAGGCTTCTTCCTTCGGGGCGGGCCCGCTGTGCGGGAGTTCGGGGATGGGGGTTCCGGTGGTTTCGGAAATCGCTCTGATCCTGGCCTCTATCGGCGGGTGCGTGGCGAACAGGCCGAGAAACGGGACGTGGTTTTCGATGCACATCATGGCGATGTCGTCCGTCGTCTGCGGGATGCGGTCACGGCCCGCAATCCGCATGAGAGCGCGCATCATGGCCTCGGGGTTTCTTGTGAGTTCGATCGCCCCGGCGTCGGCCATATATTCGCGGTGACGCGAGAGGGCGAAGCGCATCAGGAGGGTGGCGAGGTAGCCCAGCCAGAGGATGATGGCGATCATAAACACGACCACAACGATTCCGCCGTTATTGTCCCGGCGGCCATGGGTATAGAACACCCGGTAGCGGATACTGCTCCAGACCAGCTGGGCGGCAAAGCCGAACATACCGGTAAAAATAACGGTGATAATGAGCAGACGCACATCGCGGTTGATGATGTGGGTCAGTTCGTGGCCCAGAACGCCCTCCATCTCGTCGCGGGTGAGGGAGTTCATCAGCCCCCTTGTCACGGTGATGCTGTAGGAGCGGTCGTCAATCCCACTGGCGAAGGCGTTGCGGGCGTGGGTTTCGATGATTTCCAGCCGCGGCATTTTTATGCCCCGCGAGATGCATAGATTTTCGAGGAGGTTATAGAGCTCCGGCTCCTCGGTCCGGCTCACCGGGTGGGAATGAGAGAGTTTGCGAATCATCGAGGTATGGAAAAACCAGGAAATGGCGAACCAGATCAGGACGACCGTCAGAATTGTGGGCCAGTATTCCATAAGGATGGCGTTGGCGAAAAACATGGGGTCGGGTTGGTTTTTAACCTGATATTGCCCCTCCATCGACATACCAATCACGAGGCAGATCGCCCAGACCATAACCATCAGCAGGACCGGATAGAGGATCAGCAGGATCACGGACCGGAGGTTATTGTTCCAGATGTGGGATTTCAGACCGACCGTTGCAGCCATTGCTCAAACCCTGAAGGCCATATCGAATAATGCGGCGTTAAAACTTGACCACCGGCGCCTTGTGGACCGCGGCTTTCTCCGCCTCATCCAGTTCGAAGAAGACTTCCTTCTTGAAGCCGAAGGAGTTGGCGATAAGAACGGCCGGAAACTGCTCGGTTGCGGTGTTGTATTCGGCGGTCGCGCTGTTGAAGAAGCGGCGGGCGGCGGCGATCTTGTTCTCGATGTCGGAGAGTTCGTCCATCAGGCGCTGGAAATTCTGGTCGGCCTTAAGCTGTGGGTAGTTTTCCGCTACCGCCAGAAGTCCGGCGATGGCGCCGCCGAACATGCCCTCCGCCTTCATGCGGGACTCGGGATTGCCACCTCTGGCCGCGCCGACCTGCGCCCTGGCGTTGGTGACGTTTTCAAAAACCTGTTTTTCGTGTGCGGCGTAGCCCTTGACGGTTTCCACAAGCTGGGGCACGAGGTCGTAACGCTGCTTGAGTTGGACGTCGATATCGGAAAAGGCGTTGTTGCGGGTCTGGCGCAGGGCGACCAAGCGGTTGTAAAGCATCACCATTAAAAGTGCTACAACGACGACGACCGCCAAAACAATCCATTCCATGACCTTAATTCCCTTTTCCTAACAAACGCTGTGGGTTATCTTAATGATATCGCAAGGCTTTGTCTTCAGAAAATAAAGTGACCGGCAGAAAAAATCATGCCTCTTTTTACATCCAGAGAATTTGCCGCCGCCGCTGCCTCAGGCACGGACTGGCGGGATACGTCCAAAGCCGTTCTGGAAGAGCTTGAAAGTATCCGCACCGAGAACGACCAGTTCAATTTCGGCTTTCTTTATATCTCCGATATGCTTGCGGATTTTGCGCCGAGCATCCTGAACCTCTTCCGCTCCGTCACGCATATCGAGCACTGGATCGGGTCGGTCGGGATGGGAGTCATCGGCACCGGGCAGGCGTTTGTCAACCAGCCGGCCATCAGTGCGCTCATCGGGCATTTCCCTGAGGACGAATTCTGCGTCTTTCCGGAAACGGATGAAGAGGATTCCGATTCCCTTGCACGAGCTTCGGGCAGCCAAAACAGGGTTAAAAAATGGCTGGACGCCCATGCGCCCTTCCTTGTCTGCGTTCATGCCGACCCGATGGCGGATGACGATCCGATGGCCGTGCTTGCCGATCTTGATTCGCTTTCCAGCGGGTTTATCGTGGGCGGACTGACATCCTCACGGTCGTATCACTACCAATTCGCCAATACGGTCTGTGAAAATTCCGTCAGCGGCGTCTTTTTTTCCGAAAAAATCCCCGTTGCCACCTCTCTTTCGCAAGGCTGTCAGCCGATCAGCCAGTTTCACA
Source organism: Alphaproteobacteria bacterium (assembly GCA_018000295.1). Lineage (GTDB taxonomy): Bacteria > Pseudomonadota > Alphaproteobacteria > Micavibrionales > Micavibrionaceae > JAGNKE01. The sequence continues at coordinate 126,977 of JAGNKE010000005.1, read as the reverse complement.
CGATTACCAAAGCCAGCGGAACCACGGTTTATGAGTTGGACGGGGTCAGCGCCCTGCGCGCCCTGCTGCGCGATCTGAAGGGCGCGGGTGCCGAAAGCGCGGATTCCGCCCCGTTTCCCGACCTTCGGGATATGGAATCCTCCGACGATGTGCCTGAAGAGCTTCTGCCCCTGTTCAGCGGGCATATCCATATCGCTCTGCCGATTTCACAATCGGACCAGAAGGACTATCTGGTCCGCAATATCATGGGGATCGACCCCGCCGAAGAGAGTCTGACCCTCTCGCAAAGCGTTTCCGCCGGGGAAACCCTTCTGTTCGTGCGGCGGACAGAGGAGACGGTGCTGGAGGATCTGTCCAAGACGCTGCTTGGGCTGCGCCAGAGAATCGAGAATGAACGCGGGTCTTTCACCCCGAAGGCCGGACTTTATATCTCCTGCATCGCCCGCGGGTTCGCCGAAACCCCCGAAGCCGCGCAGAAGGAGATCGATGCGGTCCGGGAAGTGATCGGGGACGTGCCGCTGACGGGATTTTATGCGGGGGGCGAGATTAACAACGCCCGCCTTTACGGCTATACCGGGCTGCTTATTCTGTTCCTCTGAAGAAAGAATTTGTACTCGTCCGCCGATCCCGCTATCTTAGGCCTTGCCTCAATTTCAGGGAATTTTCAAGACGGAGCCCCTATGACCCCTTCTCGCCGCATCAGACGCCTTGCCCTTATCCTTGCTACGACCATGCTGACCGTTTCAGCGCCCTGTGTTTTCGCACAGGAGGAGTTGCTGCCCACCATTCCCGATCCGCTGAAGAGCCTTGTCAACGAGGGGGCGCAAATCCGCTTCCTTGGGCGTGATGAAGGCGCGGAGGGCTGGGTGGTCATTAAAAACGGCGTGGAGCAGTATTTTTATGTCCTCCCCACAGGTGCTTTTATCACCGGGATCATGTTCGATAAACAGGGCAACGCCCTGACCGTGCAGCAGGTGCAGCGCTTACGCGGACAGGGGGACGACCTGCTTGACCGTCTGGCCAGCGAGACCCCCAATAAACCTTCTGAGGCTTCGCCGGATAAAACAAAATACGATTTCAAGACCCCGTCCGAGCAGTTTTTCTACGATGTCGAGAACAGCAACTGGATTCCGTTCGGCAAGGCCGGAACGCCCGTTTTCTACTCCTTCATCGATCCGCAGTGCCCGCATTGCCATGAGATGATGAAGGAACTCAAACCTCTGCTGGATGAAGGGAAAGCGCAGGTTCGGCTGATCCCCATCGGGTTCCGGCCAGAGACCGAGGCGCAGGCCGCCTTCCTTCTGGCAGCGCCCGATCCGATCGAACTGTGGTGGCGCAATCTGGACGGCGATACAAACGCCCTACCCGCCAAGAGCGAAATCAATACGCAGGGCGTTCAACGCAACCTGTCGATCATGCAGGCCTGGAAGCTTTCCGGAACGCCGACCCTGATCTACCGCGCCAAGGATGAGAGCGTGAAGATCATTGAGGGCAAGCCGAAAAATCTGCAATCCCTGATTGGCGATCTCGGTGCGCGGAGTTAAATTTTTGCGTTTTTCGGATTCAGGATGACCCCACGCTCGGACCTGCTGCTTTCTTTGCTTGAAAATCTGGGCCTGCCCCTTATTCAGGCTGTCGACAGCAGTTCCTGGAAGTCTGCCCCGGATCCCGCTAAGGAGGCCGAGCGGCTTAAGGATTTACTCGCCGCATCCAAGAGTCTGGGGCAAGAGTTGCGTAAAGCCCTTCACCTTCCTGCAGACGGCGATAAAAAATCAATACGGATCGCCCTGACCGTCCTTGCCGCGCAAATGATCGCCGCCCATCAAAAGAATTCGGGAAAAGCCTTTTCCGAACAGGATGTCCAGAGGGTTACAAAAGGATTCGAGGCCGTCCTGGCTTTTTCCGATGATCTTATTCCGGAGGAAGAGAGCCTTGAACCCCTGCGCAAGCTTGGCGAGGATTTTGCCCTTTTCGGCGGCTATCAGATTCACGTTCATCTGCTTCATGCGTTTTTGCCCATTATCCGCGCCGTCAGTATTTTTTCGTTCGGGCAAGCCGGGAGCAAGATGGTCAAGGATATTTGCGACAAGCTTATCCTGCGCGCTACCGAGTTACGCGGGAAGCTTTTCGGAGGTGGGCTTGACCTTAATCAAGCCCGAATCGCCGAGTTGTCCCTGCTCCGCATTCTGGCTTCGCTTTACGCCGACTGCCATATTTCCGAAACTGAACGTTTCATCAAACTTCACGAATCCGCCCGGCTGGTGATTCAGCCGTCCACGATCTGGGATCTGTTCGAGCAGAGAATGCTTATGCTTGAGGCCCTGGCGACCAGCTTCATCCCGCTTGCCCAAGGGGGGGATCCTCAAGCTTCGGACAGTGCACCCCCGGAAACGCCCGCGGTTCATCTTTCTGCCGTAAACGAGAATACCGAGAGCGACGAAGGTGGAGAAGCAGGCTCGGACGGTCAGCCTTCGGGCACTCCCATGGCTTTCTTTAAAAAATGATGACGGCTCGTATCGCAGATATATATAATGTGGCGATGGTGCTTTTTTCTTACGAGAGATAAAGGATATGGCCGCAAAAGAGCTTATGACCTGCCTGTTACTGGCCGCGCAGACTTATAATGTGCCGCCGGTTCTGCTCGCGGGTATATATAAAGCCGAGGGCGGACGTGTGGGCCAGGAGGTGGCCAATACCAACGGAACCCATGACCTTGGGCCTATGCAAATCAATACGCTCTGGGTTCCGGTCGTTGCGAAAAAGTGGGGTGTCAGCAATACAAAGGCCCGCAAGGAGCTGCGCGACAATGCCTGTACCAATGTCAGTGTTGCCGCCTGGATTTTGAGGAATCATCTGAGTGAAACGCAGAGTCTCGGACGCGCCCTTTCCTACTATCATTCACGGACTTCTTATTATGGTGAACGCTATCAGGACCGCGTTGTGGGGATTCTGAGGGGGCACGGGCTTCTAAAATCAGAGCGTTAACGATTTTTTCTGCTCCCGCCGTTTTGTTAAAATTTGGCTGAAATCCGCGGTTCTGTTGAAAAATTTGTGGAGATAGTGTGGGCCTTTCGGTAAAACTCGACTTGATCTTTACCGTAAAGTGCAGTTATTCTTGATTTGGAGTATTATTTTGTCTAGTATTTCCAATAGACTAAGTTGTCTTATTAGGGTTTTTAAAAGTTATGTCACGTAAACAGCTCTCTCTCTTGCTCTTATTCAGTATGGTTTTGGTCACAGGATGCGAGTCCTCCGATGCTGCTTTCAGCGGCGGAAGTCCTCAGCTTGTCGCCTCCCCGGACAAGGTCACTGCCATGCTGGCCGAGTCAGCGGACCGGGCATCGACCGCCTTGGAAACTCTGGCGGCTGTTGAGCGTGCCAGAACCCCGGCGACGACCGTTTCACCGATCGATAACGTCCCGCCGGAACTTGGACGGGCGATCACGGTCAACTGGGTCGGGCCGATCGAACCGATTGCCAAGACACTTGCGGATCGTGCGGGATATGGTTTCCTTGTCCTCGGAAACAAGCCCTCCACCCCTGTGGTTGTCTCGATTGACGCTGAAAACCAGCGCGTCGTCGATACGCTGCGCGATATCGGCCTGCAACTGGGTATGCGCGGCGATGTCAGAGTTGACGCCAAGAGCCGCATGGTTGAAATCTATTATGCTCCCAATGCCGGACTTGGTGGATAAGAAAGGCCGATTGACCTATGCGTAAGACCCTCAAGATTGGTGCCTGTTCGTTTCTTCTGCTGCTGGGGACTTTTGGTTTCCCGAGTGTCTCTTTCGGTATGCTTCCCACTGACGAGGATAGGCCTCTTGTGCAAAGTGACGCCGAGCCTGTCGATATCGAAGTTCTTTTGGGCTATGAGGTTGAGGAGGATCCAGACGATGACACGGCTCTTCCCTTCGATATCCGAGAAGATGCCTTGAAGGAAGCTGCGATTTCTTTTGGAGCCCGTGGTGGCCTAGCCAAGAGAACGTGGGAGATTCGTAAGAATCTTGAAACCCGTGCACGCTACCTTGATAAAGTCTACGATTTCGAGCAACTCCTCGTTGCCGCGCCTTCAGGCTTCAAGATCGAGCCTCCTATCGTGACTGAGGCCATGAACGCAATGATTGTCGATTTTTCTGGACAGGAGGCTGCGGTTTCCGACCGGATTTACAACATTATCAAAAATGCCCGTATCGTCTCGGCTCCCCGGAACTGGCGTCAGTATCTTGAGCGCGAGTGGGGCGAGGTTATCCCCCCTCCGGCCATTCTTTTGCCCAGAGATGACGATGAGAGGGTTATTTGGGAAGAACACGTACGTAAAGGCTGGAAAGTAGGCTATGAGCAGGCCGATGAGATTTTTAACGATGATTTGAGCCGTCTGACCCTTGATTTTGAGGGGATGGTTCGCTACAAGCTTTTGCTCGCGCAGGGCATGGTTTCTCCTCCTTATGCGCTTCAGGTTGACCGCGGAGTGACAGGTGGAGGGGAAGAGATGAAAGTTGGCGACCGCGCCGTCCAAATCACTGGAGTACCAGAGTTTGTTACGGGAGCGGACCAGTGGAAGCCCGCAAACCAGTAAGCCTTCTAAAAAAGCAGGACAGTTTCGCGCAAACCTGGCCGGATGAGCCCAACAGGTTTACAGAGGAGCATATAGACAAGTTTCTCCTTTGGTGTGTAAAACAAAACTCTTCAGATATCACCATCCAGAGCGACCGCCCCGTTTATAACGAGATACATGGCGTTCTCTATCCCGCGACTTTCAGGGATGTTGACGCGGCCGATATGGGTATTTTTTTGCAAAAACTCTATGGCCCAGAGGCTCGCGCCCGCCTTGCTTCAGCCAAAGACCTTGACGTTTCTTATGAAATCCGTCCCGATCGGTATACCCGCATCCGTTTCCGGGTCAATATCACCGCCGTTCTCTCCCGCGGACGCGATGCCGCGCAGATCACCATGCGCGCCTTGCCCAGCGAACCGCCGACGATGCGCGATCTGAATATCGAGCGGGAAATCATCGATGCCTGGGCACCGCGCCAGGGGATTGTCATTATCACAGGACCGACGGGTTCCGGCAAGACGACGCTTCTGGCGGCAGGAAACCGTATGTTGCTCGAACGCCCTAAGGGCTGCGGTAAAATGCTGACATACGAAGCGCCGATCGAATATGTCTACGACAGCATTCACAGTCCGCGCTCCCTCGTTTCCCAGACTGAAATACCCCGACATTTGCCGAGTTTTGCCCATGGAATCCGTAACGCCCTGCGCCGTAAACCGGAAGTGATTCTTGTGGGAGAATCCCGGGATCGCGAAACGATCAACGCCTCCATCGAAGCCGCGCAGACGGGCCATGCGGTCTACACCACTACGCACACTCTCGGTGTGGCCAACACTGTCTCGCGTCTGCTTTCGACCTACGATATCAGTGAGCGCGAGGAGCGCGCTGTTGCTCTTATGGAAACCCTTAGGCTAATTGTCACACAGGCGCTTGTGCCGCGAGTCGGCGGCGGACGTTGTGGTGTGCGGGAGTGGATGCAGTTTCCCGACGATGTACGTGAAAAGCTGATGGATATGCATTTTACAAAGTGGTCCAACGAGATCCAGCGTATTCTCAATCAATACGGCCGCAGTATGCAGAAATCAGCTGAAATCGCTTTCGAGGCGAAGCTCATTGATCGCCGCGCTTATTTATTATTGTCATCAAGCACGGGATCAGGTTAGATTTTTTGGAGTTTTTTGTATTTTTTTATAGGGTGCTACCGTGATTAAAGAGCTAGAGAACCTTGAGGCCAAGATTAATTGGCACTGGCGGGACAGTATGAGAACTGTCCGATTTTTGGGCTTTGATGGTCGCGTTGCGTTTATGATTCCCGTGTGGCTCTTTTATCTTAGATGGTCGACAATAATCATTAGCTTTGCCGTTTTCTATATTTTTAGGTTTCTTGAGAATAAGGGGCTGTCTTTACCCTCTGCTTTGCGTGCGTTGCGGTCCTGGATTGTCGGAAGGGAACGTCCGGGCTTGGTAAAGGCTTGGAGGCACCGTTTTATCGATTGGGGTTAACTCCAAACTAAATATCTCCTGCCTTTCCTTTATTGCAGTTGTTTTTTGTTGGTGTTAGCCGTCTTCTTATCTCTTGTTTTTTCAAAGATTTAACGATATTCTCTCTTGTCTGTCCGTCGGGGCTTGGCTTTATGTTTTTTTGGGAATAATAAGATGTCTGTAAGAACGAATCGTTTTTTGACTTCTACGTGCCTTGGTTTTCTGGCTTTTCCACTTTTTTTGATTCCTAGCCCTGTTTTTGCGGGATTTGAATGGACCCCGCCAGAAAGGCAGGTAGCCGCGCCGCTGCCGAAATCCTCTTCGACACAAGACTTTTCAAGTGAATCAAGCGGCCTTCCCGAGGTCGGAGACGTTGAAATTAGCGAGGAGCCCGCACACCAAGTTATGGAAGATGTGCAGCCCCCGCATACTGATGGGCGTCTAAAGGTCAAAGTTATCACCCCCCACGATGAAGCTAGCACCCAAGAACGCGACCTTGACAATGATGATAGCGTTGCTGAGCCTGTCGTTATGAGCGCCCCCCTTGTTCCCAAGTCAGAGGGTGTTGAAGCTGCACCCGAGCCGTTCCCAATCACCGAAACGCATCAGGGAACCGACACGGTTATGCCTGAACCCGCCGAGAGTGTTTACGAGCCTGCTAATAAAGAACCTCCTCCGGGGCTCAACATCAATCCTTACCCGCTTGCAGACGCCGACCATACAGAGCCTGCACTTACCTCTGCTCCTGCCCAGCCGGAAGTGATTGCCTGGAAAGGCGGGGCTTTTGACGTGATCGAGGGATTCGGGTCCGATATGCCGCTGGCTCTGGCCCTGCGTCAGGTTGTTCCCGCCCAGTATGCGTTTTCGTTCGGCCGGGGGGTTAATCCCGGGTACCTCGTGTCCTGGGAGGGAGGCAAGCCTTGGAATCTGGTTCTGGACGATATGCTTCGGCCTCTCAATATTAAGGCTTTGATCCAAGGCAATGTCGTCAAGGTGGTTTCGGGTGCTGCGCCTGTTGTTCCCGCGCCGGAACCTGTTCCAGTAGCCGAGGATAGCGCCGCTCTTGCGCCTCTGCCTGAGGCCGCTCCTGTCGAGACTCCCGAAGCGGAGTCTTTGCCCGTGAAAGCTGACAAGAAGGCTGAAAAGCTGAGCAAGAAAGAGGCCGAGAAGCTGGCTAAAAAGGCCAAGGTGCTTGAAGAGAAGGCCGATGAGGAGACCGCTGTCGAAGCTGCGGTTGCTGAAGAGCCTGTCTCTGAAAAAACTCTAAAGGTTGCCTCCGCCCCTGAGGCTGCGCCGGAGCCGCAAGTTAAGAAGGCGCCCGGACGCAACGTCATTCTTGATCCCGGCGATGTAAAAGCCCCTGTTGCCGATGAAGCGCAAAAGGCCGAGAAATCGGATGAGGAAGAGATTGAGGAGGTCATTCTGGCAAAGGCCGACGAACCTACACCTCCCTCCGACGATGCTCTGAAAACCGCCAAAGCCGAGGAAACAGAAAAGCCTGCACCCTCCTCCCGTTCGAACGAGCAGCTGTTCCAGCCGCGGATATGGGAAGCCAAGCAGGGGTCGAGCCTGAAGGAAACCCTGGATAGCTGGTCCAAGCAGGCCAACGTGCCTCTGCAATGGAATGCCGAGAAGGACTATACGCTGAGCAGCAATATCCTGATCAGCGGGACGTTCGACAATGCGGTCAAGGTTCTGTTCGCTCAGGCCGTGAAGAATGGTCCTAACCATAATTTGAAGACCGGGCCGGAAGCCGCCTTGGTCATAGACGAGGCCGCCAGCGGTTAAGCTGTTGAAGAAATTAATAAAACCCCCGCGCACCTGCGGGGGTTTTTGTTTGGGTTGGCTTTATATGAAGTTGACCAGTGAAAGCTGGCTGACCAGGGCTGTGACCCTGAAGGTGGCTTCGAGCTGGACCTGCAACGTGTTCAGCTTGAGCGCGACGTCGTTGGTGTCGGCATCCTCAATCCCTGAGACAATGCTCTGGAAGAGATTTTTCTGATCGACGTGGAACTCCTTGGTTTCGTTCATGGAGACACGCACCCCCTCCATATCGAAGCGGATATTGTCGATTTCATCAAGGGAACGGCTCACCATCTCTGTCAGTTCGTTGTAGAGGGTGTAGAAGCTTTCCTGCTGCTGCGCCAGAGTGTAACCGGGTGCGCCCTGCACGTCCGGCGTTCCGGGGAATACACCGTCCTCGTAGGTGTCGGCAATCGGTGGGAAGCTTTCGTTTTTCAGGAAGGATAGCGCCACAAGGATATCCCGGAAGGGGTCCTCGTTGGCATGGACCGTGTATTCGAGTTCCGAATCATCGTCCACCCGCACGAATACGCGGCCCGCGTTACCGGCGCTGAGCGGCGCGGAGTAGCCAATCACGCTGTCGGTCAGGGCATCAGGGTTGCCGGCGGTCGCCGTGCGGTCGCGGATATCGGCCAGAAGCTGGTCGGTCGTGATCGTGCCGTTTTTCCAGCTGGTCAGCAGGGTGCTGACCGCCGCGTCCAGCGTTCCGGTGTCGTTCAGGGGCGGGGTCAGGGTTTCGGCCCCGCCGAAGACGTAACGGTCGCCGTCCTTGCTGTTGATGAGTTCGGTCATGTAGTTGTAGAGATTTTTCGACAGGTCGATCAGCCCCTGCAGCTCCTCATCGGGCGTGGCCGAGGTCATGCCCACGGCGACCTCCTCATGCACGAACGGGGTCGAGGGATCGTCATAGGTGACGATCTCGCCCAGCTGGTGGGTGCCTTGCTGGACGAAGCCGATAAAGCCGTCAGCAAGGTTATTGCCCTGGGCTTGGAACTCCTCGATCGAGGAGAGCATGATCTTCAGGCGCGTATCGGCCTTGCCGATGTTGCTGATATACGAATCAAGGGAGACGATGCTGGAGCGGGAGCGAATCGTGGTTAAAGCATCGGTTCCCAGACCCGAGAAATTCTGGCTTTTCTTGCCGGTTGCCAGTTGCGTGGACAGGTCGGAAAAAGTGGTTTGCTGCTTTTTGATATTTTCTATCTGCCTGAGCGCCTGGCCTAATGTCGATATGCCTGTCATCGTTTCTCTCCGTCTATACGACTCTTAACAGTTCCTGAAAAATCTCGTCGATCGCGTTGATCACCCGTGCCGAGGCGGCATAGGCGGTCTGGACCACGATCAGAAAACCCAGTTCCTCGTCCAGATTGACGCCGGAGCTGTCCACCAGTTCCTTTTCGAGCAAACCTTGCAGAGTTTCCTCATCCGCACGGCGCTCCTTAATGAGGTTCAGTTCCTGCCCATGCTGGTTTACCATCTTCTGGGCGTAATCCTCCAACGTCAGGGCACCGACGACTTCGGATTCAATATTCGCCCCCGGCCCCAAAAATTCCGAGCGGAAATGAACAAAAGAGCCCGTGCCGTTTTCGGTTTCAGAGGTATAGGGGACGTCCACTATGGGCGATTCGTCGTTGATCGCGCCGCCTGAGAGGACGGAATATGTGCCGAACAGCGCCGAAACGATGTTCACGCCGTCATTGATCGAGGCGCGGCCTGCAGCCGTGCCCGCCAGCGCCGCCGTATCGGTCTCGAAGGGGCCGCCCACCAGCTTGATATCGCCGCCGAAATCGGGGGACACGAAGCTGCCGCCAGGACGCAGAGACAGAAAACCATTGGCATCGGTCTGGGCTACCAGACCGGGCACGGCGTTGAGCTTGGCGAGGAGGTCTGTTTCCGTATCCGTCGGTTCGATGGTGATTCGCACCGCAGCGTTGTTGCCGACGCTAACGTCGAAGTATGGGTCCGTGGCTTCCTTGAGTTCGGGCTTCAGGCCGAGGAAGGCGAAACCCGTATCGGAGAGAGGCTCGGTACCGCTGGCCAGAGTCTGGATGTTGCCGCGGCTCTGGATGAGGAGTTCGCCGTCGGCTCCAGCCGAAACGCTGGCGCCATAATCGGCCACGGCGTTAGCCCAGTCGGCGTCGGCCGTTATGTGGTTGATGAGATCCTGCACCGCGCCGCTACCCGAAACCGCCACGGTTCTGAGGTCGATTTCGATATCGTACGGGCCGCCGCCGAAATCCGGATCATCGAAGCGGATGATGAAGCGGTCGGTTTCCGCGCCGCCGATGCCGAAGACGTTCGTGCCGCCCGTATTCACCAGATCGGCGATGCTGCTGTAGGCGGTTAAATCCACACTGCCCGCGAGTTGGTTGCTGGAGCGTAGGCCCAGCCAGTTCTGGAGGGTCGTCGCACCGGTCGCTGCGGCGCGGATATCGACCGAGGTTGCCTCCACCTGGTTTATCGCTTCCTGAAATTCGGTTCCCGAGAAAGTAAATTCCAATACGCGCCGGATTATCTCGTTCGAGCCGGGAGGTGGGGCGGCCCCGTAGGTGCCCTTCTGTAATAAGCTGTGGTCGTTTACGATACGGCCGTTCACCTGAATCAGGGCGGAAAAGCCAACATAATCCACCGGATCGGCCGGGCTGACCCCGGTGTCGGGCGGGTTGTCGGAGGGGATACCGCCGGAGGAATCGGTGAAGAGCCTCAGCCCCTGCGCCTCGAACCGGAGGGCCAGCTTGTGGGCCAGTTCGTCGATCTGGGCCATCTGTTTGGGAAAAATCTCGTCCCTGAGCTGCAGAAGGCCACCCAGCCTGCCTCCCACCGTGCGGGCGGTGATGTCAAGGGCCGAAGGATCCGTGTTGGGATCGCCGACGAAGACACCCGCCGCCGTTGCCGGATAGGCATTATTGGCCGAGAGGGGCGAAGGATCGAAAGTCAGGAGATTGGGCTGTTCGCCTACCAGTTCGGCCCCCTCGACTGTCTGGACGACCAGAACGCCATCGCCGCGCCGGAAAAGGCTGATCTCTATCAGAGAGGAGAGTTCCTTGATGGCCAGATCGCGGCTGTCCTCCATGGCTGCCGATGTGTTCCCCGCAGCCATGGCGTAGCGGACCTGCTGGTTGAGTTCGGCGATCTGCTCAAGAAGGTCGTTGATGCTCTGTACGACCACTTCCGCCTCGGATTGCGCGTCGTTGCGTAAGGTTGTGATGTAATCGGATAACTCATTGATTTTATTGGCCGTATCAGCAGCCTGATCGACCACATCGGCGCGCAGGAATCGGTCTTCGGGCGTGTCGGCCAGAGCCACGAAAGATTCGTGGAGCTTTGTCACTTCGGCGGCCACGGAGATTCCCGCACCCGGTTCGCCGTGGAACTGGTCGATTCGTTCCAGATAGGTTTTCTGGACGTCATAGAAACCCACGGCGCTGACCTGCGTCCAGAGATCGCGCTCCAGGTTGATATCCACGTTCCTGATAACCGTGCGGGCCAAGACCCCTACGGTTTGACCACCGACCGATTGCGCCGCCTGCGGCAAAATTTTCCGGGTATAGCCCTCCGTGCCAACGTTAGAGACGTTGGCGGAGATGGTTTCGATCTGTTTCTGGTATATTTTTAGGCCGGAAAGCGCGGCATCCAGTCCTGAAAGGCCCATAATCTACTCCGTTGCAGCGGCGCGGCGAATCCGCGCTGGCCGACGTTATTGCCGACTCATGGAGGAGATATGCAAGGAGGGTGCCAAGAAATCAGGTTAGCTCGGACGCATAGACATTAGAGGTCGCTCTTCTAATTTCTAAGAGTCGGCTGCTCATCCTGAATGTTCTTGAAAATTCTTACGGTATTGCTTTCGATGTGAGTTTGAAGGGCGTCCTCAACTAGGAGCCCCGTCAGCATTTCGCGGCGCAGGGAGGAGTCAAACCTGTCTCTCATACTCATCAATCCAATTGCATCTATTGCAGCACCGATTCTATCGACGTTCTCTGGTTTGTCATAAAGATTGGTATAAAAGTTCGGGCTTTCATAAATTTTCTTCGTCAGAACCTCCATCTGGGCATAGTAGCTTGGACGTTCGCCTAAATACGCATGGATTTCTGCGTCAGTCATCCCAGGTAAGCCCAATTCCCGTATGAATGCCTTCATAAAAGTCCAACCCGTATTTTCCGTTAAAGCGGGGGCCGGGGGTGGGGGAGGTAGTATATTCGGAGGCCAAGCTCCTGGTGCAACCGTTGCCTGTCCCGGGGGCGCGCTTGTCTTCATTCCAACAATATTGATAAAGCTGTTCTGAGCCGCGGCGACTATAGAGGCATGCCTACGTGCGTTATATTGGCTCACAGGATTTTCAGTAACGTCGTTGGTTTCCATAGTGTCGAAAGAGTTGGGCATATAAAGATTCAATGCAAGCGCAAAAATGTCCTCTTCCTCATTTGTCAGTGTCCCATCTGCAAAGTTTGCATCTAGAGTAAGCTTGCCATCAATCGTGCGGAAGAAATCAACATCCTTATTAAACCTTTCCCTTTGGGCAGGAGTCGCGGCAGTCAGGGTTGAACATAAAGCATCCAAACTGTCGTTGTTGTCCCGTGGATTACAATATTTTGTTGAGAACTGATTGATGCGGTTTAAGACAGATTGTTTCGAACCTTCCCCCGCACTGTCGTGCTGCACACTCAGAGCCTCATTCAAAAGAGCCTTATTCAGAGCCCTCATGTCCAACTCGAATGCACGCTCAGAATGAGCAAGACTTTTGACAAAGGTACCAAAGCGACATATCTGTTCACTGGGGTGGTAATCCTTGTGGGCGCGGGCCATAAGCTCCTGGAGCTTCCGTTGTGTCTCCAACTGCATCTTTGCATCGAAGAAGGTTCCAATAATGAAAGCCTGCTGCATCATGACCGCCGAGAGTTGCTCGGTCATCATGATCATAGCCGCGCTGTAACGCGCCTGGACGTCCGATACACCGTCTGCGGAAGGGTCACCAAACAAAACCTCCACAACCGGCGGTTCACGATCAACGTCACCGTCATTCTGCAGATTGTAGTTTTGGAATGCCAGTTTCATGAGGTTGCGGTTTTTGCTATCCATGGTATTGAATAGGTTGTCTCCAGCAAAATATCCTGCCCAATCAGCGCTGGTTTCGAGTGTGTTGCTTCCATCTGATACAAGAATTTTTGAAAACTCGGCCAGACCCGATCCTGTGTATTCAATCCCTCCCGTCTTTCTGTCCAGTTTAATTAGAAAGTTGACAGCAGAATTGTCCGTTTGATTTTGCTGTGGCCCGGACTGTATATCAAACCTATAGGCCAGTTTCCCTTCCTTTTCAGGAGTTAAGTATGACGATGTGTCTATTTTTATACTTCCAGACTTATCAAATTGCTTGTTTCCTTTTTCAATAATTTCTCCATTGCTAAAGATTTCGTAGTTCAGAGTCGCATTTGGATTGAAATGGGATAGATTTAGATATGAATCGTTCAAGCTTTTGCTGGAGTCGAAATAAAGTGACGAGGCTGCAAAAAAAGTAACACAGATCGCCAAGAGTGAAGCGGCGGCTAAGACTTTCTTGTTTTTTTTGCGTTTTTCAGTCATGTCAACCATCCTAGAGATAAGTTATTCAGACGCAGTATGGATATCATCGATAGCGTCCTCTATTTCGTTTTGAAGGTCTTCCACGGCCAACTCCAACAAGATAGACAGAGACGCCTCCGTTCGCAGATAACTCTTGAATAAATCGAACTTTTGAATCAGCCCTATTGCCTGAATGGCAGCGCCCTTTCTTTCAACGTTCGCAGGTTTATCGTAGAGGTTGGTGTAAAATCTTGGATCCTGATAAGCTTTTTTTGTCAGTATCTCCATTTGCGCGTCGTAACTTGGGTTATTCCCCAGCAACGCTGTGGCGTCTGCAGCCGCCAGTCCTAAATTCTGAAGAAACGCCTCAATAAAAGTGCGTGAGCCGCCTGTGCCCTCTGCCTTCAACCCAACTATAGCGTTGTAGCTTGACTCTGCGACACTTAACTGCGCCACACGGGAACGCATATCCAGATAGGCCTGCTGCGCTCCGTTTACCTCCCGAGTCGGGTTGTTCTCAAGCGTTTTTGCGTTAGGCCGATCGTATGTATCAAATGCATAAAGATTTTGAGCCAAGGCAAAGATATCTTCCTCATGGGGCGTTGCGGCACCGAAGTTCGTAAGGTTTACGTTGATCGTCCAAGGGTGTGCAATAGTCCGAGGGAAGTCGATATCCTTGTTGTACCTTTCTCTTTGTGCGGCGCCTGCACCCGTCGTACAAATCAAACCCAGAGCATCGTTGTTGTCCCTGCGATCGCAGTAGGTTGAGAGATATTGGTTAACCCGACTTTTGATATCGCTTCTCGGGCCACCAAAAGCCGCAACGTTCGCGTTACCAAGATTCCTGTCTTGCGAGCGCTGGCTTAGAGCGTATGCAGCCAATTCACCCCTGCGCTCCGTTGCAGCCAAACTTTTTATTCTCGTTCCGAATTCGCACATCTCGATGCTGGGATGGTAATCTTTATGGGCCTTTGCCATGAGTTGCTGAAAAAGCCTTTGGGTTTCCAACTGCTCCTGAGCGTCAATAAATGCCCCTAATATGGTCATTTGCTGCATAGCGACCGCAGCCAGCTGCTCAGCCATCGCCATCATGGCCGGAAGAAGATTTTCCTGCCAAAACTCCCAATCCATGAAAAATATCCGGTGAAGTGTGAGTTCAATAAAAATATGAATGTTGATGTTGATCCAATTCTCGATCCACGCGATCAGATCATCTGGAAAAACAACGTCTGTAAGACAGCTGCAGCAGCCGCAACAGATGGCCTCTGCCTTTTTTACAGTCACAGGCGCCGTACAGAGAAAAATAACAAAAAGAACAAGAAGAATAGGCTTCTTAAAGTATTTTCTTATCGTTACAAAAACCATGATTAATCATCCGTCGTATTAGCGGTCTTTATTTGATCTTCAATCTCTCGCTGAAGATCCACCACGGCTAGTTCTAACAAAACTGCAAAAGATGCCTCGTTACGGAGGAAGCTTTTGAAAAGATCAAACTTCTGCATTAGCTTTATTGCCTGCAAAGCGACCAATTTCCTGTCTACGTTGGCCGGGGTATCATACAGGCTCGTGAAGAAGTCAGGGTTTTGATACACTTTCTTGGTTAAGAGCTCCATTTGGGCATAGTAGCTCGGGTTTTCGCCTATGAGAGCCAAAACTTCTGCAGCGGGCACCCCAAGTTCCGTCAGGACTGGCTCAAGAAAAATTCTTGCGTTCATGGGCACTACGTTACCCCCCGCATCCAAGGCTGTACTTCCATCGGATTTCATCGCTGCTATAGCGTTATAACTGTTTTCAGCTACGCTACGTTTTGCCACGATAGAGCGAAGCTCCATATACGCTTGCTGCATATCGCTTAAGGCCGGGTGCCTTGGATCAATGTTATTTGCCAGAAGCCGGGCCGGAACCCGCGGGAAAACGTTGTGTGCGAAAAGGTTGCTGGCCAGGGAGAGAACGTCCTCTTCCTCAATATTGTCGACTGCAGGAGGACCAGCAGCCGATATTGTCGTGTTCGTGAAATCCATTTTTATTGTCCAAGGAGAATCAATTACAGAAAAATAATCGATATCTCTGTTTAACTGCTGTCTCTGAGCTACGGTAAGGCCTGCCCAAGCAAGAGCTGAACAGTAAGTTGAAAGTGCCGTATCCCGGTCATGCTCGTCGCAATATTTTGCTGTGAATTGAGCCAAGCGATTCGCTTTATCTATATCATTGCCGTAAGTGGCAGATTGATGAGCGTTGCCCAATTGACGGTCCTGGGAACGTTGACTGATTATGACGGCATTCACCTCAGCCTTTCTTTCCGTCGCGGCCAAGCTTTTAATCATCGTCCCGTAATAGCACATTTCTACGCTGGGTATGTAGTCCTTGTGGGCTCTTGCCTGCATCACCTGCATGAGCTGTTGCGTCTCCAACTGTTGCTTGGCATCGAACAAGGTTCCTATCGCCATAACCTGCTGAATGGCCACTGCAGTAAATTGTTCGGCTGCCAGCATCATCGTCGGCAGGATGCTTTGTTCCCACATTTCGTGAACAATAAAACGCTCCAACCTGAGAAACTCTTCATTCAGCTTCTCATTGAAATCGTCTTCTGCCTCTTGCCATACAAAAGGATCTATAAGCGCAAGCAGGGCAGCACAGGAACAGCAAATCGAGTAGGCCTGCCGTGAGGGGGTTAGAAGAAGAGATAAAACAACAGCAAAAACCAGACTCCGTCTAAAAGTCTTTTTGTATTTCGATTCGCCGTTTAGCTTCAGAAACTTGATCATCATGACAGCATATTATCTCAACTGTTTAATCTCTCGCTTTTTGTGTGTTGATTATGGTGTTGTTAAGGGCCCTGAAATCGTCCCTTGAATAGCTTGAGAGGAGAACCGAAAGAATCATCTCCTGTCTCAGTTCGCTTTCAAAAAGGACCCTATCAAGCATCAGGTCTATTGCCTTCATGGCGGTACTCTTGCGTGCAATGTTAGCGGGCTTGTCGTAAAGACCAGAGTAGAAGTCAGGATTCTGGTATATCTTCTTTGCTAAAACCTCCAACTGTGCATAGTAGCTCGGGTTCTCGCCAATAATGGCGTAAATCTCTGAGTCAGGGGTAGCCGGAGGCATCAGCTCTTTAAATGCCGCCGCTAAAAAGGTCCGAGTCAAGGGTGGACCACCAGAAACAAGGGATGTATCCGATGTTCCGGCAGACTTCATCCCTACAATCGAGTTAAACGTATTCTGCGCCACACTTCGCTTTGCGGCGACACTGCGAAGATCCAAATATAATTTTTGTCCACTTTTGCTTCTTAGTTTCAAACGGGACAGGTTACGCGAGAGGACGCTGTTCCCGTAAAGATTGGCGGACATAGCGAATACATCCTCTTCGTCCGCAGGGGGTGGAATGGCCGTGGCGCCTTCAAAATTAACTTCGAGTGTGCGCCTTTGGTCAATTAACCGCGCATAGTCAATATCTATATTTTTTCTGGCCGGATTCGTCGCCCCAGTCGTTCCGGCCCCTCCGGGACCGTCATGATCACAGGCCAAATCCAAACCGGTTCCTGGCCCCCCCCAGTCATTATCCTTAGGATCGCAGTAGGTTCTTACAAACTGCCTCCATCGCGAAGCCTTGTCTCTTTGTACAGACTGGGCTCCGGTCATATTTGCGTTGCCAAGCTGCCGATCAAGTCCAAAATCTGCCAATACCCGCTTATTAAAAAGGCCGCGAGCTTCCGAAGCAGCCATACTTCTGGCTGCCGTCCCCATCCAGCAAATTTCATCGCTGGGGTGGTAATCCTTGTGAGCTTCGGCGTGCAACTGCCAGAACAGACGTTGGGTCTCAAGCTGATGCTTTGCATCAAGCATCGCGCCTACAATTTCCATCTGATACATCCCCATGGCGGAGAGAAACTCTGTCATTTCCGCCAAACCAATAACCCAGAAATCCTCGAAGAAATCCTCGACGATCCAGTTTATTTCATTGTTGATATGGTCTTCGATGTTTTCTTCAATGATGAGCTCAAAAATCTCAGCGATAATCTCCACCAAAATGGGCACAATGATGCAATCTATAGGGCCGCACATCCAGCAAGGAATACAAAGGGCTTCGGATTCCCGGCTTTTCATTGTCAGGGTTGACCCTGCCAAAACCGAAATCATGATAAATACCAGAAGAAACTTTTTTACAAAAGGCGACAGTTTCAGACCCCACCCCAGTGTCGTTTTGGGGCGAGCAAAGCCGCCTGCCTCTGACTGAGGTTTGCCCTCTCCGGTCATTTTTGCCCCCCGGTTGCGTTTACCACCTGCTTATTGGCCTCTCTTTGGGCCGCCCTTATTTTACTGGAAAGGAGAACTGAGACCACCATCTCTTTTCTTAGCTGACTTTCATAAATCGCCCTGTCAAGCATCACCTCAATAGCCTGCATGGCCACGTGTTTACGCTTGATGTTAGCCGGTGTATCATAGAGATTGGCGTAAAAATCTGGATTCTGATATAGTTTTTTGCTCATGATTTCCAATTGGGAATAATAGCTCGGCTCTTCTCCCATATATTCGTATATTTCTTCGTCAGGCGTGGATAGAGGCATAATCTCCTTAATGATCGACCCAAGAAACTCGCGGACCTGAGAACCGGCAGCCAAATTAGATCCCGTACCGGCCGTTTTCAGACCTATTATACTGTCGAAAGAATATTGCGCGACACTGCGCTTTGCGGCAATGCTTCTTACCGCCAGATAAAGCTTCTTACCATTATTCGACTGGGTCTTTTGCCGAGAAAGATCTCTTGTAAGAACCTCGTGACCAAAAATATTTCTTGAAAGAGCCCAGACATCTTCCTCGTCATCGGTCATTGTGGCATTTGAAATATCTATATCGAGCGTCCTTGGTGCTTCCACCAAACGGGTATAGTCAATATCTATGTTTGTGCGCCATGGATCTGTCGCGCCCTTGGGCCCCCCACGATTCGCATCAGGTCCGGGGAAATCGCCATCACGATCACAGGCGTACTCAAGCCCGGACAGCTGGCCGTAAAAACTGCCCGGCGGATTATCAGTGGCGTCTATTTCAGGAGGCAGCGCAGAAGGAACCAGCCAATTGTTGTCTTTAGGATCACAGTAAGTATCGACAAACTGCCCCCATCTTCCCCTCAAATCCTGCTCAACGCCAGCAGAAGAGTTTAGATTTGCGTTTCCAATCTGTCGCTTAATGCTCATGGCCGATAACGCCAAAGCATTGTGATTTCCTTTGATTTCCGAGTGCGCCATGCTCTTGACGTTTGTCCCAAACCAGCAAAAATCATCGGAGGGGCGGTAATCCTTGTGAGCCTCCGCCTGAAGTTGCTGGAAAAGTCTTTGCGTATCCATTTGAATGTCAGCGTCCATGAAAGCGCCAATGATATTCATTTGCTGCATCGCAACGGCATTCATCTGGGTGGTCATGTCAGCCATTGCCGGCACCACCTCCCCTTCAAAAAACTGCTCTACAAGCCAGTCCTCAAAGGCCTCTAGATCGTCATCAAACTCATCCTGAGTGTTTTGCTCAATGTCGTCATGATACTGATCGAGCTGACTGCTTGCGGCCGAGCAATCCGCTGACGAACACGTGCCAACCAAACATCCACAAGCTGCATAAGCCGAGTGGGTTAAAAGAAGCGTAATTACGACAGCAATCGCGAGAGGGGCGAAGATGTGAAAAATCATACGCCCAATAATACTGGAGTTTTTAAGGTTACGGATCGTTAGCATCTTCGTCATAATGAGGTCTTTAGTAATATAACCAAACTGGCAAATGAAAACAACGGGCAATGTAATATGGACTGATCCTGAGTTGCCCACAAAACGCACAAAGATACAAGCGTAAGCGCCCGCCTTCCTTTAGAGGTTATACTAGCATAACGGTTTTGGTAAAGGCACGATTTTTAACCAAAAGTATAAATATCATTAATAATTGATACTTGGGATTGATTTTTTTTCTCCAAAAAAAGATAATGGGTTTGCAGTTAACTCCCAGAATAGAATGTTATGCTAGGCAAAATCACTAAAAAACACCCCCCCTCGGAGCCGCAAACAACTGAGGAAGGGGCTGATGCTGAGCCTGAGGCCGACACCTCCGGGTTGGGTACCGTGGTCATACGGAATGAGTTTTACAGGGACGGCTACCGGAGCCTTCTTAAGCTTACGCTCATACAGAGCCTTATTATCTTAGGCCTAATTGGTGCGATGTATTATGTCATCTACGCCCACCAGCCCGAGCATCGATATTTTGCGACAACAGAGGACGGTCGCCTTGTTCCTATGGTCCCCCTTAATCAACCCAACCTTAGCGCTCCAGCGCTCATGTCTTGGGTTGCCCAAGCCTCCACCGAGGTCATGACTTTCGGATTTAGCGATTACCGCCGGAGACTCCAAGAGGCGTCTCGTAATTTTACCAAGCGCGGATGGGAGAGCTTTACACAAGCACTTCAACGATCAAGAATTATTGAAATGGTGGAGGTCAATCAGCAGGTTCTTACCGCCGCCCCCAAAGGCGCCCCCATTCTTGAATCTGAAGGACTGGTTGCCGGCCGCTACCAGTGGGTGGTTCAGGTTCCACTGATTTTAACTTATCAATCCGGAGCCCGCACACAGAATACGGGACTACTCGTAACGGTTGTTGTTGTTCGCGTCCCCCGCCTTGAAAGCCCCAATGGAGTGGGTATTGAGCAATGGGTCGCGGTTCCCCGCTAACCTGCTTTTGGGCACCGCCCCCCCCCTGCTTCCTTAGCTGCAGCATGGACCATGCCTTAAGTTTTGTTTTTTCTTATCTTCTGTGAGCGTTGTTGTTGTTTTGTTTTAATATTATTTGTGATACGGTGTTGATAGTACGTGACAATCAGAATTTTCCATTGTATCGTTTAACGAAGTTTTTGAGTTTCTGGGTTAGATCTTTCGTCATGAAAAATAAAACATCGAATTTTAATTTCTTATTAGTTGGGGTCGCCAGTTGCTTGTCTGCTGGTGCGCTCTTTGTTTCTGCAACCGTTGCGTTTCCGGCTCACGCGCAGGAGGATGGGGGCGCATCTCCAACCTCTGAGGTCGAGGATGCCGCAGGGGAATTAGGTTCTCCAGCCGTCGACGACGATTCTTCTGGTGATGGGGCCCTTGAAGATGGCGGCCTTTCCGATCTGGAAGATGGAGTCGGCGGTGGCGAGTCAGCAGAGGTTGCCGGCCAGGATAATGATAAGAATGATGCTCCTGATGAGAGTGTGCTTGAGTCTATGCCAGCTCTCGATGTTGAAAATCCTGAGAAGGATCCTTTTGAATTTGAGGAAGATGAGGGTCTTGATGAATTTCAGAAAACCTCCGAGCAGCTTGAGGATGATTTCAGAAAGGGTGCTTTTCAAGCCGCTCTTAACAGAATTCTTCCTTTGCGGCCAAATGAAATTCGAACCCTGCTTGAGCGCTTGGACAGGACTGTAGAGTCTACCGAGACTCCTGTTCATCCTTATCCCAGGCCTGAGAGTGTTGTTCAGAACATCTCCCTTGATCCTGGGAGTCCCCCTCTTACCATAAAGCTAGCCTTCGGGTATGTTACCAGTATCAGTATGGTCGACAGCTCCGGGTCGCCTTGGCCTATCGAGGATATTTCGTGGGTTGGGAACTTTGCAATTCAGAGTGACGGGAAGGCTGATCTTGTGAATATGGTGCGGGTTTCAGCACAGAACGATTTCGGTCACGGCAATATGTCCATGAAGATGGTTGGTCTTGATACCCCTATTATTTTCACTCTGGAGACCAACAGGGATATTGTCTATTACCGTTTTGATGCTGTTATTCCTGGTAACGGGCCCTTTGCCAAGGCTCCCCTCATGCAACCCGGTGTGACTTTGGCGGCCGGAGATGTTGATATGTCAGCGGCTTTGTCCGGGGTTATGCCTAAGGAAGCTGTGAAGCTTTCCGTTACCGGCGTAGACGGTCGTACAAGCGCTTTTAAGTATAATAACTATACTTACGTGCGGACGCCTTTGACGCTTTTGTCGCCCGGCTGGGAGAGTTCAGTGTCGTCCGCTGATGGGACTAGAGTTTATGCGCTTGCCGATGCCCCTGTCCTTCTGTTGTCCGATAAAGGGCGTATGGTTCGTGCTTATCTTTCTGAGCGTGAGGAGTTGCTAGATGAATGACGATCTTGACGAGGAAATCATTGGCTCTGAAGAGGGGTTTGGTGAGTTTGTACAGAAGAACACGCTTGGAGATATGTGGCGGAACAGTCCGGTCGTAAAGGTCGGGGTCGTTCTTGGTGTCGTTGCACTTTTTATTGGCGCTCTTTACTTCTTTGGGGCTAAACCTGACGAGGTTAAGAAGTCTATGGTTCCTGCGCCGTCACAGGTGAACTCCCCGCCGGGCGGTGCCGAGGCTTCGCCTGCTTATGTCGAGGCAGTTGAAGAAGCTAACGAGGCCGATTTTGAGAAGGCTATAAAGACTGGAGAAAGTACCATTCCTGTCCCTGTTGAAACCCCCTCCGACCGTCTTCAGCTTCCTGAGGAGCAGGAGGAGACGGAGGATCCTCTGCATCGGTGGAGACGTCTGCAGGAAGAGCGCGTTCTTAGGGATACTGGCGACTCTGAGGATGTAGAGCCGGTTACTGTTCTTGATTCTGAACAGCAGAATGAAGCCATGAAGCAGATGGCTGACTCCATGGCCAAGCAGATGCAGAATGTTCTTTCCCGCCAAGGTGAGCGTATTCGTATGCAGTACAAGCGCATTTATAAAGTTGAAGCTGAAGGAGCCGGCGGAGGTGGAGGTGCCCCTAAAGGTGACGCTGAGGGGAATGGAGAGTTCGACGGAGAGGAAGAAGAGGTCGACCCCGAGATTATTATTCCCGCCGGAGAGATTGAATATGGTCAGCTTTTACTTGAGGCTAACTCTGACATACCTGGTCCCGTTCTCGTACTTCTCGTTTCCGGCCCTTTGAGAGGTTCGAAAATGATCGGCTCGTTCACTGTTCAGAACGACTACCTTACCCTCCAGTTCGATAGAATTGTCGTCGACGGGCGTGACAGCAGAATTTCTGCTATAGCTCTGGATCCTGACACTTCTTTGCCTGGTATGGCCACGGAAGTCGATCACCGTTATTTACAGAGAATTCTTTTGCCTGCGGCGGCGGCTTTTATCGAGGGCTTTTCCGAAGCCATCGCACAATCTGACGCCACGAGCATCGTTATCGAAACGGGATCGAGCGGTACGACTACGACTGATACACAGCAAGACTTAAACACAGAAGAGGAGGTTGCTCTTGGTGTGAAAGAGGCTGGTGCGGAAGTCAGAGATATTATTGAAGAGATCAATGATGATGTTCAGGTTCTCGTCAAGATCCATGCTGGTACGCCTATCGGTATTCTTTTTACCGAGGCTGTGACTTCTGAGAATGACGATACCTAGTCCTTAAGCTGGTTTTTATTCTTGAGTTTAAGTACTCTTGTGGCTTTCTCTAAATATTTGAGCGGAAGAGGATTCGCTGATGACAGGCAAGGGAAAGGTCGAAAATTTCGACGATCTCGATACTATTGATGAAGATCAGTGGGGTGAGGAGACTGATAGTGCTGTAGCTTCTGAGGAGGGCGCTTCCTCGCCTGAAGACGTTTTGCGCGGCGCTAAAAAGAAGTCTTCTGGTGGATTGTTATTTGGCTTGGTTTTGATTTCACTTTTGGGTGGGGGCTCTTGGTACGCCTACCAGAACCAGCTTATCCCTGGATTGGAGACTGAAAAAAGTGTTTCTGCCGTTTCTGCGAGCTCGTCTGTAATAGAGGAAGCGATACCTTCATCGTCCGACTCGTTAACATCTTCAGAGCTACAGAATTTGCCCCCTATGCCGCAGGATAGCTCTGCTCCGCAAGAGCTGGATCTGGAATCTGCCAAGGAAGAAGGCCCTGCGTCCAATGAAAGTGATGCCGCCGGCGTGTCGGCTGATTCAACCTCCTTGACTGGCGACAGCGATGGGGATGGTGTGTTGACTCCATTTCCTGGTGCTGATGTTTCAACTTCAGATTTGCAGCCTTTAGAAATGGCTGACGGGGAGATCCGAGAGATTGCTCCTCTGGCTGAAAAAGATGGAATGCTGGCTCAGGATCCTTCGGGTCAGGTTCTTGCTCCCGAAGTGGCCCCTGGGACTATTGCCTCGACAGGCTCCGAAAGTGAGTCTTTACCTGACGTCGGCCTTTCTGACGGGCAGGCGGTTGATTTACAGACCCCGGAGGCAGCGAATACTGTTGTTATTGCTTCCGAGTCTGATTCTTTGAGTGAGTTAGATCTCGGCAAACAGGTCGATGAGGTTCTGGAATCTGCCGAAACTTTGGACGGCAGCCTTGACGCGGCCTCTTCTTCTTTGGCCGCTTCAGCTGACCTGACAGCTGAGAAAGGCGGTATTTTGAGTCAACCGAACGACTTGTCTTCTTTGGAGGAACCCGAAAATTCAGATGATTCTCCTATGGCCGTTTCAGAAAGCTCCAGCAAGGAAGGTTTGGAAATGGTCAGCGATGGTGATCTCGCCGAGAGTTCCGCTTTGGGCGATTCGAACGAACAACCAGATCAGATATCAGCTTCTGAGCCTCTTGCTTCGCCTTCTCCTTCTGTGTCTTTGGTTCCCGCGAAGGATAGCACTGGTGGGACGTCCTCGAACAGCGGAGTTCAACCTGAGGCCGTGGATGTTCGCGTCGATAAGCCGGAAATGCTGGCACAGAACCCAGTTGTCCCCGATAAAAAAGTCGAAACATCGCCCCAGAAACCCGTTGTCGTTTCCAAGAAAACCGCCCCTGCTTCCTCTTGGAAGTTAAGGTCCGCACAACCCGGGAGTGCCGTTCTTTATGACAGCCGTACTGGAGATGTGAAGTCTGTTGAAATTGGGGACCGCGTTGCGGGTTTCGGCAAAATTAAATCCATTACCAAAGTTAACGGTAAGTGGGTTATCAAAGGTACGATGGGGAGCCTAAGCCAGTAAGAGTTAATTTTTTGTTAACTTTTGTTTGCTTTTATTGTACGTTTTTTTGATGGGGAGTTAAGGCATGGGCTTTTCTCCTTGTTTAACAGAAAGTTTGCGTTTTAGAGCGTAATTATGCTCTAATAGAGCAAGGGAATACTTAGGCAGAAAAAGTGTGTCATGATGAGAAATAGCCTTTTTTCGCGTTGTTTTGCTGGTATTTCAGCTTTTCTTGCGTCTGCGGTTCTATCCGGTTTGGCTTGGGCGCAGGGTGTTGACGATATCGCGGAGAATATGACTACCTCAGCGTCCCTTATTCCGGGACTGATTACGGCCTTTTCCTATACTCTCGGGCTTTATATCGCCTACCAGGCGGTCATGAAGACTATTGAGCACGTCAACAATCCGAATCAGACCCCTTTTCGCGTTCCCGTTGTCCGTTATATCGCTGGCGGTGCACTTTTTTCCCTGCCTATCGTTTACGAGGCCATGACGGAAACTATTTACGGCGGTGGTGGTTGGGTTGGTGTTGATACTGTCACTTTCTTTAACAGTGCCTCCGCACTTTTGGGGCTTTTTACAGGCCTTGGCGGTATGAATTTCAACTCTCTCTTGTCCTATATCGTCGCCGAAACCCAACTGCTGCCCGGTCTTATTACCGCTGTTGCATACCTTCTTGGTCTGCTCATGGGGGTTATCGGTATTCTTAAGCTTAAGGATCATGTGGAGGATCCCGCCCGGGTTTCTCTCAAGGAGGGTGTCATTAACCTGATTATAGGCGGTGCCATGTTCGGTCTGCCTGCGGTTTTTGAAGCTATGTGGAACACTGTAGGCGGAGGGGGGCTTGGTGTTTGGGAGGTTACGGCGGGCTTACTTAACGTTGCATCGTTTACCTTTGCGTCTGACGATTGGCTTTATGTGACGCTTTCTACAGGTATAGCCTGTAACCCCCTGACCGCGACGGCTCCAACCAGGGTCGGTGAGGTCATTTGCGCGGCATGGCTAAATTCCTCAGGTATAGCTGCATTTTTGTCGGGAATTGCTTATATGCTTGGCTTAGTCTTCGGGGTCTGGGCTTTGGTAAAAATCAAGAACCATGTTTTAAACCCCCAGCAGACTTCTTTGTGGGATGGGGTTTCCAGGTTAATTGCGGGTGGCGCTTTTTTCTCTCTCCCCACTGTAGTTTCTGCTCTGCAAATGACTTTTCTACCCGATCTTTCTCCGTTAAATGCCTATCGCTTACCCGGACTTGGCACTACTACTGGGTACGAGGGGGATCTTTCTCTTCTTTTCGGCGCCAATGCTTGCGGCGTGGGCACTAATTCCCTTGATATGGTCATGGCCTGTTTCATGGGTGAGGTTCTTGGCCCCAGCCAGGTTGTTCTTAACTTCTTCTGTTTTGTTGCTGGCATGATTTTTATCATGATCGGCATCTCTAGGCTCGTCAAAACTGCACAAGACGGCCCGAGAGGGCCGGGTGGTATGGGCACCGTGTCTACTTTTACGATTGGGGGAATCCTTATTTCTGCGAACGTTATCATGCGCGCCTTTTCTTCGACTTTGTTCGGAGACCCGCAGACGGCTACTTTCGCTACTTTAACTTACACCGCCGGTATGGCTGCTGCAGAGACCGACGCCGTTTACCATGTCGTCAGCGCCGTCCTCCGTTTTATGATTATTGTGGGCTCGATCAGTTTCGTCCGTGGTCTGTTTATCATGAGACAGGTTGCCGAGGGCAACCAGCAAGCTTCTCTTATGTCGTCAATGACTCATATCATCGGCGGCGCTATGGCGGTCAATCTCGGGCCTCTTCTTAACGCTGTCCAGCAAACAATAGGAATTACAGCCTTTGGCGTAACCTTCGCTTAATAGTTCCTTAATGTTTCTTTTTCTCAAAACTTTGTAGTTTTTGCCAAAAATAATTGTGGCAAAATTATGTTATTCTTGTTACTATTGGTTATTAAGTAAGCAAAACTTTGGTAAGAGGAGGAACTTAAATGTTCAAGACAACCAAACTCACCTACTACAAACTCGGCGCAGCCATGACGGCTGGTGCTATTGCATCTTCTGCTACCAGCGCGTACGCTGCAGCAGGGGGCGCGAACAACTTCAGCTCTATCGCTCAAAACATCACAACGTCTATTGCCAGCATCCCCGGTCTCTTGACCGCTCTTTGCTACCTTTTCGGTTTGCTCCTTGGCGTTCTCGGTGTTCTGAAGATTAAAGACCACGTTGAAAACCCCACCCAGACCCCGCTGAAAGATGGTGCGATCCGTCTTGCTGCCGGTGGTATCCTCTTCGCTCTCCCGATCCTGATGGAAGCGATGGCAGAAACGCTTGACAGCAACAACCAAGGTCAGAACTCTTCTGCTGCTCTGATGAACTCTGTCAGCTTTAACGTTTCTTAAGTCAGGAACAAGAAGTGGATCGTATACCGATCACTTTGGGGCTTTCCAAGTTTACCGGAAGGTCAAAAAAGAAAAAGGAGGGAGCCGGAGATTCCGGCTCCTCTTCTGCTAGAGAGACTGTATCGAAAGACCTTAAGCAAACAATATTCGAACGCGATGGTTTTTCCTGCAGGTGCTGCGGGTTCCAGTCTAAGAAATATCAGGAAGTCATCCAGGTTAATGGTAACGTGGCGGATATCAGTGAGGGCAACCTCGCCACGGTGTGTATTTTTTGTCACCAGTGCTTTAACCTAGATCAAGTCGGAGTTATGAAGTCGGGTGTTTTGTTGTGGCTACCTGAGATTGATCAAGCTGATCTCCATCATATGGCCCGCGCTATTTATGTTGCTCGAATTTCTCAGGGACCGATCGCAGAGGCTGCCCGAAAAGCTCTGGATGGACTTATGAAAAGAAGGGATCCTATTCGTAAGAGAATTGGAACTGATGACGCTTATACCCTCGCAACGGTTTTGAAGGATTATCTAAGCGACCATCACTACGGTATCCGCGCCCAGAAGCTTGAGGGTGTCAAGCTTTTTCCACTTGATCGCCGTATTATTAAGGAAGCAGATCTTGAATTTAATCAGTTTCCTCAAATTCTTGCCTATTGGCGTTCAAAGGACGGGCCTTTCGGCGGCAAGCCTCCACAGCAATGGTTCAGTATTTATAACAGCATTCATAGCAGTTAATTTTATTAACCTTACGAATCGGGCTCTGTTTTTTCTTAAGCCTTTCCTTCTTATTTTGTTTGTGTAATATGAGCAGGCAAGAGTACTCTTGGGAAGAACACATTCACAGCCGCACATGAAGTTACTTGATAAAATGCTTTTGCCTTTTCAAAAAGGCCTAAAGTTTTCAGTTTCGTCGTTTATCCGACTTGAAACGATGGAAAATGAGACGACCATCGTTTCCTCTGACGGTTCTTTGCTTTCTTACATTAAAATTGAAGGTAGCAGGCAGATAATCGGTGATGATGAGTATAACACAATTGTCAGCTCTTCAACTATCAAGATTGGCTCGCGTTTCGACCGACAGGGTCATGCCATGCAGGTCTATTTTGTTAGAGATCCTGGCAGGGTTCGACAGATGCTGGAAAACTATGTCAAACCCAGTCGTACCTCTGCGAGTAATATTGGATTGGAAGTTGATGATCTTTTGGAGGAAAGGATCAAGAACCTTGAGCGTTTTTGTACGCATGAGGAGTGTTATTTTGTTGTGTGGACCAGGCCATTAATCCTCAGCAAGAGCGAAGTTAAGAGAGCTGTGCAGGGCGTAAAAGATGAAGCTAAAAACTGGCTTCCGGCTGGGCACGCCCAGTATCCGCTCGGAGTTATGGAACCTCTACGAACCCGACATAAAAGTTTTGTGAGCGCTATTTTGTCGGGATTGGATGAGATGGGCATCGGATGCAAACTTATGGAAGTTCACGATGCCATCACGGCCGTTCGTAATAATATGTTTCCTGATCGTGCCAATGAGAACTGGCGGGCCTGTCTTCCTGGTGATCCGATCCCTCCGCGTGCGCCGCAAAGCACTGTTGATATGTCGGATATCCTGTGGCCCACCCTTCCTAACCAGATTACTGCTGCAGACGCTCGCGTTCTTGGTAAGTCAGTGGTCAGGATAGGCAACCTTTTATGGGCCGGGGGCGATATGACTTTGGGCCCGATGGATTCGACGGCTTTTCCCATTCTTATGAACCGTTTGGTTGAAGCAGATATTCCCTTCAGGATATCTTTTCTGATCGAGGGTGGCGGCGCATCCGCACTGGCCTTTCGGGCTTTTGCTGCCACGATACTTGGGCCTACCAATGGTTCAAACAAACAAATTAAGTACTCTCTGGAAAGTCTGATGGCTCTGGCGCGTAAGGAGCCTGTCGTAAAATTCAGGCTTTCCTTTGCCACTTGGTGTGTGATCGAGGAAAAAGATAAAATCCTGGACCGTCTGTCAGTACTCCTTCAGGCTATTGAAAGTTGGGGCTACGCTCAGGTGAGCGAATTTTCCGGTGACCCGCTTGATTGTGTTATGTCGTCCGCCATGGGTATTCATTGCGGTGGCACCGCCCCAACCGGGATTGCCCCGATGATTGAGATTATGAAGCTGTTGCCTTGGCAGCGGCCTTCGAGTCCCTTCGATGAGGGAGCCATTATCTTCAGAACTCCTGATGGTAAACTTTGGCCTTATCAAACTGGAACGAATCTTACAACGACGTGGTTTGATTTGATCTTCGCCCAACCTGGGGCGGGAAAGTCCGTATTGCTTAACTCTCTCAATTTAGGCACTTGTATCTCTCCTGGGCTTTCGAAGCTACCTTATGTCGCAGTTGTTGATATTGGGCCATCGTCTTCCGGTCTTGTCTCCCTGATCAAAGAGGCTTTGCCTTTGGCCCGCCATCATGAAGCCTCCTACTTCAGGCTACAAATGGCTCACCAGTACGCCATCAACCCGTTCGATACGCAGTTAGGCTGTCGTTACCCTCTTCCTGACGAGCGTTCTTATCTTGTTGAATTGCTTACCCTTTTAACCACACCTCCTGGATATGACAAACCTTATGACGGGATGCAGCAGCTTTGCGGCTTGGTGGTTGATGAGATGTTCCGGTGGAGAGATGATTCGGCTGCGAACGCCGAGGCAAGGCCTTATCTGCCCCGCTTGGAAGCCGACATTGACGCGGCCATCAACAAGTATAATATCCATCTGCCCACTGATCCGTTCTGGTGGGATATCGTTGACAAACTCTTCGAACTGGAACAATTTCATTTGGCCAACGTTGCACAGCGTCATGCCGTTCCGACTCTCAATGACTCTATTACCGCCTCGAGACGGCCGCAGATCAGAAACCTGCTTGAAGAAACTTCCGTTGGATTTAGTGCAGAGACTGTCCTTAGCGCTTTTGAGCGTATGGTTACTTCGGCCATCCGCGAGTATCCGATCCTTTCTTCTGTTACCCAGTTCGATATCGCCGATACCCGCCTGTGTTCGCTGGACTTGATGGACGTCGCCCCTCAAGGCGATGAGGCGGCGGATCGTCAGACTTCGATCATGTATATGCTGGCCCGTCATGCGCTGGTGCGCTCTTGGTGGATGAGTCAGGAGTCCATTCAGCATATTCCTGAGAAGTTCCAGCAGTTCCACTCCCTGAGACTGCAAGAAGTCGCTGAAACGCCAAAGCGACTCAACTTTGACGAGTTTCATAGAACGAGCAAATCGAATTCAGTTCGTGCGCAGGTCATACGTGACGTTCGTGAGGGCCGGAAGCGCGGCGTTCAGATTGTTCTCACCTCCCAGCTTCTTGATGACTTCGACAAGGATATGGTCGATCTGGCTACGGGTGTCTGGGTTCTCGGTACAGCGATTTCCGATAAGGCTGTTGACGATGTTGTCCAGAGGTTCGGTCTCTCTAATACCGCACGGCACGTTATACGTTACCGTCTAACGGGTCCTAAGTCTATCGGAGCTCCGTGTCTTTTGGTTCTGGGAACGACATCGGGCCGTTACGAGCAGCATCTTTATAATACTCTTGGGCCGATTGAGTTGTGGTCGTTGAACACCTCTGCTGAGGACGTGGCTATTCGAAATCGGCTTTACACTTATCTTGGCGCTTCGCGTGCGCGGCAAATGCTCTCTTTTGCCTACCCGGGCGGTAGTGCTCGCAATGAAATTAGAAGGCGTGTTCTTGCAAACAGCGAAACTGGAGATTCGCGGCAGGCCATGATCAGCGCCGTTATCGAGGAAATTGTTAATGAACTTGTTGAGGAAAGCAAAAAAATTCAAGAGAGAGAAGAAGGGAAGCGTATAAGCCTGAAAGATAGATGAGTGAAATTATCAAGGATATCAAACAGGCTCAGGCTATAGCTCAACAGACCGCTTTTGAGGATACTGCTCTTGGGCAAGCTGTCTCCTTGTCAGATAAGTTAAAGGAAAAAAAGACCGAGAAAAAGAAAAAGCAGTATAAAAATATTGCCAAGTTTGTCGGTTTTTGTTTGGTATTTTATCTTTTCTATTTTCTTTTTGCCCCCTTTAAAGGCGGACTTCCTTACGGCATCTGCAAGACCTTTATCGAGTTGAATGTTACATTTCCTGATACTATTTTGCTGAGTGAAGTCAGTACTATTAGGAATGGGGGCGTTCGAATTTGGTTTACTCATATTGACTCTTTTGGCTCTTACCGTTTGGAGCCTTTTGTCTGTATGTTTGCCAAGGACGAAAAATCTGGTTCCTTGATTCTGGCTGAAGCGAAGGTTGGAAAGCTGAGTGTTGATCCAAAACTTGTCGAAAGATTTAATTTTGCCATCCCGTATCTCGTTAAGTCTCCTCCCGATCTTACCCTGCCTATGCCTATACCGGATAGTCTGGAAGATATACAATTTGAAATCGACCGTTTCAGAAAGCCTCTCTTTTCGAGACGCTAGCTGGTGATTTATGCACTACCGCCCCCTTGGACGAACCGGTATTAATGTCAGCCTGATTTGCCTTGGAACCATGACGTGGGGCCGGCAGAATACCGAGGCTGAGGGCCATGCCCAGATGGATTATGCGCTGGAGCGGGGCATGAATTTTTTCGATACCGCCGAGATGTACGCCGTACCGCCGAATGCGGAGACTTACGGCAAGACGGAAGCTATCATCGGGACGTGGTTCAAGAGCAGAAATAACAGGGAGAAGGTCATTCTGGCGACGAAGGTCGCCGGGCCGGGGCTTCCGTGGGTGCGCGGCGGGAAGGCCAAGATCGACCGCGAGAATATTATCGCCGCCGTCGAGGGTAGCCTGAAGCGCCTACAGACCGATTATATCGATCTTTACCAGTTGCACTGGCCGAACCGGGGATCTTACGCCTTTAACCAGCTCTGGACCTATACGCCCAAGTTCGATTCCAAAAAGATTGAGGATAATTTCCTTGAAGTGCTGGAGACTCTCGGGGAACTGGTCAAGGCTGGGAAAATCCGCCATGCGGGGCTGTCCAATGAAACGGCATGGGGGACGATGAAATGGCTGCGGCTCTCGGAGGACAAGTCCCTGCCCCGTATGGCGTCCATCCAAAATGAATACAGTCTGCTTTACCGTCTGTTCGAGCCGGATATGCATGAGGTCGCCGTGGCTGAGGATATCGGGTTGCTGGCGTGGTCGCCGCTGGCTACGGGTATGATCAGCGGGAAATATCTGGGCGGCAAGCGGCCCAAGGGGTCGCGCTGGACGCTGCTGGCCGGAGGTTCCGCACGGGATACCGAGCAAGCCAATAAAGCAGTCAAGGCCTATATGGGGGTGGCGAAAAAGCACAGGCTGGATGTCTGCCAGATGGCTCTGGCGTTCGTTAATTCCCGGCCCTTCGTGACATCGAACATTATCGGGGCGACAAGCATGGCGCAGCTTAAGAGCAATATCGATTCGATCAATCTTACGCTCAGCCCTGAAGTGCTTGAGGATATCGACAACGTCAGACGGGACTTCCCGATTCCTTACTAAAGCTGTATACTTGATTCGCACTTGTTATTCATTCCGGGCAGTCCCTGCCAAGGTCTTATGAAAGTTTTTACGCAAAAAAGGACAGAGGAAGCTGGCTTCCGCTCTGTCAAGGATGCTTTAAAGACCCTCCTGCCCGATGTGAAGCAGTGGGGCGGCGAGGCTATTGAGTATTCGCGGGTTATCGGGTCGTTCGCCAAGGGGACTAATGTGCCCGGCGGGGCGGATTCGGACCTGCTGATCTCCCTGGCTCATGATTATAATTATGCGCCTGTGACGATTTACAGGGGTTTGTTCGAGTATCTGCGGCGGAACGGATACCCCAGCACCCGCGCCAACCACATTTCTATCCGTGTGACCGTTCAGGGGCATGAGATCGACCTGATTCCCGCACGGCGGGCTGATTCCCGCAGCGAGAACCACCGCGTGTTCAACCGCAAGACAGGGGAATGGGCGGTGACCAATCTGCAGACCCATACGCAGTATGTTGCGCTGTCTGGTCGTTTGAGCGAAATCCGGTTGATGAAGCTCTGGCGGAACTCCAAGGATATTTTCTTTCCCTCCTTCCTGCTGGAGCTGGCGGTTATTGAGGCCTTGAAGGGTCAGAAGCCGCTGGCGCAGAGCAAGGATTTGGAAACCCATATCAGGGAGGTTCTGGTTTATCTGGCTACCGATTTCCAGAGTTCAAGCCTAACTGATCCCGCGAACCCCGCGAATATCGTTTCGGACGATATGCTGAAGATCGAGCGGACTCTGGTGGCCAACGCCGCGCAAAAGTCGCTGGCGGGCGGGTGGAAGAGCTTTGTGGAGTCTTGGGACCGCTCAGCGGCCGATTGAGGGGGCCGACTCAGGGGCGCCAAATTGTCTTTGAAGGCGGACTGTTTCAAGGGCGTGCAAAGCCTCCTGCTGTTCGTCACGGAGTTGTTCCCACTCACTGCGGCTCAGCGAGAGCGCCGTCCATTTATTTGTGTGGCCGTAACGCTTCTCAACTTGTTCGTTCACCGCGTACGATTCCAAAACATATTGCACGAGGTTAAAGAGCGTATGATACTCCTGAATCTGCTCGTCCGTGAGGTTTTGGAACGCTTGCGGAGAAGCCAGCCTCTGGTAATCCAACTCTCTTAGAATCGTCAGCGCCTCGGCTGCTGCAGGAACAGCCGCCTCGATCTTCCGCTCATCAATCGATTCATAGGTCATGCCCGTCATTTGCTCGGCGTAAACTTCGTCCTTTTGGCCGTCATCCTTCAAGCCGATCATTAAATGCGCCAAGCGCATATCGTTCGCCCGCGTAAGACGCTCTAAATCCGTTTGCGGCGGCGGGAGCATGGCCATATCCTGAAAGCCCCGGTAGGCCGTGTCCCTGATGAGTCTGGACAGTTCCTTGGGCTGCAGGCCGAGAACATCCGCGTTCCTGATATCATTTTGCAACGCATCGAAAATGTAATCGAGGTACTCCACTTTTTTGATGAAATCGGGCTCGGATTTAAATTTGTCGAAAAAATTCCTAGCCCTGGCCTGACCCAGCCAAGTGGGTTTTGTAGGGACGCCTTCTTTATCCTTCGTTGTGGCTTTCGACCATGACTGGGCCACCGAAGGAGGTTGGGCGGCGGCCGGAGGGGGCGGGGGCTGTAGGACCGCAGGGGGTGCGGGTTTAGCGGCTTGCGGCGGCCTTACCTGTTCTTTTCTTGGTTCTTCGGGCGGGGCTTCCGGTTCGGAATCGCCGGATACGAGCATATAGCCCGCTGCGGCCGCAATCGTCAGTCCCGCCGCCCAGTTTCTGAAGGATTTTCCGCTCATTTTTCTTATGGCCCGCTTTAATTCCCATAATTTTACATGGAGCTTGGGTGGGCGTCAAATTGTTTTAAGTTATTGTAATTCCTGTATTTTATACGCGACTTCTTTGACAAGAACAAAGTTTTTGCGTCCGCCGCATTCGGGGTGATAGTTTATTAAGAACGATGGGGTGATTTTATGACGGATTTCGGTCTTAAAAGGGAAATGGTGGCGTCTTTGGTCAGGGGGGAGCAGATTCAGACGCTGCGGCTTGCCCTTTCCGACCTTGTCGATGTGCTGAATGACGTCAATGAACTTTCCAGCACCGAGGGGATTTCCGAGAATGCCCGCAGCGTGACGGATAAGGCCACGCTTGAGGCGGTGCGGCGAATCGCGCAAGAAGAACCCCTTAACGATGTCCTTGCGGATCGCTTGGTCTTCTGCCTGATCGGCGTGAGCGATGTACCCAAGAGGCAGGAGGCGTTTGAAACCGTGTTTCCCTATCTTTCGCCGGAGGGGCAGGTCGATCTGCTGAACGAAATGCGAGATGCGTTGCAGGATAACCACGAATTGTGGGGTATGAACCCTGATGATGAACTCACCGGACTGCTGGCCAAGCATATCCGGCCCTCCGGCGGCGGTCCTTTGACCGTTGGAGAAGTTTTACGATCCGAAGCGAATTTCACCCTCGGGCCGGGGAATACCCTTCTTTTTCAGCCAAAAGGCGCGGAAGAGCCGCCTGTACCCGGGGCAGGACCAACTTAGTTTTTCATAATCATATTTTCATCTTCTTTGATTATTCTGGTTTCAGCGAAGGGTGGTTGGTTCCCCGCTCGTAGAACTCAAAATGCCTTTATTTTCTTAATTTATTAACGAGAGGTTAATATGAAGTTACTTGCCTGTGTTTGCGCTCTGGCGCTTGTTTTTTTCAGTGGCGCGGTGACCCCCGCCTCTGCCGATGCCCCCAAGCCCGGGCTTAAGGTCCGGCCGCCGATCCATGATAAAGCCGAGGATCTCCGCGACCACCGCGAAGATATTCGGGATCATCGGGAAGATATCCGCGACAAGAAAGAGCAAATTGCAGATAAAAAAGAAGATATCCGCGATGCCCGAGAGGATGTGATTGATGCTCAGCATGACGGCGGGAAAAAGGACGAGCTTGAGGATATCCGCGATGCGCGGGAAGATGTTCTGGATGAGCGCGAAGATATTCTCGATAAAAAGGAGCAGATCGCCGACCGGAAGGAAGATCTTCGCGACCACCGGGAAGACATCCGCGATCATAAGAAGAAACATGCCGTTCAGTGATTGGATGGTTTGCGTTTTGTAGAGTCATGGTGAGGCGCCGCGAGGCGCTTCATTTTTTGCCTTTAGTTATCGCCTTTTTAGTGCAGCTTTCTATCGCTTCTTCTATGTCTTGAAGCATATAATCCGGTATTTATGATGCTTTCGGCCTAATTTGAAAGATTTGGCGAAGATGGTGAGTTTTATAAGATATTTATTGCGATACTCTTATTTAATTATCTAAGGAATAGAGGCCTTTGCTGCCGATAGAACAGTGACAATGTAAAGTGCAAATATTAAAACCGTACGAACCTTCGAGACAGAAATTAGGCCGCTTTGAGCAACAAGCTCAAAGGCTAGGTATAGAGCATGAATTAGTATTTCTGGAGTGCGCAGATAGAAAGCAATGGCGCTTAAAATCAACAGATCCATGGATGAACTTAGAAAATGCCGCTTTACAACGCTACCTTGCTGACGGGTGGAATGGCGCTGCCGCTGAGGGTGGCCTCATGTTAACGCTTATCAAGGCGGCATCGTTTGAAACACTTCCTATGCGGAATGCTAATACCTTTGTCGAAGCACTGTATGCTCAGAATGTCGCTTTCGATCAGGATCGGTTCGAGATACGTATCTTGCTGGACACAATAGTACGCGCTGAAGCTAAGCAAGTTGAGCGTAATTGGAAAATTATAGCTGCAACGGCAGGCGAAACGCCAGCCTACTATCCCAGCGTACTATTCGATCATGTGATCGGCTTGTTTGAGCAGATAGGTGCGGCGCGGCTTGCCGAAATTGCTAAACTGTTTGCGAAAGCTCCCTATGACTTGCGGGCAGGTTGGCCTGATCTCACGCTTTGGAAGAACGGAGAAATTCGTTTCGTCGAGGTAAAGAGTCCAGGCGATTCCATGCGTGCTAAACAGGTGCGGCTTATTTCTACGATTCTGCTTCCGCTGGGCTTTCGGGTCGGACTTGCTGAGGTTCGGCCTGCCTGATCGCAGTTGCTCTTCCCGCTGTGCTCTGGATGGGAGGGTGTAGAGTCTTATGAAACCCGGTTCAGCTTAGGTTTTCCTTTTCAGCAACAGAACCCAATAGCGGCCCTGTGATTTCATGGGGCCGGCGTGGCGTTCGGCCTCGGGTCCGTGGCCCCAGAAAACATCGCCCCTTATAGCCCCTCTTATAGCGCCGCCGGTATCCTGCCCGATCATCAGGCGGCGGATCGGTCTGGTTTTCTCCAGCGGGTGTTCGGCCTCCAGCCAGAAAGGCAGGCCGTAGGGAAACAATGAGCGGTCAATCGCCATTGAGCGTTCGGGCGTCAGGGGGACGTTTTCGCCGCCCAGCGGCCCCTCCCCCTTGGTTTCCGTGAAAAAGACGTAAGATTTATTGACGTTCATGATTTCGGCGGCCTGATCGGGATGGGCCGAGAGCCACTCGCGGATCGCCTGCATCGAGACGTTGTCCTTGGTCAGGGCGCCGCGCGCGATGAGTTCCTTGCCGATGGCGGTATAAGGGTGGCCGTTCTGGCCCGCGTAGCCGATCCGCATTTCGGAGCCGTCCGGCAATGTCACGATGCCCGAGCCCTGAATTTCGACATAGAAGGCGTCCACAGCATCATCGACCCACACCAGAGGCTTGTCGTTATGCGGCCAGTCTCCCGCCACAATCTGTTCACGGGTTTCGTAGGGTCTGAGATTGCCGTCCTCCACCCGGCCCGCGATCCGCTTGCCCTTCAGTTCCTCCCTGAATTGCCCCAGATCGACCATGATGAGGTCTTCGGGCCGTTTATAGAGCGGAATTACATAGGGCTCCTGACGTGTCCTTGAGCCGTTGAGGGCGGCTTCGTAGTAACCCGTGAAGAGGCCTGTGTTTTGCTCGCCTAGCCAGATTGCATGGGGGGTGAAGTTTTTCTCCAAAAAAGCGCGGAGTGTTTGGGGGTTGATATCCTTCAGGCTTCTGAATTCGCGGCAGGCGGGTTGCCAGTCGGCGTAGGTTCCGGCCTGCGGGAGCGGGCCGAGGGTTTTTTCGGGCGGCGCCTTGAGCATCCGTGTGCAGGTGCGGGCAAAGGCCGCAGAAAAGGTCTGCAGATCGTCGTCCGCCCAGCCGGGAAGATCGGAAAAAGACGCGGGAACCAGTCGCATAGCGGCCTCCGTTTTTTGCGGCGATTCCTCCTCACCGCACGCGGTCAGGACCAGAATCAGGATGAGGAACAAGCGGCGCATGGACATGGTTTATCATGCCTGCTGGCGCTTCAAAAGGAGCGCGGATAAAAAATCAGGAAGAAGAGGAATTCGGCAACGTATCGTTATCGCTTTCGGTGTCGATCAG
The DNA here is from genome assembly GCA_018000295.1 of Alphaproteobacteria bacterium. Classification (GTDB taxonomy): domain Bacteria; phylum Pseudomonadota; class Alphaproteobacteria; order Micavibrionales; family Micavibrionaceae; genus JAGNKE01. The sequence continues at coordinate 89,369 of JAGNKE010000005.1, read as the reverse complement.
TGTTGCCACGACCAGCCAGCGCGGGTCGCGGGATTTCGTTTCCCGGGAAAAGGTCCAGAGGTCGCGCATTTGCGTAATGCGTTCGGGGTGGCCCTCAATCACGTCGCCCAGCGCATTTTTGGTGTAGGTGATTTCCTCGGCGAGGAAGCGGACGGTGATTTTGCTGAAGCGGCCTTCTATCTGAGCTGATACAAGCTCGGCCTTGTTGATCGCGTTGATCTCGGCGTGGAGGGTCTGGCCGGACTGCTGGCGGGCCGTGATCGCCTCATCGAAGGCGGCGAAAACGGGTGGGCTGAGCAGATCCCTGAGCGTTTCGCGGTCACCGTCCGCAAAGGATTCGACGATATAGACGAAGGCGTCCTGTGCGCCCTGCGCGAAGTGATCGACATCGAAAGTGCGGTCGGCGCGGGCGATTTCCATCAAGCCCAGTTCGGTGGCGGTGTTGGCGATCGAAATATTGCCCTTGGGTGTTCGAGCGAGTTCGGCAATGCGCTCCTCCGGGCCGATTTTACTCTCCCGAGAGGGGCCAGGCAATTCCATGCGGCCGGACTGGCCTTCAGGCTTGAGGTAGGGGGCGGGGCGCTCGGGCTCATCGCCGTGGCGGGTTCCCAAGATGCTTCTGAGCCAGACGATCAAGCCGGCGGCGACAAGGGCGTATACAATAAGATCTGCGGGCACGGGCCAATCCTAGGGTTTTTGTTCCAGCGCCTAAGTTAACGCCTAAACGACCATATTACCACAGTTTTTCTTTGGATTCAGTGTGATTCGAGGCATACTGCTGGGCCGCTTACGATCAGGAGCCTGTCGATGCCGTTTTTTGTGATTTTTATCGTTATTCCGCTGCTGGAGTTGTGGGTTTTTCTGACGGTCAGCCGTTTTATTGGGCTGGGCACGACTTTGCTGATGTGTTTTTTGACCGCTTTAATCGGTGGGAGCATGGTGCGGGCGCAAGGCTTAAATGCGCTTAGGTCTGCCCAAGCGGAGATGATGACCGGGGGCGTTCCCTCCCGAGAAATGTTCGACGGGCTGTGCATCGTCGCGGCCGGAGCTTTGCTTCTGACGCCCGGGTTCATTACGGATTTTCTGGGCGTTCTTTTGCTGCTGCCGCCCGTGCGGGCGATACTGCGAAAAAGGCTGGAGCGTTCGGCCACATTTCGTGCCGCGCATTTTTCGCATGACTACCGCGGTCCTTATACGCGCAGTCCGTCCAACGATCCCAGTATTATCGAGGGGGAGTATGAGCGGCTTGATGAGAGGGAAAACAGGAAAAACTCCGGCTCCAAATAGGCTTGCGCTTGAGAAGCCTTAGGGCTTCGTGCTAATCAGGTGCAGTTAAAATGACATATTTATCTTCAGTAAGGACAACTTTATGAGCGAGACGAACGGATCGGGTCATCCCCAAGAGAGCGAAAACAAGACGGAAGTCAGGAATATTCCGGTGACGATCCATTCGCAGTATGTGAAGGATCTCTCCTTCGAGAATCCCCATGCCCCGCAGGCTTTGAGCGGAAATCTTCCTGTCCCGGAGTTGGAGATCAATATCAGCATGGATGCACGGAAGCTGAAACACGCCAAGTTCGATAATTATTTCGAGGTTGCTCTGAGCGCCCATGTGAACGCCCGGCGGGGGAAGGACACGGTTTTCATCGCCGAGGTCGTTTATTGCTCGACCGTTTCCATCGGCGATGCCGTGCCGCATGAGCAGCACCACCCGATCCTGCTGATCGAGGTTCCCCGCCTTTCGTTTCCCTTTGTCCGGCAGATACTGTCCGCGCTAACGCAGCAAGGCGGTTTTCCGCCCGTGCTGCTCTCGCCCGTTGATTTCCACGCGCTTTATCTGGAGCGGTTTAAAGACCGTCTGCAGGGTGCCGGTGATTCCGAACAGGCGGCCTGATTATGAAGGCGCGTAAATTCACCCTGCACCTTGTTTCCGATGCGACGGGTACGACTCTGCTTGGGCTTTCGCGGGCGTGCCTTGCACAATTCGAGCATATCGAGCCGAATCAAAAATTCTGGCCGCTGGTGCGGACGGAAAAACAACTTGAGAAAGTGATCCAGAGGATTGAGGAAAATCCGGGGCCGGTGATCTTTACTTTCGTCAACGAAAAGATGCGGCGGCGGGTGATTGATTGCTGCGAGCATCTCGGCGTTCCTTGCATTCCTGTTCTCGACCCGATTTTTCACGGGCTTTCGACCTTTCTGGGGCGTTCGCCCAAGGGAGTTCCAGGCTTACAGCACACGATGGATGATGCCTATTTCAAGCGCGTGGCGGCGGTTGATTTCGCCATGCGGTTCGATGATGGCCGAAATCTCAAAGACCTGAAAAAGGCCGATGTCATTCTTGTTGGCGTTTCACGAACGTCCAAGACGCCGACGTGCGTTTTTCTTGCGCGTCGCGGGATCAAAGCCGCTAATATCCCTCTGGTTCCCGGGGTGGAAGTTCCCGAGGAACACCTCAATCTGGAATTTCCGCTTTATGTCGGGCTGATTGCCACGCCTGAACGCTTGATGCATATAAGAAAGTCGAGACTGAAATCCGATAAGGCCGATCAGAAAATCCTTTCTGAAAACCTTTATCTTGATGAGGAGAAGATCGAAGATGAAATCCGCAAGGCCCGAAAAATTTTCGGTCGGCATGGCTGGCCTGTCATCGACGTGACTAAAAAATCCGTCGAGGAAACCGCCGCGGAGATCATGAGCCTTCTTCAGGCCAAGCGGGAGCGCGAGAGCGGCGATGCGTCCGGCACCTTCGACCAAGTCTGATGGGTCTTCCTTGATTCTGGCCTCCGGCAGCGCTGCGCGGCAGGTAATGCTGCGGCAAGCCGGGTTAAATTTTGATATCCTTCCTGCAAGCCTTCATGAGGCAAAGCTTTTGCAGGATCGCGCTCTTGAGAGTCCTGCCGAGAAGGCTTTGTTTCTGGCACGTGAAAAAGCCCTGAATGTTTCACGTGAAATTCCCGAGGCGCTGGTGATCGGGTCGGATCAGATTCTTTGTCTTGGCGAAATCATTTTCAGCAAAGCGAATAGCCGCGGGGATGCTCTCGAAAAGCTGCGGATGCTGAGCGGGCACACGCACCGCCTGATTTCGGGCGTTGCCGTGGCGCGGGACGGCAGGGTTCTCTGGGATCATGCCGATCATGCCGATCTGACCATGCGGGTTTTGGATGAGGATTTTTTAAGAGCCTACGCAGATGCAGCGGGCGATGCCCTGACCTCCTGTGTTGGGGCGTATCAGATCGAGGGAGCCGGGGCATGGCTTTTCAGCAAGGTCGTGGGCGATTTTTTTACGATTATGGGGATGCCTTTGCTGCCGCTTCTGGGTTATCTTTATGAGGAACACAGGATCGGGCCATGACAGGGACCAAAATCGGACTGATCGGTCATCCGGTCAGCCACAGCAAATCGCCGCTGATCCATTCGTACTGGATCAGGAAGCACGGTTTGAACGGAAGTTATACTTTGGTCGATCTCGCTTGCGAAGCGCTAGAAAGCGGGATTAAAAAAATCAAGGCGGACGGTTTCCGGGGATTTAACGTGACGGTTCCGCACAAGGTGGCTTTGCTTGAACTTTGTGACGAGGTCGATGAATTGGCGCGGGTCGTGGGTGCGGTCAATACCGTGACGATTGAGAAAGGCCGTCTGATCGCAACCAATACCGACGTGTTCGGGTTTATCGAGAATATCAAGAGCCATGCGCCGGATTTCGATTTTACCGCCGGACCCGCCGTCGTTCTTGGCGCGGGGGGAGCGGCACGAGCCGTCGTCCAAGGGTTGCTGCAGGAGGGTGTTCCCGAGATCCTGCTGAGTAACAGGACCGCAGCCAAAGCCGATGCGCTGATCGAAACGTCTTCGCAGCCCGCGAAAATTGCCCTGCTGGGATGGAACAGCGGGGAGTCGGGTAAAGCGTTGAAAGAGGCGAACCTGATCGTCAATACCACCTCCCTGGGCATGACGGGGAAGCCGAAGCTGGAGATTGATCTTTCGTTATTAAACCCCAAGGCGCTGGTACATGATATCGTCTATGCGCCGCTGATGACCGAGCTTTTAATTACGGCCCGGAAGCAAGGAAATCCTATCGTGACCGGGATCGGGATGCTTTTGCATCAGGCGCGGCCCGCGTTTTCCCGCTGGCACGGGATTATGCCCGAAGTCACCGATGAACTTACGGAGATTGTCACGCGATGATCGTTCTGGGCCTTACCGGTTCTATCGGCATGGGGAAATCGACCGTTGCGGCGATGATGAACGCTCTGGGCATTCCCGTCCATGATTCCGATATTGCCGCGCATCGTCTGCTGGAGCCGAAAAGCGAGGCGCGTCTGGCCATCGCTGCCGCTTTTCCGCATTATCAATATCCGCAGATTTATGAGAAAAAAACCTATAATATCAACAGGCGTGAACTGGGAAAAATCGTCTTTTCGGACGATGAGGCGCGGAAGCGGCTTGAAGCCATCATCCATCCGATGGTGCGAAAATCGCAGACAGAGTTTTTGAGAGCTTCGAAAATCAAAGGTGCCCGGATCGCCGCTCTGGATATTCCGCTTTTGTTTGAGACCGGCGCAGAGGCGCGGGTCGATTATACGATCACCGTCAGCGCCCCCTATTTTCTGCAACGGGCGCGGGTGCTGGCACGGCCGGATATGAGCGAGGAAAAATTTCTTGCGATTTTGGCGCGGCAGATGCCGGACGCCGAAAAGCGGGCGCGGTCGGATTTCGTCATCCAAACAGGGCTTGGGCGCGCGCATAGTTTCAGTTCGCTTCAGGAGATTCTTCAGATTATCCGTCAGGAGGTTTACGGCGATAGCGCGGGAGATAATATTTCAGATACCAACCCCTTGACGATGCCCATCCAGAGGTAAGAGATGATGCGACGCGCCCTTGTTTTCCGGCATTATGACGGCGAAGACCTCAGCACCTTCGCACCGATCCTGAGCGCCTGCGGGTATTCTTACCGTTATATCAATACGCCTACAGAAGCCCTCGATGCACAAGAGATAATGAAGGCCGATCTTCTGGTCATTATGGGCGGGCCGATGGGGGTTTATGAAACAGAGGCGCATCCTTATCTGCTTGAGGAAATTAAAATCGCCCGCAGAAGGGTCGATGCGAGTAAGCCGACTCTTGGTGTTTGCCTTGGTTCGCAGATTCTTGCGGCTGCGCTGGGAGCTGATGTTTATAAGGGCCCGAACGGCAAGGAAATCGGGTGGAGGCCGTTGCGCCTGACCGAAGAGGGAAAGACATCCGCCCTCAGACATCTCGCGGCCGAAAAGACGAATATGTTCCACTGGCATGGGGATACGTTCGACCTGCCGAAGGGCGTTTCGCTGCTGGCTTCGAGCGATCTCTACAGAAATCAGGCTTTTTCTCTGGGGTCAAATGTTCTGGCTGTCCAGTTCCATGCGGAGATCAGCAAAAACCAGCTCTGCGGTTGTTTCGAGGATTTTGCAGAGGATCTCAAGCCGTTCGGAAACGTTGAAGCAAAACTTGAAGAATTACGGCGGGATACCGAAGCCCATTCCGCAACGCTGGAAATGCAGAATGCCTTTTTTTTGCGCGAGTGGCTGGAGGGGCTTTCCCATGCGTGAGATCGTTCTGGATACCGAGACGACGGGGCTGGATCCTGAACAGGGCCACAGGGTGCTGGAGATCGGGGCCGTAGAGTTGTTTAATCACGTGCCAACGGGGAAAACCTTACAGCTCTATATCAATCCTGAACGGGATATTCCGCAGGAGAGCATCGCCGTTCACGGAATTACGAATGAGTTTGTTAAAGACAAGCCCGTCTTTTCGCAGGTATACACACAGTTTCTGGATTTCATCGGTGACGACAGTAAACTGGTCATTCATAACGCCGAGTTCGATATGAAATTCCTGAATACGGAACTCAAGCAGGTCGGTCATTCGCCTTTGCCTTGGAGCCGTGCGCTGGATACAGCAGCACTGGCGCGGAAGAAATTTCCAGGGTCGCCCGCCAATCTGGATGCGCTTTGCCGAAGATTTGGGATCGATAATTCCAACCGTACTTTTCACGGGGCTTTACTGGATTCCGAATTGCTGGCGGAAGTTTATCTTGAACTGCTCGGAGGCCGGCAGCACGGGCTTGGCCTGATGACCGAGAACACTTCGCCTCAACGTGTCTCTCAGACCAAGGTTACGGGAGAAAAACCCCTCCGACCCGCCCGCCCGCATCAGGCAAGTGCCGAGGAATTGGCCGCGCATGAAGAGATGCTTGCAGGGATCAAAGACCCGCTGTGGAAAAAACTTAAAGAAACGGGCTGACTTTCTACTGATCGGCTTTTGTGGTTTTCTTTTCGAGCAGCAAGGGCTGCGCGGGGAATATTTTTTTCGCCAGTTCGGAATCCCGGAAGGGAACATTTTCCACGATGGTGGCTTCCAAATCGTAGAGGATGTGAAAGAGATGCGACTGGTTTATCGGGTCGTCCATGCCGGAGAACAGAGGATCGGAGAGAATTTCTGCACCGTAGCCCTGAAGATAGGCCGTGCGGTCGGGCAGGCAGGAGAGCATTTCAATTTCAACGGCTTTTGGTTTTCTCTCGCCGAAAGGATTTTGCTCCTGCGTCTCTCTGAGGATGTCATCAAGATTTTCCAGCGTGTTGTGGTCGCAGGTATTGACGCGGTGTTCGCAACGGAACCACTGGCGGAAAGACGCCGCCAGCGCCTGACCGTTGAACTGGCCGGAGGGGTTGCGCTCAAGGAAGCCGGAAAAGGCCATCGCCATGTCACCGTTTTCAGAACCGATCAGGTGGCGCCAGAGATCGGGATAAGCGCCGCTGCGTAACTCCCAGGCCACAAGAATTGAAAGAACATCGCAATCGGCAGAGCGGATGCGCTCCATGGTCAGGACGAATTCCGTGCGGTATTTTTCATCGAAGCCGCCGTGGCGTTTTTCCTGCCATATATCGCGCAACGCTTTAATCAGCGTTACGATCACGGCGTTTTTGAAATAAACGGACCGGCCCAAGGCCGCGGGGGTCAGGGCATTGCTGTCGAGCAGAATCAGTTTTTCCTCGACGTCGATCCAGTAATCTCCGCCTTTAAGATCGAAAAGCGTGATCTGCCATTTTCCTGCAACCGCTTCTTGAATCATCAGGCGGGCGGCTGGGCTTTCGTTGATGAGGCCGAAACAGTGGGCCAGCACTTCGCCGTAGGAGCAGAGATCCCGGTCGGTTTCGGGGTTTTGGGTATTTTGAAGAAGAGTACCTAGAGTCCAACGCTCAAGCTCCGAGAAACCAAACACGCGGTCTTCGGCGATCAGGTCGTAGGTGTTCTTCGGAGTCCATTTCGACTTCACTTGAGTGTACCCGTTACTCTTCAAAAACTCTATTTCGCAGACAGGATCGTCATTCCTCGGAGCCGAAACGGAGGTGGATGATATTCTCACCCTTTCCCGGCTGAAGGTGTCTGTCATTTTTTCCGGTCTTGGCAAAACGACGAGAGGGCTTTCCTGAATTCTCTGTCTTTGAATTTGTCTCTTGAGTTCCGAAAAGTTGGACAATTTTTGCGGCTGGTTCGCTTGCATGGAGGGGATCCTGAGTCTGAGATTTGACCACATGACGAATGTCGTGTGTGGATAAGTCAGGATCGTTTTGCAATTCGTGTTCCGTTTCCTTGAAGGAGCGCTCGAACTTTATAAACCATAGGAAATTCGCGTTTGAGCGGTCACGGACTTCGGTGAAAATGGGGTCGTTCATGATGATGTTGGCATGGACCGACAGGTAATTTTTGCCGTATGGCATACTACCCAGTCCTGAGATCAATTCTGCAGTTAAAGTGCGGGAGGACTGAATGTCTTCGAAAACGTATCCGTTATAGTCGGCAAGCATTGCCTGCACAAGTTTTTTGTCCTGTTGGCGGCAACGTTCGGAGAGGAACCAAGCTTCGAAGACGGCTGCGCTGGCGGTGCCGTTGTTGATCGTGCGGAAATCCTGATTGGCCTCACGGACGTAAGCGCGGGCGAGGTCGCTCATCGGTGAATCCTCGATCCGGTCCCAGACGGCGCGATTGCCCGAGAGTTGGAGTTCCCACGCAATACGGATCATTGATGCGGACAGGTCCGCTTCCTGAAGCCTGTTTACGAGAATGGCGTTGTCAGGATGAAAGAGCAGCGGGTTGATCAATGCGCCCTGACGGTGCTGCCAGTGGCGGCGCAGTTCGCGGGAGAGGAGGAGAATTTGATCCTCTTCGCTCATTTCAGGATTTAGAAGAATTGTTCCGGCGCGGCGGTCGTAAAAGACGTCTTCGACCTGACGGCTTTTTTTAATCGTGATTTTGTGTTTTTCTGCCAGCTCCAAGAATGCCGAAGCCAATCTGCTTTTTTCAAGAATGGACAGAAGCGGGTTGATTTCTTCGCTTGTTTCACCTGTGTGAAAATTTTCGATTGACGTGAAATTTTCGGAAAACTCCTGCAGCCGTTTTTCCTCATCTTTCTTGCTGAATAAGGCGTAACGGTCATAGGTGGCGATTTCTTCCTTCAGCAGGTGTATCTCGCGTTCGAGGGCCGTTCCCTCGAAATCCTCGATGTTGATTTCGTCATCGAGAGGCTCCTCATCGAAATAAAAGAGGGGCGTGTCGTCAATGATTGTGCAGAGGATGGGTTGCGAATGATTCAGCGTATAGGCTACGCGGCAAACGCGTTCGTTTTGTCCCCTTTGGCCGAAGGTTTTTTCAATAATGTCGCTCATACCTGATCCAGATTTTCCTGCTCAAAACTCTGAAACCCGCGGATTTCCTAGGGTATGAGTTCATTATGCGCGTGAGATGTTAAAGCTTTCCTACCAAGACGGAAAAAAATCGATGGTTTTTTGAAAAAATTTTCTATTGTTCACAATGGCTTAACATATAGTTAAGGTGTGATTAACGAAGGTTTAATAAAGGGGAGTTTTGGAGGGTTACTGGCCCGTCACATGGTCGAGGACCGGCATATTTTCCTGCAGGATCTCGTGGTTGGCCAAAACGGCTTTTCCATTCGGTTCGACGTAGATATCGGCCTTGAAAAGCGTGGCTTTGAGCATCATGCGGGCTTCGAGTTTAAAGACGCCGTGTTTGAGCTTATCAACGATTTTCATGGGGGCGATCAGCTTGCCGTAGGATTTACGTTCGGAGGGGGAAGGTTCTTCCTTCCAGTTAATATTCTCAAGGCTTTCGATGATGTGAAAACGCCCGTGACGGCCGCGAACGTTGGAGAAGAAAAAGCGCACGTAATCCAAGACATTGCTCGGGTTGAGGCTAATTGGCGCCTGTTCATTGGTTTTGTATATCGGGCGGTAGGTCCAGTCCAGAAGCGTGTAATTCTCATCTTTGTGCAGGACGTAGCGCTGGAGCGGCGGGTTCGTGGCGTGGTCGGAGATGTCGAGAAACCGATAACCAGGATAGAAGGAGAGATCGAAGGATAAAACCGTGGTTTCCAAGGGGTCAAACAGGCTGCCGTCCACCTGTTTGTTGACCTGATCAACGATCGCGGCCACCTCTTCCATTTCCAGTTTTTTAAAGGCTTCCTTGAACATTTTTCGATTCGCGAATCTTAAGGTCTTTTTGGCTCTTCCCTGCCCTGTATCTGACATAAAATACATTAATTTTTCCCTAACGTCTCTGCAAAAGTCTGTGCGGGAATCGAAGAACTGTTTTTGTATGAAGCTGAGGATCAAGTTACCCCGAATCTATCATCAGGCCGATTGGGGGGCTTATCCTATTGTAGAAAAGATCCTGAGGGCTGATCTCGTGTACGGGGAGGAATCATAGCGAATCGCGGATCTTTCTTGGTTTTTGGGCACAAGGATTTTGTGCATAGAATTCGGTATAGATTTGATCCCCGATTTGCACAGCCTCTACTATCTAAAAATACCTTTTTTAAAATATCTTTTTATTTTTATTTTTAGGGATATTCTGATGGCGTTTTCAGAAAGGGAAATGTCTGTATGCGTGGGATTAAGAAAAATATGCTCGAAGCACTTCGGAAGCACAAGCCCGATCATGTTCCGGTCTGGCTGATGCGTCAGGCAGGGCGGTATCTGCCAGAATATCGGGAGGTGCGCGCTAGGGCCGGAAGTTTTCTTGATCTGGTTTATGATCCTGATCTGGCGGCGGAAGTGACCTTGCAACCGATCCGCAGGTTCGGAATGGACGGGGCGATTTTGTTTTCAGATATTCTGGTTATACCTCAGGCCTTAGGGCAGAAGCTGGAGTTTGTCGAGGGCGAAGGGCCGAAGCTGGAGCCTTTGCGGAGTGGGTCCGATATCGCCAAACTGAATTTCAGTGTTTTTGACCAGACACTTTCTCCTGTTTACGAAACCGTGAAAAAAGTGTGTTCCGGGCTTGAGGCCGAAGGTTTTACAGGAACGACGATGATCGGGTTTGCCGGGGCGCCCTGGACGGTGGCGTGTTACATGGTTGAGGGTGGATCGAGTCGGGATTTTCTTGAGATCAAAAAACTGGCGTATCAGCATCCTGAGTTACTTGAAAAGCTTATGGATTTACTAGTCGAGGGGACAGCGGCTTATCTGATCCGGCAGGTCAAGGCGGGGGCTGAGGTTCTGCAGATTTTCGATAGCTGGGCCGGAATTGTGGATGCCCAGCAGTTTAAAAAATGGGTCAGCGTTCCCACGCGCAAGATCGTTGATCTGGTCCGCGAGGCTTATCCTCAGGTTCCGATTATCGGGTTTCCACGCGGGGCGGGCGTGAATTATATTTCCTACCTGCAGGATACGGGCGTCAATGCGCTGTCGCTCGATCCGCAGATTGAGACGAAGTGGGCGGTGCGGGTTTTGCAGAGTTCGGTTCCAGTTCAGGGGAATCTTGATCCGGTCTGTCTGATGGCGGGTGGTGATGCGCTGATCCTGGCGGTCGAGAAGATTGTTCATGATTTTGCGGGTGGGCCGTTTGTGTTTAATCTGGGACACGGCATTCACAAGGATACGCCCGTTGAGAATGTCGAGCTGCTGGTGAATACCCTGCGGGAGATGAAGGGATGAGTAAAGTTGCCGTCGTTCTTTTCAATCTCGGCGGGCCGGATTCCAGGGGTGCGATCAAGCCGTTCCTGATGAATTTCTTCATGGATAAAAATATTATCGGTGCCCCTATTCCCCTTCGCTGCTTTATTGCCGCGTATATCAGCGGCAAGAGGTCAAAGAAGGAAGCTTCTGATAGTTATGGGCTTCTGGGCGACAAGTCTCCCCTGCTTGAAAATTCGAAGGCGCAGGCGCAGGCGTTGGAGGGGGTTTTGAACGGAGGTGCGGCGGGGGAGATTTTCAAGGTTTTTGTCTCCATGCGGTACTGGCATCCGATGGCGCCGCAAGTGGTGCGGGAGGTGCGGGACTGGGGTGCGGACCAAGTCGTGTTCCTGCCGCTTTATCCGCAATTTTCGACGACGACGACATGGTCGTCGCTGGAGAACTGGAAGAAGGCGGCGGACATTGCCGGGTATCATCCGCCGTCTAGTGTGGTTTGCTGCTATCCCGAGAACTCCGGGTTTGTGGAGGCTTCGGTTGAAAATATCGTGAGCGTTTACAGACAGGCGCAGGCTGACGGGCATGAAGCGCCGCGGGTTTTGTTTTCCGCGCACGGGTTGCCGGAGAAGGTTATCAAGGGCGGTGATCCCTATCAGTGGCAGTGTGAGCAGAGTGCGCGGGCGATGGCTGAGAAGGTTCGCGGGGCGCTGTCGATTGAGGCGCTGGATTGGCAGATTTGCTACCAGAGCCGGGTCGGGCCGCTCAAATGGATCGGGCCGTCGGTCGAGGAGGCGCTGGAGAAAGCGGCGGCTGACAAGAAGGCGGTGGTGATCTACCCGCACGCCTTTACGCAGGAACACGTCGAGACGCTGGTGGAACTGGATATTGAATATCGACATAGGGCGGAGGAGTTGAAGCTGCCGGGGTATTACCGGGCGCAGACAGTCGGGACGCACGGGGCTTTTATCGAAGGGCTGGCGGGGCTGGTGCGCGATCATCTCGGGCGTCAGGGAATTTGCGCGGAAGGCGGCAAGAGGATTTGCCCGGAGGCGTTCGGGCGGTGTTGTATGCGGAGTTTGAATTGGGTCGCACAGTAAAGAGTTTTTCGCGTGTCGGCGTTATCGGTGATGTTCATTGCGACCACATTATTTTGGAACGATCTCTGGTTCATTTAAGTAATCTATCTCCCGAAGCTATTTTATGCGTCGGCGATATTCCCGACGGGGTTGGAGATTTTACGCGCTGTGTTGAGCTCTTGCAAAGTTATGAGGTTATTACCGTCAAGGGGAACCATGACCGCTGGCTTGTGACGACACGCATGGGTATGGATAGAAATACCAAGAATTTGACTTGGCCCGAAGACGTTTCACAGGAAACACTGCTGTTTATAGAAGATTTGCCTGTGATCGTGGATTTCATGACACCGCATGGGAAAGCCATGCTTTGCCACGGAGTCGGGGATTACGATATGGGTGGAATCGAACCGGGGAAGAAATGGTACGATGTTCGATCCCTGAAATCCTTAAACAATCTGGTCGATGCCGGAGAATATCAGTTCATGATTAACGGCCATACGCATGTGCCGATGGTTGAAGCGTTCAGGGGTTTGGTTATCATCAATGCAGGGACCGTGGTGAACGACCAAAATCCTGTCTGTTTGCTTGTCGATTTTTCTGTGCTTAACGTTCATTTTTTTGATATGAATTGTGAAACGCCCAATGAAAAGATCGTGAAGATTTTTGGTTGAAGTTAATTCCTGTCCACGTTGATGGTGCGGGATTCCTGTTCGTAGCGGGAAAAGAAATCATCCGGGTTGTGGTCGTATTCGATTTTGCCCCAGATCAGATTCAGGGCCAGGAACGGGATGACCATACCCTTGGCGAATTCCAGCGGCACTTCGTCCTTATAGTCGCGGGCGGTTCTTAGAGCGGGGAACAGACAGGCCAGCGCCGCGATGGCCAGATAGGGCGTGGCGAATTCATTGGGCGTATTGACCAGCTCGGCGGCGCTTTTCCCGAAGGCTCCGGCCAAGCCGACATAAGTCGCGGAGACGAGGCCTGCGACCTGGGTATCTGATTTTTTCTGTTTTTCTTCCGTGGTCATGGCGGCCTTGTTTTTGTTAATGCGTTGTGGTCCATTGAGGCGTTGTTGCGGATAAGCGTTTCTTATGTCAAAAATTCCGCATTTTTGCAACTTTTCTGAGGGTTGAGAGCGTTATGGATGACTTTCTGACCGCGCATTTCGAGTGGCTTCGCGCGCTGCATATCATCAGCGTCATGGCGTGGATGGCGGGGATGCTTTATCTGCCGCGCCTGTTTGTTTATCACGCCGAGGCGGAGATCGGTTCCGATAAATCGGAGACGTTCAAGATCATGGAGCGGCGGCTGCTCAAGATCATCATTAACCCCGCCATGATTTCGGCATGGGTGTTCGGGCTGCTGATGCTTTATTCCAACTGGGCGGTTTACAAGAGTGCGCCGTGGATGCATACGAAGCTACTGCTGGTTTTCATCCTGTCCGGGGTTCACGGGATGTTGGCCAAACATGTGAAGGTTTTTGCACGGGACGAGAATAAAAAAAGCGCGAAATTTTTCCGGATTCTTAACGAAGTTCCGACTATTCTGATGATTGTGATCATCATTCTGGCTGTGGTGGAACCGTCTTTCGGGAAGTAATAATCCTTTTATAACAGTAATTTATTCAGACTTGTTTTCAATTTGGTTGTAGAGTATAAAGGATATGCTTTACACGTAGACATAATCTCTTGACAGGCTTAAGGGCCATGGATATAAGGGACGTGTCTAGTAGAGAAATCCAAGAAATGCCGCCGACCGATTTTTTCGCCAAAAGGATTTGGCAGAGGTCAGCGCAGTAAGAAAAAATAGTTTTAAGAACCTTGTGCTGGGACTGCAGACATCTTTTCACACCGTTGTGAGATTTCCTTTTGATTGATTTAACAAAAACATGAGTATCCCATGAATTTACAGGAATTAAAGACCCGCTCGCCTGCCGAGTTGCTCGCGTTTGCCGAGGAGTTGGACATCGAAAATTGCAGCGCGATGCGCAAGCAAGACATGATGTTCGCCATTCTCAAGCAGCTGGCGATGCAGGGTGTGCCAATCTCGGGTGTCGGGGTTCTGGAAGTGCTGCAGGACGGTTTCGGGTTCCTGCGCTCCCCTGAGGAAAATTACCTGCCGGGACCGGACGATATTTACGTTTCGCCCAGTCAGGTGCGCCGTTTCGGTCTGCGGACTGGCGATATCGTCGAAGGTGAAATCCGCGCCCCGAAAGATTCCGAGCGATATTTTGCGCTTTTGAAAGTGGGGTCCATCGGCAACGAAACGCCCGAGAAAGTCCGCCACCGCATTAACTTCGATAACCTTACTCCACTTTATCCCGAACGAAAAATCACCCTTGAAATCGACGATCCAACCAAAGATCACCGGGTTCAGCGCGTGATTGAGCTGACCTCGCCGCTTGGGTTCGGGCAACGTGCCCTGATCGTGGCGCCGCCGCGGACGGGTAAGACGGTGATGCTCCAGAATATCGCCACTTCGGTGGCTATCAACCATCCAGATGCCTATCTGATCGTTCTGCTGATCGACGAGCGGCCCGAAGAGGTGACGGACATGGCGCGCAGCGTGCGGGGGGAAGTTGTGTCCTCTACGTTCGATGAGCCGGCCTCCCGCCACGTGCAGGTAGCCGAGATGGTCATGGAAAAGGCCAAACGCCTTGTGGAACACAAGCGCGACGTCGTGATCCTGCTTGACTCGATTACGCGTCTGGCGCGGGCTTATAACACCGTTGTGCCCTCCTCCGGTAAAGTTCTGACCGGGGGTGTGGACGCCAATGCTCTCCAGCGTCCGAAGCGGTTCTTCGGGGCGGCGCGGAATATCGAGCAGGGTGGATCTCTGACGATTATCGCCACGGCGCTGATCGACACAGGATCGCGGATGGATGAGGTGATTTTCGAGGAATTCAAGGGTACGGGTAACTCCGAGATCGTGCTGGACCGCAAACTGGCGGACAAGCGTGTTTTCCCTGCGATCGATATCCAGAAGTCCGGTACGCGGAAGGAAGAGCTGCTGGTGGATAAGGAGATGCTCCAGAAGATGTGGATGCTGCGCCGGATTCTCAATCCGATGGGCACCGTCGATGCTCTGGAATTCCTGCTCAGCAAGATGAAGAACACGAAGAGCAATGCCGATTTCTTCTCGAGCATGAATCAGTAATCTGGCTTCTTGTAAAATCTCATGAAACCTCAAATTTACAGGATCAAGGCGATCGGTCTTGGGTCGCTTTCCGTCATGGCCAAGCCTGTCGCCGGGGAATGGCTGGAGGGCGATTTCCGTTTTTACAAGGATAGCGGGATCAGCCTTATCGTTTCCTTGCTTGAGGATTTGGAAGCGTTCGAGTTGGGTTTGCAAGGTGAAAAGGAGCTTGCCGAACGGCATGGAATGGCGTTTTTGTCCTTTCCCATCGCGGATCGGGGTGTGCCGGAGTCCCTTACCCGCTTTATTGCGTTCATTTCATCGTTGCATGAGCAGGTACAGGGCGGCGCCCATGCCGCCGTGCATTGCCGCGCCGGGATCGGGCGGTCCGGGCTTGTGTCTGCGAGTGTTCTTGTACTACAGGGTTTTACGCCGGAACAGGCTTTTGCGCGGGTTTCCGAAGCGCGGAGATGTCCTGTGCCCGATACCGAAGAACAAAAGCGCTGGCTGATCCAAAACCGGAGGAGTTTGCTTTAGTCACACTTCTTGTTCAGTATGGGTGAGATGCGGGCCTTCAGGAGCCGGATGAGTTCGGTTTGCATATAATCGTAATCATCGGGGATATCGAGGACCACGAGGCGCTTGTTTTTCAGGAGGCTGTGAAACAGGCGCTTGACCTTGTTCTTGTGGGTTTGTTCCATACAGAAAATCACGTCCGCCCATTCGATCAGGTCGCTTGAGATCGTCGTGGGGGCGGTTTTGTCGGTTCCGGCGCCGATGGCGTTGATGCCCTCAACTTCGCTGAAGATGGTTTCGGCGGTGGCGCTGCGGAGTTTGTTCGCGGTGCAGATGAAGAGGAGGTTCATTCAGGGAGGTTACTATAAAGCTGGCCGTATTCGCGGGCTTTTTTTTCGGCCTTGATTTTTTCTTCGGCGGTCAAGTCTTTGTAAATTATCTTTATCATCACTTCAGAAAGTCTTCGTTCCATATCTCCTAAATCTTTTGAATTTACGGCTGCACTTAACCATGCATAGGCTTCTATAGGGTTTTTCTCCACACCTGAACCATTTTTGTAAAAGCTTGCGACTGATACCTGGCATGGTGCATATCCGTATTCGGCACATGGCAAAAACCACGAGAAGGCGTTTTCATAGCTCCTTTTCAAATTCATAAGGCCAGCGTGATAGGCAAAGCCAACCGCGTGCATGGATGCGGGGTCCCGGGTTGAGGCCGCTATAAAGCATGAAATTAGAGCATTTTTTACACGACGATTTTTAGTTTCTGTCTGACAGAACTCTTTCTGACTGTTTAGAAAGTCTATGGCCTTTGTATCGCCGATCGCTGCGGCACGAGTATAGTATTCTCCCGATTTGAGATAGTCCTGATCTACGCCATGGCCCCAAAAATAAAGGTTGCCGAGCATATAAAGTCCATCAGGACTGTTTTGGTCTGCTGATTTTTTGTACCATTCGTAGGCTGTTTTATAGTCTATGTCTATATCACCTTCACCAAGTTCATAGTACCAGCCGACCCAATATTGTGCGGTGGCGTTGCCTTTTTCTGCGCCCTTTAAAAAATGTGAGAAGGCTTTGTTTACATCCGCTTTTCGACCAACCCCATTGTAATTCATTCCTCCCAATTTAAGAGACGCATCGGGATTGTCCATTTTTTCAGATTGTTCATACAGGGAATATGCCTTTTCAAAATTCTGATCTGTTCCATAACCGAATTGATACATTATTCCAAGGTTGAAGACCCCCTGCGAGTCGTTCAAGGATGCGGCTTTTTCAAAGTAGCGTAATGCCTTTTCTTCATCTTTTTGAACTTCCTTGCCTTCGAAATATAGAACTCCCAATTCGATGAGTGCCTTAGAATGATTTTGATCGCTGGCCTCTGTTAGAAGCTCGAGTGCTTTGGGAATGTCCTTTTTCAAAACGCCGCCTTTTATATAGCTTAAAGCGAGGCGGTATTTCGCGTCGGCCAGTCCTAGGGAGGCCCATGTCTCATAGGTTGCTATGGTGTTGTAGGCGAATAGATTCTGCAGATATATGAAGCCCAGCCCGAAGCTGAGGAGAAAGAGCAGTGAGGCGGCGCTGAGCAGGAGTAATTTTAAAGCTTTTGAAATCATGAGCTTAATCGCGGTGTGGTGTTCCCGGCTTCCCAATATTGCTTCGGCGGGGTTACGATTCCCTTAAAATTTTAGAAAAACTTCGCGCAAATTTTTTCTTTATTTTATTGAAATAACAGGAAAAACCGCAAAAAATCCGAAACGAAAATGTTTGTCATAAAACATTTGCTGTGTTCAAATTAGGGAAGTGAATGCTTCTTTCTCTGTCCCCCTTTAGGGGAATTACACAAGGCGCGAAAAGCGCCACTCCAGAGAACAACACGGTGGTATCAAATGAAACGGCGTATCAACAGCACCCTTCTTCCGCGCCCGTCTTTGCAGACGGTCCGCAAGGCTGCGCGCCCGCTTATCGCCCTCGCCCTCATCAGTTTCCCCGTCGGCAGCGCCTGGTCGTATGGACCGCTCAAGGCGTCCCTGCCGTTTAATGACCCTCAAACCCCCAGCGCATTTCCCGATGATCATGCGCGAGATATTTTTAAACAAGTTCCCACCTCGACGAACGCGGATGAATGCCTTCCCCTGCTCACATCCATCCCTCACATCTCCTCACCATCCGTTCTCGATCGAAGCCAGCGCCCGGCTGGTCAAATTGCTGTGATTGGCCTGCTTCTTGGTGTCCGACTTGCCCCCGGACCGCTGGAGAAGGCCGGAAATGAAAAATCTGAGACTTTGCTCAGCGTCGGGTTCTCCCCGGACGCGGTCAACGGCCACCGCTCTGCTCTCGCGGTCGCCCTGTACCGCGATTGCCGGAAAGAGATGGCGTTGCGCGACTTGTCCCAGACTTTCCGGTGGAGCCGATAGCAGCGAACCCCGCCAATCGCGGCGGGTCTTAGACGTCCCTCACGTCGCTGGTCGTTCTGCAGCCTTCGGGCTCAGAACGGCCGATTTTTTTCAGCTCTAAATCCACAGCTTTTCTAAAGACCTGCAAACACTGTCTTTCTTCGCTTCCGCTTCTCAAATACGTTTGAGTATTCTGTGATGCGGTTCTCGAAAGCCCGTGTTTTCGATGACTTTATAAAAGCTGTGCGTCTGTGATGCTAAGGTTTTGGGACGCTGCCGGGGATCAGGCGGCCGATGAAACCCTGGTACCAGCCGGGAACTGTCGCTCCGGCGGTGTGGCGGGTTGTTTCCACGCACACAAAGAACAGGGCGGCGATCATAATGAAGGCCCAGAAGCCCTTTGTGCCCAGTTTGGGCGTCATCTTTCCTTCCTTGCCCTTCGGCACTATGCCCGCCATCGCTTTTTTTATCGCGCCGGAGGCGAAGGACTTCATGAGCAGGATGCCCATGTAGATGCCGAGTCCGAGAAGCGCAAAGTCGGCCAGGTTCAGGAGAATGTCCGCGGGCAATTTCGTTCCCAATATTCCCCGCACAGGGCCGAGGAAATAAGCGCCGAACATTCCTGCGTTGAGTGTCAGACCCGTCAGCAGACCAAAGAGGCGCGGGCGGTCGGTGATTTTCTTGATCGCCCGGTCGGCCTTGACGACGAGGTCGTTCACCGTTTCATCGCGGATGCCGAGCGCGTTTCTTTCCTTCACCTTTTCGATGGCCTTGAGCAGCGGCAGGCGGGCGGCGCAGATGATGATGTCTTTCATTGTTCTGTATTCCGCGGCCATGCGGAGATTGGCGGCCACGTCGCCACGTCCGTCCACGGCGTCCTCCAGCTTGCGGATGCCGTTTTTGATGATTTCCTCGAGGAACGGCGAGACGTGGATGACCGTGCCGGTGTGACCAAACATGAAGGCGTAATACGTCTGGCCGCCGATATCGAATTCGACATGGCCGTACGGGAGCAGGACGTCGTATTTGATCGGGATGGTGAAAACGTCGATGTTCTGGCGGTCCTTCTTTTTTTCTTCCTCGGTTTTGTTCTCCTCTTCGAGTTTGATTTTTTCTGGGTCGTCCTCGGGGAGAACAAGTTGAATCTGAGCGTGCTGACTCATTTTCGGGCCGAGTTCCTTCATCAAGGCGGCGATTTTTTCCGGTAGTTCCTCTTCCGGGTAGGTGAAGTCAGTTTTGGCCTCGATCTCTATGATTTCCAGATTGCTGCTCCAGCCGTTGCCTTGGCAAACCGGACAGACCGTAAAACCTTTCGTGCGGCAGACCGGGCATTGAACACGGCCGCTCTGGCTGCAAAGGACGCAGCTCATGCGGCCGCGGCTATGGCAAGTCGGGCATTGAATCTTGCGCCCCTGCGGACCGTTGATCATCTGGGCGCCGCGGCATTGGGTGCAGGGACACATTCCCGAGCCATTGCAGCGCGGGCATTGGTCTACACCCTTTCCCGCGCAACGTTGGCATTTGGTTTTGCCGGTGGTGCGGCAGCTCGTGCAGCCTTCGAACCAGACGAATTCCTTTTTCCAGAAGGGTAGTTGCAGAACCAGATTTTGCTGGGCGAAGCAGCGGTCCTCTCTGGCTGTAGCGATTTCCGTGATCTGGCGGATTGCTTCAGGATCCTGCGCGAGCTTGTCGTATTCTTTGGCAAAGGCGACTTTCAAAGCCTGTTCGTTATCGACAAGAATCGGCCCCTTCACACGCCCGGGCATTTTCTTTTTGCTGATTTTTGTTGAGACTTTGAGAGTGGTTTCGGCGGGGAATTGCAGTATTTCCCCATCAAAGTTGACCAGCAGCACTTTTTCGAGATCGTATTTGTTGCCCTCGATGATTTTATGGACACGCTGCAGTGCCTTGTTTTTATAATCCGGGTCGATTTCGAGCTTGTGGATTTTGACCTTTGTCGGGCTTTGCGTTTCCTGACCCTCTGCGGGCAAGGTTTCGGGCAGTTCAGGGTTTTCGAACGGGTTTTCGGGCGTGTCGGTCACGATAACGTCTTTGCCTGCGGGTTAAACTGCGCTAGTTTCAGATCACGCCGTTACTATAGAGGCTCTGCGGCTTTGCCGCAAGAAAGGGAGACGATGAAATTCAAATTCGATATCGAGTGTACGCCCGAGGAGGCCCGTTTGTTCATTGGGCTGCCCAACGTGGCGCCTTTGCAGGAAAAGATGATGAAGGAGCTTGAGAAAAAGATGCAGGATAATATCCGCAGCCTCAGCCCCGAGGAGATGGTCAAGACCTGGATGCCGCTGACCCTGCAGAGCATGACGGAATTCCAGAAAATCTTCTGGTCGCAGATGGAAACGGCGCGAACCATGGGGATTAAACCGGAAAAAGACAAAGATAAAAAATGAGAGACACGATTTTTGCTCTGGCCAGCGGAGCCGGACGGGCCGGGGTGGCTGTGATCCGGGTTTCAGGGCCGGGTGCGCTTGAAAGTCTGCAAAGCCTGACCGGCGTTTCCGATCTTTTTCCTCGTCAACTCCTCTGTAAGAGTCTCCGGGAGCCCGTTTCACGTGAAACGATCGATCGGGCGATGGTGGTCGCCTTTCCGGGTCCGGGGAGCTATACGGGTGAGGATGTGGTGGAATATCACCTCCATGGCAGTCCGGCGGTGGTTCGGCAGATGCTCGAGGTGTTGGGGCAGCAGAAGGGGCATCGGATGGCGGAGCCGGGGGAATTCACCCGGCGGGCGTTTGAAAACGGCAAGATGGATTTGACGGCGGCGGAGGCGGTTGCCGATCTGGTCAATGCCGAAACGGCCTTACAGAAAGAACAGGCTCTGGCGCAGATGGGCGGGGCGCTTTCGCGGCTTTATGACGGGTGGCGTACGGAATTAAGCCGGATTCTGGCTTATGTGGAGGCAGAGATCGAGTTTCCGGATGAAGATTTGCCGCGTAATCTGTTGGAAGAGGTCACTCCTGACCTTCAGGAGCTTATTCGAGCCTTGCTCGGGCATTTGAATGACGGGCGGCGGGGTGAGCGGTTGCGCGAGGGGGTCAGCGTGGCGGTCATCGGAGCTCCGAATGCAGGAAAATCGAGCCTTGTCAATGCTTTAGCTCAAAGAGACGTGGCGATTGTCTCCGATCTGGCTGGAACAACGCGGGATATAATCGAGGTGCATCTGGATATTGGCGGGTATCCGGTTATTCTAAGCGATACGGCGGGATTGAGGCCCGAAGACCTTTTTTCAGAGGATGGCCATGCTCAAGTCGAGGCGGAAGGAATCCGGCGAGCGAGAGAGTGTGCGCTTACGGCGGATATAAGGGTGCTGGTTTATGATGGGACGCAGGTGCAGACTGATCCCTCTACCGAGGCTCTGGCTCATTCGTTCAGCCTAAGGGTTGTCAATAAAAGCGATCTTGGCGTCAGGGTTGATTTGTCGGAGCCGTTTATTCCTGTTTCTATCAAGATGGGAGAGGGGCTGGATGTTTTTCTTAAGGCCTTGGAGGGGCTAATTGCCTCTACCTTCGTTGAGAGGGCTGCCGAAGCCCCTGCCCTTACACGCCTCAGGCATCGGGAGGCCTTGAATGCCTGTCTTGAGGCCTTGTGGCGTTGTCAGCAGGCCCGATTGCCGGAACTGCTGGCAGAGGATTTGCGGCTGGCGGTGCGGCATCTGGGGCGGATTACCGGGCGGGTGGATATCGAGGATCTTCTGGATATCGTTTTCCGGGATTTTTGTATCGGGAAGTAGCTGCTTTGTTCTTTTATGGCGTTTGGCGCAGAAAATCTGTATAACACGGCGCTATGAAAACGGATTTTGACGTCATCGTTGTCGGGGGCGGGCACGCGGGATGCGAGGCTGCGGCTGCTTCTGCGCGGGTTGGGGCCAAAACCGCCCTGCTCACCCATAAGATTGAAACGGTCGGGGTCATGTCCTGCAATCCGGCGATCGGGGGGCTGGGCAAGGGACATCTGGTGCGGGAGATCGACGCCTTGGACGGGTTGATGGGCCGGGTGATCGACCGGGCCGGTATTCAGTTCAGGATGCTGAACGCCTCCAAGGGGCCGGCGGTGCGTGGCCCACGGGCGCAGGCCGACCGGAAGCTTTACAAGTTCGCCATGCAGGAGATTCTGGGCGGGATTGAGAATCTCAGTCTTGTGGCCGGTGCGGCAGATGATCTGATCCTTGATGCCCAAGGCACAGTCTGCGGGCTGCGGACGCTGGACGGACGGGATTTTACCTGCCGGACCGTGGTTTTGACTACGGGAACCTTTCTGAGGGGGTTGATTCACCGGGGCGAAGAGACAAAGCCCGCCGGACGTGTTGGAGAAGAGCCGACGATCGGGCTGGCTGAGACCCTAGAGCGACTGGGGTTTCCTTTGGGGCGGCTGAAGACAGGAACGCCCGCACGGCTGGACGGTCGGACGATTAGCTGGGGGATTCTGGAGGAACAGAAGGGCGATGATCCGCCGGTGCCGTTTTCCACACTGACGGATAAAGTCACGGTGCCGCAGGTTTCCTGCTATATGACGTATACGACCGCAGCTACCCACAGGGTTATTCAGGAGAATATCCACCGTTCGGCCATGTATTCCGGGCGGATCAAGACCACGGGGCCGCGCTATTGCCCGTCCATCGAAGATAAAATCCATCGTTTTGCCGATAAGCCACGGCACCAAATCTTTCTGGAACCGGAGGGGCTGGAGGATCCTACCGTCTATCCGAACGGGATTTCAACCTCCCTGCCCGTTGATGTTCAGGACGTCATGATCCGCACGATTCCGGGGCTGGAGAGGGTTTCCGTCATGGAATGGGGCTATGCGATCGAATATGACTATGTCGATCCACGAGATTTAAAGAAAACGCTGGAGTCCAAGCGGTTGCCGGGGCTGTTTCTGGCCGGACAGATCAATGGGACGACGGGGTATGAGGAGGCCGGGGCGCAAGGGCTGATGGCCGGGGTCAATGCAGCTCTTCAGGCGAAAGGTGGAGTGGGGATTGAGGCCCGTAACGATGCGGAAACCTTTATTCTGGACCGGGCGGATGCCTATATCGGGGTTCTGATCGACGATCTGACCACTCGGGGGGCGCCGGAGCCTTACCGGATGTTTACCAGCCGGGCGGAATATCGGTTATGGCTGCGGGCGGATAATGCCGATCAACGTTTGACGGATAAGGGGCTTGCCGTGGGCTGCATCGGCGTTGCGCGGGAGGCGGCTTGGGCGGACAAAGCGCGGGCGCTGGCCGAGGGGCGGGCTTTGGTCTCCTCGCTGCAGGCTACGCCTACTTTCCTAGTAAAACAAGGACTTAACATCAATCAGGACGGAATTCGGAGATCAGCGGCCTCCCTTTTGGGGTTTCCGCATGTTACATGGGAGCAGCTGGCGGGGTTTTGGCCTGAGCTTTGCGACATTTTGCCTGCCATTCGGGGGCAGATTGAAATTGATGCGCTTTATGCGGGATATATGGAGCGGCATCGGTCGGATATCGAGGCTTACCGGAAAGATGAGGCTTTGCGTCTGCCTCCCGATCTCGACTATTCGAGGGTGGGAAGCCTGTCGAACGAGGTGCGGCAGAAGCTGGAGCGTGTCCGGCCTTTGACGCTTGGCGAGGCTTCGCGCATTCCGGGGGTGACCCCGGCGGCGGTGATTGCCCTGCTCCGTTTTGTCCGAAACAAGTCCTCGGATCAAGATGCGGCCTGAGGTGTTTACTTCTGAAGATTTGAAAAGGGAGCTTTCGCTTTCTTCATCCGTGATGGAGAGGTTGTGCATTTATCACTCCCTTCTCGTTAAATGGCAAAAGAGTATTAATCTTGTCTCTGATTCGACCCTGCCTGATGCTTGGCATCGGCATTTTTATGACTCAGCGCAAATCTTGCAGTATTTACCGAAGGATAGGCGGGTTGTTGCTGATTTAGGATCAGGTGCGGGGTTTCCGGGCATGGTTCTGGCGATTTTGAGCCCTGACCTCGATATGAACCTGATCGAATCGGATGAGAGGAAATGCCTTTTCCTGCGGACTGTTTCACGTGAAACAGATACCAACGTTTCGATTCATCATGGGCGCATCGAGCGAGTCAGCGAGTCATTTGTGCCTGAAATTGTCACGGCACGAGCCTTTGCCGATCTCTCCGCTTTATTGGAATTATCATCCGTATGGAATCGTAAAAACAAGACCCTGCAACTGATTCTCCTGAAAGGAGAAAGTGCCGATGATGAAATAGAAAAAGCGCGTACGCGCTTTTCGCTCTTCGTCGAATCGTTTCCAAGCCTGACTCATCCTAAGGCTCGGATCTTAAGGATTTCTCATTTGTCTTGTGAGTAATGGTATTTCAGGCTTTTGAATTTCTTGATTTTTTTGGCGAATTTGTGCGATGCTGCCTTATCGATTCCTTAATTTTTCCTTAACATCCTTTGATCAAACGTCCCGTTAAGTCTCTGTCATGAATAATCATTTAAATCCCCGCCTTCTGGCGGTTGCGAATCAAAAGGGTGGAGTTGGCAAGACGACGACCGCCATTAACCTTTCTACGGCTCTTTGTGCCGTCGGGCAGCGCGTCCTGTTGATCGATCTCGACCCGCAGGGGAATGCGACGACCGGATTAGGCGTTAAACGCAGTGAAATCGAAAAAAGCATCTATGATGTGTTGTTTGACGATGTTTCCGTCACTGACGTGGCTTTGCTGACTAAGGTTCGGAATCTTTCTGTCGTTCCCTCTTCAATCCACCTGGCGGGGGCGGAGATTGAGCTTGTGACGGCGCATTACCGCGAGTACCGCCTAAAAAATGCGATTCGCCGTCCTTTGCCTTATGATTATGTGATCGTGGATTGCCCCCCCTCTCTTAACCTGCTGACCCTTAATGCTTTTGTTGCTGTTGAATCGCTGATCGTGCCTCTGCAGTGCGAGTTTTACGCTCTGGAAGGCCTCAGCCACCTGACCAAGACGATCCGGCGGGTCCGCAAGACGCTGAATCCCGAGTTGGATATTCAGGGAATTGTCCTGACGATGGTGGATCGACGGAATAACCTCTCGGGGCAGGTGGCAGAGGATGTGCGGAAGTTTTTTGGCGATAAGGTCTATCAAACCCAGATTCCCCGAAATGTCCGGCTGTCCGAGGCGCCTTCTTATGGACTGCCCGCCATAATCTATGATATGAAATCTCCCGGCGCTCAGGCGTACATCCATCTGGCGAAGGAAGTCATTGGACGCGAGCGAGACCTTATTCGACAACAAAATGTGGCTTAGATTCTGATGACCGATGCGAAGCAAAAATCCGACGAACTGGTTAAACTGCGCGGTTTAGGGCGTGGGTTGAATGCGCTTTTCGAAGATGAGGAGCATGATTACCCAAGTTATGACGAAGCGGCTGCTGCCGCAAAGGGGCGTACGCGAATCACCGTCGGTGTGGCCGAAGTGTCGCCGGGGCCACAGCAACCGCGCAAGCATTTCGATCAGCAGGCTCTCGAAGAGTTGGCTTTATCTATTCGTGAGCATGGAATTTTGCAGCCCCTGCTCGTCCGCGAAGGTTCCGGCGGTTATGAAATTATTGCGGGGGAACGCCGTTGGCGCGCTGCTCAGCTTGCTCAGCTGCATGAAGTTCCGGTCATTGTTCTTGATCTGGATGATATCGAGGCGCTTAAAATTGCGCTTATCGAAAATTTGCAGCGCGAGGATCTTGACCCGATCGAGGAAGCGACAGGATATTTTAAACTGCTTGAGACGTACGGGCAGACACAAGACGAGCTTGCGAAGTCCGTTGGCAAGAGCCGTTCGCACATCGCCAATATGATTCGTTTGCTGGCTTTGCCGGAAGCTGTACGGGAGCGGGTGAGCGAGGGCAAGCTTTCGATGGGTCATGCGCGGACGCTCGTGACCGTGGAAAACCCTGAAAGTCTTGCTGAACAGATTATCCGTGACGGTTTGAGTGTTCGGGAGGCTGAGAAGCTGGCCGCCGTTTCGAGCGGCCGTGTTCAACAGGAGCGCAGCCGGAAGGGCTCGGGGCGCGGTGTTACGGTTGTACGCACGAAGGATGCCGATACGCTTGAGCTTGAGCGGACGATGTCCGAACTGCTGGGTTTGAAGTTTACGATCGATACGGATGACGGAGTCAGCGGCGTTCTTAAAATCGAGTTCAAGACCCTTGATCAGCTTGATGAGGTTTTGCAGCGCCTGTCGCATTATCCGAAAAGCCGCCAGAGCGGTTAGTCGTTTTTAGAGTGCGGGCCTTTGTGCTTCAGGAGCAGGGGCTGGCGGTGTTACTGCCGGAGCGGGCGGGAGCGACTGGAGGTTGTTCCTGATTGCGAGATCCATATCCCCTCTTTCTATTCCCAGCTGTTCGGTCATGTTCTGGACAAAGGTCTGCGCGATCTGCGCCTCTGCAGGTGTGTAGACCGGAGGGTCTTGCGCCAGCGTTCGCTGAACGAGATCGACGGTTTCCGAGAGGGTCAGTGGTTTAATCTCCGCAAGCCTGTTGCTTTGAACGCCTGCCTTGCCTCCCGCTTCTTTAACGCGTTCCGCGTACTGGTCGGCTGTTTTTTCATAAAAACTTAGTGTGGTCGCGGCTGTGGTGAGGTAATCCGGGATGGTCCCGGTTTCGTTGTACTCGGAGAGAAAGTACCCCGTGTCATGACTGCTTAAATTAGGCGCTGAAAAAAGGATCGTGTTGTTCTCTGTAACCGTCAACTTGTCACGCGCCAGTCTTGGAAGCGTGTCAATCATGCTGTCCCCGATTCTTAGAGCTGTCCAGTAAGCGGGAATCTGCGGATCGATTTTTCCGTCAAGAGCTTGAAGCGCTGACATATCGGATTCCGTTTCCCGCAAGTTTGCCATCGCCGGCTCCAGAGCCGCCAGCATTTTAGCGCCCGGACCTTCAATCGTTTTCATGGCGGCCCTGACTTCCGGGGGGATTATTTTCGGATCCCTGTCTTTCGAGGCGTCGATGAAATGCTCTGTCTCGTGGGCGGCGACGAGGGCGGCCCATTCTTTATTTGTGCCTGGGGGTGGCGTATTTGCCTGCAGGAGGGATGGGTGGCGTTTGCTGTTTTCTGCAAAAGAAAAGGTTTCTCCCGGCAGAAAGGCGATCACCGTTTTTGTTACTGAGGGGTTGGGTATGACTTCTCCTGGCGCAAGGTCTGCATCGGGTGTTTGTGTCTGTGGTTCCTTTAAATACAAGGTATCGATAAAATAGTTGTTCAAAAAACTGTCTGCCCTGTTCAATCGTTCAAGAGCAATAACCTCCTCCCTTGTCAGGTTTTGTATAGCTCTGCCTGACCCGGGAGCTAACATTTCATCGACATTTTGTGTTATGTCACGCTGAAGCAGGTCGTGTAATTCAGGTGCTGCCTCCCTTAGGTTCTTCATAAATTGTTCGGTGGAGCCGATCAGAGAGCTGCGAAGTCCCTCCCTGTTCGCAAGGTAGTGTTCCTGCAGGGATTTTCCGTTTGTATCGGTTAAGGATTCTATCTGGCTGCGGAGTTGTGGAGGAAACAGGGCCGTATTGAGACTGTCGGTGTATATGTATGGGCTGCTGAACAAGTGCATTGCCAAGCTAGGGTCGGTGTGAATTTCTTCCAGCGATAACTCGTTTGGGTCCATCAAATAAGGTTCTAAATCGATTTTGAAAAAAGGCTGGGCCTCACGCTGGAAGGTGCGGCGCAATGCGCCTTGCTCCGGTTGTGTGGCCGGAGGTGGGGCTAGAGGGGGTGTTGCTTGCTCTTGCGGGTCTGGCACTGTCTTTTCCTAATTCTCTGTTGATCATAGTGCGGTCATCTGTATTATGCCAAGAAATTTGTAATATTCCTTTTCACGGCGTATAGTTTCTTAGGGTGATTTCGTTATGGCAAAAAATAAGGATATTGTTTATCTGATCGGGGATTTCCGGCGGGCTACGGTTTTTGTAGGCGAGGGGATATTTTACAGTTCTTCGGAAAGATATGCCGATTTTGAACAACCTGTCCATGATGTCGACTTCAGGGGGCGTACGTACAGGTTTTGGAATGCCGATCCAAAGTTTCATAAAACTTTGAGTGAACGCCCTAATACCTATGTTTTCGAGGGTGATTTGAACGGCGTGCTGTTTAAGATCAAGAACGATGGTGCGATTGAAGCGCAGCATGTTCCCGGATTGGAGCGGGATCCCTAGTTTTATTTTTTTTGAGGTCTGCGGGCTTTTTCTGTGTGTCCGCCCGTTCCGAAGCGTTTTTCCAGAATGTCCAAGGCTGATTGTGGGGGGATGTTGAAAAAAGACATCAGAACAAAGGTATGGAACAGAAGGTCTGCGGCCTCGTTTGCAAAACGCAGGCGTACATCCTGATTTTCTGATGATTTTTCGAGGTTATACCCCTCTTCGATCAGTTCTTTTGCCTCCTCCTCTATTTTTTCCGCCATCTTGCGTACGCCTTTGGAATAAAGGCTGGAAACGTATGAATCTTCGGGGCTTGAAGCTTTTCTTTGCTGAAGAACCTCATAAAGTTCTGCAAGAATATTTTTGCTCATCGTACGGGAATTCCTGCCTTTTTCATTTCGTTCTTGGCGTGGGCGATCGTATATTCGCCGAAATGGAAAATTGAGGCTGCCAGGACTGCCGAGGCATGGCCTTTAGTTACGCCCTCTACAAGATGGGTGAGGTTTCCAACCCCTCCGGAGGCGATGACGGGAATTTTTACGGCATCGGCGACTGTACGCGTCAAGTCCAGATCGAAGCCCTGTTTGGTTCCGTCCCTGTCCATGGAGGTGAGCAGGATTTCCCCTGCCCCGTATTCCGCCATTTTTACCGCCCATTCGACGGCATCGATGCCCGCAGGTTTGCGCCCGCCGTGGGTGTAGATTTCCCAGCCGCCTTTTCCGTCCGTCCGCGCCTTGGCGTCAATAGCCACCACGATACACTGGCTGCCGCATTTTTCGGCGGCCTCCTTCACGAATTCCGGGTTGTTGACCGCCGCCGAGTTGATGGATATTTTATCCGCGCCCGCCTCCAGTAATTTGCGGATATCGGCGAGGGTGCGTACGCCTCCGCCTACGGTCAATGGGATGAAGACTTCCTCGGCGGTGTGGCGGACGACATCAAAAATTGTTTCACGGTTACTGCTGGTGGCGGTGATATCGAGGAAACATAACTCGTCCGCTCCCTGCTGATCGTAGATTTTGGCCTGTTCCACAGGATCGCCGGCGTCGATGAGATCGACGAAATTCACGCCCTTGACCACGCGGCCCTCGTTGACGTCCAGACAGGGGATGATGCGGGTTTTAAGCATTCAATCTCTCTATCAAGATATTATCTCCGTCTGCAGCGGCGCTACGGTTTTCAGGGCTTCGGCGGGCGTGAATTTCTTTTCATAGAGCGCCTTGCCGATGATCACCCCATCGATACCTTCATGTTCGGCGTCGCGCAGGCGGGTGAGGTCTTGAAGAGAACCGACACCCCCCGAGGCGATAATGGGGATCGAGGTGGCGCGGGCGAGGGCGATGGTGGCATCGATATTCGGGCCGATGCCGGTACCGTCGCGCTCGATGTCTGTATAGATGATGCAGCTTACGCCGATATCCTCGAATCTTTTGGCGAGTTCGGTGGCTTTGACCTCGGAGTCCTCGACCCAGCCCTGAATGGCCACTTTGCCTCCGCGGGCGTCGATGCCCACGGCGATCTGGCCGGGATAGTAGCGGCAGGCTTCGATGACCAGGGCCGGGTCTTCAACGGCGATTGTCCCTAGAATCACACGGTTTATACCCTCTTCCAGCCATTGCCTGATCTGTTCCAAGCTCCTAATGCCGCCGCCCAGTTGAACAGGAATGTCCACGGACTTGACGATCGCGCGCACGGAGGCCGCGTTCATGGATTTTCCCTGGATCGCGCCGTCGAGGTCTACGATATGAATCCATGAGAAACCGCAACGCGCCCATTCGAGCGCCTGCGCGGACGGGTCGTCGCTATAGACGGTGTCCAGCTTCATGTCGCCCTTGTAGAGGCGCACACACTTGCCGCCCTTCAGGTCAATCGCGGGGTAGATAATCATGCCTTACGGATATAACGAAACGGGCAGGGACTCAAGGTTCTTGTTGAACGGCTTTGGCGTCTATGACCTTGTAGTAATAAAACCCCTTAAGAATTTTACCCTCTGCGCGGGCGTAACAGGGGTGAAACCCGATTCGGGTGTAACCCTGCTTTTCGTAAAGGCTTATCGCTGCGCTCATGGTTTCCCGCACGTCGAGGTTGATGACGGCGTATCCCTGTTCAAGCGCGTATTTCTCGACTTCATCAAGGAGCATTTTTGCCAGCCCATGTCCCCTCGCCCATGGCGCGACGAAGTTGGTGGTCAGTTGAACGGCGAAGCTCTGCGCCTCGTTGTTCAGGGGAGGCTTGAGGAGTTGACAGGTTCCGCAAATCACGCCATCGAGACGTGCGACAAAAAGTATGCGTGATGGCATGGTGACCACGCCCTGCCAGTAGCGTTCGAGCACATCGCGTTCGGGGGGGCGGACCCAGCCGAAACCGCCGCCACTTTCGATGGCTGCGTTTGTCGCATCGCACAGGTCGTTCAAGTCGCCGCGGTTGAGGGTATTCAGATGCTCGACTTTCAAGACGGGTGGCAGAGTCTTGACGTTCTTTTTCTCGTTCATCCGCGGGTTACTCCTTGATCGTCTCCTAAATAATCATTCGCAGTTTGTGCCATTATGGTTTCCAGTCCAGAAAATTTGCGATTAACCTCAGTCCTGCCTTCTGGCTTTTTTCGGGGTGAAACTGCACACCGATCATATTGTCCCTGCCGACGATCGCATTCTGAAAACCGCCGTAATCTGTGAGGGCCAGAACGTGATGCGTCTGCTTACATTTGAACACAAAAGAGTGAACAAAGTAGAAATTATCTGCAGAACTTATGTTGCGGAGCACAAAATGGCGGTTGTCCTGCTGGATGGATGCCGAGGGAAACGCGAGATCATTCCAGCCCATATGAGGGATTTTTAGGGACGGGTCATCGGTTTGTATAGGCACCACTTCGCCTTCGATCCAGTTCAATCCCGCATGGGCGCCATGCTCGAGACCGCGGGTGGCCATGAGTTGCATCCCCACGCAGATTCCCAGAAAAGGCGTGGCGTTTTTCTTTACGGTCTCCTTGAGCGTTTCTATCATGCCTGGAATTTCTGAAAGGCCATGCATACAGTCGCCGAAAGCGCCCTGCCCCGGAAGCACAATCCGTGTGGCCTTGCGAATATTATCGGGGTCTTTTGAGACTCTTACATCGAGATCAAGGGATTCATCGCGCCCGACCCGCTCGAAGGCCTTGGCGGCGGAGCGCAGGTTGCCCGAGCCGTAGTCGATGATCACAACAGTTTCTTTTGCCATGGGCCGCTTTTCGTTGTATGTCCTTCCCATGTCCGGGCGGGGATTTTCCCTGTTTTACTGTAAAGAGATACAAGACACAATGACTGTTGCATTTTACCGCTGGAACGAGACCGATGATGCCACGCGGCTGCGCATTTTTCGGCGGGCGCAGGCGGATATTGAGGCCGTGACCGAGCAGGTGCGTCCGATCATTCTTGATGTTCGTGAGCGCGGAGATGCGGCGCTTATCGATTATGCGAAAAAGTTCGAAGGGGCTTCATTATCCGCGCTTAAGGCTACCGATGAAGAATTCGAGGCCGCTGAACGCCAACTGGACGAGCGCCTGAAACAGGCGATCCGGCGATGCGTGAAAAACGTGAAGGCGTTTCATGCGGAACAAATGCGGCGGGTCGAGCGGCAGTGGATGGTGGAGGTCGAGCCGGGCGTGTGGGCGGGTGAGCAGGTGACGCCGATTGACTCTGTGGGGCTGTACGTGCCTCGGGGCAAGGGGGCGTTTCCCTCGGCGCTTTATATGCTCGCTGTTCCCGCCGTGATTGTGGGCGTTCGGGAGATTGTCATCGTCAGTCCGCCGACGGCGGAAGGTACTACTGATGCGGCAACCCTGTTTACGGCGCGTTTGTGCGGGGTTGAGAATGTCTATAAATGCGGGGGCGCGCAGGCGATTGCCGCGTTGGCTTACGGCACTGAAAGTGTTCCGAGGGTTCGAAAAGTTCTGGGGCCGGGCAGTCCGTATGTGGCAGCGGCTAAGAAGCTTTTGTCCGATATGATTGATCCGGGGATGCCGGCCGGACCTTCCGAGTCCATTGTTCTTGCGGATGAGAGTGCGGATCCGGACAATACGATTCTTGATATTCTGAATGAGGCGGAGCATGGGACGGACTCTGCGGCCTTGCTGGTTACCCATCACGAGCCTCTTGCTGTGTATGTGCGGGACAATATGCCAAAAGTGGTCGAGTCCTTGCCGGAGCCGCACCGAGGGATTTGTCACCATGTTATACGCGATTACGGAGGTATCGTTTTGACCGGCAGTTTGAAGGAGTCGCTGGAGTTTGCCAATCTGTACGCGCCGGAACACCTGCATTTAAAGGTTAAAAACGGCCAAGAGATGCTCGAGTATATCAGGAATGCAGGGGAGATTCTGATCGGTGAATATACGCCCTCCTCCCTTGGTAATTATGGGATCGGGGTTAATCATGTTCTGCCAACTGGCGGGTGGGCCCATACTTACTCCTGTACTTCGGTGTGGGATTTTCTCAAGCGTACGTCGATTTCCCGCTGTGATAAAGCCGGGTTTCTTGCGCTTAAGGACGATGTCGAAGTTTTAACCTTGTATGAGGGCTTTCCCGCGCACGGCGAAGTCCTCAGACGCCGCAAGGTCTGAATATTTCCACTGACAATCGCCTGCAGCTTCATTTACAATGCTGGCTATGAGCAGAGATGCCCCTAATCAGGCTTTGGTTGAAAAAGAAATCCAGAGGCTTACGGAAGTCACCGTCAAGACACGGATGGGGTATGTGTGTTTTATCGCCCCTCCTCTCGGGATTCTAGTGCTTGTCATTTTCTTTGTTTTACTTTCGCCGATCATTAATATTGAAGATTCGTTTATGAGCATCGCTTCTATCGGGATGCTGCTGTTTATCGGCATTACAATGGCTTACATCCTGATGTTTATGATCGGTTTGCCGGCCATGATTTTTCTTGAAAAAAGGAAGGCCGGTACGTTGGTCAATTACCTGCTGTTCGGTGTGCTGGCGGGAATGGTCAATAATATCTTTTTCTGGTTTCTCTCGCTTGAGGCGAATACGCTGAGCCTGCAATGCGGCGTTTTGTGCGCGGCCGTGTCCTGGGGGATCATGACGATCGGCAACAAAGAGAGCGACAAGCGTTTCTGGTAGGCTTATTTACAGAGCGCCTTTGGTGCTTGGGAGTGTGTCGGTGTTGCGAGGATCCGTTTCCATGGCTATACGCAGTGCGCGGGCAAAGGCCTTGAACAGGCTTTCGATGATGTGGTGGTTGTTGGTGCCATAGCGGTTTTCGCAGTGCAGGGTAATTCCTGCGCTTTGGGCGAGGGCGTTGAAAAACTCCTGAAAGAGTTCGGTGTCCATATCGCCCAGCCGCTGGAGCGAGAAGCGGACATCCCAAATGAGATAGGGTCTGTTCGAGAGGTCGAGGGCAACGGTTGAGCGCGCTTCGTCCATCACAAGGTCGAAATGACCGTAGCGGCGGATTCCGGTTTTATCGCTGAGTGCTTGTCTTATAGCTTGTCCGAGCGTTATGCCCGTATCTTCAACGGTGTGGTGGGCGTCGATATGTAAATCGCCTTCGGCTTTTATGGTCAGGTCAATGAGGGCGTGTTTGGCGAGTTGTTCGAGCATATGGTCGAAGAACCCTACTCCTGTTTTTATGTCAAAGACCCCTGCCCCGTCCAGGTTGACTGTGACGGATACGCTGGTTTCCTTGGTTTTGCGGGTTACGGACGCTTGCCGCGCCCTGCCGCTTTTATCTTTGGGCATTTTGCTCACTCATGTCCTACTGAATACGCCAAAAGCTTTAAAAGAACCGTAACATATTCCGGCTTTCGGGCACAGGCGAGAAAAATTTTCGGCACTTGACTTGGCAGGCTTATAGGGCAATACCTTAGGGCATGAACGATCCCTCTTTTGACTATGCAAAGGCGCAGAACTGGCGCGGTACAACAATCCTTTCTGTCCGCAAGAGCGGCGTTGTGGTAGTGGCCGGCGATGGGCAGGTGTCCATGGGGCCAACGATCCTGAAGGCTAATGCCCGGAAGGTGCGGCGCTTGGGGCGCGATAATAATATCATTGCCGGGTTTGCCGGATCGACCGCCGATGCGTTTACTTTGTTCGAGCGGCTGGAGGCCAAGCTGGAGGCGCATCCGGGACAGTTAACCCGGGCGTGCGTGGAGTTGGCCAAGGATTGGCGGACGGACCGTTATCTGCGACGTCTGGAAGCTCTGATGGCTGTGGCGGATAAGGAGACTTCCCTGATTTTGACTGGCAACGGTGATGTTGTGGAGCCGCAGGACGGTGTGATCGGTATCGGGTCGGGCGGCAATTATGCGCTTGCGGCGGCGCGGGCGCTTTATGACCGTGAAGACCTCAGTGCTGAAGATATCGCCCGTAAAGCGATGAAGATCGCGGCTGATATCTGCGTTTATACCAACCAGAATGTTGTCGTTGAAACTCTTTGAGTTTTTGCGGTTGCCGCTATCAGCTAAAATTTACTAAAAAAATCTAGCGTCTAGTGTTTTTCATTCCCCTGAGAATTGGCTTGGGCGCTTTCCCGGCTGCTGGTAATCAGGACGGAGAAGACCATTCCTGACAGAAGGATGAACAGCGTGATGGCCAGTGAAATCGCAGGACTGATATGGCCGACATATTCGTTATAGAAAACCTTGCCGCCGATAAAGATGAGGACGATCGAAAGGGCGTATTTCATCAAGATAAAGCGGCTTAGAAGATTTTCCACGGCGAAAAACAAGGCCCGCAAGCCCAGGATGGCGAAAATATTGCTGGCGTAAACAACATAGGGTTCGGTTGTAATCGCCAAGACTGCCGGGATGCTGTCGAAGGCGAACATCAGGTCGGTGACTTCCACAATGACCAGGGCGAGGAGAAGGGGGGTTGCAAACCAGCCCATCTTTTCGGATGTTTCGGAGATTTTTTTCTGAACCCAGAAATCGTGGCCGTGAAGCTCTGTGGTGAAATTAATGTGTTTTTTCAAAAACTTGACATATGCCTTGTCTTCGAAGCTATCAATTTCTTCATCGTGGCTTTTCATCATCAGCATTTTTATTCCGGTCACTATCAGGATCGCCGCAAACAGCAGCAACACCCAGGAATATTGGTGAACTATCGCTGCGCCCGCGCCGATCATCACCCCGCGCATCAGAATCACGCCGATGATGCCCCATACCAAAACACGGTGCTGGTATTCCTTCGGGATGGCGAAGGTCGAGAAAATTACCGTTATGACAAACAGATTGTCGAGAGAAAGGGAATATTCGATGACGAAGGCCGTATAGTAGTTCAGGGCGTGGTCGTCGCCCATATTATACCAGACATACAGGCCAAAGAGCAGGCCGAGGCCGAAGTAGGCGCCGCTCATTCTCAGACTTTCCTCCAGCCCGATCACATGGTCTTTTTTATTGAAAACATGAAGATCGAGATATAATACGACAGGGACAATCACAAAAAAGACGGCCCACATAAAAGCTTCTTGGCCGAACGTCAGCGATACTTCTTCCATATTTTTCTCTCAATTATCCATGGTATTCAATTCACAGTATAGGCAGGAATATTTAATCTTATATATGTGTATTGAGTTTTCAGGTGGCATTATGCCTGTTTTTTTTTGGTCTTACAAAGCAAATCATTCTCAATTCCATTTTTGTCTTTCTGTTGACGTTTGGTGCTTATGGCGCTATTCCCAACAGTATTCAAACACGCTAGGTTAGGGCATGCTGGCCTCCAGAGTTCATATGACAGACAAATCAAAACATCCGTCTTCCACCACCGTTGCTTCGTTTTCCCCCCGCGAGATCGTCTCGGAACTTGACCGTTTTATCATCGGGCAGAAGGAGGCCAAGCGGGCGGTGGCTATCGCGCTTCGGAACCGCTGGCGGCGCAGCCAGCTTGATCCCGCTTTGCAGGAGGAGGTTTACCCCAAGAATATCCTGATGATCGGGCCGACGGGGGTGGGGAAGACGGAGATTGCCCGTCGGCTGGCTAAGCTGGCGCAAGCGCCGTTTATCAAGGTGGAGGCTACGAAATTTACCGAGGTGGGTTATGTGGGCAAGGATGTTGAGTCCATCATCCGTGATTTGACTGAGGTCGCTATCCGCATGACGCAGGACACCCTGCGGAAATCGGTCATCGCGCAGGCGGAGGTTTATGCCGAGGAGCGTATTCTGGATGCTTTGGTCGGGCAGACGGCGGGCGAGGGGACGCGGGCGGCTTTCCGGGAAAAGTTGAGGAAAGGCGAATTGAGCGGGCGCGAGGTTGATATCGATGTTCGGGACAGCGCAAACCCGATGGGTGGAATGCTCGATATTCCCGGGATGCCTGGTGCCTCCATGGGTATGATCAATATGAACGATATTTTCGGCAAGGCGTTCGGCGGCGACCGCAAGAAGCGCAAGAAAATGAGCGTTGAGGACAGCTATGAGGTTTTGATCGAGGAGGAGGCGGATAAGCTTCTCGATCAGGATAAAATCGTTTCCACCGCTTTGGATATGGTCCAGCAGAGCGGGATCGTGTTCATCGACGAGGTTGACAAGATCGCAGCGCGGCAGGATTTGCGAGGGGGCGATGTTTCCCGCGAGGGGGTGCAGAGGGATTTGCTGCCCCTGATCGAGGGGACGACCGTTGCCACCAAGCACGGGCCGGTGAAGACGGATCATATCCTGTTTATCGCCAGCGGGGCGTTTCATTATGCCAAGCCTTCGGATTTGCTGGCTGAACTGCAGGGGCGTTTGCCGATCCGGGTTGAGTTGCGGGCGCTCACTCGGGAGGATTTTACGCGCATCCTGAAGGAAACCGAGGCCAGTTTGATCATGCAATACAAGGCGTTGATCGGGACCGAGAAAGTTACTCTGGAATTCGAGGAAGAGGCGATCGATGAGATTGCTCGCTTGGCATTTGAAATTAACGAAAATGTCGAGAATATCGGTGCCCGGCGGCTGCATACGGTTATGGAAAAACTTCTTGAGGAGATCAGTTTTACGGCCAGCGACCGGGGCGGAGAGAGCGTTAAGATTACTGCTGATTATGTTCGCAAGAATGTCGAGGAGCTTGTCAAATCGGCCGATTTGAGCAAGTTTATTCTTTGAGGCTTAGTACTTGTTATTCTTGAGGTTGCGATGAAAAAATTTATACGGACGTTTGTTACTCTGCTGACTGGTTTTACCGGCGGGGTTGCGGGGGCCATAATTTTTAACTCCTCCCCACTTCTGGCCGCTGCTCCTGAGGAGAAAATCGATTCTGCTCGAAGTATGGTCGATCTTTATAATTCAGAGTCTCATAGAATCGCGTATTTAGGGCCTGGGCAGATTTCACAAGGTACTTTTTTCCTTTTTGATGAGAGGGAAAATGTTCGTCTACAAATGGGGACGTACTCTGGTTATAAGGAAAAAGGCCAACCTCTGATTGGACTGCATGATCGTAAGCAGAGGCTCAGGATGCTCTTACGCTTAAATAATCTTACAGATGTTCCGACGCTGATATTTAAAGATTCTTATGGCCAGGATAGAATGGTTATCGGTTTAAATGCTGCAACAGAAGATCCCTATATAGAATTTACAGATAAGTATGGCGACACCAAAAGGTTGGTTTCCTTACCTTAAGGAGAAAACCAAGGCTTTTTTAAAGGGCTGACATAGGTGTATTGAATATTTACGCAAGTCCTACCTAATTTCCAACAGGGATGTGGGTAATTATTGGGTCCAGACCCGATTAATACGGCCAGTCAGTGTTGGCTTTAAGTTTGGGTTTTTTTCTTAACTGTACATATAACGCGCCCTCTCCGCCGTGGGAGTTGTCTGCCGGACATACTTTTAAAATAATTTTGCTTAAGGTATGACTCTCCAACCATTTTGGCACATTCTTACGAAGTATTCCCTTAGTTGTATCGGAATCCTTGCTTTTTATTGAGCCTTTCCCTGTTATGATGAGAACACAAGTCTTGTTATTGTCGTATGCGTATTGCAATCCTGCAATAATAACTTCATAAGACTGGGCCTGACTTAAATAATGCAGGTCGATTTCGTGGTCTATTCTGGGCAGATTTTTCCTTTTTTTCTTTTTGCCATAGTTTTTTTTTACTTTGCTATTTGTTATCTGTGCTGAGGAATATTCATTTTTTTGATTATATGAAACAGTGATGGCCGTATTTTCTAATAATGTTTTTGTTTTTATTTTTGATCTAGTTTTTGTCTGTATGTAATTTGGTGGTTCCAATTTTTTTACGTCAAAGGTTTCTTTAAGCCATAGGCTTGTTTCGTCTATATTTGTCTTTTTGTAAAACGGCACTTTGTGAATATCCTCAGTCATGGTATTAATAATAGCATAAAAAGCTTTAGCCCCTGTCTTGCACTTTTATGAGAAATTGTTTCGTTTTTTTTTCCTTCTGCTGGGCATTTAGCACTTTTTTTGCTCTCCGTGCATTTTCCGAAGCTCTGCCTATTGGGGGCAGTACTCAGATTGAGAGGGGGGTTTTTGCTTTTTTTCATTTAGGTCAGAAGTCGCCTGATTTTGATTTTTGGGTTAAATCTGGCCAGCGTTATAAGGAGCTGCCGGAGTCGGACAAAGAAGATTTTCTTATCAATGAAACTATCCGTTTAGGTTCTGGTTACGGACAATTTGATCCAAAAAAGGATGTTCTTCATATTGAGACAATTGTACAAGTTCATTACACGCCACCGGTTGGTGATCAGCCTGCGAGGATTTTTTTTCAGTTTCCAGAGCAAGATGATGAGTATATTCCAACTTTTTCCTATCCATATGGCCACAATGAGTGGGTTTCGTTGATCGTTAACCGACTTGCCTTCTTTGCCGATATATCGCTTAAGCAGGAGCATTATGAGGTCATTAAAGAAAAACTACCTGAACCGAATAATAATTATGATGCCTTGATTACTATTGATGTTAGGCCAACAAATGCTGATCATTCTGCGCCCATTAAAATTGGCACTATGTCTCAGTGGATAATGATCGGCGATATTGCTTACATGAAATGTGAGTTTAAAAGTAACGAAACCGACTCTATGGTGCAACTCTGGGATTTTGTCGCGCCGTGGTATGCCGAAGAGTATAAGCTTAAGAATCTGCCCGAGGATCTTAAGTACCCCCATCCCTTTGACCTCAAAAAATGAGGTTTTGCCCGTTTTGCTGAAATATTTGCAGATTTCCTGAGGTTTCTGCTATTGTGGGGGCATATATTATAGAAATGCTTATGCACGATGGATACGAAGCTGGGTCCGATTATTGGTCCTTACAAGCCGCGTGAGGCCGAAGGCGCCGATACGCGTTACGGGCTATTGGGGCAAGGTTCTGGTTTTTCCGGATACAGGAGAGAGGGGCGGGAGGATGATTCCCCTGGTCGTTTTGACGAGGATGAGGCTACTGTCTCTACCGAGGCGCTGTTACTGTTTCTTGAAAGCATTCTGATCCGGCAGTATGGGCTTACGGCTGAGGAGAGTCTGTCCGTAGATTACGTTCCCGAGGCTTCTGCACAAAGGCCAACGGCAGGCGTTGAGGCTTTGCGCCTAAAGGCTGCGGAGGCGGCGAAAGCCTATGCCCATGCGGCCCATGTTTCGCGTAAAGTTGCCCGAAAAAATCAAAAGCCGGACGTTTCGGAACAGACCCCGAGTTATTCCGAGGACATCCAGCAAATCACCCGTTTGATCCGAGATTTAAGATTGCTTTCGGCACAAAGCATTGACCGTCTTCAAGTCGAGCGCGGGGCAAGCCTGATCGACAGTCTCGCGGCGGCTATCGTCAAAGCCAAGCAGGAACTGCCGATTTGATCTTTATCCCTTGAGCGTATAGCCGTTTTCGTCGGTGCATAGTATTCGGGGGGCCGAAGGGTCGACTTCGATTTTCTGGCGCAGACGGTAAATGTGAGTTTCCAGCGTGTGGGTTTCAACGCTTTCAGCATAGTCCCAGACTGCGGTCAGTAACTCCTTGCGCGATACGGTGCGATGGCTGTTGCTGTAGAGATAATCAATAACTGCAACTTCCTTTTCCGTCAGCCTTATTTCTTGTGATTTTGGGAACTTTTTCAGATTCAGAGTTCCGAGCGTTTTGTCCAGAGTAAAGGCCTTGTGATCGATTATGTTCCTGCTTTTGGGATTGCTTGGTTTTGTTTTGTTTAGTGTGTCCAGCAATTCGCCCAGTCTGATCGGGGTTTTGAATATCAGGGCAGGGATGTTCACCGCTTCGGCCCGGATTACCCCGTTCGTGTCCGTGGCGGGTTCCAGTTTTATCTTTTCCAGAAACCCGGAATTTTTT
Source organism: Alphaproteobacteria bacterium (assembly GCA_018000295.1). GTDB lineage: Bacteria > Pseudomonadota > Alphaproteobacteria > Micavibrionales > Micavibrionaceae > JAGNKE01. The sequence continues at coordinate 48,919 of JAGNKE010000005.1, read as the reverse complement.
AGAAAATCGGCGAGAAATACGCATGAGCTGGGGTCTGCATACAGGGTCCATCGGGTAGGGTGTTCTTTGTCCATGGGTTGATTTTAGCTTGAAAAGAGGCGACTTGGAACGGGAGTTGCAGAAATCAGCTTGTTAATGCGTAAACGGTGTTTCCATGTTGGATTCTTCTGCGACCACCCAAACCGACATATATTCTTCGCATAATGGCGGAAACCCTCGGTTTTTCCGTATGGTTTCCAATGATCGTGCGGCCGGGCCGATTCCGTCCTGGGAGAAAAAACCGCCAAAAGTACAGGATTTGGAGCTGGTCGAGGGGGAGTCTTCGGTCTATACGGTCGGCAATAGTTTCCGGGATACGCTGGAGGAGGTGCAAAAGGAGCCGCAAAACGCATCTTCAAATACGGAAGAAGAGCCGTTCGGGTTTTTCGATCTGCTGGATATGGTTAATCCGTTGCAGCATATCCCGATTTTAAGCTTTTTCTACCGGGCGATCACCGGGGACCAGATCAAGCCCATCAGTCAGATTATCGGGGGCGGGGTTTTCGGCGGACCTTTGGGAGCGGCGAGTGGGCTGGTGAGTGCGGTTATTGAGGATGGGACGGGGAAGGAGCCGTTGGGCTTTGCGCTTTCTCTTGTCGATGGACGGGATGGGGAAGACGCGCCGTCCCTGCGATACAAGGGTGAGGCGGGGCGGGCGGCGCATCAGTATGCCAAGGCGCAGGGGGAGCAGGCGCGGGCTTCACATTTCCTTAATCTGAATACCTGAAATCAAAGGCGGGGGCCGAAGAGGGCGGTTCCGACGCGAATGTAGGTCGCGCCGAGCGGAATGGCCTTTTCGTAGTCGGCGCTCATGCCCATGCTCAGGTCTTTGAGGTTATTTTCTGCGACGAGTTTTTTGAGCAGAGCGAAGTGAAGTGCGGCGGGTTCGTCCACCGGGGGGATGCACATAAGGCCGCGGATATCGAGGCGGCAATCTTTGCGGCAGAGTTTCAGAAATGCGGGGAGGGCTTCCGGCGGGATGCCTGCCTTCTGTTCCTCGTGTCCTGTGTTCACCTGGATCAGGCAGGGGATCGAGCGTTCCTGTTTTTGCATTTCAGCCGCGAGAGCGCGGGCGAGTTTTTCGCGGTCTACGGTTTCGATCATGTCGAAGAGCGATACGGCCTCTTTCACCTTGTTGGTTTGGAGAGGTCCGATGAGGTGGAGTTTAAGATCGGGATAGAGGGGCTTAATGTCTTTCCAGTGGGTGATGGCCTCCTGAACGCGGTTTTCACCAAACAGGCGGTGTCCAGCATCGAGGGCTTCGCGAATTTTTTCGGGTGGCTGGGTTTTGCTGACCGCGACGAGGTGAATCTCTTGGGATGCTCTGTCCCATTTCCGGGCGGCTTTTTCGATGTTCTGGAGGATGTGATTCAGGTTTTCTCTGATGGACATAGGGGCACGATAAAACAACCGGAAAAAAAGAGAAAGGGCGCTTGAGAGCGCCCCTTCGAAATTTTATACGAGAAGAATTCGATTAGAATTCGACTTGCGTTCCAACGAGCAGAGCAACGCCATCAGCATCGTCGCCGCCAGTTCCGTCTTCTTCAGCGTCAACGAATGTCAGCGTGCCGCGGAAGCTCATTCCAGGGCCGTATTCGTAGTTAACGCCGCCAGAGTAACGGTCGAGCTCCTGATCGTTTTCGCGATCTTCGTTCAGGTAAGATGCGCCGATCTTGAAAGGGCCGGTCGTGTAATCTACGCCAACCACGATCGTGTCGGATTCATCATCTTCATTGGCAAGGTTGTCGGACACGTATGCTGCGCCGACGCCAACAGGACCAACATCGAGGTCAAGACCAACGTTCCAGACCTGGCGGTCATCGTCATCAGCAGTCGCTTCATCTTCCAGTTCGCCGTAAGAGTAACCAGCGCCGAGGATCAGGCCGATGTTGTTGAATTCGCCTTCGTAACGAGCGGCGAGTTCATAGGTGCGGCCGATTTCGCCAGCAACGTCATCAGTGCCGATGCCGAAGCTGCCAGCAGAGTCGGTGTCAGGCGAGAAGGTGACGCCCGCCTGGAAGCCGTTGAATACGGGCGACAGGTAGGTCAGTTTGTCAGCTTTACCAGAGGGATCAACAGCGTAGTCCGTGTTCAAATCAACACCAGCAACGGTGGAGTTGAATGGAGATACGAACTGGCGGAGACCGTCATAGTTGCTGTCGGCAGAGGGAGCGGCTACCTGCAGGAGGTATGCTGCGCCGTCTTCGGCACCAACGTTAACGCGGCCCCAGTCGCCGGACATGTAAAGGTAGGATTCGTCAACGCCGAAGCCATCGCCGCCATCAGCATCTGCTTCGATGTGTGCGCCGACCGTCAGGCCGTTGTCGAGGGTGGTTTCGCCGCCGAAATGGACTTCGGTGTCGCGGACCATGTCGATGTCATTGAGTTCGCTACCAGGAACCTCGTCTTGGTCAACCCAAGCCATGTAGCCCTTGAAGTAACCACCGAGCTCGAGTTCGACCTCTGCGCGTGCAGGGGTGGCTGCGAGAGCCAAACCACTGACCGCGACGCTGGTCAAAAGAAGTTTTTTCATAATATTCCTCCAGTTAAAACTTTGCTTAGAGCGTATACCGCCGCAGTTTGCATACTAACCCCGTCAGATACCTTAAAGGATTAAAAATGCTCACCAGAGCAGTGAACAGTGCCATTAGGCCAGCAAAGGATAAGGGGGTCAACGCACTTTGCGGGAGGACGTCTTTAAAAACTTTTTAGTCGTGGTATTTTTGCCACATGATTTTCTTGCGCAGGAAAGCTCAGTTTAATTCGTATTGTTCATCAAGCGCAAGCACGAAAAAACATGGCTTGAGCGCTTGGGGTGTGCGTGCTAAATGAAGAGAAATTTTTCAGGGATACACCATAATGAAATCAAATCGGCGTCGTTCTGCTTGTCATATTATTGTCTGCGCTTTGACCGGACTTTCGCTCTCCGGGTGCGGTGTAATCAAAGGTGAGGAAAAGTATCCCACCAGCACTAACCGCGAATTGTCGGGCGACAATAATATTTATGAGAAGCCGGATAGTATTTTTGGCGAGGGTGGACTTCTGGGCAAGAAAAAGAAGGACGATACCGGGACCAGCGCTGTGGGCGTTAACGGGTTTTTGTGGCGGGCGGCTTTGGATACTGTCTCGTTCATACCTTTGGCCAGCGCCGATCCGTTCGGCGGGGTGATCCTGACCGAATGGTATACCGCGCCGGAAACACCGAATGAGCGCTTGAAGTTGAACGTCTTTATTATGGGCCGCGAGTTGAAGTCTGACGGCGTTAAGGTCAAGGCTTTCCGTCAAGTCAAGAGCGGCAGCGGCTGGGCCGATGCCAAGGTGGCTGAGGATACGACGCGCAAACTTGAGGATGCGATCCTGACCCGGGCGCGGCAGTTGCGGGTTGCTCATCTGGGCGAGACCGACTAATAATACAGCTGTTTTATTTGTAATTGATACAGGACCGGGCCGGATAACGGCCCGGAGTCTTTGGGATGAGTGAGCGTTACAATATCAAGGATACCGAGAAGAAATGGCGGCGCATCTGGGACGAGCGCCAGTCTTTTGCCGTTTCCGAGCAATCCGATAAACCGAAATATTACGTGCTGGAGATGTTTCCATATCCTTCGGGGCGGATTCATGTGGGGCACGTGCGGAATTACACGCTGGGCGATGTGGTGGCGCGGTACCGCACGGCTAAGGGTTTTAACGTCATTCACCCGATGGGGTGGGATGCTTTCGGGCTTCCTGCTGAGAACGCTGCCATAGAGCGCGGAGAGCATCCGAAAAAATGGACGCATGAGAATATCCGCACGATGCGGACGCAGTTGCAGTCGATGGGACTGTCGATTGACTGGGAACGGGAAGTAGCCACCTGTGATCCCGATTATTACCGTCATGAGCAGGCGATGTTCCTGAAATTCCTTGAGAAGGGGATCGCTTACCGCAAAGAGTCCATCGTCAACTGGGATCCGGTGGATAATACGGTTTTGGCGAATGAGCAGGTGATTGACGGCAAGGGTTGGCGGACGGGTGCGCCCGTCGAGCGGCGGAAGCTGAACCAGTGGTTTTTGAAAATCACCGATTATGCCGAGGAATTGTTATCCTGCCTTGATAACCTGCCGCGCTGGCCGGAGAAGGTGCGGATCATGCAGGCCAACTGGATCGGGAAATCCCAGGGGCTGCAATTCCAGTGGGATATCGTCGGGCGGGAAGAGAAAATCGAAGTGTTTACGACGCGGCCGGATACGTTGTTCGGCGCTTCGTTTCTTGCTCTGGCGCCGGATCATCCGTTGAGTGCGAAGCTGGCCGGAGACAAGAAGGGCTTCGAGGAGTTTCAGCAGGAATGTCGGGCGGGGGGGACTTCGGAAGCGGCTATCGAGCAGGCGGAAAAAATTGGGTTCGATACAGGCTTTAAGGCCACGCATCCGTTATTGGGGCGGGAGGTTCCGGTTTATATCGCCAACTTCATTTTGATGGATTACGGGACGGGAGCGATTTTCGGCGTTCCGGCGCATGACCAGAGGGATTATGAGTTCGCCACGAAATACAAGCTTGAGATTTTGCCTGTCGTGATTCCCGACGGGGGGATCGACCTTTCGAAGGAGTCCTATAACGGACCCGGCAAGCTGGCGCATTCGCAGTGGCTGGACGGGATGGAGGTCGAGGACGCGAAGGCGGAAGTGATCAAACGGTGCGAAGTCAACAACACGGGTTTCGGGACCACGCAGTTCCGCTTGCGGGATTGGGGCGTTTCACGGCAGCGGTATTGGGGTTGCCCGATCCCTGTCATTCATTGTGAGTCTTGTGGGGTTGTTCCTGTTCCCGAAGATCAGTTGCCCGTGACGCTGCCTGATGATGTGAGCTTCGATAAGCCGGGGAATCCGCTGGAACATCATCCGACATGGAAGAATGTCGATTGTCCGAAATGCGGGAAGGCGGCGCGGCGCGAGACGGATACGTTCGATACGTTTTTTGAGTCGAGTTGGTATCAGTTCCGGTATTGCGATCCCAAGAATGAGAAAATTCCCGTGGCCAAGGACAAGGCGAAATACTGGATGCCGGTGGAGCAGTATATCGGCGGGGTGGAGCACGCGGTTTTGCATCTTCTTTATGCCCGGTTCTTTACAAAAATTATGCGCGATTGCGGCTATGTCGATTGCGACGAACCGTTTCTCGGGTTGTTTACGCAGGGGATGGTGACGCATGAGACGTATCAGGATGCTGAGGGCAAATGGGTGTTTCCTGCGGATATCGTCAAGAAAGATGGTGCGGCTGTTCACGCACAGACCGGAGCGCCCATAAAGGTCGGGGCGACGATCAAGATGTCGAAATCGAAAAAGAACGTTGTCGATCCCGAAGATATTTTGGAGACTTACGGGGCGGATGCGGCGCGGTTGTTTATTTTGTCCGACTCGCCGCCGGAGCGTGATCTGGAATGGACGGAGGCGGGGATCGAGGGCGCGTGGCGTTTTGTGAACCGGGTTTATTCGGCGATCCACGATCTGGATTTGTCAGGGGCCGAGACTTTCAAAGGCGAATATTCTCCGAAGGCTCTTGATCTGCGGCGGTTGACGCACAAGACGATCAAAGGCGTGGGCGAGGATATCGAAGCCTTTCATATGAACAAGGCGGTGGCGAAAATCCGCGAATTCTATAACGGGTTTACGGCTTTTGCGGCGAGTTCCGCGGATGAGAAGGCGGCGCTGGCCGAGGCGGCGAAGGTCTTTATCATTCTCATCAACCCGATCATGCCGCATCTGGCGGAGGAGTTGTGGGAGAAGATGGGGCATAAGAGTTTGCTGGCGCAGGAGCCGTGGCCTGAGGTCGATCCGGCGCTTCTGGTTGCCGATACGGTGACGATCGGGGTGCAGGTGAACGGCAAGCTGCGCGCCTCCATCACTCTGCCTGCGAATGCCGATCAAAAGACGGCGGAGGATATCGCGCTGGCCGAAGAAAACGTGAAGCGTGCGATTGGTGAAAAACAGGTTCGGAAAGTGATTGTGGTTCCGGGCCGCATTGTGAATGTGGTGATCGGATGAGACAGATTGCTTTGACCGTGTTGCTGTGTGGTTCTGCTTTGGGGCTTTCGGGATGCGGATTTACGCCGATGTACGGCGCGTCTTCCGGCGAGGGGGCGCAGAGTTCGTCCATCCAGTCCGATTTCGGGCAGGTTGCGATTGAAAATATTCCTGATCGGGACGGGCAGTATCTGCGGAACGCGCTGATCGACCGATTTTATCAGCAGGGGCGGCCCGTGCAGCCGAAATACAAGTTGACGGTCCAGCCGATCCGGGAAACAACGACCGATCTGGATATCACCAAGTCTTCGGATGCGACGCGAGGGCAGCTTAAACTTAATACCTCCATGACGCTGGTCGATACGGCGAGCGGGGAGACGGTTTTGAAGCGGAATCTGGTTTCGATTGGAAGCTATAATATTCTGGGCAGCGAGTTCGCCAACCGCGTGACGGAGCAGAATACGAAGGATAACGCCCTCAACGACCTGGCGCGGCAGATTGAGCTGCAGGTGGGGCTTTATCTCAAGAAATAAGCCTTTTTTAGAAAATATTTGACAGAAAAAGGCTTTCGGGCGTATTTTCTGGACGTAGCCTTTGGGCTGCCGCGGCATTTGAAGGTTCAGCTTGCACCGCGAGATCAAAGCTAAAGCGACCACGGACCGGACTCCTCCGCCTGTGGTCTTCAAATTTTGAAGCCGGGGCGTGAACGAGAGCCGAAAAGCTTTTCCCCCCTTACATTCCGGTTTCACGGGCCAGCGCGAAAGCGCGTTTATTATTTTTTGTGTAAGGAGAAAAACAAATGACACAAGACACTCCAGCGGGACGCACACTTCCCAATCCCGAATTTATCGGGAAAGATTTGATCGAGCAGCTTCAGGGCGATTACAAAAAGGCCGGGGCGCTCTCCGCCGCGTTTAAAGTTCATGCGAACCTTCCGGCCTGGTCGCCGGTGACGTCCACCTATATCAGCGATAATGGCGGCTATCCCGATCTGGCGGCGGGCGAGATCAAGGTCAATCTGGCGGATATCCATGCCATCGTCACGACGCTGAGCGGGCAGACGCCGCCGCAGCGGGTTTATCACGACATTCCCTCGCAGGACTGGCGGGCGGGGGCGTTCGATCTGGCGCAGCTTTCGCGGTATCGGTTGCGCGGGGCGGGGAACACGTTTTTCATTAATTGCGCGCCACGTTTAGCGCAACGGGGAGTCGAGGGGAATAACAAGGGTGAGGATGTCTATGCGGCGATGCTGCCGAACGGGGCGGTGGTTTCCGGCGTCAGTCCGCACAGTTTCGCGTTTTTCCGCGATCTGGTGGAGAAGGGCGATCTGGAAATCTACAAGGTCAATGTGCAGACCGAGGGCAGCCAGTTCCGGTCGCGGGATTTCTTTCCGTGGTATTCGGAGTTGCTGACTTACAACCTGAGTCAGGCTCATGAAGGATGGAAGGATGGGCTCAGCGTCGCGGAGCGGCGCGAGTTCCTGCAGCAGTTCAACTTCATCGACACGGAGCTGGTTCTGGATTTGAAGCGTATTCCCGATCTTAGCAAGCAGCCGGTGGTGGCACGGGCGGATACGCACGGGAATCTGAAGCTCAGCATCGCCGTGAGCGATGCGAAGCCGGAATGGTTCGGAAAGCGGCTGAATGTGGTTATTAACGGGCACTCCTGCGAGGCGGAAATCCGCGAACATATGTTCGATGCGAAATCCGGCCATCACGGGATCGCGCCGGGATCATCCGGGCATTTTGCGGACTCGGCCAAGGACGATCCGCGGTTCCTTGAATTGGCGATGATCGGCAAATCCCTGCGCGAGGAGCTGGGCATCACGGCGCAGGATCTCAAAGACGGGGTTTATATTGAGATCGAGCCGATCGAGGTTTTGCCGGAGATTCATGCGGGGCTGGATGCTGCGGAGGCCGAGGTGCGGGAGGTCAGCGCGGGGTAGGGTTGTAGTTTCTATAATTTTTTTTGAAGATTAAAGAACTTAAATGTCGTAAGTTTTTTATAGCCTTGCGTTAAATAGAAATCGTTGCCGTAATGAAAAATAAACTTATCGTTATAAATACAACCGTAATTATTTCTACGGTGCTGTTCTTCTGTTGCCTATTTTGGTTTGCAATCGGTTTTTCATCTAGTTTTTCTGAGAGTGAAATTAGCAAAATTACTACTGAGGAGTTAGTAAAATTAAACGCAAAAGATTTTATTCAGAAAATCAAACAATACAGAATTTTGGAAGTATTCTACACAAACACACTATCGCCTAACGATTCCGTTCCGCGAGATGATATAGGGATTTTTCTTGCCGGATGGCCAAGTAAAGAAGATATTCCATATTTACTTAGTGTTGTGGAAGATGAATCATCATGCGGTGTTATTGGATATCCATTTAAATCGATTTCGCCGAGAAGAATGGGCACTTATTCTCAGGTAGGCACGGTTTCTGTTTCTTTGTTGAAGGCGATTAAGGAAGGTAAATTTTATATTCTTGACTGGTGGCCCGAATTGTCGCCGAAAGAGCGGCAAGAAATAATTGCGTGGGCCACAATGCAAGAAAATTAATGTGATTTGATTTTGCTTGGCTATTTCCTACTAGAATATAGAGTCACTGGGTGTTTTTTTGCCATTCTACGGCCTTATAGTCCTACACTTTCTCCCTGTTACTCTGTAACTTTCCCGGTTTGGCAAAGGAATAGCAAAAGGGTTATAGTTCCTCCCTTGACCGTTAAGGAAGATTTTTCATGTCTGATGTCAATTCCGGGGATTCGCGGCTGATTTACGGGCCGGAGGATGTTTCATCGCTTTATACGGGCGTCGGCGATCAGGCCAAGGCGGGGGTCGAGGTCGAACTGGCGTTTTTTGACCGCGTCAGCCAGAAGCCGATCGGCGTGGCGCAGAACAATATGCTGAAAGATATGGCGCATGACGCGCTGGGGTCCGGGGTCTGGGTTCATAACGAGCCGACGAGCGAGACGGTGGAGGTCAGCTCGATGGCCGCGCCGCTGGATTCGCTGCGTTCGGTGATGGATGACCTTCGGACAAAGATGGCGGTCGTGGCCGATGTTGCGGAGCGTATCGGCGTGAAGCGTTCGTATTTTCAGGAATTGCCGGAGCAGAGCGCGGATGATTTGCTCTCGCGCATTGTCAATGTCGAGCGGTATCATGCGTTCTTCAAACCCTATCGCAGCGATATGCGCGGGTTCGCGGAATATTTCTCGGTGAGCAAATCCAATCAGGTGTCGGTGAGTTATTCGACGCCCGATCATTTGCTGGATAATGTGCGGCGGCTTTATCTGCTGGCGCCGTTTTTGTTTTTGCTGACCGATAACAGCGCCGGGTTCTCGCAGGGCAAGGTCTTGCGCGGGCATAGCGGCATGAATCTACGGCACAACGGGCTGAAGGAAGGGCGCGGCGGTGTTCCCTCGTATGTCCTGACGGCACGGAGCGGTGAGGAATATATCGCCGCGCATATCGACCATGTCATGAACAATCCGCTTTATGTTTATTACGACGCGGAGGGTAAAATCGTGCGCGTTCCCGCCGGGGAGTGGACGAGTTTTAATGCCTTGAAGGACAAGGGGCTGAACACGGCCACCAATTATTTCTTCGCGCAGACGGTGCTGTGGCCGGATGTGAAGATCGCGGCTTTGAGAAACTCTGCGGGCGAAGTTTTCGGGCATCGCTATGAGGCGCGAATGTTCGGAGTCGGGCTGCATCAGCATCAAACCGCTCTTTTGGTTGTCGGGGCTTTGGCCAAGGACGATGTTCTGGCGCAGACAGTTGACGGGCTGCTGGCCGCGTTCGGGTTTGATCCTGAGAATCCTGAGGTTGCGCGGGAGTTACTGAATCAGGCTTATCATGCCGCGCGGAACCATGACGGGAAATTTTTCGATATTCCTTACGGAACAGGAACGATGCGGGAATTCGCCAAAAAGTTCGCGGACATTATCGAGCCCGCTCTGGATGCATTGGGGTTCGAGGAGGAGATGATCCCGCTGCTGACCATCTGCCGGAGCGGATGCACGGACGGGAAGGTCAACCGGATTTTATTTCCTGAGCTTTTGGATCTGCTGGATTACCAGAAGTTTTATGATCCTTCTGTCTTTGAGAATCCGAATATCTGCGGGAAAATCCTGTTTGAAAAGGATCTATCGCGCATGGGCGCAAGCACAGCTGCCGCGGCCTGTTGCGCTTGACGAATCCCGCGGTTGGCTTACCATAAGGACTCATGAAGCTTACGTTCCGACAGATTGAGCCTTTCGTGGCCAAGCCCGACCCTGCGGCGCGGGTGATCCTGATTTACGGACCGGATGCGGGGCTGGTGAAGGAGCGGGCGGCCACAATCGGCAAGAGCGTTGTGGCCGATCTCAACGATCCCTTTAACGTTGCCGTTCTGACCAGCGACCAGATTATCGACGATTCGGCGCGATTGGCGGATGAAGCCAGCGCCCTCTCCATGATGGGCGGGGATCGGCTGATCCGTGTCGAGGATGCGGCAGACAAGATCGTCACGTTTATCAAGACCTATTTGGAGAACCCCTCGAAGCATTCGCTCGTGTTGCTGATTGCCGGTGAGTTGGGCAAGAATTCGAAGTTGAGGGATTTGTGCGAGCGGAGCAAAGCGGCGGTCGCGCTGCCCTGTTATGTCGATGATGTGCGCGATCTGGGGCGGATCATCCGGCAGAGCTTGCAGGAATTTGGGCATGGTATCGAGCCGGAGGCGGTGCAATGGCTGGCGGCGAATATTTCCGGTGACCGGGCGAAGGTGCGGAGTGAGCTTGAGAAGCTTTCCATTTATAAAGGCGCGGAGAAGACGCCGATATCGGTTGTTGATGCGATGGCGGCGTGCGGGGCGGCGGGGGCGCAGTCGTTCGACGATCTGGTCTATAGTGTGGGCGCGCGGAATACGGAGGCGGCGTTGAAGGCCTATATGACTTTGACTGCAGAGGGGGTGCCTTTTGTTGCCGTGTTGCGGGCTTTGCAGAATCATTTCCGGCGGCTGCACCGCGTGAAATCAGAGGTTGCGGCGGGCAGCGGGACGGAAGAAGCTCTCAAGAAACTCCATCCGCCGCTGTTTTTCAAGGTTGAAGATTCTTTTAAAGCGCAGTTGCAGAGTTGGACGGTTTTTTCCCTGGACAGGATTTTGACGCGGCTTTTGGAGCTTGAGGCGCAGTGTAAGCAGACGGCGATGCCGGTGGAGACGCTTTGCGCGCAGGCGATTTTGGGAATCAGCCGGATGCGGTGATCTACCCCAGATATTCAGCAAGTTCGCGGATGTGGGTCAGTGGGCGGAGGATGATTTTTCCATCCTTTTCCTTATCCGCTTTTTTTCCAGGCTTTGGGATGATTGCTTTTTTGAAGCCGAGTTTTTCTGATTCCTTCAGTCTGATATCGGCCTGTGTGACCGGACGCACTTCCCCGGCCAGACCGATTTCTCCGAAGAAGACGGTATCAGCGGGCAGGGCTTCATTTTTCAGGGCGCTGATGAGGGCGGCAGCGACGGCGACGTCGGCGGCGGGTTCGGCGATCCTGATTCCGCCTGCGATATTGAGGAAGATATCGTGACCGGAAAGAGAAATGCCGCAGCGCGTTTCCAGTACGGCGACGATCATGGCGAGGCGGTTATGGTCCCACCCCAGAACGGCGCGGCGCGGCGCGGCGAGGGTGGAGCGTGCCACCAGAGCCTGCACCTCGACGAGCAGAGGCCTTGTACCTTCCAGCGCGGCCAGAACGGCGCTTCCGGCAGCGTCCTCACTGCGCTGCGCGAGGAAGAGTTCCGATGGGTTTTCGACCTCCACCAATCCCTGTTGCGCCATTTCGAAGACACCGATTTCATTCGTGGGGCCGAAGCGGTTTTTAACGGCGCGGAGGATGCGGAACTGGTGGCCGCGGTCACCCTCGAAATAAAGAACGCAATCGACGAGGTGTTCGAGCACTCTTGGCCCCGCGATCTGGCCGTCCTTCGTTACGTGGCCGACGAAAAGCACGGCGATGTTGCGGCTTTTTGCCATACGGATGATTTCCTGCGCGGATGTTCTCACCTGCGTGACCGTGCCGGGGGCGCTGTCGATATTGTCGATATACATGGTCTGGATCGAGTCTATGATCAGGATTTTTGGCGGCGTCTGCGCGGCCTTTACGGAGTCGATGATGTCGCGGACGTTGGTGGCGGCGGCGAGTTGAACGGGTGAGTCAGCAAGGCCAAGCCGTTCGGCGCGCATACGGATTTGTTCGACGGCTTCCTCTCCCGAGACATAAACGGAGGGTATGCCGTTGCGGCTTAGCGCGCAGACGACCTGCAGGAGCAGTGTGGACTTGCCGATGCCGGGGTCGCCGCCGATCAGCGTGGCCGAGCCGGGAACAAGGCCGCCGCCCGTCACGCGGTCGAATTCGCCGATCTTTGTGATATAGCGGGGGTAGCTGGCGTTGGCTCCGGCGCGGAGATCCACGAAGTCGATCACGCGGCCCTTCTTGTTGGCGCTCATTCCCTTGGGGATGCTGGCCGCCGCCGTTTCCTCAGATATTGTGTTCCATTCGAGGCAGGATTCGCAGCGGCCTGCCCAGCGCGGGGTCACGGCGCCGCAGGACTGGCAGACGAATGATTTTTGTGGTTTGGCCATAGAGGGCGAATCTCCGATTATGGCGTTATTTTAGGGGATGGGGCAAGGAGGGCAAGGGGCAGGTTTTAACATATTAATTCGCTTTGGATTTCCGCTCAAAATACTCCCGCAATACCCCATCCCGAAGGCCGCCGAGAGAGACAATGATTTCGGGGATTTCGAGTTCTGCAACCAGCTCCTCTAGCAAGATCGTACTGGGCTTGAGCGTTTTGGCGCGGGAGGATTGAACCTTGTATTTTTTTACGAGGGCGGAGGGAGTGAGGTCGCGGATGTGTTCGCAGACTTCCGCGATCTGTTTACGGGACATCCGGTAGCCGTGCAATTCATATTTCTGTTTGCTCATCTTAATGCTGATTTTTGCGATTGCTCTTAAGGTTCCGCCCACCACATAAAGCGGTTCTTTTTTACGAAAGTCAGGTGACAGCCCCGAAAAACTTTCCTTGAGAACCTTGCGAAGATCTTTGCCGTAGTCGGCCAAAATCAGCGATCCCAGAGGAAGGCTCAGGGCTTTGCCGACCTTGCCGTCTTTCACATGCGCCAGTTCAATGCTGCCGCCGCCGAGGTCCGCGACTATGCCCTGTGCCGAGGGCGCTCTGGAGATTACGCCGAGAGCCGATAGTCGGGCTTCCTCATCCCCGGGGATGATGCTGATGGAAAGGCCGAATTCCTTTTCCAGAGACTTTACAAAGTCCGGCCCGTCGGTTGCCGTTCTCACAGCTGCGGTTCCTATGGCGATTATTGTTTTGATATTATGTTCTTTCGTTATTTCAATAAATTTTTTGATCGTCTTGCGGACCTTCTTGCAGGCCTTAGGAGGGAGAAGGCCCGTTTTCAGAAGGTCGCGGCCTAGAAAGCATTGTTCTTTTTCAATTAGAACAGGATCGGCGCTCCTGAAGATCACCATCCGCACGGAGTTCGAGCCGATGTCTATAATTGCTATGGGGGGCAGGTCCGGCTGCCCTTTAAAAAAAATACTCATACCGTCGTTTTAATCCCGATTACGCAATACGACCTTTTTTTGTATCAGTTCTTTTTGCCTGAGGCTTTTCCACGGCCTGACAGGCTGGGGTGCTCCAGAAAATAATTGTGAGCACTGAACGCGTCCGTCTTATATTTTTTGCGTGTATAAGTACCATCGGCGTTCATATACCAGCTTTGCGCTGTATCCTTGAGATTCGCAACCATGATTTCATCCAAAACCTGTTTATGAACAGTTTCGTTGAGGATCGGCACCATCGTTTCGATCCTGAAACCCAGGTTGCGGCGCATGAGGTCGGCCGAAGCGATGAAAACCTTCGCCTCGCGGGAGGGTAGGGCGCGGCCGTGGGCAAAGCAATAAATCCGCGCATGTTCAAGAAAGCGGCCGACGATGCTTTTGACCGTGATATTTTCGGAAAGGCCTGGAACCTGCGGACGGAGCTTGCAGATGCCCCTAACTATCAGTTGGATGTTCACACCAGCTTGGCTGGCACTATAGAGCGCCTCTATAATATCCGGATCTGCGAGGCCATTGCATTTGAGCCATATCCCCGAGGGCCGGTTCTTTTTTGCGTTCAGTTCCTCCGCTTGTATCAGGGCGATCAGGGTTTCTCTTAAATTGAAGGGTGCCAGTGTAAGATGCTTGAGGCCAACTGGCGGAGTCAAAGCCGTCATGTAATTAAAGAGCACTGCAGCGTCACGGCAAAGGCCGGGGTCGGATGTGAACAGGGAGAGGTCTGAATAAATTTTCGCGGTGTCGGTGTTGTAATTGCCCGTTCCGAAATGTGCGTAGTGCTGGAGATTCTGGCCTTCGCGGCGGGTGACGAGAGAGACTTTCGCATGGGTCTTCAGTTTCAGAATACCGAATACGACTTGAACGCCGGCTTTCTCCATATTCACAGCCCAGCGGAGATTTGCTTCCTCATCGAATCGGGCCTTGATTTCGACAACAGCGGTCACGGCTTTTCCGTTTCTTGCTGCTTCTATGAGGGATTCTACCACCGCAGAACGGCTGTTCGTTCGGTAAATCGTCTGCTTGATCGAAACGACATCCGGGTCATGTGCAGCCTGCTGGAGGAAATCGACAAAAACCTCGAAACTTTTGTAGGGATGATGCAGAAGAATATCCTTGCTCTTGATTGCCGCGAAGCAATTATCGCCAAAGTCGTCGATCCTTTCCGGGTAACGGGGTTCGAAGGGTTTAAAAAGAAGTTTAGGTTCAGGCAGGGAAGTCAGTTCGCGTATATCGGCCAAGCCGATCAGGTCTCCGAAGGTCAGGATATCTTCGTTGGCCAGTTGCAGATTTGCGGTCAAAAATTCTTTCATTTTGTCGGAGCAACCTTCGTTGACTGTCAGGCGGATGACTTTGCCGTGCTTTCGGCGGTTGATCGCCATAGCGACCGTTTCGACGAGGTTGCCGTGCTTGTCATCGACCTCCATTTCCGCGTCGCGCAGAATGCTGAAGACTGCATGCTCCTCGTACACCAGAGGAAGCGGGAAAATCAGATCCAGGTGAAGAAGTATAAAATCCTCCATCATGACCAAACGATGCTCCTTGCCGGGCAGATGAACGAATCTTTTGAGGCTGGGCGGTAGGATAATCAGGGTCTTGAGATTTTCGGACGTATTGCGGTTGTTCAGGCCTAAAGCCAATGTCACGGATTTGTTAGATACGAAAGGGAAGGGTTGAGAGGAGTCTAAGGCTACTGGCGTAATCAGTGGAAAAATCTCCACCATAAAGTGGCGTTTGGCCCATTTTTTTTCGCTATCCGTAAGGCTTTCTGTTTTGACGATATTAATTCCCTGCTCTTTCAATTCCGTTTTTATCTTTTTCCATGTTTTCAGGAGTTGTTCCGCAAAGGGTGTCGTTACTTCAAGAATAAGTTTTAGCTGTTGCGCGGGGGTCAGGCCATCCGGGCTCAAGGGCGGGCGCTTTTTGCAGGACTGGCTTTTCAGGCCGGCTACGCGAACCATGAAAAACTCCTCCTGATTGCTTGCTGCGATCGACAAGAATCTTACGCGCTCAAGAAGCGGGTTATATGGATTGAGGGCTTCTTCGAGAACGCGCTGGTTGAAAGCCAACCACGAAATCTCCCTGTTCAGCAGACGATCTGCCGGGGAGAGAGTAGTGTTGGGAACCGTTTTCAGAGTGCCGTCTGCCATGGCGTGCGTCAACAAACTCGAAGGTTCGGGGCTTTTTACCCCTGTGAATTTATAACCATAATATGTCTTGGGGTACAGTAGTTTCTAATCAAACAGGTTGATTTTTTTAGTTGTTGCTTGCCAGTCTTGGTGACGAGGAGGTTTCATTCCACCGTTCGCGGAAGGTGACGCGGTCGGGGAGGTGCAAGCCCTGCATATAATCGATTTCAGGATAGAATTCATGCAACTCCCTTGCGTGTTCGACGCTCTGGACGCCTTCGGCCACGATTTTCGCATCGGGGAGGACGGAACGGACGAAGGACAGCGCGGCGGGCAGGGAATTCGGTGATTCCGGCAGGGCGCAGACGAGTTTGCGGTCAATTTTTATAAAGCTTGCGATCTCATCGAATTCGGAAAAGCGGAAGGCATCGCCGAGGCTGAGTTCGACATCGTCAATCGCAAAGCGGGCACCGAAGCGGTGGAAGAGGCTCAACACGTGTTTGCTCATGACCAGAGTCGGAGCGCTTTCGTGGATTTCGATGATGACGCCTTCGCGAATCTGGTTGTCGAGGCGGAGCTTTTCAAGATGGGAGAGGAAGGTCTTGATGAAGTCGGCGGATAGCAGCGAGCGGGCGGAGATGTTGATGGAAACCTGCCGTTCGGCGCTCTGGCGGAATTGCCGCAAAGCGCAAAGGACGAGGAGCGTGTCGATCGGCTCGGTCAGGCCGCTGTCGTAGTAGGCCATGATGACGTTGTAGGCAGGGAGCGGATCACCGTTTTCATCGGGCAGGCGCAGGAGAAATTCTGCGGGCGTCCCGAGGTTTTTCTCTAGGTTGACCGGATGCCAGGGTTCGGTACCGAAAATAGGTTTGTGATTATCGACCGCCTTGCACAAGGAGCGAAGGGCGGTGTGCATCAACTGAGCCTGTTTTTCTTCGGTTTCTGTTTCTGCGCGGGCATGGACGTTCCTGATCCTGATGGCCAAATCCTCAATGCGCGGATAGAGGCTCTCAGGCATCATCCAAAGGCTATCCTTCCTTCTTGAGGGACCACTGGACGCTGGCGAACTCGCCCGAAGTGTGGCCGTAGATCACGAGCTGTTTTGTCTTGCGGGCTTCGGATTCATCGCCGAGATAAATGCTGTCCTCAAGCACCAGAATCCCGGCGCCGAATCTAAACCGCCAACCGATGCCGCCGGGCATACGGAGCAAGGCTTCGGTGTCGTTGTTGACCAGAGAGACGGTGATGCGCGGGTGGAGGTGGAAGCGGATCGCGATTTCTACGGGGCGCACCAGATTGATGCTGCTGATGAAGCTGTCTTCGCCCCGGAAATCATGGCCCTCCCCGGTCAGGTAAAGACGGCGGGCATGGGTGATGCCGTTCAGTGAGGCGTAGCCGTTATGCGCGGCGTCGAGCAGGATGGCCTCGCGGGTTTCCTGCCGTTCGCATTTCGTCGCGCTTGAGCGGCGGCCGAAGTGACCGTCCTTGCGGATTTCCTGCGCGTTTCGGTAATCGAGGCTGGCGGTGTTGTGCGCGGAGGTGGCGCGAAGAGCTTCCTGCCATTCCGGGGAGGTCAGGTGGGTTCCGCAGGAAACGAACAGGCGTTCCTTGCCATAGCTGAACTCAAAGGCCAGAGGGGCGGCGTGAGTATAGCGGTCGCAGGGGTATTTCGGGGCGGCGCCATAGTCAAATAACACCAAAGAGCGCCCCATCTCCATGCGTTCGTAGCCGCTGTCCGTCAGAGATTGGGGTGTTTTTCCGCGTAAACCGGCTTGCGCCAGCGTCTTGTCTATTTCCTCTGGCTCGTTTTCCAGAGAAGCGTTGAAGACGGCCAGACGGCGGTCGCCATAACGGAAAAAACGCAACGCCGTACCCATGGCTGCGATGGTTTCTATGAGGTTTTCAGGAACCGGGGTACCGCCAGCGGTCAGGGCCGATTTTATGTCCAGTATAAGCTGCAAACTCTGCATCAGTCTTTGGGGTGAGCGGGAGGCGTGGCCGCCGTCGGGCAATATCTGTTCCTCAAGGCTCTTTCCGACAAGGGTCAAGGCGTGTTCGACCCAGCGTTCGCGGCCTTCTATGGCGAGGCCTGCGTAGATCAGACCCTTGGCGGCTTGCAGCAGGGGGATTTCGTCGAGTGTTCCCAGTGTGTTGTAAAGGTGCTTGGCCTGTTTTATCATGGATGAAAAAAACAAATCCTCATCGTCTTCGGGCAGGCCCGCGCAGAAATATTCGTGGTGTGAAATCCACATGGCGATGCGACGGCCCGTCACATCGCCGCGCCACGCATCCTTGTGCCAGCTGGGAAAGGACCGCGCCCAGCTGCTGATCATCTGCTGGCCCTGATTGCGGGCGAGGGAGCCGCATTGTGCGCGCAGGTCACGCAGCCATTCGAAGCTGTTGAGAAATTCCGATTGGGCCGGGTCATCGTTCTCGTAGTACCACCAGTGGTCGTACCAGACGGGGCCGCTGTCTTCAGTCGCGCCGCAGGATTCAAGGAAATAACGCCCTTTTTCCGGCTTGCCCTCCCAGACGTCGGCGGGCTTGACCAGTAGGCGTTCGGGAGCCTTTTCGCTGAGGCTCCAGTTATAAAGAATGGTGCCGCAGGCCATCTGGCCCGCCTTGCTTTTCAGATTTTGCAGTATGCGTAAAGGCATGGCGCGTCCTCCCTCACACTTTCAAGGCCTTGATGTTTTTCGCGTAGTGTTCCGGCCCGTCCTTGAAGACGGCGGTGCCCGCGACCAGAACGTCGGCACCGGCGGCGATGACCTGTTTGCCGGTCTTAGGCGTGATGCCGCCATCGACTTCAAGGTCGATGGGGCGTTTTGTGGCGTCAATCATTTCGCGGATGTCGCGGATTTTATCGAGCAGCGGGATGAAGCTCTGGCCACCGAAGCCGGGATTGACGGTCATGACCAGCACGAGGTCCACCATGTCTATGACGTGCGCGATGGATGCGGCGGGGGTTGAGGGGTTGAGGGATACGCCCGCTTTGATTTTATGCGCCTTGATGGATTGGAGGGTGCGGTGAAGATGCGGTCCGGCTTCCTGATGGACCGTGATGATGTCTGCACCCGCGGCTACGAAATCGGCGATCAGGTGATCGACGGGGGCGACCATGAGGTGGACGTCGAAAATCTTTTTGCTGTGCGGGCGGAGGCATTTGACGACGGGTGCGCCGAAGGTGAGGTTGGGCACGAAATGGCCGTCCATCACGTCGATATGGATGTAATCGGCTCCGGCCTTGTCAATCGCTCGCACCTCTTCGCCCAGCTTCGCAAAATCGGCGGAGAGGATGGAGGGGGCGATACGGACGGGGCGGGCAGCGGGCATGGTTTTTACGGCTATGTTTAAAACAGACGAGGAAGTAGCAGAGCAGATTCGACAAGATATAACAAGACCGCCCCGAACGGAGCGAATCATAGAGTTACCGTAACATTTTCAGAGGGTAAATTCCATGGTTAAGCCATTGTTATGCAGAGGCTGGAAGAGGTTTTGTTGCTGGAGTTGTCCTGCGGAAATATTTGCGGCCGGGTTCCTCGATGTATTTGTAGGTGAGGATAGAGATGGCAATCACGACGGCAAGGTAAAGCAGGGTGAGGGCGTCCCCCATCCAAATGTTCGTGGCCAGACGCTCCTTTCCATTGATTGTCATAAAGGCGTCAATATCTGTGATCTTTCCGACGATCCTTCCGCCGAGTATGAAGACTTTGCCAGCAATAAAGGCATGGGTCATATAGATGGAATAGGAGAGTGTGCCCAAAAGGACAAAAAATCTGTGCAGGAGCAGTTTTGAAATTATGCCCTTTTCATGGGTGAAGATGTAAATGGTCATGAAAAATACAAAGGGCGCGGCATAGACACAGGCGGTTTCCTTGGCGAGAGATACGAACAGCAGCACGGATATCACCGCTGCGGTTTCCAGAAGGTTCCACATCCTTGCCGATTTTATTTTTTCGGGCAGGAGGTCTTTGGTGCGCCTCCAGACCAGACAGCACAGCGCCCCGGTTCCGAAGCCGTAAATGCAGCGGATGATGCCGAAATTCACCGTGGTCATGAATTCTCCGTAGAACATCAAAAACCCCAAAGACAGGACGATCAGGCCCAAGACTCCCCAGAGGGCGCGGCCTTTAAACAGAAGAACAGTGAGCGCGAAGATAAGGTAGGTCCAGAATTCTGCGCTGATGCTCCAACTTGGGCTATTGAAGGAGAGGCGCTCGCCGAAGCCGAGGGCGTGGAGCATGAACAGGTTGGTGACGATATAATCCGGGGTCGCGCCCGCTCCGGTTAAGGGCGGGGTCTGGCTGAGCTTGGCCAGAGGGGGGATGAGAATTTGGATCAGTTCGACCGCGACAAAGGCAAGCAGGGTAAAGAGGTGCAGTGGATAGAGGCGTCCGAAGCGCAGGCGCATGAAGGTTGTCAGGCTATAGCCTTCCTTCAGGCGGTCAAAATAATTGATGAAAATCACGAAGCCACTGAGGACGAAGAAAAAATCGACATAGAGGCCCGCGTTGAGAAAGAAGGGGATGTCGTAGAAGTGGTTATAGGCGTGAAAATGAAAGAGCGCCACCATGCAGGCGCAGATGCCGCGCCAGCTGTCCAGAACGGTGAAACGGTGCGGGGGTTGGGGAGGCATTTGCGTTTTCTTAAGGTGGTGGTTTGCGGGTTGCAGCGTCCGCGAGGGCAGAGAGCGCCAGATTACCGTAACATTTTTTCGGGGGGTGGGGTATAGAAGCGATGAGATTTAAAAGGCTTTTACACTTTGGAAATTATTGAAGTTATTACTTCAGGCTTTGGGTATTGGCACAAGTTTTTTTGATGAAATCATTACACCAAACTCTCTTTTGGATTCTCCGTTCTCGGTTGTTTGTTTTTCTATCACTATGAATTTGGCGTTCTCTGAGGGATTTTCGTATCTCCAATGATAAAAAGTACAATCAGGCTGCCCGAGTATTTCATAAGCATCTTGCAGGGATTTAATCTGTTGCGTTAGAATTGCAAGTTGCAGCTTATCTTTCCGCATAAGAGGTTTTGAGGCTTGTTTCTCATGTCGCCCCTGTCTCGGGCGACCGCCACAAAAAGGACAAAAGTGTATATGCTTATGCACTTCATGATGCAGATGGAAATAGGTGATACTGAATGAGGTGTGTTCTCCATCAAATTTGATACAGGTGTTTGCTTGGTCCCTGCATTCTTGAAGCTTGAGGCAGTTGCATGGATAGTAATCCGAAGGCAGTTTCATTTTTATCATTTTTTGGAATCTTTTATGGGTTTTTGGGACAGGTTGATTTGTATTTTATTGTTCCAATCCGCGTGAACTCTAATTGTTGCTGCTTTCGATTTTTTCTCGTAGTAGAGGTAGGTTTCATTTCCATCGGGTTCGCCGTATCTCTCTATAAGTGCGTCTATGTCCTTTATGTTCAGTAAAGTATTCTGGAGCCTTAAATATTCTTCTTTAGGGATGCCCGGGCTTACAAAATCCCTCGTGCATACAGGCATTTCAAATCCGCATTCGGGGCAGAATTTGAAGACAATATAGCCCTCGTTATCGGTGTTTTTCCATCGGAACTCGCCTGATTCCTTGTCGATCACAGCCGGACTACCCGGCAACAGAAGGATTTTTTCCGGCCAGTAACACGAGCAAAGATTGTTTTCTTCATGAGACATTTACAGACCTTACAAAATCTTCAGCCTGTGTGTCTATTTCAGGAAACCCGCGTTAGTCGTGCCACATAAAACCCATCTATGCCGCCCTGCGCCGCGAGGTGGAAGGGGAGAATCCGCAGGTCGCCGTTGGGGTCGATCAGTTCAGTGTAATTGCCGATTTCCTCCGGCGTGATGGGGACGCGCTGAAAGTTCGGGTTTTGGCTGAGGAAGGAGTCGACCTGCCGTTCGCCCTCGTCCTTCTGCAGGGAGCAGGCGCAGTAGATGAGTAATCCACCGACGCCGAGAATTTTTCCGGCCTGTGCCAGCAAACGGGACTGGACAGCGATCAGCCCCTCCATATCTCTTGGCGTCTTGAGGTGCGGGAGGTCGGGGTGGCGGCGGATGGTTCCGGTCGCGCTGCAGGGGGCGTCGAGCAGGATGCGCTGCGGCGCGGGATCATTTTTCGGCGGGGACCAGACGGTGGCGTCGGCGGCGACGACCTTCACCTTGTCCTGCAGGTTCATGCGTATGACGTTTTCCTCCAGCTTTTTGAGACGCTGGGCGGAACGGTCGAGGGCGATGACGTGTGCGCCCATGGAGGCAAGCTGGAGCGTTTTCCCGCCCGGAGCGGCGCAGATGTCGAGCACCGTTTCGCCCTCCAGCGGGCCGAGAAGCTTTGCGGGGAGGGCGGCGGCGGCGTCCTGGATCCACCATTGGCCCTGATCGAAGCCCTCCATTTCGCGGATATTGCCACCGGCCAAGCGGCGCAGCGTTTCGGTGGAGAGGACGGAGGCCTTGAGCGTGGCGGCCCAGTAGGCGGAGTCCTTGTTGTCCTTCACCGTAATGTCCAACGGGGCTTCGGCCATGTTGGCGGCGGCGATCTCGGCGGCTTCCCTCAGGCTGTAGTCGGCGATCCAGATTTTGAGCAGCCATTCGGGGGTGTTCAGACGGGAGGCGTCCTGCTTGCCCATCCAGTCCTTGCCGCTGCGGATCAGGGTGCGGAGCAGGGCGTTCACGAAGCCCTTCTGGCGGTCCATGCCGATCAGTTCGGCGAGGTTGACGGAAGTGTCCACGGCGGCGTGGTCGGGGACGTCGGTGAAAAAGAGCTGGCAGGTGCCGAGGCGCAGGATATTTTTTAACTGGAGGGATTTGAGGGATTCGGGCCTTTCCTGCGCCCTTGCGATAAGATCGTCAATCTGGCCCATGCGGCGCAGGGTGGTGGCCACCAGCATCCGCACGAAGGCGCGATCTCTGGGGCTTAGTTTTATAAAATCCTGTGTGTTTTCAAGGGCATGATCGAGCATCTGGCGCTGGTTTATGACAAGATCAAGAATTTCAAGGGCACAGAGGCGGGCGGCCAGAATGTCGGATTCAGCGTTGCTTTTTTCCTCCTCAGAAAAGCCGGGAGATTGAATAGTGTCTTTGTTTTTTTGCGTAGGCATAATAAATTGTACCCGTTAGACCTTTCATTCTAGTATTATGTATGGAAACAGAAAAACCAAGCGCGATAGAGCCTGATCCGCAAAAAATGTTGAAGCGCATCCAGCGGATGCATTTCATGTCGATGGAGTTGCAGGCCAAGCTGGAGGATCTGAAGGTCAGTGCCGATTCCGGGGATGGGCTGGTTCGTGTTACGATGAGTTGCGCGGGGAAGGTTTTAAATCTTGAGCTTCATCCCTCTATGGCCGGGTGGGATCGGGAGATTGTCGAGAATTTGGTTTTGACGGCCTTGAATAATGCCGTGGATGCGAAGGAAGAGGTCATCAAGACCGAAACGCAGAGGATGCTTAAGGAGAGAGGTTTGGATGATGACAAGTTTGAATAAAAATCTCGTTAGATCGGGCGAACCGGATGTTCCTGAGAGTGTGCGGGAGATTGGTGGGTTTGCGGATAAGAAGCTTCTCGAACCTACACGCTACGGCGATTGGGAGGTCGGGGGCCGGTGTTCAGATTTTTGATTTTTTGGGCAGTGACATGAAATTTGGCCTTAGGAATTTTTTTTCTGTTTCAGGTTTTGTTTTTTCCTGGTTTCTTTACGCGAATTATGCACAGGGGATGCAGCCTGTTCTTATCGAGATGTATGGAAGCTCTTACAAGTGTGATGCCAGTCAAGAAGTGGAAAAAAAGATCAAAGAGATTCTCTCCCAACATTCAGAGGCTGTTTTTCTGAATTGCCGTTTAAAAAACCCTCTAACGGTTAAAGAAGTGGAGCCTTTCGGGCAGGAGTTCTGTAATCAAGGAAGGGTTGGTTATTATCGTAGTCTTAATACTATGGTCCTGAATATGCCTATGGTCGTCATTAATGGTCGTTATGAGGCTAACTCAGAAAAAGTAGATACAGCGATTAAGGCAGCGTTATCTTTGGACAGTTTAGCCAAAATTGATGTTCGCCGAACAGGTTCTGCTCTTGAAATTAGTCTTGAGGGTGTTTCTTCCGATGCAAAAAAAGGTTCTCTCTTTCTATACTCCTACTTGCCGATCGAGCATAATGTTCGTCAGCCTGTTGTGGATTCGGGTTCTATTGACGGTGATTCGTACATAGCTACTGCGTCATCTGCGGTTGCTTTTCGTCCAGTGATAGACCTTGTTAAGCTGGCTGACTGGAATGGTGAGCCCTTAAGTTTTTCTTATTCCTTGTCCGGACTGGTGAATTCGATTTATGATCCGGGAAGTCTTGGCTATGTTGCTGTGTTACATGAGTCTGGCTCTTCAGGTCCAGTTTTGGCGGTGGGCGAGTTGAAGCCTGGAATGTCCTCGCAATATATACAAGGTGCCTTGCCTTCTATCGATAGTGATAAACAAAATCGCAATCTTCCCGTTACGCTGCCAAATCAATAATCAGTGGTACATGGTCGCTGGCTTTTTCCCAATCGCGGGCTTCGGTCAGGATGGTGTGCGCTTTTAGCCTTGGCGTAAGAGGTGGCGTGACCCAGAGATGGTCGAGGCGGCGGCCCCGGTTCGATTTTTTCCAGTCCTTGTTCCTGTAAGACCACCACGTGTAACATTTTTCGTTATCGGGGATGAAGTGGCGGCTTGAATCCGTCCAGTTCAGCGATTTTCTCATTTTTTCCAGTTTCTCGACTTCAATAGGGGTGTGGGAGACGACGTTCAGGAGTTGCTTGTGCGACCAGACGTCATGTTCCTTTGGCGCGATGTTGAAATCACCGGCAGCGATCAGGGGAATATCGTCCGTATAGCGGTCTTTAAACCATGCGCCGATTTCATCGACGAAGCCGAGCTTGTGCGCGAATTTATCGTTGATATCCGGGTCGGGTTCGTCGCCGCCTGCGGGAATGTAGAGATTATGCAGTTCAAAATCGGCAAGTTGGACCGAGATGTGGCGGCAATCCTGTTTGCCGACCCGGTGATGGATTTGCGGGTTTTGAAAGGGGTGTCGGGAAAGGATGGCCACGCCGTTATAACTTTTCATGCCCTGAATGTGGATGTGTGGGTATCCGGCGTTACGGATGTCTTCTGCGGGGAAAAATTCATCCGGGCATTTGGTTTCCTGCAGGCAGACCAGATCAGGTTGCTGTTCGCGCATGAGGCGAAGAAGCAGAGGGAGCCGCAAGCGGACCGAATTAATATTCCATGTCAGGATCCGCATGGGAGTATCTATCAGAACGGAATGTTCATGTCTCCTGGGAGACCGAGGCTCTCCATCATGCTTTTCGTTTCGGATTTTATTCTTTCGTCCTTGGCTTCAGTGGCCTTGTTGACGGCGGCTACAATCAGGTCTTCGAGAGTCTCCTTATCCCCGTTCATGAGGGAGGAGTCAATCGTGATGCGGTTGAGTTTTCCAGAGCAGGTCATAATGACTTTAACCATACCGCCGCCGGACTCACCCTGAACCTCTACGTCCATCAGTTTTTGTTGCATCTGCTGGATTTTCAGCTGCATGTCCTGCGCCTGTTTCATCATCTGTTGGAAGTTCATGATCCTGTTTTTTCCTTACTTTGACGGGTGTTGCTATTTTCCGAGGCATTATCCTGATCTTCAAGCGCTTTTTCAACCCTGATGATTCGGGCGTCGGGGAAGATTTTCAGGATATCCATGACTACAGGATGTCTGGATGCTTCTTGGATTTCCTTTATTTCTGCTCTTTCTTTTTGTTCCGCCAAAGTAGGTTGCCCCGGCTTTTCGGAGAGGGAGATCAACCACCGTTGGCCGGTGATTTCCTGAAGCGTTTTTCCCAGACTTTGTGCCAGTTTTGGTGAGGCCTCGGGTTTTAAGCGGAATTCAAGATGGCCGATGGGATTTTCGCCTTCTGTTTTGTATTCGAGTTTTACAAGATGAGCGTATTGATAAAGCTCTCCGGCTGTCCTTGCTTCGCGGTTGGTCTCCAGAAGAGCGATCATCTCCTGCAAGGTTTCGATAGAGGTTGTTTGGTCCTGACTGCCGTGCGGTTGAGTCTTCAGGGTGTGCGTTGCAACAGGTTCTGTTGCTTTTTCGGGTATTTGTGGTGCTGCCGAGGTTTTTGATGCGGGTGCTTGACCGTCTTTCAGGCTGCGGATCAGATCGGCGGGGTCGGGCAGGTCGGCGGCGTAGGTCAGGCGGATCAGGACCATCTCTGCCGACGCTTGAGGGTTTGGCGCTTCGTGGACTTCACTCAGTCCCTTGAGCAGGATTTGCCATGTCTTGCCGAGCGTGGGCATGGTCAGGCGGTTTGCAAGGTCTTTGATGCGTTCGAGCATCAGGCCGGAGAGAGTTTCCGATGCATTACCCATTTCAGGCACTGCGCGGAATTTTGTCAGAAGATGGGTGAATCCAAGAAGATCTTGCATAATTACGATGGGGGCGCCACCTTTGCGGTAGATATCATCCATTAGTTTCAGGGCTTCGGGCAGTTTTCCGGTCAGGATGTTTTCGAGGAGGTCCAATGTGATCAGACGGTCGGTCAGGCCCAGCATGCTTTGGACGAGTTCACCGGTTACGTTTTCGCCGGAGAGTGCCATCGCTTGATCGAGCAGACTGAGGCCATCACGCACAGAGCCATCGGCGGCGCGGGCGATCATTTCAATGGCGGTGTCTTCGGCGGTGAAATTTTCTTTAGCGCAGATATCCTTGTAATGGGCGCAGAGGGTTTCGAAGCTGACGCGGCGCAGGTCGAAACGCTGGCAGCGGGAGAGGACCGTGACGGGAACCTTGCGGATTTCAGTGGTGGCGAAGATGAATTTCACATGCTCCGGTGGTTCTTCGAGCGTCTTCAGGAGGGCGTTGAAGGCCGAGGCGGAGAGCATATGCACTTCGTCGATGATGTATATTTTATAGCGGGCTTCCACGGGGGCGTAGCGGACGCCATCGAGAATATCGCGCATATTGTCCACGCCCGTGTGACTCGCTGCGTCCATCTCGATCACATCAGGGTGGCGATCCTCTGTGATGGCACGGCAGAGGGGGCAATCGTCGGTCGGGCCGGTGGTGGGGCCGGATGTGCCGTCCGGGCCTTTGTAGTTCAGTGCCTTGGCGATGATACGGGCCGTTGTGGTTTTGCCAATGCCGCGGACGCCCGTGAGCATGAAGGCATGGGCAATCCGGCCGGAGCCGATGGCGTTCTTGAGGGTGCGGACAAGGGCTTCCTGCCCGATCAACTCATCGAAGTTACGCGGGCGGTACTTGCGCGCCAGAACACGGTAGGCTTGCTGTTTTTCCGAGGTCATTCCTGATTCTTAATGCGATTCAGGGCTTGCCGCAATAACTTTGGGGTTTTAGGGCTGTATAAGCCGGGAAGAGGGGGAAAAGTGGAAGGCTGCGCGACCCGAAAAACTCGACGTTGGCTGCTTCCTTTCGGACCTGACCGGGTATGCACAAGCATCCGCCCGGCAACCTTCCGCGTATGGGTATAGCGGTGTTGGCGGAAAATTTCAAGTTTTCGTTGTTTTAAGAAGATTTACTCTACGATCAGGTTTGCATTATTTATCATATCGATCATTGTCATATTCTGGTCGGCGAAGGTGAAGTAGCTGGTAAAGCTAGCTCCTCCGGCTGTTCCGTTCGGGTCCACTCTTATGGTTACTGTTCCTGAGCCGTCCGCAGGGTTTCCATCGGAGTCGATGAATTGAATGAAGTCGCTGATTATATCTCCCAAGGCCGAGTTGTAGCTCAGAACCTGAGAAATATCGATAACATCGCCTTCGAGGACGTCAAAATCTGCCAGTGTGTCTTGTTCACTGCGAGTTGCGGTTATCATAAAGGTGTCGGATCCGTTGTTGCCGTATAGCGTATCTACCCATACGTCTGACCCCAGAAGGAATGTGTCGTTCTGGTCCGTTCCGAAAATGGTTTCGCCGTTGATATTATCCATAATGTAGGTTACGCCCAAGAAGTCAGTGCTTTGGGTAAAGGAGGACAGATCAAGCGTTGCGCCATAATAGGCCTGCAAGGAGTTGGTGCCTGCGCAGAGGTCGATGAATTCGATTCCGGTCATCGCCATCGGGGCCAGAGTGTCGTTTCCGGCCGACCCAATCAAACTGTCGTAGCCGTTGCCGCCGATGATATTGTCGTTGCCGAGAAGGTTTCCGCTGAAGGTGAACGTGTCGTCGCCGTCGCCGCCGTTGAAGGTATCCGTGAACCAATCGACGCTTATCTGGAGCGTATCGGCGCCGGAGGTTCCGATCAGTGTTTCACCGGCTCCATTGTCTGTAATATAGCTCAGGCCCAGCAAGTTTACGCCATTGGTGAAGCCGGACAAGTTGAGCGTTGTGCCATAATAGGCCTGCAAGGAGTTGGTGCCTGCTCCGAGGTCGATATACTCGATTCCGGTCATCGCCATCGGGGCCAGAGTGTCGTTTCCGGCCGACCCAATCAAACTGTCGTAGCCGTTGCCGCCGATGATATTGTCGTTGCCGAGAAGATTGCCGCTGAAGGTGAACGTGTCGTCGCCGTCGCCGCCGTTGAAGGTATCCGTGAACCAATCGACGCTTATCTGGAGCGTATCTGCCCCGGAGGTTCCGATCAGTGTTTCGGCGTTTACGTCATCCGTAATGTAGCTCACTCCCAGTAGATTTATTCCGTTGGTAAGAGCAGAGAGGTCAAGTGTTGTCCCCAAAACGGCCGCTATGACGTTTGTGCCAGTACCCAAATCTATGTATTCGACGCTTATGATGTTCACCAGCAGGCTGTCATTGCCGACCGTTCCCAAAATTTGATCGTAGCCGTTGCCTCCGTCAAAGGTGTCATACTCCGGTGCAAAGCCGTTGACCAGAAACGTGTCGTTGCCGTTGCCGCCTCTGAATGTGTCCTGAAACCAGCCTGATTGTCTCAGGAAGACATCGTCTCCCATCGTACCGATAATGGTTTCGTTATAATCGTAATCCGTGAAGTAGCTTACGTTCAGGAGGTCTACACCCGCGGTCAAATTTGAAAAATCAAGGGTGGCATAATTATTGGCTTGAATAATGTTTGTGCCTGTGCCGAGATCAATATAGTCGATTCCTGATACTGCGCTCAGGATGATGGTGTCGTTGCCACTTGAGCCGAGCATCCGGTCGTAACCGTTGCCGCCGTTCGCGGAGTCCGTGCCGGAGGATCCCGAGAATAGAAAGTCGTCATCCCCGTCTCCTGCGTTCAGGGTATCGTTACCGTTGCCGCCATCGAGAATGTCCCTTGTGTTGGAGCCGGTGATAGTGTCGTTTCCGCCCAGTCCTAAAAATTTATGGGGGGTATTCATGTCTGCCGGGGTTAAGGTATTCGCTCCGCTTGTCCCGCTGATCTGGTTGAACACACGAATATTGAGTGTTGCCGTATCGGTCAGTCCCAAAGTGTCCTGCAGCGTATAGGTTATTGTCGCCATTCCCGAAAACGCCAAGCTGTCTGCAGGGGGTGTATAGGTCCATGTTCCGTTGCCGTTGTTTACGATTGCTCCCTGTCCTGTGCCTAAGGACATGGAGGTGATTGTTTTTGTGTCTCCGGTGTCAGCATCGGTATCGTTGAGCAGGAGGTCGGCGACCGTAATAAGGACTGTGCTTCCGCCTTCCACGGTTTCGCCGTAGAGGCCGTCATCCGTTGCTACGGGGGCGTCGTTTACGCCTGTGACCGTGACTGTTACGGTTGCGGTGTCTGTTGCGCCGTTGCCATCAGACACGGTGTAGGCGAAGGTGTCCGCCGCCGTGGCTCCTGCGGCCAGGGAATCAAAGGCGTTTCCGGTGCTGTAAACGACTGATTGGGTGAAGCTGTCGAATACTACCAGACCCACGGTTCCTATGGTGTCGATGCTGATAATCGAAAGTGTATCGGCTGTGTCGATGTCGGTATCGTTGGCCAGAAGGGCGGCATAGAGGTTTCCAGTATTTGAGTCCTGATTGGTGCCTGCGGTGTCGTCGTTGCCTGTGACCGGATCGTTTATTCCTGTGACCGTGACTGTTACGGTTGCGGTGTCCGTTGTTCCGTGGTCGTCGGAAACAGCGTAGGTGAAGGTGTCTGTGGCGGTGGCTGCGGCAGAAAGATAATCGAAGGCGTTGCCGGTGCTGTAGACAACCGATTGGGTCAAGCTATCGAAGATTACAGATCCCAGCGTTCCTGTTGTGTCTACTGCGAAGACCGACAGGGTATCTCCGGCGTTTGCGTCCGTGTCGTTGGCGAGAAGCGCCGCATAGATATTTCCGGTGCCTGAATCCTGATTGGTGGCGGCCGAGTCATCCAAGGCCACGGGGGCGAACTTCGGTTCCGGTTGTTCTTCTGATTCTAATAGAATGGGGCGGAGCGCGGTTGTTCCCGATGGTGCCGTTCCCGAAGTATTTTGGTCTGAGATTTCCGTGCTTTCAAGGGTTCCTGTCGTGCTCAGGTCTTGCCCGAAGAAGCCTCTGAGGTTTTTGTCGCTGGCCTCCAATTTTTCTGTTGCACCGAAGGCGTTCAGGTCTAGGTCTGAGGAAGGCGATCCATCGGAGCCGTTATTGACGGCTGTAAGATCGCCCTGCTGCTGGATATCCGTGTTCTGTTCCTGCGTTTCTATTTTCTTTTTGCTTAATTTTTTCTGGTGTTCGATTTCTTCTTCGCCGAGGGTGGTGCCGAGATCGTTCAGGACGACTTCGATCTCCTTGATTTGTTCCTCCGGCAGAGACTCCAAAAGGATTGTGTGAGAGATGTCGGCCAGACGGATTTCCGCTTCAGGGTCTTGATCCTGATGGTCTTGTGTTTCCTGCGAGACAATAATCGGTTCTTCTGCTGATTGGGGTTTTTCATCCGTATCAGGTTTTTCAACGCCACTGCTGTTTACGCTGTTACTCTTTTCCATTTTTTTGACCGTTTGTTCGGCAACACTCCTGTTCTGGCGAACACGTCTTATGTTAATATTTTAATCGAATTTTATTTATTAACCCTTAATGGGGTAAGTGATGGCGCGAACATTGCCCTTTAAAGGGGGTAAAAACTGTCTTTTTCCAATGGATTAGAGCTGATGCGCCCGGAACGTAAATATCGATTCCGAACCTTTGTGGTGTTAATGAATTTTCTTATCAGGGGGCGCTTTGTCTTGAAGGTCGGGTATAAGTTTTCATTGAAGTTTGGGGCGGTTTTGTGTACTTCATACGCTATTCTGACAGTGTGCCGTTGTAGCTCAGGGGTAGAGCAACGCATTCGTAATGCGTGGGCCGGGAGTTCAAATCTCCCCAACGGCACCATTGAACGATTTAGTCAGTAAGCAAGGTGTGCGGTAATAAATTACCCGACGGGCTTAGGCATCGTGCTACTATTTGTGCTGGATACTGCAGGGAAGGCCGCCTGACCCGGCGTATCGATGTATTCTCCAAATGATTTGAAGTTCATAAGATCAGGATTATACCAAGCGGCCGTTTCGTTATATAAAACATAAGGGGCTTTGGTGAACTGAAATTCTATTCCGGAAGAATAGGGCGTGGCCTTGCCATTGTTATTCAGAACATACCAGTTATTATTTGGACTGTTATAGAGCAATACAGCATGTCCCCCTCCCGGAGCATCCGGCTTTGCATCAACAAATGCAATATACAAGTTGGATGCCGGAATTCCTGCGTCCCTTAGAGCGACATATTTGGCTATCGCGTAATCCTCGCAATCTCCCGTCCCTTCCAAGGCAGTTTGCCCAGCCCTTTGGTTATAGTCTTCGGGAGTTGTATCCTCTGTGTAGCGTATATTTCTGTTCACCGTTCCATTTGTGCTCTCAATTATAGCAAGATCCCTCTATTCTTGCATTTCATCGTTAAGCTCACTGCACTTACTATTAAAAACGGAACTCACACCCGGCACTGAGCAAAGAAAGCCTCCCACTTTTTGCCCTGTTGTTTCTTCTATGGGTTTTGTGTTTGATCCTATACGATTCTCTAATTGGCGAAGCGCACGCGCTTCTTCAGGTAGGGGGAAGTGTCTCTCAATTTGTAGCTTTCCTACGTTCGACCACCAACTCAGCCTGTCACCCAACTCAACAGAAAGCTTGCTTCCGATTTCAATCTGGCGCGGCACCGCCACGAATGTAACAGGCTCTGTCCGGGTACGCTCCGTATACGGCTCACCCGTGTAGGGAGAGACATCGTCTTCGCTTAACCCCAAATCGTTGGGTGCTGTTGTCGGGTTATTGTTTGACAAAGCTTCCTCTTATTGTTTTCCATGCCAATTATACATATTCCACCCTGTTTTTTCCAATTAATAATAGGACTTGCGTGGATGCTTCATACCGTTATGCCCGTCTTAAGTTTTGTGCCCAAATCTGCCCAACGGCACTATTCACTTGTGGGTCTTCTTCATTTTAGCTGCCGGTTTGTTCATCAACCAATTTGCGAATTGCTGATTCATTGTGCTTGCTGAATTCCTGGTAGTGTTGTCTTGCGATTATTGCGGCTTGTGAATGGCAGCCTTCTTTTATATGGGCATGATCCAGTCGGTATTGCTCGTTGTAGCGCCGCTCCAAGATTTTTGCCTTTATGTAATCAGGATTTACTTCCGGGTCATTTTTTTTGGCCTCGGAAAAGAGTTCATCCGTTACAAATTCAAGGGTTCTAAGGAATGTGTGATTGAGGCCTTCAGTCGTACTCAAACAGTGGCGGTGATAAGCAAAAGCCGCTTCGTTCAGGTCATAGAAACGAAGCAAAAACTCCAGTTTTTTGCTCGATTTTGCATGAGCAACCGGAGCCAAGACCCCGATAAAAAGGACTGCTAATAAAATAGAGATGCAGGATTTTTTTAAAGCCTTACCTCTATGTGGTGGCTGTTTCTGAATGGTCCTCAACTGAATATCCGCCTGTCATCGATAAAATACACTTGTCGTTGCTTCGGATTAAAGTAAAAGCAAGAAAGCCGAATTTCTCCGGCTTTCTTGGATTCATACTAGGATTTTCCGCCCTCGGACTGCGTTTCGGATTTCTCCGCCTTGCCGTCCGTTTTGCCCGGTGCGCTTACAGCGGTATCCTTTTTTTCTTCGGGGCCAACTTTATTCGCTATGGCTTTTTCGGAATCGCTGAGTTTGGAAAGGTTGTTTGGGTTGGACATGACTGTCTCCTTAACTTTTGGGTTTATCGTTCGTTTGTGTGGACGAAGCCTATGGCCAACGGCATAAGTATGCGATAGGCAAGGTCTCTGAAAATATAAGGATTGAGTAAGGATCAACGCCGCGATCATGCGACGAGCTTAATTTTTCCTTGTTTATACAGCGGCACTATTTCGGCAATTTCCATGCGGTAGCCAATTCCTGCCTCGGTGACAATGAGCGAAGGATCGGAAGATTTTTTATCAATTTTCTTGCGTATCTGGCCGACAAAGACGCGCAGATATTGCGTGTCCTCACCATGGGCGTTGCCCCAGACTTCCTTGAGAATTTCACGGTGAGAGAGCATTTTGCCGCGATGAATCATAAAAAAGCGCAGGAGGCTGTATTCCTTGGGTGTAAAGGAGAGAAGCTTATTGTTCAAAAACACTTCATGACGCGCCAAATCCATTCGCAGGAGGCCGTTAACCAACATCGACTCGCCCGTCTCCTTGACTGCCGAGGTCCGCAGAGCGGCGTTGATACGGGCCAGCAGGACATCGATACTGAAAGGCTTTATCACATAATCGTTCGCGCCGATGTTCAGGGCTTCCACGACATCTGTATCGTTAGCGCGGGCGGAAAGGATAATAATCGGAACCGCAGACCATTCGCGTAAGGCGGTAATCACATCTATGCCCTGCGTGTCGGGAAGGTCTAGGTCCAAAAGCACTATATCGGGCTTGGTGGAAACGGCTAGGCGCACGGCCTGTTTTCCCGTTGGGCAATTTATCAGGGTAAAATCGGCCCCATCCAAAACGATGGCGATCATCTTCTGGGTTTGCGGGCAGGAGTCCACCACGAGGATGGTGTTTTTCTTTTTGCTCAAATGATACCTAAAGCACGCGACAACCAGCGTGTGTTAAAGAAAAGAAAATCGAAGGCAGGTGCTAGCCGTTACTATAACACAGGGGCAGAAATTAAAGTAGTTTTTATAGGGATGTTACGTGATTTGCCGCCTGAGTTCTGGCTATGGAGCGGGTTTTAAATACCTTCTTCATGCTCAAGAGCAAATTTGTATTCGTTTCCTGCGAATGGTATTTCTTTCAGGAACGTATAATGTTCGCGGATTTATATGAGGATTTTAAGATGAAACATATTATGGCTTTTGTATTATTGTCTTTTTTATGCGTTTTTACCCTGCCTGTGAGCGCCCATAAGATCGATAAGGAGAGACTTGCCGAGATCAAAAAGGAGCAGATCGAGCGGGATATCCGTTATCTTTGTGACCGGACGGAGTATCTTGAGAATCAGGTCCGAAAGGAAAACAGGGCTAACCACGCGCAAAGCGCGAAGAGGGTGGATCGGGACTATCTACCCAAGCTCAAGAAAGCCGCACGGCATGGGGATTTTGATCTGTGGAACATGATTCATCAGGATTACATGAGTGCGCGGAAATCGGCCTTGGCCAACGATAAGAAGGCCTATGAGGCCAAGCAGGCTAAAAAGAAAGAGAATCCGTGGTACAGAGAGCCAGTAAATCACTAGGCGCGGTCATAAGGTGTTTTAGTCGGTTGCCGGTGATCAGGGGGCAGATTCGAGCGAAAAGCTTGCCGAAAACCATCTGATCGGGTACGCTTTTATCATTAAATTAGACATAATAATTTGGTGATAAGCCCGTTCGATGACCAGTCCTAAAATTCCGCAGCGCATTCCCTGGCAAGACAGTTTGTCTGTTCCTGAAATCGTTCCGGC
Organism: Alphaproteobacteria bacterium; assembly: GCA_018000295.1. GTDB lineage: Bacteria > Pseudomonadota > Alphaproteobacteria > Micavibrionales > Micavibrionaceae > JAGNKE01. The sequence goes on along the minus strand of JAGNKE010000005.1, from coordinate 14,312 downwards.
TTATATGAATTTTTCCGAGGTTTATAGCGAAGAGGGGGCTGCGGAGGCTTTTCATGCGCGGCGTCTAATCGCCAAGGGTAAGGGCGTGACCGATCCCGAGGAGGCTGCGGAAGCGGCTCTCGAACTGGCTTCGAAGGCTTTGTGGGCGGACGGCAGGCCTTCCGTTCATGCGGAGCAAGTTTATGAAAGCGTCAAAAGAAATATGACGGACGGCGGGATTTCTGGGCAAACTGATCTGACCGTTTATGTTCCCACCATCGTCCGGGACTATAAAGCCGATGAACCGACGGTGTTGGGAAAAACAAGTAAAAATGCACTGGCTACAGCCTATTCACTGGAACTGGCAGAGGTGTTGACAGAGCTTGCGCGGCAAAGGGGCGAAAATATCCGGTTCGTGTCTGATGACCAGCACCGTTTGCTCCGTGCGGACAGCGACCAAAGGCTGCCGCGGCGGGAAGCCACTACCTACGAGCGGTTCAGCCGCCAGAACATCTATAATTTCTCACGATTCAAGGCGGGAGATTTTGTCCTGCTGGCTGATGACCATGTGCAGACCGGCGCGTCGCTGAAAAACCAGCTCGATGCCGCGCAGCACGCCGGGGTTAAGGTGGTCGGTATTGCGGCTTTCGGGGCTTTGTCTGAATCCTTAAGTCTTGAGCCCAAGGCGGATGTGCGGACGGTCATTTCGCGGGCGTTGTGGCATAACAGGCACATTGTGGGGACGACGCAAGCTCTTCCCGATATGATGCTCAAGCTCAATCAGGGGCTGGAGCTTTCGGGGATGTCTTATGACAGTCTGACCAACCGTGAGTTGATTACTCTGGCGGGCCTGTTTGTGGACCGCACCGATCCCAAAGCTGAGAAATTTTACAATGATCTTAAAGATGAACTCGGGGCGTCCGCCTTCATGGAGGATGACGGGCGCGACAGTCTGGAGCTTGGCGACCGCACTGCGATTACCGTCGAGCAGTTCTATGACGAGATGCGGATCAACCAGTTCACCGAGCTGATTATGATTTCGCAGCCCCATGCCGGAGAGCGCAACGCCAATACCGATCCCAGTGCGCCGCCCGTGTTTTTTATTTCCGCCGGAGGGGCGGCCGTCGGGAAGAGCGCCATGGTCGATCTGATGGAGCGCAAGGGGTTTTTCCCGAAAAACACTCTCTTCATCGGGCATGATATGATCGCCGAATGTTTCACGGACGATGACCGAATCCGCCATTTTCACCCCGAGCTTCTGCCGGAGCATGTCGGTGATTACCATCAGGCGGTTAACAGATTGGTCCACTGGGCGGTGGAGAACAAGTATTCGGTGGTTTTGCAGGATCATCTTCAGGATCCGGAATGGATTGAGAGCCTTGCCAACGAGACCCATGAGGCGGGATACAAGGCCTATGCGACCGGGCTGTTTCTGGACGAGGATACGATGCGGCGCCACCGGACGGAAAACAACCAGCTGGGGGCGCTGACGCCTATTTCCGTGCAGATGGTGAAGGATTTCGCCCGGAACTGGGACGATCTGATGAGCCGGGGGCTTTTCGACCATGCGATGCTTTTTCACCGGGTCAAGCCCGCCAACGCGCAGGAATGGACGCGCTATACGAAGGAGCGGCTGGTGAAGGCCGCTGAATATACTTTGGATTCGCAGGGGCAGCCGGTGATGACGGTCGGTGCGCCTGTGACATTAAAATTTGAGCAGCCCGAGGGCGGAACATTTGAAAGAGAGGTCGATGCCTATGACGGAGTCTTCAGACGATGGCAAAAAATTGTCGTCAACCATGAAGCGGAGCCTGGCTCCTGGGAAGGAATCATCACCGGAGAAGACGGACAGGATGCCGGATTTTTCCGAGGACGAGTGGTCCGCAGCGGTCGAGAGGGCGGAGGAGAAGCAGCGCCTGAAAGAGGAACAAGCGCGTTCGCGCAAACTTGGGACAATACGCTCTGATTATGAGGGGAAGAAGGGGGAGGAGTAGATCGAGTCTGCTTTTTCAGAAGGATTTATCATGAAACGCTGTTTTGGCCTGTTGTTTTTTTTTTCTATTAGTTTTGTAACTGCAGCCTTCGCCGACAAGGCTGAGGTCGATTTCCGCAAGTTCAGCGGGCAGGACGCCTATGCGTGGCTGGCGGAGCGGAATTTCATGCTGGAGCGCTCTGCTGACAACCGGAAGAAGACAAAAATTTCGCTGACCGATCAGGGGCTGACGATTGAGGCGCTGAAGCCCGCGCAGTCGATCATCGCACTGAAGAAAGGTAAGCTGACGGGCGATCAGGATGTGGAGATCGTGTGGGGGGTGAACAAGTTTCCGGCGGGGGCGTCTTATCAGAACGGGCGGCGGAACGAGGCGATTATGTTCTATGCTTTTTTCGGCAAAGAGATGATCGACAGCGGTTCGGCCATCGTGCCGGACAGCCCGTACTTTATCGCCCTGCATCTGTGTGAGAACGACCCCATTGGGGCTCCGCTCAAGGGGCGGTTTTATCACAAGGGCGGGCGGTTTATCTGCGCCGCGCACCCCCAGCCGGGGGAGGTGGTGACCACGCGGCTGAATCTCAAGAAAACCTTCAAGGATATCTTCGGGGTCGAGCCGCCGCCGCTTTCGGGGATCGCATTCGAGTTCGATACGACAAAACCCAAAGATGACGGAACATCCTCGGCTTTCGTGCAGAGCGTGAGATTTCCCGAAGCTACGTATATCCAGGAAGATTAGCCGATCCCGTCTTGCTATCGAGAAAATAGACTTTTGGGCCTAAAAGCCTTACACTTTGCCATAGACCAAGGCGGACAGTTTGAGGGGCGGTTATGGACGAGCCTGCGGACAAATCCAGAGGTAGCGGGCAGGTTGAGCAGGTGCAATCTGTCAATCCGCAGTTCACATCGTACAGCTTCAGTTATCAGCATACTCCTTCGTTGTATACGACGCCCTATCTTATCGATTCCATAAGGCTTAACGGCGAACTGGTTTCGCAGGAAATTTTGACCCGCCTTGATACGGCTCGATCCGGACAGAAGCTTGTCGTGGGGTTCGGTGAATTGCACGAGAATGGCGCCCATATCGTGCTTGAACACGATGTCGTCCATAAGATGGTGGTTAACGGCGTTTCGTGCGCGTTTGCTGTGGAGTGGCCGCCGAACAACATCGATCTGCATATTGACGACGAAATGAAGGTCGGGACTACCGATAAGGCCGGCCTACAATCCTTTCTCCGTCTTCCCGGGAACGAGCGTTTGCGGGAAAAGCTGTCTGCTGATACGACACCCATTCGAAGCAACAATGCGCGGCTGAGCCGGACGGCTTTGCACCAATATCTCGACAATCATGGAATTCCAGTGTTCTGTGCGGATGCCCCGAGGGATTGGTCTCAATATATCACGGATGACCGGACGGCTCAGCATTTGCTTGCGGATGATCCCAAGGCCGCCGCCGCGATTGCCGAGGCGGCTTATTTCTTACATATCAAGCCGGGCGAAATCGGCTATCCCTCTGTCAATGCGCTGCACCAGTTCGGGATGCTAGCACGGAATCTTTATATGCTTCACGAGGCCGAGGATATTCTGGACAGCAACCCGGATATTCAGATTCTATTTCTTCAGGCCGGGAGGGCGCATATAACCGGAAATCATGCGCTTCTGCCTGAACCCAGCCCTTACGAGCATGGTTTAAGCTGGCTGTTTGCGGAACAATCCGGGCATGTCTTCGTTCCGGTTCCTTTCTACGGGTCTGGTGCCGATAGAGAGGCTAATACACCTCCTGATGCGATGGGTAACCCGCGCCAGATTATGCTCGGGTATGTTGAAAATACCCCCTTCAACGTTGTGACCAGCAATATTTCCGATAAGACGGAGGCTCAGCAACTGCGCGAACTTTCGCCATATTTTGACTATATCGGCGAAACGCTTGACGGGCGGGATGCGCGGGAGTTACGCGAGGAGCGCAAGGAGGCGCTGATGCATACTCTTGAACGGATCAGGGATGAAAACCATCTGGTTCCTGCTCCGGACTTGCTTCCCCATTAGGACTGTTTCCCGTTTTTTCTGTTTTTGACCGAAATCAAGTCGCTTATTTTGGTTTTGTGAGATTGTGGAGCGATAGTGTCTTTATTTTTTCAGAGGATTATCCGTGCATTCGCTTAATGATCCCAGCAACCGTGCGCTTTTTGAGCGTTATATTTCTGTTTGCAACGAGGCGTTGGATAATAATAAGCACCGCTTTCCGTTTCGGCAGATCCTTGATGGTTTAGGGCGGCAAGCATTGAGTGGTAATTCCGTTCAGGTTCTGATTGTTGATGACCAGCCCGCAGAGGGGTTTTGTATTGTTTATGAGAAAAGCTGCCGGGTTGTTCTGGCTGAGGAGCGCTTTAACTCACTCCCGCAAAAAAAATGGAAGGTCACGAAGAGCTATCTTGAAGGCGTAATCCGTAATCCTTATGAGTATATCAATAATCCCGCCAAGATCGACTGGGAGTGGCTTCATAGCCTTCATAGCAGGGTGGAATGAGCGTCAGGTACAGGCGTTGCAGCCGGTGTCCTTGCATGGATATTCGGACGTGCAGGCTGTGCAGGCGAACTGTACCAGCGAGTCGATGCTTGCCATTTCCAGTGTTGAGCCCTTTATGGTTATTCCCGTGGCTTCCTTCAGTTTTGTGAGGGCACGGGAGAAAGTCTCCGGCTGCATCCCGAGGCGCGAGGCGATCAGGGTTTTATCGTAGGGCAGGTGAATAGTGATCGGGCGACCCTTGAGTTCGTTCTGGTTGGGAACCAGCCTCAAGACAAAACACCCAATGCGCTGCGGCGCGTTTTGCAGGGAACGGTGTTCGATTTCCTGATCCTGCTGGCGACGGTAACGCGCCATCGAACTGAGCATTGAGAGGGCGAATTTTGGGTTCGTTTCTATCAGGTGCTGAAGTTTTTTCAGGGACAGCGATAGAATTTCAGATGGCTCGACGACTTCGGCGCTGTAGGGGTATCGGTTTTCCTCGAAGATCGAGGTTTCGCCGAATGCGTGTCCTTGCGTCAAAATATCAATAATGGCTTGTGCGCCGTCGAGCGTTTCGCGGAAAATTTTAACCCAGCCGCTTTTGATAATGTAATAGCGCTCGGCTTTATCGCCGTTCACAAACTGCACGCGGCCTTTGTTGCAGTGTTCAAGAACGTATCCCTCTAGGAGGAACTCTAGCTCTTTTCCGGTGCATCCGCTGAACAAGGGTATTGATTTCAGGAAATCCGCGGAATTTGCGGCTGATGCTTTCTCTTTGACTTTAACTTGTCTCATCCTGTGTTTTTATAGGATTTACTTGATAAAGGTCAAGGCATGGCTGTGGTCTTGAGGCCAGAATTGCCGCGAAATTACCTTTGGGATTCCTATGTTTGGAGAGTGCGTCCATCAGTTTGTGATCGGTTACGGTCTGCCCCTCAGCCTTTTTTTTGCGGGATTGGCGGGCGGATTCACGCATTGCGCCCTGATGTGCTCACCCTTTGTTTTGGCTCAAAGTGGGTCCATTGAGCGTCCTGCCGACGCGTTATCGAGGATTCGAAATTCCTTGCTGCTTCCCTATCATTTTGGCCGTCTGACTACTTACGTATTCCTTGCGGTTCTTTTCAGCAGCGTTCTTAACCTTGCCTTCCTCTTTCAGCCCTTGCGGACCGTTCTGGTGGCGCCGATGCTCCTTCTGGCGGCTCTGATGTTTCTTGTCAGTGCTTTTCCCGCGATTGCTCAGGTTTTTCCGTGGGTAGCGCGGGTGCGGCTGTCTGTCCCTTTCCGCTGGATCTCGCGTTTTTATCAGCCTTTGGTGCGTGAGCGCGATGCGGCGTCCCGTTATGCTCTTGGGGTTTTGCTCGGTTTTATGCCCTGCGGCCTGGTTGTGTCCGCCTTGATGGCCTCTGCTACTGCTTCCTCCGCGTTGCAGGCCGGCGCTGCGATGGCGGCTTTCGGACTGGGCACGGTTCCTGCCCTTGTCGCGGTGGCACTGGGTGGCAGTTTTTTAGAGAGTTTCAGGTTCCTGAACACTGTCAAGGTGAAACAGGGTTTTATGGTTTTTAGCGCTCTGTGGCTGGTTTTGCTGGCGGGGGCTTTTGTTTTTTAAGAAAAGGGAATGGCAAGATATGAGTGCACAAGCCGTCACAGAGCATCAAGAGTATAATTATCACGTCGTCCGGCTGTTTACGCTGGCCACGGTCTTCTGGGGGATCGTTGGTTTTCTAGTCGGTCTTCTCATCGCCCTGCAGCTGGCCTTTCCCGATCTTAATTTTGAGCCTTATCTCACGTTCGGGCGCTTGCGGCCCGTGCATACTTCCGGGGTGATTTTTGCTTTCGGGGGGAACGCGCTGTTTGCTACCAGTTATTTTGTGGTGCAGAGAACCTGCCGCGTGCGGTTGTGGGGCGACGGGCTGGCGATGTTTACCTTCTGGGGTTATCAGCTTGTGATTGTCATGGCGGCGCTTGGTTATGTTCTCGGGGCTACGCAGGGCAAAGAATATGCCGAGCCGGAGTGGTTTGTTGATCTCTGGCTGACGATTGTCTGGGTGGCTTACCTGCTGGTTTATCTGGGTACAGTCATGAAGCGCAAGGAGCCGCATCTTTATGTGGCGAACTGGTTCTACTTGGCTTTCATTATCACTGTCGCCGTGCTTCACCTCGGGAACGGATTGTCTATTCCTGTTTCGTGGACCGGGGCCAAGAGCTATACGGTTTTCGCCGGAGTGCAGAGTGCGATGATCCAGTGGTGGTATGCCCATAACGCGGTCGGATTTTTCCTGACGGCTGGATTCTTGGGCATGATGTATTACTTCGTTCCGAAAAGGGCGGAGCGTCCGGTTTATTCCTACCGGCTATCGATCCTGCATTTCTGGTCACTTATTTTCATCTATATGTGGGCGGGGCCACACCACCTGCATTATACGGCTTTGCCGGATTGGGCGCAGACTTTGGGCATGACGTTTTCCATCATGCTTTGGATGCCGTCCTGGGGCGGGATGATTAACGGCGTGATGACGCTTTCGGGGGCGTGGCACAAGCTGCGCGAAGACCCCGTGCTGCGGTTTATGATTATCTCCCTGGCCTTCTACGGCATGAGCACGTTCGAAGGGCCGCTGATGTCGATCAAGTCGGTGAATTCGCTCTCGCACTATACCGACTGGACGATCGGTCACGTGCATTCCGGTGCGCTGGGCTGGGTCGGGTTCATCAGTTTCGGTGCGCTTTATTACATGGTTCCCGTCCTGTGGGGCCGCGAGAAGCTGTACTCGATGAAGCTGGTCAACCTGCATCTGTGGGTCGCTACGATCGGGATTGTGCTTTACATCGCCGCGATGTGGGTTTCCGGCATCATGCAAGGTCTGATGTGGCGGGACTACAATGACATGGGCTTCCTTGAATACTCGTTCGTCGAGTCTGTCATGGCCATGCATCCGTTCTACCTAATCCGTGCGCTTGGCGGTGCACTGTATCTCGTGGGTGCGCTGATCATGGCCTACAATTTCTATCGGACGATCAAGGGCGATGTCTGTGAAAAAGAATATAAAAACGACGGCGTATTAAAAGGAGCAGTCGCATGAGCTTTTTGAAAAAACACGAAAAACTAGAAAAAAATTCCATTTTGCTTCTTGTCTGTGTGGTCGTGGTCGTCCTGATCGGAGGGTTGGTGGAAATCATCCCGCTGTTCCGGATGGAGACGGTGATCGAGCCGGTGAAAGGTGTGCGGCCTTATACGCCGCTGGAACTGGCCGGGTATAATATCTATATCCGCGAGGGGTGCTATAACTGCCATTCGCAGCAGATCCGGCCCTTGCGGGATGAGGTTGCCCGTTACGGGCATTACTCTCTGGCGGCCGAGTCCATGTACGACCACCCGTTCCAGTGGGGATCGAAGCGGACCGGGCCTGATCTTTCCCGCGTTGGCGGCAAGTATTCCGATGACTGGCATACCGCGCATCTTAAACGTCCTCGTGATGTTGTGCCTGAGTCGATCATGCCCTCTTACAGCTTCCTGCTCCGTACCGGTGCGAAGATCGACGATCTGGACCAGCATCTGAAAACGCTCAGGATTGTTGGCGTTCCCTACACGGACGAGATGATCGAGAACGCCGAGAAAGACGCCGTTGCCCAAGCGACCGGAGAGGCCAAGATGGATACGTCCGGCTTGACAGCCCGCTACGGCGAGACGGTCAATGCACGGGATTTCGACGGGCAACCAAACCTTATTTCCGAGATGGACGCTCTGGTGGCCTATCTGCAGGTTCTCGGAACCATGGTTGATTTCAACGCTACCGAAGAGATTGAGGAGGCTGCGCCATGATGGATTGGTTTGCACTGAACGCCGGACTGATCGGACTTTTGTTTTTCTTTAGCTTCTTTGTGCTGATGGCGTTGTGGGTTTTCCGGCCCGGCTCGAAGAAAACTTATCAAGATTATGCAGGTATTCCCCTTAAGGAGAGCGATTATGAGTGACGCAAAAAAAGGGCACACTCCTACCAAAAAAGAGATCGACAGCGTTTCAGGAGTGGAGACGACGGGTCATGATTGGGACGGAATTAAAGAGTTAAATAATCCGGCGCCGCGCTGGTGGTTGTGGGTGTTTTATATCTGCGTGATCTGGTCGATCTGGTATTGGGTGGTTTATCCGGCCTGGCCAACTTTGAGCGGTGCGACCGAGGGGACTTACGGCTGGACCCAGTATAAGAAATTGGCTGCTGAGCAGCAGGAGATTGTGGACCGCCAGAAAGCCTATCTGGAGAAATTCGAGAAGGCTTCTTTCGACGAAATTTTCAAGGACGAGCAGCTTTACGCGTTTGCTATGGCCGGGGGTTCGGCTTTCTTTAAGGATAACTGCGCGACCTGTCATGGGACCGGCGGCATGGGCGGGAAGGGGTATCCCAACCTGAACGATGACGACTGGCTGTGGGGCGGTGACATTGCCTCTATCTACCAGACCATTCAGTTTGGTATCCGGTCAAAACATGATGATACGCGGGTGTCGCAGATGCCTGCGTTCGGGATCGAAGATCTACTCAACAAAGAGGAGATCGAGAAAGTTGTTGATTATGTCCTGAGCCTTTCCGATCCTCAGAACGCGGCGGGTAAGGATTTCACAGAAGCCCAGGGGATTTTCGAACAGAACTGCGCTTCCTGCCATGGCGAAGATGGAAAAGGGCTGCGTGAATTTGGCGCTCCGAATCTTGTGGACTCGATCTGGCTTTATGGTGGAGACCGCGAATCTGTCTTCAATACGGTCTTCTATGCCCGCGCCGGAATGATGCCGAACTGGGTTGGGCGGCTTGATGAGAATACGATCAGGCAGCTTGCCGTCTATGTTCATGAGCTGGGCGGTGGGGAGACCGGAAAGACAGTACAAGCCGCACCTGTCGAAGTTCCTGAGGCTGTTCCGCAAGAAGAGCCTGTGGTTTCCGAACCGGAAAAGCAGGGTCAAAACGAGCTTGTGCCGCCGACCGTTCCGGTAGAAACTGAGGTTGCACCTTCCGAGGGGGCCGAAGTTAATCCGGTGAAAGCTATGGAGACTTTGCCTCCGGCCGACAACACAGAAACATCTGGTCATGACGGAGAATAACGAACAGCCCATCACGTTTTTTGCCAAGCAGGAACGGATTTACCCCAAGCGGGTCTGGGGACGGTATCGAAAGCTCAAGTGGGTCGCGATGGTCGGGACGCTGGGGATCTATTACCTGGCGCCCTTCCTGCGCTGGGACCGCGGGCCGAATGCTCCGGACCAAGCTATACTGATTGATCTCTCTCATGGCCGCGCCTACTGGTTTTTTATCGAAATCTGGCCACAGGAAGTCTATTTCCTGACGGGTATCCTTATCCTTGCCGCGATTGCCCTGTTCTTTGTAACCAGCCTGTTCGGGCGGGTGTGGTGCGGGTATTTCTGTCCGCAGACGGTTTGGACGGATTTGTTTGTTTGGGTGGAGCGGATCGTTCAGGGCGACCGGAACAAGCGCAAGAAGCTGCAGGAGGGTCCGTGGAGTTGGGAGAAGGTCTGGAAGATCGCCGTGACGCATTTGTGCTGGCTGGCGATTGCATGGTGTACGGCGGGGTCGTTCGTCCTTTATTTCAACGATGCGCCGACACTGGTCTGGAGTTTCTTTGAATTTAATGTTTCTCCGACCGTTCTGGCTTTTATCGGCGGTTTGACTTTCAGCACCTACCTGATGGCTGGGTTCGCACGGGAGCAGGTGTGCATTTATATGTGTCCCTATGCGCGGTTCCAGTCGGCGATGTTTGACGATAATACCCTGATCATTGGCTATGACGAAGCGCGTGGAGAGAAGCGGGGCAAGCACAAGCAGGGCGATCCGTGGGACGGGCGCGGGCATTGCGTGGACTGCACGGCGTGCGTTCAGGTGTGTCCGATGGGAATCGATATCCGTGACGGGCTGCAGATGGAATGCATTGCTTGCGGGTTGTGCGTCGATGCCTGCAACAACATTATGGATAAAGTGGGCCTGCCCCGGGGACTTGTCCGATACGATACGGAACGGCATGTCAAATTAAGAGCGGAGGGGATTGAGGAGAAATTCAGGATCATCCGTCCGCGCACGATTTATTACTCCATCATTCTGGCCGTTGTGGGCGGCATCATGCTTTACGGGCTGGTTATGCGGGCGCCTCTGGAACTGCACGTTCTTCACGACCGCAATCCCTTATTCGTTCAGTTGTCGGACGGGGCGATCCGTAATGGATATACGCTGAAGATTCTTAACAAGACGCACAATGACAAGAACTTCAAGGTTAGTGTTTCCGGCTTGGAGCAGGCGCAAATTGAGGTCAAGGGTCCAGGAGCGTTAAGTGCGGTGTCTTTGCCCGTTCAAGCGGATAGTGTCGGCGACTATCATCTTTTTGTAAGTGCTCCGGTCCAGCCGGGGGAAGCTCGTCCGGTCGTGTTTACCTTGACCGATATAGCCACAGGAGTGCAGGATGCCTATGAGAGCGTCTTTATCAGCGAGAGACCCTGAGGTTTATTCCATGAAGCCCACAACTGGCCCGAGGCCGAGCGATCAATGGATTCCCTGGTATTTTGTTTTGTTTTTTGCGGTATTCATCATTTTAGATTCCATTTTTGTTTATATCGCTATCACTTCGCAAACCGGAGTTGTGACCGACAAGGCATATGAGAAGGGGTTGGCTTACGATAGTTTGTTGGAAGAAAGCCGTTTGCAAAAGGAATTGGGCGTTCAGCATGAGGTTTCCTATGATGCGCCTTTGCTAAAACTTTCATTAAAGGATAGGGACGGACACCCCATTGAGGCGGCCAAAGTGACCGCAAAAATGATCCGTCCCGTGCAGGCAGGGTATGATTTCGAGCTTATTTTGACGCCTGTTGACAGTGGCGTGTATGCTGCTGAACTCCATGTGCCCCTGTCTGGCCTATGGACTGCGAAGATGGAGGCACAATGGGACGGGCAGTCTTATCGGACGACCTATCGGTTCGTCACGAAGTAAATTCTACGAAGAACGGCGATCCTCTCTCCGGTTATGAGTCGCTGGTGCGACTGACACCCGAGGGTTCGTATTCGCTTGATGTTATCGTGAGCGGTGTTCACTGCGCGGGATGCATCCAGAAAATCGAATCTTCGCTTTCCGCGCTGCCGGATATCGAGGGGGCGCGGCTGAATTTTTCTACGCGGCGTTTGAATATACGCTGGCGCGGCCCTGCTCAGCGCGGGAATGAGTTGGTCGCGCTGGTCAACACACTCGGTTACGAAGTTCGGCCCTTTGATGCCCGCGCCCATCTGGAGGAGACAGAGGAGGAGAAGTCTCTTCTGATCTGTCTTGGTGTTGCCGGTTTTGCGATGGGTAATATCATGCTGTTGTCTTCTGCGCTCTGGACGACTGATAACGAGACGATGGGGCTGGTGACCCGTGATTTTATGCATTGGGTTTCGGCGCTTATTGCCATTCCCGCCGTGATTTTTTCCGGTCGGCCTTTCTTCCGTTCTGCTTTTAAAGCCTTATCCCACGGGCATACCAATATGGATGTGCCGATTTCGGTCGGGGTCATTCTGGCTTGTGTGATGAGCGTCTTTGAAGTTTTGCGCCATGCCGAGCATGTTTATTTCGACTCTGCGGTGATGCTTTTGTTTTTCCTACTCATCGGGCGTTATCTCGATTTCCGGGCCCGGCGCCATGCGCGGAGCGCGGCGACTGATCTGATGTCCACACTTTCGGGTTTTGCGCGTGTGGTTGAAAGCGGGCAAACGCGCAATGTGCCTATCCGGGATTTAAAGGAAGACATGGTGGTTCTGGTTTCCGCAGGGGAAAAATTTCCGGTCGACGGGAATGTTCTTGAGGGGGTAGCCGAGGTTGACACATCGCTGGTGACCGGAGAGACCCTGCCGCGTCTTGTTCCTGTCGGCGGGGATGTCTATGCAGGGACGATGAATCTCTCCGGCCCGGTGACTTTGCGAGTGGCTAAAGCCGCCGAGGATTCTTTGCTTTCGGATATTGTCCGCCTCATGGAAAAGGCGGAGCAGGGGCAGGCGCATTATGTCCGTCTGGCGGATCGGGTGGCGAAGATGTATACGCCCGTTGTGCATATTCTGGCTGCTTCGGCTTTCCTGTTGTGGTGGGCTGTTATCGGGATTGCCTGGCAGGAAGCGTTGATGATCGCGGTGACCGTTTTGATTATCACCTGTCCTTGCGCTTTGGGGCTGGCCGTTCCTGTTGTGCAAGTTCTGGCGACCAGTCGTTTGATGAAGGCACACGTTATGGTTAAGTCCGGTGATGCGCTGGAGCGGCTGGCGAAGGTGGATACGGTTATTTTTGATAAGACGGGCACTTTAACGCTGGGGCATCCCAAGCTGGAAAAGGGGGCTGCACCTGAGGATATGAGGCTGGCGGCTTCTCTGGCGTCTCACAGCCGTCATCCGCTCTCACAGGCTTTGGTGGAGGCTTATGAGGGAAGGCTTTTAAAATTTTCGGGTGTGCAGGAGCACCCGGGGGAGGGGCTTTTGGCACAGTATGAGGGCAAGGTCGTGAAGATCGGTAGCCGGAAATGGTGCGGCCCGGTGGACGCTCCTGCGGCCAAAGGTCCGGAATTGTGGCTGGCCGTGGAGGGGCGTGCCCCCGTTCTTTTTTCCTTCAGCGATCTCTTACGGGAGGATGCGCGGCTCACCATCCAGAATTTAAAGGACGATGGCCTGAGGGTTGTTCTCTTGTCCGGGGACCGGACTGATGTCGCCCTTGATATTGCGCGGCAAGCGGGTATTGGGTCCGAGGATGTTTTCGCTGAGCGCACACCGCCGCAAAAGTTTGACATTCTGGAAGGGTATAAAAAACAAGGGCATAAGGTTCTGATGGTCGGTGACGGGCTGAACGATGCGCCTGTGCTTGCCGGGGCCGATGTCTCCATGGCCCCAGGAACAGCCGTGGATATGGCGCAAAGCGCCGCTGATATTGTGTTTATGGGACAAAATCTTGGCCCCGTTTGCGAAACTCGCCGTGTAGCTGCTTTTTCCCAGAAGCTCGTTAAGGAAAATTTTGTTCTGGCCATGATTTATAACGCGATTGCCATTCCGCTGGGGTTTGCCGGGATGGTGACGCCGATGGTGGCGGCGCTGGCTATGTCCGGTTCTTCGATCGTTGTCATCGCCAATTCGTTCAGGCTGCGGGGGCGGATATGAGTGTTCTGATGTATCTGATTCCTATTGCCCTTCTTCTGGGGCTGATCTGGCTTGGGGCGTTTATCTGGAGCATCAAAAGCGGGCAATATGATGATCTTGAGGGTGCAGCCATCCGTATCCTGATGGAGGACGACGGCGGGCCTCAAAAGATGCCTGAAAAAAATTCTGTGAAATCTGAAAAACAATAGATTTTTTGACGAAAATCAATTCCTTACCACGCCTTTTCGATCATATTTCCGGCAAGGTTCGAAACAGCCTTTGATCAGAAAAGGATAATGGTTATGTTTAATAAAGCTCTCGCTCTCAGTCTTGCTGCCGCCGTTTCGGTTGCCGCGTTCGCAGTTCCTGCTTTTGCCAAAGACCTTGGCGGTCCTTGGTCCAAGGAGCGGTTTCAAGTTCGTGTCCGTGCGATTGACGTCATTCCCGATGTGGATTCCAGTGTTAATATCGGGGGCGAGGTCGATGCCGATTATGCCATTACTCCCGAGGTGGACGTTTCCTACTTCTTTACGCAGAATATTGCTGCTGAGCTGATCGCGGCGACCTCCAAGCATGATCTTGAGTACACGGGGAATGTGGATCTGGGGGATGCATGGGTTCTTCCTCCGACCCTGATGCTCCAATACCACTTTACCCCGGATAAGCAATTCAGCCCCTATGTCGGTGCCGGTATTAATTA
>JAGNKE010000037.1 GCA_018000295.1 Alphaproteobacteria bacterium | reverse complement strand
CATTTTATTTTAAATCCTCAAGTCAGAATGGAGTTACCTGACGTCATCACGCGTCAGGTGTCGATGATCTTTCAGAGTATGTTCGGGGTCAGTGTCGAGAAGGCCGATCGGTCGCAGACCTCCTTTAACGACGACGACCTTATCAGCTGTGTTTCTCTCTCACAGGATCAGCTCAAAATTCTCCTGCGCTTCGGATTTCCAAGGCTTCTCCTTACCCCCCTGCTCCAAAAAATTTATGGTCCTGTGATTGGGAAGCACGAAACGACTTTTGAAGATGCGGTTTGCGAAATCGCCAACATCGTATGCAACGCAGTAAAAAAGCACCTGAACGAGAACGGCTTTTCCTTCCTGATGAGTATTCCAAAAATTGAACATGACTTTAAAACCCGCTTTGAAAAAGGAAGCGACGACCATCTTCAGCTTGAATTTATTCTACAAAAAGACCGTTTTTCCGTCGATATGATTACTTTTTTTAAAAAAGAAGTCTTAATTAATGAGGCCTATTCATGAAAGCTTATTCAACACTTTTTTCCGGGGGGATGGATCCGGCGACTTTTGAAAAAATTCGCGCAATTTCGCCCAATTTTATCTGTATTTTTTTCTCCTCGCAGAAGGTCAACGGCCCGATCCTCAAATCGATTTCTGAGAGTTTCAAGGGAATTACAGTCATTGGCTGTTCCACTGCGGGAGAGATTTCCGATGATAAAATGGCCGATGACTCGATTTCGCTTCTGGCGGTCAATTTTGAAAAAACAAAAATCAAGGCGGCCGGAGTCAAAATAGCCTCCGCAGATGCGTGCTATGAGCAATCGCGCACACTTGCCCAAACTCTGGCCGGGGAGGATCTTGCGGGCGTTTTTATCCTTGCTCCCGGGCTGAATGTCAACGGCAGCGCCATTACAAGAGGATTTTCCAGCGTTCTGGGTTCAAAGGTCAGCATCTCCGGGGGACTCGCCGGGGATAAAACCAGCTTTTTGAAAACCCATACGCTTCTCAATGGCGAGATTTCGGAGAACTCCCTTGTCGCTGTCGGCTTTTATGGGAAGCATATCAAGATCGGCACGGGATCCAAGGGTGGCTGGGCGCCGTTCGGGCCAGCACGGCGGGTCACGAAGTCCGATGGTAATATCCTCTACGAACTTGACGATAAACCCGCGCTCGATCTTTACAAGCAGTATCTTGGCGATAAGGCCGATCAGCTTCCCTATAGCGGCCTGCTTTATCCGTTTTCCATTCTTGAGGACGACCAGAGCGAGACGGGTCTGATCCGCACGATCCTTGATGTCAACCATGAGAGAAAAAGCCTTATTCTTGCCGGCGATATGCCGGAGGGCAAGCTGGTGCGCCTGATGCACGCCGATGTCGACCAGTTGATCGTCGGCGCCGAAAACGCCGCCGAGGAAGCCAATCTGGGCGAGCCGGGTCATGTCACAAGCGTCGCCCTTCTGGTGAGTTGCGTGGGGCGCAAGCTTGTCATGGCCGATGACGTTATCGAAGAAGTCGAAGCCGTTCAGCATGTTCTTGGCCCTTGCACACGCATGGCCGGATTTTACTCGTATGGGGAAATCTGCATTTCCGATGTCACCAAAGCGGCGGAACTGCATAACCAGACCATGACAATCACACAGCTTTCCGAATCCCCATGAACCGATGGCTAGAATCAGGAACAAAACCCAGCGGCAGTTTGAACGTCATCTAAAAACCGATGATCCGCTGAGTCTGGTTGCGGCGATGCGAGAGCAAGCCTCTTCGGGCGGGCACGAAGCCTGCCTCGTCTTTCTTGACGGTCTTCCGGGTTTTTTTGAGGCGGTTGCTCAGACCTACGAGCAGTACGAAGACAAAAACAAGATGGCGCTCCGCAATCTTGACCTGAGTTCAGAGGAACTGAACGAGGCGAACCGCAAGCTGGAGCGGCTGAATCGCTCAATGGAGGCGATGCTTGAAAGCCTTGGACCGGCCCTGCTTTTTTTCAATAAAGCCGGACAGTGCGCCGACACCTCCTCCCATTCCTGCCTGACCTTGCTGGAAGCCAACCCCGGGGGACAATATATCTGGGACGTCCTGAAATGTACGCCCGAGGAAAAGGCCAGTTTTGAGAAGCTGCTGTCACTGGCTTTTAAAAATATCTCCGCCATGACCATCGAAGATCTTTTCCGCATCGCCCCGCAGACTTACCGCCATTCACAGGGGCTTATCATTCGGCTCAATTACCGCCCTATTTTCGGACAAAGTGGTGCGTTGCAGGGCATTCTGCTGATCGGCGAAGATGTGACCGAGGAGGCCCATTACAAGGCTCTGGCGAAGGAGCGGGAACAGCAGACCGAGAAAATCCTGCGCCTGATTCAAAACCGCAAGGATTTCATGGGTTTGATTGCACAGATTGAAGCTTTTTTCCTGTCCGAAACGCCGCTTTTTTATGAGCAAATCTCTCTGGTGGATTTGAAGGGCGACCTGCACACGATGAAGGGTCTGGCGGGAAGTTTTTACATGAACGATTTCGTCGAAGTCATGCAGCAGCTGGAATCTTCCGTCGTCAAGCAGGACACCACCCTACGCAGTGCGTTTGAAACTATCGAGCGCGTAATCCCTGAGATTTTTGCCGCCATCGAGGATGCCAAAGCCTTCATGCAATCGATTTTCGGAGAAGCCGAAACCCTTGATCCCGACTCTGTGTCTTTACGGCGCAAAGAATTGTTGGATTTTTACCGAGAGCTCTGCGGCGCACCGGAAACAGCGACTTTGCAAAAGTTCTATTATCAAAAATTCCTGACCGTGCCTATTTCCGATCTTTTGCGGTCTCTGGATCAGCATATCAGGGAAACCGCAGCGGCTTTGGGCAAGCCGATGAAAGCCAGTCGGCTGGAGGGCGATAATTTCCGGGTGCCCACAGGGGTTTATGACGATGTTTTTTTATCGCTCGTGCATCTGGTCCGTAACGCCATCGACCACGGGATCGAACAATCGGAAGAGCGCGTGATCGCCGGAAAAAGCCCCGAAGGGCTGATCATGGTGCGGGCGGAGCTGTTTTCTCTCATGGACGAGCCGTGGTTCCGCATCATTTTCAAAGATGACGGAGCGGGCATCGATACCGATAAAATTCGTCAAAGGATGAGGGCTTTAGGAATGGATTCATCCGGGCAAAGCGATCAGGATGTCACACAAAATATCTTCATGCCGGGGTTTTCCTCCAAGCGCGGCGTGTCCGTCATTTCCGGACGCGGGATCGGGCTTTCCGCCGTCACTCAAGCGGTCCGCAAGATTGGCGGGAGCATTTTTGTGACTTCGGAAACCGGAAAAGGCACCACGTTTGTGATCGATTTGCCGTTTAAGGAACAAGCCGCCTTATTAGGTGACACTTAGGCCGCCTTCCGCTGCTCCATATTTTCGACTAGCTTGCCCAAGAATTCCTGAGTCGTCAGGTATTTCTGCTTCTCACTGACGAGGACGGCCAAGTCCTTCGTCATAAAACCGGCCTCCACGGTTTTGACGCAGACATCTTCTAACGTGTTCGCAAAATCAATCAGGGGCTGGTTGTTGTCGAAACTGCCCCGGTATTTCAGGCCGCTGGTCCAGGCGAAGATCGAGGCGATGGGGTTGGTCGAGGTCGGCTTGCCCTGCTGATGCTGGCGGTAATGGCGGGTGACTGTGCCGTGCGCGGCCTCGGCCTCCACGGTTTTGCCGTCGGGGGTGAGCAGGACGGAGGTCATGAGGCCCAGCGAGCCGAAGCCTTGCGCCACGATGTCTGACTGCACATCGCCGTCGTAATTCTTACAGGCCCAGACAAAGCCGCCGTTGGATTTTATCGCCTGCGCGACCATATCGTCGATCAGACGGTGTTCGTAGAAGAGTTTGCGGTTTTCGAACTCGGCCTTGAATTCCTTGTCGTAGATCGACTGGAATATCTCGATGAAGCGCCCGTCATATTGCTTGAGAATTGTGTTCTTGGTGGACATATAGAGCGGCTCGTTGCGGAGCAGCGCGTAGTTAAAACTGGAGCGGGCGAAGCCCTCGATGGATTCATCGAGATTATACATCCCCAGCGCCACGCCGGCGGATGGAAAATCGAAGACTTCCCATTCCTGAGGGGTTCCGCCTCTGGGTGTATAGACCAGCTTGAGAACTCCGGGGCCGGGGATTTTCATGTCGGTGGCTTTGTACTGGTCGCCGAAGGCGTGGCGGCCAATGACGATGGGCTTTTCCCACCCGGGAACATAGCGTGGGACGTTGGAGCAGATGATCGGGGCGCGGAAGATGGTGCCACCCAGAATGTTACGTATGGTGCCGTTGGGCGACTTCCACATTTTCTTGAGGTTGAATTCCTTGACCCGCGCTTCGTCGGGCGTGATGGTGGCGCATTTGACACCCACACCGTATTTCTTGATCGCCTCTGCGGATTCGACCGTCACCTTGTCGTCGGTGGCGTCACGGTTCTGGATCGAGAGATCGTAATATTTCAGGTCGATATCCAGATAGGGAAGGATCAGGCTTTTCTTGATGAAATCCCAGATGATGCGGGTCATCTCGTCGCCGTCGATTTCCACCACCGGGGTCGTTACCTTTATTTTCTTGGCCATTTCCTCATCCCTTTCAGCATTAACGTTCACGGATTCGTTCTAGCACGATTCCCGTTTAAGAAAAATGAGGTTCCGTCTCCGGCTCCGCGTATGGCTGGGTGTGGAGGTCATACGTGCCGAGAGTCCCGCCGTCCGGCAAGAGAAGCGCGTAGCCGGAGGGCCATTCGATCTCCGCCGGGTTTGCAGCATGACGATTTATCGGCGCGTCCACAACTTTTGCCTTTGCCATGAGATTGAAGGATGAAGGGTAATCCAAAGCCGCCCGCCGCGAGATAAACGGGTTGGGGGCGTGGGCCGGCTCAAAATCCATATTCGGCTTAAAGCCTGAAACCTGACTGATCATCGCTGCATGAGGGTGATTGGCCTTGACCGCCGCGCCTATAATATCCTCCGGGCTTTTCGTTTCCCCGGCCAGAGCGTATATGCCGTCGATAAAACCAAACCAGGCATTCAGGGTTTTTTCACGCTGTTCGACGAACTCGTCAGACTCCTGCAGAATATCCATGAGCGACACTCCGCTTCCCTGCTCATGAAAGTATTTTTTGGATAGCTCTGCTGCCTCGTCGTATATGGCTGGAAACCCGTATCGGCCGTATACACCCAATTTGCCCGGATCGGAGCGGTTTAAAATTCTCATTTTCAGCAAGGCCTGGTGGTTTTCTTCGTAACCCATTGACGACATGAGCAGCATTTCGAATATGTCCGCCGCGTTTTCCTCAAACAGGCTGTTATGCTGCCCCCTGATCAGTTTTCCTACAATATGTCCGCCTTCGTGCGCTACCACCGATTTGGCTTCCGTGACCGGATCTCCCCAATAGCCCGTACAGCAATCATCGAGGTTTATTCTCATTACTGCGACGCGCAGTTTTTTCTCACCAAAATCCGGGTCGAGGACAATCGCCATGGACCCCGATTTGCTTCCCACCTCTTCCAGCGACTGAGAAGTTGCTCCCGGATAATCCCGGTTAATTTTCGACAGGATAGAACTTTTACACTCCTGCCACGTATCGCCTGTATAGATTGCAGTGATTACGCGAAGGCGGGGAAACTCCTCTTCGGCTCTTTCCACGAAGCTGCGACAGAATTCTTCCACCTCCCGGATTTCTGCCATAGATGGGTTTTTCATTTCGCTTCCCCGTTTGGTTCTCTCAGGAAAGAAGCCCGTTCGAGATCGCGGTAGACGATCTGCGCGGGTACGCCGAGATTTTTGTAGGGGCCGTCTTTGTGCAGGCTGTCGTAAGTTTTCAGGACCGCCTCGATGTAGGCCAAGCGATTTTTCAAGGGCAACTCACGGCTGTTCATCACGCGGCTTTCGATCATGGCTTTGAATTGTTTTTCAATGTCGGCCTTTTCCGCCTGCATGATCTCGACTTCCTCTCTGGTTACAAACCAGGCGTGAAAGCGCGGCTTGAAGTCATGCCAGCCTACGCGAAGATGGGCGCTGATTTTTTCCATTCCTGACAGCTCAAAATCGCGGATCAGTTCGGTGGCCGGACGGGATCCGAAGCAAAATTTGCGGATTTCCTGCCCGTATGCCATTTTCAGGGCCGTCAAAGCCCCCAGCAGGAACCCGAAAGGCTGGCTGTCCTTGCCCATGCCGCGGGCGGCGATGTTGATGTTCGTAAAACAATGATGTTGCTGGCGCAGGGTCAGGTTACAAAGGTCGGCGAAGAAAGCGAACCCCTCGATCAAGTGGTCCTCGCCCCGGAAGGGATCTCGGCCTGAGATGAATATACCTGCGTCGGCGATTCTGAAGGTCTCATAAAGGTGACGCGCGAAGGTACGATAGGAGGGGTCCGGCAAAACCAACTCCCAATCAATAAATTTCCGTAAATATCCCTCCCCCCCTGCCTCTCCGCCGTAAACGCCGGATACGGCCTGCCTGAGGTGCTGCTGATCCGCCGCCAAAACGGCGATCATGCCGGGGACAAGAAACAAGTGACGCAGGGTTTCCAGAAGCTCCAGAAGATAAGCCGGGCGGCAGCGGTCAAGTTCGTCGATCAGCAGGATCAGCTTGCGGCGCCTTGGATCAGGTTCCGAGGCTGCAATCTGAGTCAGGAAATGAACGAGGCCCGAACGGAAGTCGCGCATGGAGTTCATCACCGTTTCGTGATGGGTCAGCCGATCTCTTGCTTCGCGGATATGGTTGTAAAGGATTTCAACATTATCCGCAGTTCCCCGGACCCGCTGCGATCCTTCCGCCTGTCGGCGCAGAATATAAGGCGATGCCGCCTCAAGGAGAGATTCAAAGGCTTTGGTTTGAGGGTCCGACTCTCCTGCGATAATCTGTTCGCGGATGGCGCTGACCAGTGCGACGACAGGGTCGCCCGATATTTCCGTCTCCGACGCGTTGAGATAGACCACACGATAGGCTTCATCCCTCAACTGCCTGTGCCAGTTCTTGAGAAAGAATGTTTTGCCTGTGCCGTAGGGGGCGCTGATATTGATTACGAAGGGCTGGCTAATGGTTGCTATGACCGTATTGAGGTAGGCTGCCAGACGAAACCGCTCAAGCTTGTCGTCCTGCCACGCTTCCCACTGGCCCGTCTTGTGAGTCGCCGTGCGTATTGTGCCGGTCTCTTTATTCATCGAGACAATTTAATAAGACTTTACGGCAAAGACCAGAGATTTTACTAAATTCGGTCTTTATTGCGCTTTTTTATGCTCTTCCATGAGATCGTCCAAGGTCATTTCGCGCAGAATTTTTTCCTTGGCGTCGTCTAGTCGCTCCATTAACTCATCCAGACCTGTCACCGGGTCGCGCTTGAGGAAAGGCGCATCGGTTACACGCGAAGCGTCCATCAGATGACGTATGCTGATCTGGTTTATGGGCCTTGAAAAAATAAACCCCGGCGGCCGGCTGTCGATGGCGTACACTAGCTTTGCCTTTTCCATGGCGCTTAACAGATGGTCAATGAGCTTTTTGGGTACGTGAAGACGGCGCGCCAGACCTTCGGCCGTCCAAGGTGTGTAACCCCGCTGGTGCGCGTGCGCGATCAGCAAGGCTGTTTCAACCGATACGCGCCGCAAGTCCATGGCTGCAGGCGTCCGCATAAAATTACGAGAGACGGTTTCGAGCGGGTACTGGTGGTAAAAGGCAATACTTGCGCCGATTAAAATTATCAGCCAGGCAAAATTGAGCCAGATAAAGAAAATGATGATTGTGGCAAAGACGGAATAGAGTTCGGCCAGACGGGATGATGAGGCCACGAAATGAGCGAAGGCCCAGCTGCTGACCTGCCAGAGGAGACAGGCGCAGACGGCGCCAATGAGCGCAGAGATCAGGGACACGCGGTCGTTGGGCAGCGCCTTGTATAGAAACAGGAAAACCATCGTGATCAACGCGTTGGGCAAGGCCATGTCCACGTAGGGTTTTATTCCGGCGATTACGGGGAAAAACTGCGATGCGGCTCCGGCGAAAAAATTGGCCATAATCCCCAGAATAATCAGGATCAGCACCGGGCCAAGAACCACGGCGCTGAGATAATCACTGAATCTTCGCACCAAGGGCCGGTGAACCTCTACGCCCCAGATTTCATTAATAGAGGCCTCCACCTTGCTGACCATCGAGATGATCGCGTAAATCAGGAATACCAAACCCACAGACCCCAATACGCTCGGGTCCACGCGCTCGACCAGAGCCATGATGTAATTTGTAATTTCTATGCCCCGATCTCCCATCGGGCTGAGAAAATTCTGCAGGCTTTCTTTTAATTTATTGTGGTATTCAAAGGATTTCAGAACCGAAAATACAATCGCAAAAGTCGGGACGATTGAGAGCAGGGTCGTGTAGACGAGGCTGGTGGCGCGCAGGGTGATGCGGTCGTCGTAAATATCCTTTGAAACCGCGAAAAATATCCTGAAGGAATGCACGAAAAAAGCCTTCCACCAAGCCATCTGGCGGAGGTCAGCATAAAACAGGGTATGTTTCAGGCTCCCGGCCATGTTCCTGACAGCGGCGCGGTTTTCCTTTCCTTCCACACTCTTTCCTTTTCGTGCTGAAAAAGCTTCGACAGGCGCATTGTGTCATAAACAAAATATGACTTCAATTTTATTGTCTTCGCCTGCAATACACGATTCTATTATGCGTTAATTGCATACCTTTAATGCCGCACCTGCAATGCTGCAGTGCATATATTGTGCTGCAATATCAATAAGTTATAATGTAGTTTTGCAAAAATTTTCTTGACTTTTTTGCCCTATATCCATAAAAGCGGGGTGCTTTAAGATTTTAGCCATACATTTTTCGACTATCTTTTTATGAATGCGGGAGCGCCAGGGTTATGACCATGCCTATTGAAAATTCAGATAAAATCGAGATCGATATCGATATTCCCAAATCCAACCTGAAGCACGTTGCACCGTTGCGCGGGCGCTTCGACCACCAGCGGGTCTCCGGGCTGCTGCTGAATATCTACGGCGAAGAAAAATACAAGCTTATGCAGGAAAAAGGCGTCGATCAGCGCATGATGTTCGGCACCAACCCTCATTATCAGGCTCTGGCCATGGGCGATGAGTTTTGTGCCGAGGACGGCACGGTTCTGGTTCCCAAGATGCCGCCGAGCAAGGCCGTGGCTGCGCTGATCCTGCCGCGCCTTGAGGAGACTCTGAGCATGGACGGGGCAAAAGACCCCTCCAACCAGATGCGCTATACGGCTAAAAATAACAGCTTGGCCGGGAAGCTTTTACATAAGTATGACGAGATCGTTCTGGGCTATGCCTCCCCCACCTGCTCGGCACATTGCCGTTACTGCTATCGTCTTGATCTGTTCAACAAGGATACGGGCAAGACGAGCATAACGCCCGAAGAGCTGCGCGATTATGTGCGGAATTACAATAAGTGGGTAAAGGATCATAAGGGCATCGACCCCCAGACAGGCGGGCGCCGTTATCCGGTAAGGGAAATCCTGCTATCCGGGGGCGATCCTCTGGTGCTCCCCAATATCACGCTTTACAAATTTGCCGTCGCGGCGGCGCAGGCGGGGGTCAATACCCTGCGGATCGGTTCCAAGGAACTGGCGTTCCGGCCGGAGCGCGTGGATGAAGCGTTTATCGAGACTCTGCGGATTCTCCATTCCAATTATCCGAGCCTGCATATCAATATCGTTTCGCACTATACGCACCCGGATGAGTTTCTGGAGCGCGACGCGGAGGGGAACTACATCCCGAATGCGGATGGAATCGGGTACAAGTGGATGGATGCTTCGCTGCGCCCCGTTGAGATGCTGCTGCAGCTTGGGTTCGTGAGCATCCATACGCAGACCCCGATCATCTGGCACGTCAATGACGATGCCGAGGCGATTCGCATCCTGCATGAGGAAATGCGCCGCATGAATATTTCGCCCAAATATCTGTTTCAGGGGCGGGATATCGAGGGGCACAAGGCGTTCTCCCTGCCCGTTGAAACGGCATGGAAAATCCACAACGATGCCATGAAGGGCATCGCCGATGGCGGACGCTCGCGCTTTGTCATGTCCACCGAGTGGGGCAAGATGGAAGTCGTCAGCGTCATTAAGGGGCTGGATTTGCTGGAAAATGGCATGGATTTGCTGCCCGAGAAGATGCGTTTTATGCTGATGGCCCTGCTGGGTGAGGGCATTACGATCTTCAAATGCTACCGCTCTCCGCACGAGGCGGAGTCGCAAGGCGATCTGATTATCGCCAAGAGCAACCCGGAGGCGCTGTGGATTTCGGGCTATGAAGACCGGATCATTTACGATGCGCGGCGCGGGGATCACGAGAAGTTTTCGGGCCTGCTCAACGTTGTGCTTTCAAGCTTCGGCACCGATCTGTTCGACCGGATCATGAAGGGGCGCGGGGCGGCCAACGACCCGGCCCTGCGCGGCAAGAAGAAAGCCCTGGCCAGCGTGTAAGTGGTTTTGTTGCGCGGAAAAGGTTAGGGTGAAGGCGGCTAAGAGGCCGCCTTTTTTTATTGGAGGGTATTATGCGTTTAGCTTTGATAATTTCTTTAGCTTTCTTTTTTTCCAGTCATGCATGGGCGGGTGAGCATTTTGAGAATGCAAAAAAACTTTATGGGCATGGTCCCTCTCAAGCGAAAGCCATCATTAAAGAACTGGAACTGGAGCTAGAGGAATCCCCTGAAAACCATGAAGCCTTAATGCTTTTAGCTACCACCCAAAGAGGTGTAGGTGATTTTAAGGCTTCACAAATCAGCCTTGGGAAAGCAGAGTCAGTTCTTTATAAAAAGGGTACTATTTATCCGAGGCTGTATAAACTTAAAATAGAAAATCATCTTTTTATGAAGGAGTATGATGAGGCTGAAAAAATTCTAACATTCGCTTGGGCGCTTTTCCAAGGAGAGGACGAGTTAAAAAAAGAATATGAGGTTCTGAAACAGGCTATAAGTCAAGGAAAAACGGAAAAGAAAAATTTGAGTTTAGTGGGATACGCTACTGATTATATTCTGTATATGGAGGATCGTTCTATATTGGGATGGGTTTTTATCGTTATTGCAGCTGATTCTTTTTCTAAAGTTTCAAATGATAAAGATTTAGGTGTAGCTGTACCTATTGCACAATTAAACAACTATGACACATTTATTTCAGTGGACAACAAAAAGGATGGTATTAGGCATTTCATTTTTTTTGTTGGCAAAGAACTTAAGGGTTATTTTTCGTCACGTCCTGATGAACAGTTGACGATGATTGCGCAACCAGTTCCGACTTCCAAGCCAATATTGTATGAGCCCGGAATTACCCATGCTGATGATGGAACGCCTCTTTCTGCTTATAAAGTCATAGAGGAGGGGCGCTCCTCAAACGCCGAATACGAGCATGTTGTTCAGGCCAGAGAATTCTTAATTGCTCATAAAGGTTTAAGTCCGAACGGTGTTCTAGTACCAATTTTTAAAAATAAGTTTGATTCTTTGAAAGAGGGTGGTGACTTTAGTAGGCCTATTTCTTTGGCTCTTGAAAACGGCTATGACGCGATTGTACTAGAGCTTCCTGAAAGAAAAGACGATAAGGTATCAAAGCAGTATGTTTTTTTTAAAGTCGGCAAAAAAGTTGCTTATGCTAACTCAAATGCTCAAGAAAAAATACAATCCATAGAACCATGAGTATCTAGGGTCTGTACCTAATTGAAGGAATATGATTCAATTCTTCAAACGAAGGAGGATTGAATGTTTTGGTTATCGGATAAACAATGGTCAGTGATAGAGCCGCTTCTGCCACAAAATCAGACAGGTC
>JAGNKE010000022.1 GCA_018000295.1 Alphaproteobacteria bacterium | reverse complement strand
CTCCACCATGACAGCCATAGCTTATAGTTAATAGCGTAAGTTAAAAATTTCTCTTACTACACCACGTGGCATAAGGGTTTCACGACAATGAATAAAAAAATACTTTCATTTTTAATTTTACTCTTGGCTATTTTGGGCGTAGGTGCAGCAATGGTATTTAACTTTTCCGGAGCTTCTCAGCCTCAGAAAAATCTATTGTGGAACCTACAAAAACTGGAGGAAGTGGCTGAGGCTGGAGATGTTGAGGCACAGCTCCGGCTTACTGATTTCTATAAAATAAACATCAATAGCAGAGATCATTACAGGGAAAAGCACGAATATTGGCGCCTGAAAGCAGAAGCGCAAAAATCATCAAAGGAATACTTGGCGGCCAAAGAAAAGTTGAGCGAGGAACTGAAAAGTTATTGGAAAGAGCTGCAAGAGCGTGAAAAGGAAATGAAGCAAAGGCTCACTGAGCTTCAGGAAAAATATAAAAATATTCCCCAAAAAGCACAGAATAACGACCCCAAGGTTTGGCATGATTCAATCAACGCAGTTTTCCAGCCGCAGAAAATTTACTCTTGGAAGACCCCCTTTTCTTTGAAATATCGGCTGACAATAAACATAGACACCCCCGAGGGTGTAAAGTCAGGTTCAACCGTTCAGGAGATTTTTTACCCCCCTGCGGACAGTGAGAATATTTACAATCCTTACAATCAGGGAGTTCCGAGAGGCGAAGCGGCCTATATTGATATGGGTCAACGCGGAACTGTTTTTGCAATCATGCAGGATCCGGCAAATGCCAGGAACAGGATTTTTGGACTAATGACAACGGTTTTCCCAACCGTTCCAATAATCCACGACCAATCAAGATATCAGGAAGTTCTTCAACATTACCATGATCTTAGAGGTGTAAAGGATGAAGTGCCGCCCGAGCATTACCCAATGTTTGTGCATTTTAGGGATATCGATTCCCCACAGACAATAGAGCTTGTTTATAAAACAAAGCAAGGCAGCAGAAATGATATGAAACAGGTTGAAATTGATCGTTTCGAAGAGATTTTTGGCCAAGGCGTAAAAATTAAAGACATGACTTTGGAAATGACAGACGATCCTCATGAGTGGAAAATCAGCAGCAAATTGCGGTGGATCGAAAATATGAGTGAGGAAGACGTTACGCGCGCCCTTCGTGAAGCCAAGCCGCCGGTACATATCACAAATGGCATTGGATATTATATTTTTCGTCAGGGGCAAGTAGACCCCTTGGAAAAAATAAAGGCTGAAAAGGCAGCAAAAAGGGAAATTGAAGAAAAACTATCAAAAGCGACAGCCTACGAAAACTACAGCCAGATTCCGAGGATTTTCATGCGATCCCTTTATCATACCAAGACCCTTGATAAGTACCTTGAATATATCAATAAAGACTTCGGAAAGGATGTTAGCCTCAGCAAATCCTCATTACATGAATCAGCCACAGAGCTTGACGTAAATCAGGATGGCCTCATAACGACAAGCGAATCCCATAGCGCAGCAATCAACGCATTCGTTACCGTTGATACAAATAAGGACGGCAAAATTTCTTACGACGAGTCTGAGAGTTTCAGACGAGACCTAAAAGCCGCCAAGACGAAAAGGGGGAAATAAATCCAATTTTTGCATGTCATGAAAGAAGAAGCGACCCGCCCCTACTCCCCCACCACCCTCACACACCCCTTGATCTCCGGAAGCTCCGGCCAGCAGGCCTCATCCCCACGCCGCACCGCGCCCTTCGGATGCCGCTTGGGCGGATGCACCGAATACATCTCCGCCGGACAGTCCCTCTTTATCCCTTATGAAGTCCTGTATTTGGATCAGCTTCTGGCGATTCATCGCTACGGGGCGTCTCTGCCTGAGAGCCGGGCTCTAAATCACCGGCAGACGCCCCGACAGGTTCGTTTGCCCCCTGCCATGCGGCTTCAACATGAACCCCTCGGGCAAGACCTTGGGTTTCCTGATCCTTTGAAGGATATGTCCGCCGGATCATATCTTGGAATTCAACATGTGATTGAGGGATAATTCCCTCCTGAGCCATGAGTTTACTGTGGCGGATGGCGTCAACAAAAAGTCTGGTCTCTGCGACGTTGTCCGCACGAAACCCTGTAAAATCAAGGCGCGTAGACGCATCGACCATAAGCGCCAGAGAGCCCTGAATGCTTCCGGCGTTGACATTTTCGTTGGACGTGGACGTAAAAAGCCCAACACCATTTCGCTCGGCAAAATCAACCATCTCAGGACGCAAATCAAAGATGATGCAGTCGAAGGCATAGACGCCGATTTCCTTATGGAAGTCTTCCAGACGCTGCAAACCTTCGGGCGTATAGGGTGTGCCCTCCTTGACCCGCCAGCCCGGAATGGTCACGTTTTCTTTGCCGAAAAGATCAACAGTTTTAATGGCAGGCATGATTTTCAAATCGCCATCAAGAGCCCTCAGCTCTCTGAGACGATGCCATTCAAAACTGTTAAAAATAAAGTTTTCCTTTTTCAGACGGCCATCCCTAATATACTCGGAAATAACATCATAAACTGGCCCAGCCGTGCCATCGCTCTTTAATTCGATATTAATAATAAGGTCATTCCCCGCCCTGAGGCGGTGCTTGGGATTTTGTTCAACCATGAAGTCAAGCACACCCCTGAACGAGGGCACCGTGTGATTGTTGCCCACATCCTGAGAGGACAGTGAAGACATATTAAACTTTGAGCAAAGCCCCTCAGCATCCTGGAACGCGACGCCCTTTGCCTTGGCTATGCGCTTGAGTTGGTCCGAGTGGACCACCGCCAGACCTCCGTCACCGGTCAGCTGCACATCGAATTCAATACCATCCCCACCTAAATCCAAGGCCTTCTGAAAAGCGGCCAAAGTGTTTTCAGGAAGAAAATCCGGCTTAAGATCATCAATCCGCGCCGTAGGGCCCATCCCACGATGGCCGAGTACGACAAAAGACATAACCCACCCCTACTATCTAAATTGTATTATTCTATTATTTCCCGTATTATACCGTACAATTCTATTAAAAACGAGCGGCTTAGTCAAATATATGAGTAATCTAAAGCTAATAGGGCATCGCGGCTACGGCCCCACGCACATCTTGGGGATGGACGACTCTATGAATTTGTCCTTTCCTGAAAATAGCTTGCCGGCATTCGCTAAAGCTTTGGACTCGGGAGCAGACGGCATTGAGGCTGATGTCTGGCTGACTAAGGACAGAGTTCCCGTTATCATTCATGATCAACAGGTCTCCTTGCATGTCGTCGGGAGGGCAGAAAGTCCCGGTTCAATTTTGGACCTGCGGGATATGACTTTAGAAGAGCTGAAACAACAGGACATAGGTGGCGGAAACACAGTCCCGACACTGGCGGAACTTTTGGAACTCCGGCATCGCTACGCCGGACAGGATGTGATTGTTAACCTTGACGTAAAAGATCCCTCAGCCGTTGTGCCGATCATGGATGTCCTGCGACAGGAGGGGACAGATTTTCATGGTCTGGTTGTATCCTCTTACCAATGGGACATTTTAAGAAGCTTCAGAAAGCAATCCGATGATTTATCTCTGGTTCCGGCGATTAAATCCCGCATACTGTTCGGCGAAGGAAATATCCAGATGCCAGGGTACTTTCCGCTGGTAAACGTCTACCAGGACAGCGCACGCCAGACTCTGACCGATTTTCATCGGGAAATCAATTATAGCGCTTTGGATTGCACTTTCACTGATTTTAAAGCGCCTCTTGCGGAGTGGGCCGATGATCTCGGCGTTGACTTGCAAATTTCAACCGGAAATAACCGGGTTCCAGCCAAGGATTTTGACTACGGAGTTCTTCTGGTTCTCAACGCCATCGCACAACAACATCCCAACATAACAGTAACCTGCAAAGTCGATGAGCCCGATCTGGTTCGACAAAGACTAAGAGATCTGACCCAGACCCCTTTTTTTCCTGATGAACAGCATAGCCTGAACCCAGAAATCTGAGTTTATAGATTAAATCCTCCGATTTTTTGCTTCAATTATCCCCCACCACCCGCACACACCCCTTGATCTCCGGAAGCTCCGGCCAGCAGACCTCATCTCCGCGCCGAACCGCGCCCTTCGGGTGTTGCTTGGGCGGATGCACCGAATACATCTCCGCCGGGCATTCCCGCCCGAAAATACATTCATGCCGCTCGCGCACACTCACATTCTCCAGAACAATCTCCGGCACATACGTGCTCTTCGCGTTCGTGTTTTTCAGATAAAGCGCATACCCGCTGGACTTCACGCCATATTCAAACCGCACGTTCTTCAACGTGATGCGCTCGACCGGATGCTGCGGATCGGCGAAGAACCCGGTATTGTTCGCCACGATCACGGAGTCGGTAATCGTAAAACTCTTCACTCCCATATAATCCTGCAACGCATCACCGTGATATTCCCCCTCCTCGTACGGCCAGTTGTTCCACCCGCCAATAAGCTTCACCCGCTCCAGCGTTACAACCGGCAGACGCCCGTCATCGTTCCCGACGATTAAGGCATCCAGCCCGTGCCCGCCCCCCGCGTCGATCACCGCGTCATGCCCGGTAATCGCTTCCGCGTTCTTGATCCTTAAAATCGCGCGCTTCCCCCCATCCTCCAACGCGGGCTTGTCCGATTGCGCCGTACCCGTGAACACCACGTGCCCGCCATTGAGGATCAGCGCATAGCCCGAAAAATCAGACAGCGTGACAACGGCGGACTTCCCCTGCAGATTGATCCGCTCCTCCCCCGCCCCGCTCAACGTGATTTTCCGGTAGCCCTCATACGTCCCCGCATAAACCGGAACGCTGAACAAACAGAGAAAAACAAAAATTAATCGCGGCATCGTCTCAGCCTGTAAGGGATAACGTGGACTTTAAGGGCCGGAAGGCCCGCCAGAGGACGGAGCAAGACTCCTGCGGGCAATCTCCAGATCGGGCCGTTCCGTGAGTTGCCCGTTGAGAATCGTGGCATCGGAAGCATCGGTGATGGAAATACCGTTATTATTAAGGGTCGCAACCTCGCCCGCAAGCTTATCCTGCGAGCTATAATTCCCGATGACAACAACGCTCCGCCCCTTGTCCTGCAGATAATCGTCCATACCCTTTCCGGCATTCGTAACAGCCGGAATGTCCTGATAAGTAAGATCCCAGACATGATATGAACCCCGCTGGACAAGGATGGAGCGGCTGGAACTCAGATCGGCCCGCGACCCCAGCAAATCGCCGCCCGCCGTATCGTCCATCCGCTCGATCAAATCGCCCACGGTCATCGCACCGACGGAATTCAGCAAAAGCCCCTCCCGCCCAAAATCGTTCGCAACAACCGGAACGCCCTTCCCGGTGGCGGTGACAATCAGGGAATGCAAGGCGCCATAAACCTCAACGTCCTGCGCCTGCAGTTCGGGCGGATAGGACTCATCCGTGGTTCCCGCCAAAACCGCCTGAATGGTATTTTCCGACCGCTCGATGATGGTGTCATGCAGTTCGGGCGATATCCGCCCGTCTGCCAGAAGCCCTCCGGCGATCTCCATATATTCCTGTGAATTTGAAATCCGCGAAAGCTTCGTGAAATCTCCGGCGCTCAGCGTCCCGGCGGCCACCTGCTCGATGAGCGGTTGCAAGCGCGGCGAAAACTCGACGGAGACCGCCTGCACCCGCCCCGGATTCTGGCGGATCGTCTCCTCCATCAACCCGAACGTGGACGTGATGGAGCCATGCTCCTCCCCGAACACGATATCGTTGCCTCCGGCAACCTTTTGATTGATATAGGTTTGCGGCTCCACCCCTTATCCCCTTTTTCTCCGGCTATTATAGCCATCTGGCCCCGTTCTGCCAAACATTTAGGAGAGAGGGGCAAGCGCCCTGAAAAACCAAGGCCTTAATAAGGCCACTTGTCTGGAATATGCGGCAAACGAGGCGAATATCCTTCCCCGAATAAAGAATTTTGGAGTAGTTTACATCAGAAAAAGAGAGGAAACCGTGCAAAAATCCCCTGATACTGATTTATATGACCGGTGGATTGTCTCTCTCTTCAATCATGACGAGAAGGATGGCGACTGGCGCTATGATGATGACCAGAGACCGATTGAAATTCCTGAAAAATTGCTGCCGGATTACATTGTCAAGCTTAACAATGACCTTCCCATGATGATCAAACGCTATTCGGACTGGCAGTTAGGTATGGGATTTTATTACATTTACAGTCCGAACTGTTCTGATTTAGGTTTTTCCATCAGAGACGGCACTGCTCCCATTCAGAAAAGATTGGACGCAATAAAATCCATGAAAAATATGTATTCCGACTGTTTTGAAATCCGTTGCCATCCGGTTTTGGGACATTTATCGGAGGAAAGCAGCGAACTGGATAGTTTCTGCTTTATGCTCTGGGACACAACGGCACTAAGCTTTTGCACTGAGGATCACCCCTACCGCAACGAAATATATTCCGCCGTTGCGGGCGTAATGGAATACGCCCTCACTTTAAAAAACTTGTCCTGCATAGAGAGTGCCTTGCACGGGTTAGGACATTTGACTGATTTCTGGCCCCAAGCGGAAAAAATCATTGAGGATTTCATCAGGAGATCGGGAAACATCGACCCAAGAATCCTGAGCTACGCTGAGAAAGCAAAAAACGGGGATGTCCTCTGAGTGCAAAAATTTTTCAAAACCCTCCTCTACACCCTCGCACTCGCTGTTCTCGCCATCCTCGCGCTGGTGCCGAACCTTTTCCCCCTGCCCACCCCATACGCCGACAAGATGCTCCACGTCCTGATCTGCACACTCATCCTGATCTGGGCGTTTTTCACGTTCAAATCCCGCAAATCTATCGCCATTGTATGCGCGCTTCTGGCCACGGGCGGCATCGGCCTGGAATGTGTGCAAAGCTTCATCCCCGGCCGCGAAGTCTCCCTCGACGACATGGCGGCGAACCTCGCCGGAATTCTCAGCGGTCTCCTAATAGGTTATCTTCTCAAAAGCGGCGTCGAGGCGGGAAAAAAAGACCTTTTCTCATAACCAAGTTAACCTCAGTGCAAAAAATCCCCCGTACACGGCAAAAAATAAACCCCACAAAATCATCTGTGTCAGAATGTTCAGACCGACAAAATGATACGCCTTGGATGCCCCGACATCTTTCCATCCGAAATGGATGAAAAGTAAACCGCAAAGCATCATAAAAACCAGAGCGGCTTCAAGAACCGGCGGCGGCGGGTATATCACAATTTTTGGATTAGTAGAGGTGAAAGCCAAAACGGCAGCCATATAAAACATAGCCAAAACTGAAAAGAACTCAAGACAACACCCAATAACAATCTTTATTGGGCCTTTAACACTCCTAATTACATTTTTGAAATCCATAAAAATTTACGCATGAGACGTTAGAAAATAACATATCAATAATCATACCGCAGCGACAACATCACCCGATTATTATCATAATCGTTCGCGTCATTCTCGAACTTGCGGTTAAGATAATCATACTTCACCCCCGTGCTGATATTGGCCGTCGGCTTGTAAACCACGCTCAGACCCGCACGGTACAGGCGATTGTCGTTATTCCCCGTCCCCTCATAGGTATTATCCGTAAACCCCGCCATCCCCTCCAGCAGGATATTCTCACGCAGCGAATGGGCAATCGAAAGATCCGCGCTGGTCTGCACGATGGAGGACGCCCCCGCCTGTGTCGTTTCCACAAGCTGCCGGTCCACCCCGGCCTCGATAGAGGTCAACTCCGTGACATTCCACAATAGGGAACCGCCGTAATTCGCCGCGCCCACATCGTCAAACCCGCTCTCGAAATTTTGCCTTATATAGCCCGCATAAACATCCCCGCGCAGCTTGCCCGTGAAATTCACCGCCACCCCGGCCCGCGTATTATATGAGTCGGAGTCCCGGAAATCGACGCTGTCCCGATCGTACCGCCGCCGGTCATACCCCGCGGCCAGAAAAGCCTCGTAATTATCGCTGATCCCGTAAGCCAGCCGCACATCGAACTCGTCCTGCGCCCGGTCGCGGGTGCTGTTGTCGATGATCGTAGCGCCGACCGAGGAATCATCGAACGTATAATCCCGGTGCGTGGCCGACACATTGACCCGCAGGATATTCAACTCCCGCGCAAACCCGACAAACACCGTCTTGACGTTATATTCCGTCGGCTCATCCCCGCCGGGATCCTCAAGCTGGTCGCGCTCCTGATGCTTCTTCTCGTATTTCGCCAGCGCCTTGATATAAGTTTCATAATCAAGGTCGTACTGGCCCGACACATAAAAGGCAAAATCGTCATAGTTCTCGGAAGAAAAATCCGCATAGCGGCCAAGACTGCCCTGCGCCCCCGCCTCGATCCCGTGCAGCCCCCAGTCCGAATTGATCCGCACCTCCGGCCGCGCCACAGTAATCGCGTCGTGGTCCGCATCCGGTTCGCGAAAGATATTGTCGTCATAGGTTTGCATAAGGGCAAAAGAAGGCCGCACGATAAATGTCCCCAGCCGACCGCCCTCCGGCGTGTAGTGCGGGCTGGTGCGGTATTTCACATTGCTGACGAGGTTTTTGTTATAAGCACGCGCCACCGGGGGCACGGATATTGCACCCAGCACGGCGAGGCCGGAAACGGCGGCGGCAAGCGTTGTTTTTTTCATACAGCTAAATGTTGCAACTAACTGGAAACGCAGAGAAAAAATAGAAAACAACACAGAGGACTCTACCCCCAACCTATACCAAACCTCAACTCTTGTCCACACCCCACCCACTTGTACCGATTGAACGAAAGACAGATATCCCCATGAGCGAACCGGCCCGGAAAATGGAATTTCCCCTTGCGGGGGGGCAGTCAGATTGTATAGTACCCCTGTCAGCAACAGAGGGTTCTGTTCACGGCTGGCCTTATGATGATCAAGGCCGGAAAGCTAAGGATTTTGATGATATGGAACGCAGACGGCTCGACAAGCGCAACAGCTCGGACGATATCCAAATCCCCAATATCGTCGAGATTCTGAAAATTATCTACAGGCGCAGATGGATCCTCCTGATCCTGATGGCGCTCCCCATGATCGCAACCCTCTTTTACCTGAAGCAGAAGCCGGACGTCTATCAGGCCACGGCCTCCGTCGTTCTGGAAACGCAGGAAATCAACCTCACCGACTTCAACGACATTCTTTCGGAAATGAAATTCGACAACCTGACCGTCCCCACGCAGGTGCAGGTCATCTCCTCCCCCGGCCTGATCCGTCAGACAATCGAGACTCTAGGCTTGCAGGAGGACGAAAAAGGCAGACTCTATATTCCCGGCGAATCCGTAACGCCACCGCCCATAACCGACGCAGATGCCAGCACGGGGCGCTACCACCTCATAAAGAACTTTCTCGGCAAT
This sequence comes from Alphaproteobacteria bacterium, assembly GCA_018000295.1. Lineage (GTDB taxonomy): Bacteria > Pseudomonadota > Alphaproteobacteria > Micavibrionales > Micavibrionaceae > JAGNKE01. The sequence goes on along the minus strand of JAGNKE010000022.1, from coordinate 36,508 downwards.
ATGGAGGTCAAGCAGCAGGGCACCTCCCGGGTGATCGAAATTTCCTTCCGCTCCTTCGACCCGCAGTTGGCCACCCAAATCGCCAATACCCATACGAAACAATATGTATTTTCAAGGGAGCAGGACAAAAAGCGCATCGCCGAAAAACTTGACAAATGGCTAACCGACGAAATCCGCGACCTCAAGGAGGAAAGCCTCAAGAAATCCCGCGCCGTCCAGCAATTCCGCTCCGACAACGGCATGATTCAGGGCAAGAACTCGCAGGAATTGATCTACGAGCAGATTTCCGACCTCGCCGGAAAACTGGCCGAGATTGACAACCGCGTCCTCGATCTTCAGGCCCGCAACGAAATGGTTCAGAGCGGCAGCACCCACGGCATTACCGACATCGTGGAATCCCGCCTCGTGCAGGACTTGAAATCCCGCGCCAGCGTGGCGGCGCAAAAACTGCAGTCCCTGCGCGCAGAGTTGGGATCAAACCACCCCGAAGTCATCGCCGCCCGCCAGGAAGTCTCCCAGATCAACGGCGATATCGCCCGCGAAGTGGCAAACATTCGGAAATCCATCGAAAACGAATTGACGACGGTCACGAAGCAAAAATCCCTGCTCGAAGCCAATCTCGTCAAGCTCCAGAAACAGGCCGATGAGCTTCAGGAAAAACTGATCACCCTTCAGGCGCTCCAGATGGAAGAACAGTCCAGCAGCAAGCTTCTCGACAATTTCCTCGCCCGGTCCGAGGAAATCAAATCCCAGATCGACTTCACCCGCCCGGACGTCTCGATCGTCTCGCTGGCGGATATCCCCGGCGACCCCGTAGGATCGAAAAAACTCCTGATCATGCTGGCCGTCACCGCCTTCTCCGGTTTTTTTGCGATGGCAGTTATTATGTTCCTTGAAGTTGGGCATCAGGGCATCAAGACTCGCGAAGATATCTACAAACTCTCCGGTTTTGACCTTCTGGGAACCTTGCCCCGAGCCCGTCTGCCGATCTCCGACGTCCTGAAAAAGGACCGCTCGCATTACGTCGAGGAGATCAAGCGCATCTTCATCCACCTGAACGCGCAGGAAAACGGCAAGACCATCCTCTTCACCTCCGCCCGGCGCGGCGAGGGAAAAACGACTGTCGCCGCCTCCATCGCCTATTATATGAATAATATCGGCCTGAAAACCCTGCTCATCGACGCCGACACGCTGGCCCCGGTGATTGCCGGAGTCGCCATGGTCCGTGAACATCCCGGCTTCTTCGAATTGATGGCGGGTAAAAAATCGCTCCAGGACGTCATCGTCAAAGACAAACACGGCCTCTCAATTATCCCGTGCGGCGAACCCAACCCCTACATTTCAGATCTTTTGCTGGCCGGAAAACTCGAAAAGCCCCTCGAAATCCTTAAGGACCAGTACGACTGCATTATTTTTGATGGCTGCCCGGTGCTGGGGGTATCCGATGCGGAAATTCTGGCCGGAATGGTCGATCAGGTCGTCATGGTCCTTGAATCCGGCAAAACCCCGCGGGAGGAATTCGTAAAAGCCGCCGAAATCCTCCGCAGTCTGGCCCGTAATATGCCTCACGTAATTCTGAATAAGATCAAATTATCCGATATGCAGGCTCATTAATTTCTGCGGCATGTATTAATATAGGGATTCGCAAGGGTCCTTGCTTCTGGTCTATAATCATCATCTGTTCGAATTCTGGGGCAAACTATGCTGAGAAAATCTTTTCGCACATTCATCCTGTTGACCGCCGGGCTCCTCCTTCTGAGCCTGAGCACGACTGCGGCCCAGGCCGAAGAGGATAGCGGCTACATGGACCGGATGCTCAAGGCTATGTCAGGTCAGGAAATGCCTGAAATACAAGCAGACAGCACCCAGAAACCCTCTTGGGTAGACGAGGCCTCGCAGCGGGAAATAGACTCCGCAAGCGGTCACGCGGCCTTGCCGCCCCGCGCGCCCCTGCTGCCGGAAACCTCCACCTCCGAAGACCCTCTTGAACCGCTGTCCAACCTCGAAACCCCCGAGCCTATGGTTATCGCCGCCCACGACGATGACCTCTTTGAGCGCGCCCCGCAGGATATCCAGCCCTCTTCGGGCAGCAGCATCGTTGCCACCTCCTCGGGGACGACTGAACCCGTAGTGGCAGAACCCGGAGCGGAAACCGTCTTGCCCGCCCCGTCCGGCTCTGACGGAACGCTCAATGTCGGTGACCTGCTCCGCATCACCGTCTTCGGCGTCGAGGAATTGACGAACACCTACCGCATCGACGCCAAGGGCATCCTGACCGTCCCCCTGGTCGGCGAATTGCAGGCAAAGGGTAAAACCCGCGAACAGCTCCAGAGCGAAATCGCCCAAAGCCTGATTGAAGGCGGCTACTACAACAGCCCCAGCGTGACGGTCGAAATTATGGAACTCTCGCCCTTCTATATCCTCGGCGAAGTGAAAAACCCCGGCCGCTACCCCTACGAACCCGAACTCGACATCTTCAAAGCCATAGCGATTGCCGGCGGCTATACGCCCCGTGCCGCAAAGGACAAAGTCATCATCATCCGCAACATCGGCGGACGCAAGACCGAGATCGAAGCCACAGAGTCCACAGAAATCTTGCCAGGGGACTCGATAAAGGTTAAACAGAGATTCTTCTGAGTAACAGTGATTCGTCTGCGTAAAGTCTGCATCTTGAGTGTTGGAATAAGAGTATTCTGCTATGCTTTTGGCAACGGAAACCGCGCCCTCGCGCAGAAAATCCGCAATTCGCTGCCTGTGGGTGCGCCGTAATTTTGCGTTGGGAATAGCCCTTCTGGTTCTCCTGCTCGGCGCTTTATTTCTGTCATTCCAGCCTCTACGCTATACAGCCACTTCCGTCTTCACCCTGATACCGGCGGATAATACCGCAGAATTGCCTGCGCCAAAAAATATAAAGGATCTGATTATTTCCATAGTTCATTCCGATGATTTTCTGCTGCCCTTGATCGAAAAGCATCAATGGCATCAACGCGCCGCGTTCAACCCATCCCTCCACCCGCAGGAAACAGCATACTCACGTATTCTCGAAGCCTTTGAGCAAGCCAAACCAGTGCCTCTGAACCAACAAATCGCCGAAAAAATTAGGCGGGACACAGCCATAACTATAAAGCAGGACTTCACGGTGCAAATCGCCTTCACCTCGGTAACCCCGGACCTCGCCCCGAAAGTGGCCAACGCCCTTACAGAAAAACTTGCCGCCCGAGAAATGCTCGATGGTTCCATTAAAATTCGGCAAATAGCAACGCAACCGGAATACTTTTCCGAGCCTAAAATATCCGCAACACTCGGATTTTCAGGACTCTTGGGACTCCTCACTGGCATTGCTCTTGCATATCTCTTGGCTCGAATTCAAACAAAAAAACAGGAAGCGGCGTATGTACGGTGATTTAGCCTATTCGGATTACACGGTGGAACTGGAGGCCAAAAGGCGTCCGCTGGTCCGCGAAGTCGTAAGTATGCTGATCCTTTTCTCCGACCTGATAGCCATCAGCGCAGCCTTTCTCTTTTCCATGCTGGCCTCACCCCTTTTCAGGAACGTCCTTTTTCCGGGCGAGAAATTAGTAAACTTTTCGGATTACGCCCAAATCCACGACTCCTTCTTCGTCTGGATGTGCCCGCTGGCCCTCCTGATGTTCTTCATCAAGGGCCATTATACCCAGCGCGTCCCATGGTGGAGTCAGGTCCAGCACGTCCTCGTGATCTCTTTCTTCAGCCTCGTAATCGACGGCTTCATGCGCTTGGCTATGCACGTAACGCTCTCATTACCTCTGGTTCTCATCAGTTGGGTTTTGGTGTTCGCGTTTATTCTGATCGGCCGACAGTTAGTCTTCCGTCTGGCCAAAAACAAGGATATCTGGGACATACCCACCGTCCTGATCGGCGATACCGACACGGTCACCGACACGCTGTTCGCCTTTGCCAACGACGATTATACGGGCTATCAGGTCCACACCATCTTCCTGCGCGACGGTAAGGCAAAAGATTTCGATCTCTCAAGCGTCCCCGCAAAATACGGTAAAATAAGGATCATTCGTAATTCTCTCTACTACACCAATTACATCGAAAACAACCTTGACCATTTCTACGTCGTCGCCCTCGAAACTTTCCGGGGCGAGGAACGCGATACCCTGATCAACAACCTCAACCGCCTCCATGCCCTTTATGCCGTAGTTCCGCCGATCTCACGCCTGAGCCTGTATGAGATGGAACCGCGCTACTTCTTCGGCCACGACGTCATGCTTCTGCACAGCAAGCAGGCGATTTTCGCCCCTCTGGGCCGTTCCCTGAAACGGGCGATGGATATCGCCGTGTCCGGCACGGCCTTGCTCCTGCTCTCGCCTGTCATCCTCGGCGTTTCGGCGATGCTCAAGATCGAAGGCCAGGGCGGATCGCTCTTCTACGGCGGCTACCGCATCGGCCGCTACGGCCAGCGCTTCCGCTGCTGGAAATTCCGCTCGATGGAACCGGACTCCGACCATATGCTCGAAAAAATTCTGGCCGAAGACCCCGCCACCAGCGACGAATGGGAAAAATACCGCAAACTCAAAAACGACCCCCGCGTAACCACGCGCACGGCAAAACTGATCCGCAAAACCAGCATCGACGAACTGCCGCAGCTCTGGAATGTGTTTGTGGGCGACATGAGCCTCGTCGGCCCGCGCCCGATTCTGGAAAACGAGATCGGCTATTTCGGCCATTCCCTCAATGAATATCTCCAGGTCCGCCCCGGCATCACGGGCCTGTGGCAGGTCAGCGGCCGCAACGAGACCACCTTCGAACGCCGCGTCTACTGGGATGGCTGGTATGTCAGAAACTGGTCGATCTGGGGCGATATCGTGATTATGCTGAAAACGCTTAAAGTCGTCCTCACCGGCCACGGCGCTTACTAAAATGGACCTCGACTAAATTTTATACAAACGCCGTTGGTTTTCTTCGGCCTCTGGCAAACGGCCATAAGGACCGACAGTAATATTTTCCTTAAGGATTTTCGCCGGATTACCAGCCACGATGCACCCGGCGGGCACGTCCTTCGTCACCACGCTCCCCGCCCCGACAATGCACCCATCGCCGATGGTGACTCCCGGCATGATAATGCTCCGCGCCCCGATGAAGCAATTCTCTCCGATCCGCGTATCCAGATAAAGCCCCCGTGTCATGTCATGGCACAAGACCGCCACATCGAACGCGATATACGTCTGCGCCCCGACATGAAGCCCCTTGGGATTCGTCCGGTCAAACTTGACCGACAGCGAAAACGTGCAGGTCGGATGAAGATCCATCCCCCAGAACTTCGTATACATCAGCTTCTTCCCCTGCACGAGGAAACGGCGGATCGGCAGAATTTTATTCAGTGAAGGCATCGGAAAACCTCTTGCAGTGTATTAGGGGTGTCATTTGCAGGCCAAAAGGCAATCATTGAGTACACACCCTAGGCGGCGAGTTTGTCCTTACGGTCGGTATTCGCCGGTTCCATATCGTACCCGGTGATAAACTTCCGCACCGCCCGCACATATTCCGCCGGATCGATATTCACCGTCTTGCGGGGCCGCGACCGCGCCTCTCCAACGGCTCTCAACAGATCGCTCTCATCCTTGGCAACGGAGATCAATCCCATCGCCTCGAACGCCCCCGTGATATCTTTCTGATGATCGTCGTAATGTTCCTTGAATTCCGGCTTGCGCGCCATCGCGACAACGTGCGCCCCGGCCTTCAACGCCCCGAGAATAGACCCCGAACCGCCGTGACAGATGACAACATCCGCATTCTCCATCCGCCGGTTCAAATCCTCAAACGGACAGCTCACAAAACACTCCAAGCCTTCGAAGGAAGTGGTGCTTTCACCCACCTGCGCCGCAACTTGTTCTTGAATCTTCTTATCTTGTAACAACTTTTCAACCCCCCGCACCATCCGGTCGAACGGCATAATCGTCCCGACAGTAATAAGAATCCCCTCGCGCTTTCTCTTGTCCTTAAGGTCTTGAACGATAAACGGCGAGCAATACTGCGCCCCCGGCATTTTCTCGACCATCCCCGGCCACTGCACAAGCGTCAGTCCAGCAAAGCGCGCCGCCAGCTTCCCGAACAGCGAGACCTCCGTGACCCTTGCAATCGACTCGATATAAATAATCTTGCGCCTGAAAATCCACCCCCACACGATAGTGGCAAAGGCCGCCCCTGCCCCGCTGCTGATAATGATTTCCGGCCGCTCCCGGAAAAAATGCACGGTTGAGGACACGGAATTGGTGATCCCGCTCTTAAGAAACGGCCACAGCCCTTCCGTCTTGCGCTGCCCGAACGCGAAATGCGGCACGAACAGGGCGCGGTGTTCCGCGGTCAGACTTTCTCCCAGCGACGTTTTCTCGGTTAGAAAATAATAGGACGGGAACTCCTCCCGCAGCGGCGAAAGCTGCATGAGCTGCCGCAAATGCCCCCCGCCCGAAGCTGCAAAACAGACCTTTTCCGTCCGGCGGTAACGCACATCCTTCGCAGCCGCCAGAGCCTCTTTCAATCCGGCCCTGTAAGCGTCCAATATGTTGCCCCTCTTGAAAAGATCAAGGCTCCCCTCAGCCTGCAACGACGCAATATTGCTTTTGTATTTCTCCTGATGCGTCAGAAGATTTTCCAGCCCCGCCGCGATATCCGCGTCGTTGAACGGATCGCACGCATACCCGATCAGGCTGGATTCAAAATACCCCGTAATCGCCTGATTTTTATTGAACAGAACAGGAAGCCCGCAAAACAGCGCCTCTGCAAAAACAAGCCCATACGTCTCCTCCTTGGAGGGCAGGACGAAAGCGGCATAATTTCGCAAGACATCCCTGAGCTTGCCATTGGCCACAGGTCCGCACAGCCGAATGAAATCCTCGGCTTTATGTTGCCGGATATACCGTACCAGCTTGAGCATCACCGCCGGCGACCCGCGCCCGTAAATATCCAGCGTCGCCCCCGGCCTGTTGGCCCGCAGGGTTTTCATCGCCGCGACCATTCCGGGAAAATTCTTCCGCTCCCAGACATCCAGATGAAATACGCTCACCAGCCGATCCTCCGAAACTACCGGAGAAGCGCTATAAGAGTCAAACCCCGGCACGACCGGAAGGTTCCGGCATTTGTGCTTGCTCATCCCCACCATCTTTTCGAACGGCTCGACCGCCCATGGGGCATAAGGAAAAAACAGCACGGCCTCGCGCGCAATCTGCCGATAACGCTCCCGCAACCCTTTCTTGCGCTTGAGGACACGGACATCCGTCCCCCCCTGAATATCGCAGATCAGCGGACACCCGGCCATCCGCGCCAGCTCATGCCCGATCACGCCCTCGACCGTGAATTTGTGCGCCTCGATCAGGTCTGGCACAATCCCTCGCCTCTGCAAATCGGCGCCAATCCAGACCGCCAGCTCCGGCAGCCGTTTCTCCCACAAAATCCCTTTCGGCAAAGCGCCGTAAGCCAGAGCAATCCGGTCCCCTCCGAATTCAACCGCGGAAATCCCCGACCATCCGTTCACCCTGTTGATCGAATAAACGACGTGCCGGTATTCCGGCGTCCCCTCGACCAGGTTAATGACCGCCCGAGTCTTATTTGCGTCCAGCGCGTCGGGAAAATCGGCGGAAATATGGACGATGGTCTTTCGCGGCGCGGGGTTTGCATACAGATCGGCCATGACACTTTTCCTCAGTTTAGACTACAAACGCTCTTGAATTCGGCTAGAATGCTACGCAAGACTTCAAAAGATTTCAACCGGACCGATATTGCAAATACTATGCCCGCACTGAATAAGCAAATCCTTCTCAAGCGTTTCGTAGCCCTTTTCGTGGCCATGAACGTCTTTTTTCTGCTCTCGACCTTTCGGTTTCGCGAATACACCTCGACGGCGATAGACTGGCAGATTCTGGTCAAGCTCGCGCTCTGGTTCACGGGCTTCGGACTCGGCGTCCTTCTTTACCGCAAATGGGCCGGCAAGGTTCTGGGTATCGACAATATCCTTCTCGTCGTCATGCTCCTGCAAATTCTGGCGGCCTGCCTCTACGCCCCGCAGATGACCTACGCCCTGTCCTGTTTCTTTTCTCTTGTCTCTATTTTCATGATCCTCTTTCTCGCCTCCAGCTATCTGGACGAGGAGGAAATCCTCTATTCCGTTTTCCTGACCATCACCCTGATCTGCATTATCTCAATCATCGCCTACTACACCGTGCCTTCCTTCGCCCGCATGGGCGAATGGGTCGAGGGCGCATCCGAACGCACCCCCGGCAACCGCCTGTCCGGCGTCACCGGCAACCCGAACAGCATGGGCCTGATGGCCGCCTTCACGCTGATCATCGGCATCCACTACGCCCGCAAATACGCTTCTCGCAACCTTGTGATCTACATCGCCTGTATGCTCCTGAACCTGACCGCCCTGCTGATGAGCAACAGCCGCACTTCGCTCGCCGCGATGCTGGTCTCCCTGACCGCGGCCTATTTCCTGAACTTCACCCCTCACCGGATTCTGGCCGCCAGCACCCTGGCCTGCCTTGCCCTGGCATTCTTCTTTCTGGTCGATATCGACGCTCTGATGGCGATTCTTTCGCGCTCGGGAAAGGCCGAGGAAATCACATCTGCAACGGGCCGGACCTACATCTGGGAGGTGGCGATCCGTCTGATACAAGAGCGCCCGCTGACCGGATGGGGTTACACCAGCACAAAGGAAATCCTGCCCCTACACGCCCACGAGATCGGCCACGCGCCGCAAAGTACGCATAACCTCTACCTCCAGATGCTCTTTTCCATGGGCATCCCCGGCCTGACCACCTTCTTGGCCATGTTCATTATGAAATTCTATTACGCGATGAAATTCAACGACTTCTTCAAGGTCACGATCCTGATCTTCCTGCTCCTGCACGGCTTGACGGAATCGACCATCTTCGTCGGCATGGCGGGTTCAACGACCATCATGTTCGGCTTGGCTTATTGCCTGAATTATCGGCGGGAAGAACCAAAGGCCCAAAACCTTCCGGCCTGATTACGCAGCCTTCTTGTCAAGGAACAGACGCACATCTTCAAGCCGCCGATGCATCTGCGCGATCCTTTGCTTCGAAACAACCTCGTCGCTCAACCGCGCCTTCGCACCATCCTTCAGCATCTCAAGATCCCGCACCGCACGGTTCATGGCAAAACTCGGCAATCCTGCGCGAATCCATCCGGCCAGAACCTTGTCCAGAAACGGCCCGAGTTTATGGTTAAGAAAATCATCCTTCCGGTTGCGGATGAACGCCGGAACCACAATCTTATAAATCTTCTTCAGCATCCGCTTCGCACCGCCACCGCGAGAATCTTGCGCCTGCGCTTGAACGGTTTCGCTCTTCTGCCCCACCTCCTCCAGCCTGATTTCCTTGTCCTTGCTGCTGGTCAGGGTACGGAAAGTATCCGAAGGGCCAAGCGCAGAGAAATGATGGAAATCGGGAACCATATCCAATGACCCCGCCCAGTCGTTCCACTTGAAAAGATTGATCCGCGCCGAAGTCGTCACGGCCACCCACGGCACACGGTACGAATCCGCGACGATCGCCGCGTGCATGGCTTCCGCGATGACAAGACTCGCCCCGCTGATCGTCCGCATGATTGCTGTGATGTCACCCAACGGATCGACATATTCAATCCCCGCCCGTTCGCAGGCAATGCGCCAGAGAGGGCTGGACGCCGACTCCCAGTGCGGCACGAAAACCACCCGTCCGTGCTTCGATCCCGGCGGAAAACATTCCGGCGTCAGGATCCCAGGGTCGGTGATCGCCGTGCTTTCGGGCAAACCCAAAAGCTTCGCGGTCAACTGTCCTCGCACGAAAAAAATATTGAACGTCTTTGTATCGATCCGCTCGATCTTCCGGCTGTACCCGCACCCCGACCCGCAGACAATCACCTGCTCCGCATCCCCCGTATCCTCGCCCAGCACCGTCCCGATCCCGAACATCAGAATCTTGTCCTTGCGGTCCAGCAATTCACCGAAATACCGCCGCCAGAGATACTTGTTCAGCATATCCCCGAAATTGGGAACGGCGTCATACATAAACACTTTCATAACTCACTCATCCTCCATCCGGCATGATTCATGCAGCCGGATGCCTGTATGCAAGAACCAATGCCACAATAACGGGTATTTGACCACGCTCAAAATACACAGATCCCCTAAACAAAATAGAGGACTGTCAGCCCATAAAATATTATTCCTTATAAAGATAGCTATTTAGGGGGGGAAAAAGTACTGTGCCCTATATTTTTTTACGTTGAATAAATACATTGGAGAATAATATTGCAGGATAACCACAGACAGGGTCCAGTTTCTTATTTCGTAGGCGTAGTAAAACACAGGGGAGTACTTGCCGCTTGCCGAACGTTTCTAAGGCGCAGAATTCTGAATATTAGAAGAATTTACCTTGTTAAATTCTGGGGTATGGATATCCACCCGCACACACTCATTTCACTGAAAGCAAATCTGGACCTGACTTATCCGACTGGAGTACACATCGGTGAAGGCAGTGCGGTTTCATTCGATGCTGTAATTTTAACACACGACCACATCCGTAGTCTTTATCTCGACACAAGGATCGGGAAATTCTGCCAGATCGGAGCCAGAAGCCTTATTATGCCCGGCATCACGATTGGAGATCATTCAATCATCGGCGCGGGTTCAGTCGTGACAAAAGATATTCCGCCGAACTCTATCGCTGTTGGCAACCCGGCCAAGGTCATCAGAACAGGAATCATGACAACGCATTGGGGAAAAATCACGGAACAAGGTGAAACTGTGAAGAAAAGCGATCCCGGTCTGGCGGCCTAAGCACTTGCAAAAAACCTGCTTTTTCGCCTAACCTCAAACATCTGAGAACATAGATATTCTCCCATATTTAAGCCTTGTAGATAAAACACTAGATAAAAATGCTCTCCCACCCGCGACTCAAGAAATATGCCCTGAACGCCGTCTTTCTGGCCGAGCAGGTGTTTTTTTCCGGTGCCAATTTCCTTCTCATGATCGTTCTAACCCGTTTCTACTCCGAAGTGGAAGTCTCCGCCTACGGCATCGGCCTGTCGGTCTCGCTGGTCATGCAAGGGCTCCTGCGGAACTGCTACATGGTTCAGAATTCGGTCCTCCCCCCCGCCATCGTCCGTAACCGCGCCGCCAAAGTCATGGGCCAGCATCTGATCATCTGGCTGACCATAGCCATCGTTGAAAGCGTGCTCCTCATCGCCCTACTGGAGGACGGAACGGATGCCCGCGCCGTCTCCATCATGGCAGCGACCCTCACCACGACGTTGATCTATGGCCATCTCAGCTTCGACCGCATCATGATGATCAAACACGAAAAATACCTCTCCCCCATGATCGCCGCCGGAATTTTCGCCGCCCTCGTCGCCGCCCTGTTCGCGTTGAACTGGCAGGGCTACGGCATTTCATTTTTTACCGCCATGATGCTTCTCTCGCTCTTCGCGGCGGCAAAAATTCTCTATTCCGTTATTGCCCTGACTCGCCCGGATTTCCTCTGGGGCTGGCGCCTGGCAAAAAAAAATCTAAGGAAATACTTTTTCTCTTCCACCATGGGATCTCTGGGCTATACCGGCTATAACCACATCCCGCTCTTTATTCTGGGCCTCCTGCCCTCGCAGGTTCCCGCCGCCATCTTCACGGCCATGCGCGGCCTGACCCAGCCGCTCCAGATGCTGATCCGCAGCATCGACATCGTGGACAAAAATTTCTTCCAGACCAAGGCCGTGATGACCGAACGCGACGTGCGCGACAAGCTCTTCCGCCAGACCGCGCTGTACGGAGTGTTCGGCTCCGTATTCATCGTTCTGGTGGTCCTCTTCGGCGAACCGCTGATCCACCTCGCCTACGGGGAGAAATATTCCGGCGCCGGTCCGGTCCTGACCGCCTTTTCCCTCTGGGCCTTGCTGCTGACCATCTCCTTCCCGCTGGAAACGGTCATCGTCCGCAAGGGCCGCCTCAACCGCTATAACAACACGCGCCTGATCGCCGGAGCCGCAGGCACGGCTTTTGCATTATATTTGTGTCCGGCGTATGGTGCTCTGGGCGGCATATGGTCATGCATCATCGGCTCCGTCGTCTCCACGGGCCTGACGGTCTGGCAGCTGCGCGACGTGATGTTTTTAAAAACGGAAATAAACACGAACGAATGAGTACAACACAAAAGCCGGAATTCTCTGTCATCGTCGCGGCCTACAACGCCGCCGAGACGCTGGAACGCTGCATCAAATCCATACAGGCGCAAACCCTGCAGAATTTTGAGATCGTCATCTGCGACGATAAATCGCAGGATAATACCCTCGCTCTGGCCAGAAACCTGGCGCAGCAGGACTCCCGTATCATAATAATTGAAAAATCCGAAAATTCCGGCCCCGGCGGGGCACGTAACGCCGCGCTGGATCAGGCCACCGGGGAATGGATTGTCATTGTGGATTCAGACGACACTATTTCCCCCCAGCGTCTTGAAAAAATGAAGGACGCCGCCGAAAAAAACGCCGTTGATATCGTCTTCGACAATCTGGTCTACCACCCCATGGGTAATGCCGGAGAATACCCCTACCTCCCCGACACGCTCACCATCTTCGGCCCCTTGCTGTTCGAAACCTACGCGGCCAGCAGCACGGTGAGCAACCCTTTGCCCAACCTCGGCTTCCTGAAACCCATAATCCGCCGCTCCCTGCTGGAGCAAAACACCATCCGCTACGATGAAACCCTTCGTATCGGCGAAGACAGTGTCCTGATCTTCAACCTCTTCGCCGGAGGGGCAAAATCATGGCTGATGCGCGAACCCTTCTACCACTATTATAAGAACAAGAACTCCATATCCGCCGTCTTCGATGCCGAAAAAATCCGCAAGATGGCCGAATCTCTCAAAATCTTCCTCACCAAAAACGGCAGAATCCTCAAACCTCAGGAAAGATCCGCCGTCGAAAGCCTCGAAAAAGACCTGAGATTGCGCCTCAAAGCCCGCGAAGTGTTCGGCAACATGAGTTTCGCAAGCCTGCGCGAAACCTGCGCCCTGGCATACAAGGACAGGGAAATCAGAACCTACCTCTACCGCGAACTTCGCCAACAGATAAAAAAGATCATTTCAAAATAAAACTATCTTTTTGGTCTTCTTTCAGGCAGGTTTGGACAACTCTTAACGAAAGCGGCCAGCGTTTTTGATGACTACTGATGTTCACCCGGATGAAAGGCCGCAATCTTTTATCTTGGAAATAGAAAAGCACTGTAAAGGCTATTCAGGATCGAGCCTGTCGAAAAGCCTGTTCCAACTCGTCAGCACTTTAGCGCTCTTTTTCTCTGTTCTGACCTTCGCCTTCCTCTTGCTGCAGACATCATGGATTTTGGCCGTCCCTTTCATCGTGATCGCTGCGGGCCTTCTCACACGGATATTCATTTTCCAGCACGATTGTGGACACGGCTCCTTCTTCTCCTCAAAAAGCGCAAATAACTGGACCGGCAGAGCCTTAAGCCTTCTGACCTTCACCCCCTACGATTTCTGGCGCCGCGCCCACAATATGCACCACGCAACCTCCGGCGACCTCGACCGACGCAGCATCGGCGGCATCGACACGATAACGGTCAGGGAATACAAGGCCATGTCAAAAAAGATGCAGGCCGCCTACCGCGTATACCGTAACCCTCTCATACTTGTTCTTCTGGGAACCCCGTTTTACATCATGATCGCCCAGCGCATCCCTTTCAACTTTCAGACCCATTTCTATGGAGATTACAAAACGCTCTCAAACGCCTCGATTTTTAAAAGCATCATGCTGACGAACGCAGCTTTGCTGGGCGTATACGCTTCAATCGGGATCGCTCTCGGATTCAACGCAGTCTTGGCAATTTATCTCCCGGTTCTGATCCTGACCTCATGGATCGGCGGCTGGCTCTTCTACGTTCAGCACCAGTTCGAGGATACTTACTGGCAAAAGCATGAAAACTGGTCATCAAGGGAATCGGCTCTTCACGGCAGCTCTTATTACGAGATGCCCAGAATTCTCCAGTGGTTCACGGGCAATATCGGCCTCCACCATATTCACCACCTCTGCGCCAAAATACCGAACTATCGGCTGCAGGACTGTATGGACGCCCACCCGGAACTAAAACAAATCAACCGTATTACCCTTAAAGACAGCCTGAAATGCCTGCATCTCAGACTTTGGGACGAAGAGTCCCAGCGCCTCATCGGCTTCGAGAAGATTTAAATTTTAGGAAGCATCTTTGCGCTGAGCCAGAACCTGTTCCACCAGCGCCTGGACCTCCGCTGCGGCATATTCAAGCTGATCCTCATGGATAGATCGCAGAACAAGGCTCACCCCGAAATTCCCGTCCTGAAAATGCGGATAGCTGCCGATCTCCACCTCCGCCCAGCGCCCTTGTATAGCCGCCAGCCCTTCCGCTATGCGGCTCTCCGGCAAATCGCAGGTGATGGTCTTCGAAAGCACCAGCGCCCCGCCCTTAAGCGTGGCCAGAACATGATCGAGCATCGCCTGCATGATCCTCGGCACCCCCGCCATGACATAGACATTCCCGAGCGCAAATCCCGGCGCCCCGGAGACGGGATTGGGGATAAGCCTTGCCCCGGCGGGCACCAGAGCCATCTTCAGCCGCGCAGGGGTCAAATTCTGCTCCCCGTAATGTGCTTTCAGCATAGCGTAAGCCTCCGGATCCTGCGCCAGCGGCGCTTTGAACGCCTTAGCCATGCATTCCGCGGTGATGTCGTCGTGTGTCGGCCCGATTCCACCCGTTGTAAAAACATAGTCACATTGGCCGCTCAGAGTCACAACCGCCTCAACCACCCGCCCCTCGATATCCGGCACAACCCGGACCTCTGAGAGCGTAATTCCGCGCTCCCCGAGCTTGACGGCGATCCAGTTGATATTCTTGTCCTGCGTCCGTCCAGACAGGATTTCATTGCCGATCACAAGAAGCGCGGCGGTATACTTCGTTTTGCTGGTGTTTTCGCTCGCAGGATTCATAGTCTTGCATCTTTACAGTTTTTGCACCAAGTTATATCTATCATGGCAAAAGCGCGGAAAACAGCGAGTATTCCCGCACAGGCGGAAAAATGAAACAAGCAATGGAAAACACCTTCACGCCCGAGGGCATCGAACTCCACACAGAAAGGGATTTCGAAGGAATGCGCCGCGCCGGACGTCTGGCCGCCGAAGTGCTGGACATGATCACCGACCACGTAAAACCGGGAATTTCGACCGAGGAACTGGACACCCTCTGCCACGACCATATCATTTCGAACGGCGGCATACCCGCCCCCCTGAACTATCAGGGCGCCGGCCCCTACCCCTTCCCGAAATCCATCTGCACCTCGGTCAACCATGTCGTCTGCCACGGAATTCCCGGCGACAAAAGACTTAAGGAAGGCGACATTATCAACATCGACGTCACCGTTATCTTGGATGGCTGGCACGGCGATACCTCGCGGATGTATCTGGTCGGCACCAAAATCCCCGTCAAGGCCCGCCGCCTGGTAGATATCACCTACGACGCCATGATGGCCGGAATTGCGACGATCAAACCCGGCAGCCGCCTCGGCGATATCGGCGCGGCGATCCAGACGATGGTGGAGGCACAAAGATTTTCGGTGGTGCGCGATTATTGCGGCCACGGTCTCGGCCGCGTCTTTCACGCCCCCCCATCGGTCATGCACTACGGACAGGCGGGAACAGGAACAATGCTGCGCCCCGGAATGATTTTCACCGTGGAGCCCATGATCAACGCCGGAAACTGGCAGACGAATCTTCAGAAGGATGGCTGGACGGCGGTGACAAAGGATTTCTCGTTGTCCGCCCAATTCGAACACTCAATCGGCGTAACAGAAACAGGGTGCGAAATTTTCACCCTGTCCCCCCGCGGCTTCACGAAGCCGCCCTATAATAACTGACTTAGGAAACTTTGCGGACTTTGGCCGGACTATTGGACGCACTGAGAACAAAACGCTCGTCCCAGTCGGCTTTCTCGCTCACCAGATACTGCTCCATCAGCAAGGATGCTGCAGATGCGAAAGCTTTAATCGACTCTTCTCTGTTTAATTCGGACATTTCCCTGACCCACACGTAAGAGGAACAAACAATCTATCCCTATCGTATAGGTAAAAAATGAATAAAATCTTACGAAATCTGTTTGCATAAGCCCGGCCCTTCCCGCATAGTGCTTTTAAGGGATTTTTGCCAAAAAAGGACAGTAAAACAGGACGTTAAGAACTCATGCAAAACGCCCTTAAAAGCGAGGAAAAAGACCCGGAACCCCATTATACCGGCCATCGGCAGCGCCTGCGCGAACGTTTCCTGAAATCCGGCCCCGACGCCTTGGCGGACTATGAACTGCTCGAACTTCTGCTCTTCCAGGCCATACCGCGCCGCGACGTAAAACCCCTCGCCAAGAGCCTTTTACAGGCCTTCGGGTCGCTTCCGGCGCTACTGAATGCCCCAATCGCCGATCTCGTTAAAATCAATGGAATCAGCGAAAACACGGCCATTTCCATCAAGACGGTGACCGCCCTCTCCCACCGGATGCTCAAACAGGAACTGACCGGAAAGCCGATCCTGAATTCTTGGTCGAAACTCCTCGATTACTGCCGCTCGACAATGGCTCACGAAATCCGCGAACATTTCAGGATTATCTTCCTAAACAAGAAGAACGAACTGCTGGCCGACGAAATCCAGCAGACCGGAACCGTGGACCACACACCCGCCTATCCCCGGGAAATCATGAAACGCGCACTGGAAATCGGCGCCACAGCCCTGATTCTGGTCCACAACCACCCCAGCGGCGACCCCAAGCCCTCGCAGGCGGATATTGACATGACGCGGGAAATCGTTCAGGCTGCAAAAACATTTAACATAACGGTGCATGATCATATCATCATCGCCCGTAAAGGCCATACCAGCCTCAAAAACGAAGGCTTGATGACCTGAAGAATACGATTCTTTTAGTTTTATTATTGTATTATTAATAGGGTAAGATCGGACCATGGGTCGCACGCTTTATACGCATTTCGGACTGTTGATGGTGGCACTGCTTGCACTGACAGGCTGCCAGAGCACCAAGCGCAACTTCACCCCCCTCGAATACGTCCACTATAAAACCAAGCCGCAGCTTGAAATGCGCCTCGCCAAGCAGGACATGAAAATCGGCGACCCCGTCTATATCCGCGCCTTCAAATCCGAAATGCAGATGGAAGTCTGGCTTCAGGACGAACAGACCGGCAAATACGACCTCTTCCGCACCTACCCCATCTGCCGCGCCTCCGGCAAGCTTGGCCCGAAACAGAAGGAAGGCGATCTTCAGGCGCCCGAGGGCTTCTACGAAGTCACGGAAAAACAGCTCAACCCGAACAGCAAGTTTTTCCTCTCCTTCGATCTCGGTTACCCGAACGCCTACGACCGTTCATTGGGCCGCACCGGAAAGGCTCTGATGGTCCACGGCAACTGCGTCTCAAAGGGCTGCTTCGCCATGACCGACAATCACATCGGCGAAATCTACCTTCTGGTTGAGGAAAGCCTGAAAAAGAACGGCGGCTCGGTGCCGGTGCATATTTTCCCCTTCGAGATGACGGAGGAAAAAATGGCCATGCGCCTCTACTCCGAATGGTATCCCTTCTGGGTCAACATGAAGCAGGGCTATGATTCATTCGAAGTCGCGAAGATCCCCCCGGATGTCCGCGTGGAAAAAAAGCAGTACGCCTTCGCGACGGACGCCCTGCCCCCGATCGGCAAGAGCTTCGCCCTCGCGCAGAAATAAAACTCTGAGCATCCTTAATTCAGGAAAAATATGCCCCTGCGCGCCCTTCTTGTTCTTTTTTTCCTCGTAGTCTTGGGCCCAGCTCACGCCGCCGTTGTCCCCGAAACCCTCGCACAGGCCGCCCTGAAGCAAACCGAAACCTCCGTCACCTACGACGGCAGCTATTTCAAAATCCCCTACCCCGGCGGGGACGTCCCCGCCTATCTCGGCGTCTGCACCGATGTCATCATCCGCGCCTACCGAACCCTCGGCATCGACCTGCAGAAGGAGGTCCACGAGGACATGAAGGCCCATTTCAGCCTCTACCCCAAACTCTGGGGCTTGAAACGGCCGGATACGAACATCGACCACCGCCGCGTCCCGAACCTCCAGACCTTCTTCACCCGCCACGGCCAATCCCTCCCCGTCACAGAGAACCCGGACGATTACAAAACCGGCGACCTCGTGACCTGGAACCTGAAGATGGTCGGCACCCTGCCCCATATCGGCATCGTAACGGACAAACGCTCCCCCGATGGCCTCCGCCCCCTCATCGTCCATAATATCGGGGCTGGAACCGAGCTTGAAGATATGCTTTTCTCCTATACAATCACCGGGCACTACCGATATTATCCTGAATAAACTTAGAAAAATTTATAATAATTAATTTTAAATGAACCATTTAATATGACCGATGCTCTAAAAAAAATCATGGAGACTATGGCTCTAGATGGTCTCAAAAAGAGCCTAGAAAAAAGAAAAAAGAATTTAATTCTTCCTACAAAAATTATTCGCAAAGCTCTTGATCTCTTACATAAAGAACACCCCGACCACGCAGAGACTTTTGACCGCGTTTTTGCAGAACAAATTATTTCACAGCATGCCTATAATTTTATTACGAAAGGAATCTTGCCAGAGCAAAATGCGATAATCGAAGAATATAAAGAATACCTAACTGCTGACATACATAACTCTGCTGAAAGTGTATGCTTAAGGTTTATTGAAATACTGGAACAAACTATATATGAGCACCCAGAAGTATCATTACCTCTGACTAGCAAAAAAGTTGATAAGATCGAAAAAAATCTGTCAGAAATAGAAAAAAAACTAGAAGTATCTGAACATGATAAAAATAACAAATTAGCAGAATTACTAAAGAATCAAGAACTTATACTCGCAAATCAAGCAAAAATAATTAATGAAATACAAAATATATATCCCAACAAAATTGAGCCACCCTTGTCCCAGAACATTGCAGAAGCAATAAAAGATATCAGAGACATACCTAATATAGAGAGCAGTATAAGGCTTAAAGGTGGGCAAGCAATTATCGATGCATTAATCGATAAAGTTAATAATGAAAAAGAAAATCTGCTTAGCACTTACAAAAAAATTGCCGAATGGTCTTATCTTATAGGCAATCTTGATGAAGCAGAAAAAGCTGCAAATACAATATTAAATTTAACCCCTAATGATACAATCGCATTGTATCTAGTAGGATTAATAAAAATATTGAAAGGTTATCCTCAAGAAGCAACAGAAATATTTATTAATCTGATAAGGTTTGCACAAAATGACGAAAACTTACTTATTGCCGTACATTCTGCTTTAGGCAACATATATGAACAAAAGGGAGATACTAACCAAGCTTTTCAACATTACGCATTTGCACTTGATCTATGTAAGAAAAATAAAAATACACAAAGCCACGCTATCACATTGAACAACTTGGCTACATTAAACATACGTAGCGGAAATTATGACTTAGCGGCTAATAACCTCGAACAAGCGCTTATTATTAACAATCAGATTAAAGATTTACGTGGGATATCTGAAACCCTAGGAAACTTAGGAAATTTATACGCAGATACAAACAATTTTTATTCCGGCAATGTAGAAAAAGCCGAAGAATGTTATTTTGAATCACTTAAAATAAAGGAAAAAATTGGAGATAAAAGAGAGCTAGCTATTACTTACGCAAACCTGGGTATTATGTATAAAAACAAAGGTAAAGACTTTTATAAAAAAGCACTTAGTTGCTTAAGTAAATCCTTAAAGCTAAACCTAGAAATGGGTATTAAAGAAGGAGTTGCAGGTGCTTATATGAGTATGGGCACCATCTATGATCTACAAAAAAACTTAGATCTAGCCTTAGAAAAATACCTATATGCTTTAGATCTGTTTTCTAAACTAGGTTATAAAAACGCCCTCGCTAATACATACTTTAATATCGGAGTAAACCTCTTTCTTCGGGAAAATATTCAAACAGCAAAAGAATATTGGAAAAAAGCGCTTATATATTTTGAAGAGTCAGGTAACGTAATGATGGCGAAAAAGGCAAATCATTTCATACAACATCCTCCCTTTGACCTAATTAAGTTTTAACTGACAAGCCTTGCAGATAGACTTTTCTACTGTAAAATCGCTGGAAAACGACAGATAGGCGCCGACAGGAAAAATTGAGATGATCCCCCGTTACACCCGCAAGGAAATGGCCGCAATCTTCGAGTCGGAAAACCGCTTCAGGATATGGCTGGAGATCGAAACCCACGCCACCGACAAAATGGCGCAAATGGGCACCGTCCCCAAAAGCGCGGCCAAGGCTCTGCGCGAAAAGGGCGATTTCGACATCAAGCGCATCGACGAAATCGAGGCCGAAGTCAAACACGATGTCATCGCCTTCCTCACCTCCGTCGCCGAATTTGTCGGCCCCGAAAGCCGCTACGTCCATCAGGGCATGACCAGCTCCGATGTGGTGGACACCTGCTTCTCCAAGCAACTGACCCAGGCCGCCGATATCCTGCTGGACGATCTCGACAAGTTGCTGGCCGCCTTGAAACGCCGGGCACAGGAACATAAACACACGCTCTGCATCGGCCGCTCCCATGGCATCCACGCCGAACCGACAACCTTCGGCCTGAAACTCGCGGGCCACTACGCCGCCTTCAAACGCGCAAAGCAACGCCTCGAAACCGCCCGCGAGGAAATCGCCATCTGCACCATCTCCGGCGCGGTCGGAACTTACGCCACCGTCTCCCCGGAAGTGGAGGAATACGTCGCCAAAAAGATGGGCCTCAAGCCCGAAACCGTGGCCACGCAGGTTATCCCCCGCGACCGCCACGCCATGTTCTTCGCGACCCTCGGCGTGATCGCCAGCTCGGTTGAAAACCTCGCCACCGAAATCCGCCACCTCCAGAGAACCGAAGTCAGAGAAGCGGAGGAATTTTTCTCGCCGGGCCAGAAGGGCTCGTCGGCCATGCCGCACAAGCGCAACCCGATCCTCACCGAAAACCTGACGGGCCTCGCCCGCCTCGTGCGCTCGATGGTCGTTCCCGCCATGGAGAACGTCACGCTCTGGCACGAACGCGATATCTCGCACTCGTCCGTAGAGCGCAACATCGGCCCTGACGCGTGCGTGACGCTCGATTTCGCCCTCGCACGGCTGACAGGTGTAATCGACAAGCTCCTCGTCTACCCCGAAACGATGAAGGATAATCTGGAAAAAACCGGCGGCCTCGTCTTCTCCCAGCGCGTCCTGCTCGCCCTGACCCAATCGGGCATTAGCCGCGAGGACGCCTATCGTATTGTCCAGCGCAACGCCATGAAAGTCTGGGAAAGCCGCGGCAAACAAACCCTCCTCGCCCTGCTCGAAAAAGACAAGGACGTCACCGCAAAACTTGACAAAAAAGCCCTGAAGTCTATCTTCGACTACACTCATTACACCGCGCACGTGGATAAAATCCTCAAACGCGCTTTGACCTGAACAAACGGAGGAAGCCATGAAAGGCGATAAAAAAATCTTGGAACTGCTCAACGACGCCTTGAAAAAGGAACTGACGGCGGTGAACCAGTATTTCCTCCACGCCCGGATGCTCGACAACTGGGGCATCACCAAACTCGGCAAGCATGAATACAAGGAGTCGATCGAGGAAATGCACCACGCCGATGCCCTGATCCAGCGCATCTTGTTCCTTGAAGGCCTTCCAAACCTTCAGGCGCTCGGCAAGCTCTTCATTGGCGAAAACGTCAAGGAAGTTCTGGAATGCGACCTCAAGCTTGAGATCGACGGCGTCAAGACCTACCGCGAAGCCGTCGCCTACGCCGAAAAGGTCAAGGATTACGTCTCACGCGACCTGTTCGCCAAAATCCTGGCCGATGAGGAAGGCCACGTCGATTACCTCGAAACCCAGCTCGAAATGATTAAAAACATGGGCCTGCAGAACTACATCCAGCTCAACTCCGAAAGCCCTCTGGATGCAGAAAAAAACTAAACGCCAAAAACCGGAACAAAACCTAGTTTTGGGATACGATGAAATCTACGGCATAGTCGATATAGATTCTGCCTTGCGCGTTGATAGTATTATCTTCATTTAGAAGCAATATGGCAGGATATCCTTTCACAGGTTCAGCACCCAACTTACGCAAGACCAGATTGATATTTTGGCCCGTCTTCTTTTGAGCACGTAAAACCTTAAAGGGTAGAATCGGAATAGTTTTGAGGTAACCCCTCAAGGCCAAGGGGTCAGTATCATCAGAAATTGAAATGATGCTATCGGGAACAGTATTTTCAAGATCCGAAAACTCAGCAAGCAATTTTCGTGACGCTTTTTTATCCTTGGACCTCCAAATAAGGACAACTCTTCTCGTCCCTTTGGTCTTCTCGATAACATCAAGGATTTTTGTTAAAGGAACATCATAAACTTTCGTATCCTCTGCCTGTACACCAAGTGAAAAGCTCGTAAATACAAGACAAACCAATAAGATAGCTACTTTTTTCAACATCAAGATTCTCCCCTAGAAACATGATAACACAACAAAAACATAAAATTTATCAAAAAAACTGGAAAGTGAGAATGATTTTCATTACACTATGCCAGCAATCACTTAAAACAGACTCGAAAAAGACTATACAAATGTTCATCTGCCTGTGCCGTAACATTAAATGTTCAGAAGTTATACGTGAAGTTGAAAAAAGACCTTCTCTTTTTGAACCGGAAAAAACACATATTAGCTTGGAGTTTGCTGAGGAAATTCATATGAAATGCTCCGGTGGAGTCGGGTTGGGCTGCGGATTATGCTTGGACTCGGTCAAAGAACTGATCGACGAACATCTAAGCGCCTCATGTAAATCCGGTACCAAAATAAAGCAACGCGCCAGAGCTTGATTTTTCCTGCTTCTCCTGCAATAAAAAAATGATATGCTGGCCACATTACAAACCTGAACGGTATAGTCTTGACCGCAGCAACAGCCACAAAAAAGGAGTGCAGACATGAAAAAAACAGGTTGTTTCAAAATTTTCTCTCTAACGATCGGGAGCATGATATTAATGAGTAGTATAACGTCACAAACAGCCAAGGCCGCAGATTCTAAGGAAACACTGCAGCTTGAACTCTCCACAGGAGGGTCAGTAGTTATAGAGCTAATGCCCGACATAGCCCCCAAGCACGTGGAAAGAATCAAGGCACTTGCAACTGAGGGGTTTTACGACAATATCGTATTTCACAGGGTAATAAGCGGTTTTATGGCGCAGACTGGCGACCCGACAGGCACTGGCACAGGCGGTTCCAAATATGAGAATCTTCCGGCTGAATTCAGCAACTATACGTACAAGCGCGGAACAGTGGGTATGGCCCGTACAGCCAGCCCGGACAGCGCGAATTCCCAGTTCTTTATCTGCTTCAA
This sequence comes from Alphaproteobacteria bacterium, assembly GCA_018000295.1. GTDB lineage: Bacteria > Pseudomonadota > Alphaproteobacteria > Micavibrionales > Micavibrionaceae > JAGNKE01. The sequence goes on along the minus strand of JAGNKE010000022.1, from coordinate 13,052 downwards.
CGACACAGGCTGCACAAGCCTGACGGGGCAGTATACAGTTTGGGGGCAAGTCACCTCCGGCATGGAATATGTTGACGCCATTGCCCTCGGCGAACCTCCAGCCTCACCCGACAAGATTGTGAAAATGAGCGTAGGTTCTCCAACCGCGCCAGCAGAGGCTGCCCCCGCTTCAGGCAGCGAGACCCCGGCACATTAAGAAAAATTTACCTTTATAGAATAGATAGCGGCGGATCATAGGTCCGCCGTTTCTATTATGACATCACAGTACAAAGGATAATTAAATTAGTCGTCGTCCTCCAAAACAAGCCCAAGATGTTGGTCAAGAATGTTTTCGGGAGCTTCAATTTCCTTGGCTTTTTGACGGGTTTGCGTTTGAGATTTTAATTGAGCTTTAAGGGCAAGCTTCTCCGACTCACCTTTCTCAAGCTCCACGATCTGAGCAGATTCGATGAGTTTATTGAGATAATCGTTGAGCTTTTTCAAGTCGCTCAGCGGATCCGGTGTATCAAGCCTCAAAAGACCAAGACCGGACGAAAAAAACAAAATCAGCCAGGAGTTATTGAGTTTCATAAGATTGATAAGAGCCTGCACACGCCGTCCCGTAAGATAATCTTTCATGGCCGTCTCATCACGGGAACGTGCGATATAGGAATTATCCCACCCATGCTGTTCAGGCCTGTACTCCGACACAAAATTAAGCTCTTCCACAACCTGAACCATACCGCCGCTGGCAACAGCAAGCGCTCCGGGAAGAACGGTTTTAAGGGTGATCTCAATACTGGTAAGTCGTCGCGGATAACGCCCCCCGGCGGCATCATGCTCCGCAGTAAAAAGATAGACTTTATAGTCTTTGTAGAGGCCGCTGATCTCGGGTGAATCAAGCATACTATTGCTGCGATAGCGCAGCCCCTTGCTTTTGGCAAAGGCCTTCCAAACCTGCTTCTGTTTATACAGGACAAAAAGGGACCAGAACCAGAAAACAAGCAAAAAAACAGTAACCGCGATCCATATAACCAAATAATAATTCAAACCTGCCTCCGGCGGATCTTATAATTATGCAAACATTAACCAGCGTATTATATTACCCTGATCGCTCGTACAAGGCCACAAGCTCCTGATCAAAAAAGCAAAAAACAGGCGGAAACTTGTTCCGCCTGTTAGAGTTCGCTAAGAGCTTACTAGGTATTAATGATACCGGATTTCTCCGTCCTGAGGGGTGTTAAAGCTGAAATGCGTCATATTCTGGGGTAAGGACACTCTTTGGCTGGTGGCGGCCTCTTTTCCGCCCTTGTCCGCTGCGAGCTGTCCGGCCAGGATGCTCATCTGCGTCAGAAGGTCTTCGGCATGGGAGACCAGAGCCTCCGTTTTGGCCGTGCTGATGAGGTCCGTATCGGCGTGCTGGGCAATTTTGGATTTGATGATATCCTCGTGCGCGTCCAGCGTGTCGATCTTCTGTTCCAGCTTGTGGATCGCATCGCCGAAATACCCGGCTTGCTTGTCCACAATTTCCACTTTCCGCTCAAGCGTCTGCACGACGGTACTGAACGCGTTGGCCTGATCACCCACATTGGCCACCTTGGCCTCGATCTGGTTGATCGCCTGCGTCACGCGGCCGGTTTCCGCATCCACGACATCCATTTTCTTTTCCAGTTTATGGATCGCATCGCTGAAAAATCCGGTTTGCTTGCGGACAACGTCAAAGCCACAACGCAGTCTCTCAAATCCTGCGCCGAGCACTATGCTGGTTCCCACGGCAGCCACCGCGGAGAACACAGCCATCATGACCGCAATGGCCACGACTGTTTCTACTTCCAAAGACATGATTAACACCTTTCTCGTTGAAAAACAGGGAAAAGCCGAAATCTGCAAAGAGCTAAAAAACTTGGCAAACTCGGCCCCTGAAGGGGGTTCCGGGACTGGCGGCAAAGACCCGCCATATTTTTATGTTAAATAATATACGATACGTTGTCGAGGACTATCGTTTCGAAATTGCCTAAACTTTTAAGGATAGCGAGAACCCCACACGATCAGGCTTGATCCAAATCCTCCTCCGTGATTGCGAGGAGTATTGCCCGACGAGGTAAAACCACTTTATGACCAAACAAATTTCAAAGGCTAAAAATCGGAAATGAAGAAAGCAGCCATTAGTAGAGCCCTCCCTTCGCGTAATACTCGACGTAGTTCTTCTTTTCGTGATCCCACTCAAAAGAGATGGCCCATGATCGAAGTAGCTGTCCTTTGGCGGACACCTCGAGATCATTTCGCATATTCAACACACTTACGACCATAAGGCTGCTCCCCCACGGGAGCTGATCTGAGGACTCAAGAACTGTCCCCTGAAAAGTCACGGCTAGCGTGCCTGCGTCGTTCGCGGCTCTGTTAAATCTCTGAATACTTGCCGAATCAATGTAGGGAATGACTGTAACACGCTGATCTGCTCGTCCATGGCAACCAGGAGTAGATGTAGGGAACAGTTTTCCACCGTGTGTACTAAACCGCTCCGTGTAGACCTTGCGGAGCGTTTCCTCAATGCTTTTTGTTCGGAGTTGTTCGGGAAGGCGCAGCTGCCCTTCTTGCGTCTCGAAGAGAGTCGGCTTGATATCGACCAGAATTACGATGCGCTTTACGTCTTCCAAGATCGGGTTCGTCCAATCGACGGACATTGAATGGCAGTAGTATTCGCCCTTTGTCTTGTCCGGCCGCAGGATGTCCTCTCCTGCAAAGGCAAAACCGCTTGATTGGATACAAAGCACCAAAAAAACCAGCGCGCATATTCTTCGAAACACTAGCTTACAAAGCCTTTATTAAGAAACGCCCACGCAATCCGACACAAAAGAATAACCAGCTTCTGCCCAAATAAGCCAACATCTTATAAAAAAGCGTTGTAGCCGAATGAATCAACGAAGAAAGGTGCACAAAAGCCCGGCACCTTCACAGACGCGAGGAACGTAACCGTACCCGCGGGATTGTGCGAACCTGCTACCGAACCGCAATCCCTAATTTTCATTCAGGCTCGTCGAAATAAATCGCGTTCAGCTCCCGCTCACCTTGTGAAAGCGGCGTCAACACTTCCCGCTTGGGCGTCAGGATCGGCGGCTCGGCCGCAACGGGCGCAGAAGCGGCGGAACTCTGGATGGCGGCGCTTTCCAGCTCTTGCTCAATATCTGAGGAAGAGGCAGAAGGCGCATCGCTGGCCGTAATCGAAACGGCTTCGAAATCATCCCCGCCCTGCCCGTGCGCGGGAAGATCCTGCGGCGCGGCGGTGGCGATGATCGAAGGCGGCTGCTCACGGAAGGAAGACGGCGCGATCGGTTCGGCAGAACTGAAAGACTCCGGAGCCTCCTCACCCGCGTGCGGTTCAGTATGTTGAAGCGCGGCGGCCTCATGGCTGGTCGGTTCCTGAGCCTTTGCAGCTTCATGGCTGCTCGGTTCAGTGGCCTTCACCTCCTGATGAGCCTTCTTCGGCTTCGGCGCATAGCCCTTGTCTTTCGATCCGCTCAACTGCTTCTCAAGATGGTCGGCGGAGGTCAGGTTAAGCTCCTTTTCGGGCAGCATCTTGGCGCGGACATAAGCGATACCGCTTCCGGCGGTCCGCTCCATCGTATAGGGCACCCGCCCCGAATATTCGACAGTCTCCCACCCGTCTCCGCAAGCGGAAAGTGTAAGGGAACAGGCAACGGCAAACAGGGCACGACCTTTGAAAAAAGCCATGGGCAACCTTCCTTTCTGAGAAAACAACAACAACGCAGAAAGTCTGAAAGCAGTAAGTTTTGGGATGCCCACACTCTAAAGTCCCGTCATGAAAAGATCAAGACGGCTGAATCAAAAAAATTGAAAGGAGTATGTGCCGGGAAAAATATTAAGGCTGAGCAGTCTCTTCGCCCGCCGCCGCCTCAATCGCAGCAGGCTCCTGCGGCGAAGAAGCATCCGTCTCAGGCTCCTCAGTAACGCGCAGCGTCTCACCTGGATCCGTCCGGTCAACAAACGCCAGCCGCGTAATCGGCTCCCGCTCCGTCGCCTGCGCCAGATCCATGGTCTCCACGGCACTGGCCTCCTGCGCGGGATCAGGTTCCGGCGACGTCGCGCACCCCGGCAAAAACCCCAGACAGGCAACGGCGACGACAAGACGTAACCGCGAAAACGGATAAAAAACGGACATAACCGTGACTCCTAGCAAAGACTTGGTAAAAACTGATACGCAGTAAACAGAAACGACCCTTCGGTCAAAAACAAACAGAAAAAGAGGATAAACCGGGTGAAGAAACAAGCAACCACCGTATGATATCAGAAAACGAGAAAAACTTCACGTAGGGACTGAAAAAAGAATACTGACAGGCTTCAGAGCGGTGACAGAAAATTCCGGCGCATGGCCCGCAATTCCTGCCACACCGTGTCCTCCTGCCGGAGGAAAAGCTCATTATAGGCCGACCCGGCAATTCCCTGCCAGGCGGAAGGATAGCGGCACGCTTGTTCGCTCGACCGTTCATGCTGAAGCCGCAAGGTATATTGAAGCTTGACGGCATCCATACCGCCCCCGCCCATATTCAGCCCATCAACATCGACCCCCAGCCGGCTACGATCCCACTCATAGGCAATGACCTCGCCCCGGTCGAACCGGTCACCCAGCGAACAGGTTTTCACAGGTTTGGACTCTTCGAAACGCGGAACCTCCGCCCCCGGCGCGTCCAGCCCCTGCAGCGCTACGGCCTGCAGCGCCGGTGCCCCATCAGCAAACCCAGAATCCGCCGCCAGATCATAGACTTGCGGCTCCTCGGCAAAGAACGCAGCGGCGGCGGAAACGCCTCCCGTCTCCGAATCCTGATAGCTGACGGTCGGCGGCGGCGGAACCAGAGGCGTCGAAGCTTTGGTCGTCACGCAAGCGGAAAGAAAAGGGGCAGAAAAAAGGATGAAAAAAAGCGGTCCGGCGTTCAGGATTGCTTTAACGCCTAGATGAAAAACACGGAACCCATGCCTCATCCACAACGGCTTCATAAGAGTATTCTAACATAAACCTGAGGCTTTCTGCGAGTTTTCCCTGAAATATTCGTTGCTGCAGCGCATAAATCAAGTCTCTCTACAAACAAATCGGGACATCAATCGTAAAACAAAAAAACCACGGCCATAATCGGAATCCCCAAAATTCCTACAACGAAAGCCCACATAAAATAAGGATTCGAAAAAAAACCCATATCTTGCGGCAAAATACCGAAAAGAACATAAATGACCTTGTAGATATGACTGGAAAGCAACGTAAGAAGAAAAAAAACACCTACATTCGCGGCCAAAAGCTTTCCACGTACATCCTTCCAGAACGCCGTCATAATATAGACTGTACCAAAGGCAAGAGCGCCAGGCCCAACCAGCTTTATGCTGTCATAATGCTCTGCGAGAATAAAACAAGTAGTGCCAATAATCGTGCAAGCAGCAATAAAATACCACCGCAAAGCTTTCAAAAAGGCTTCTGACATAAGAATTCCTCAAGTAACTTCAATACTCACCACTCTACATTCAGCGCACCGAAACCGCCAGAAGTAAAATAAAAAAAGCGGCCAGAAAGACCGCTTTTTTAAAGTAAAAAAAGTAAAAACTACTTCTTTTTCTTTGCGGTTTTCTTAGCCGTTTTGGCTTTTGCTGCCGCTTTTTTTGCAGGTTTCTTTGCAGGTTTCTTTGCAGTTTTTTTAGCTGGTTTTTTTGCAGCCATGTTGGTCTCTCCCTTGGGATTAAGTCGTTAGAAATGATAGTAAGAATGTGCGAACGCACTTCGTGTATACTACTGCAAAACATCCAAATAAAAAACATTAAAAATGGCCTGCGGGATTTTTTTTACTGCACTTGTCCACAGATAAAAGACAAAAAAACGCGAAAAAACTCCAAAATAGGGTGCGTTGTAAAAACTGAAAGTTAGATTTGAACAACAAGCCAAACAATTCCATGCGACTCGGAACAATCCCTCCGAGTGAATCGGAGCGGTTTCTTAGAGATGCTTAATAAAATTCAGCATAGTCTTCACTCAAGCTTGATCAGACCGCAAAAAGAACTACATGGACAACAAACCAACCCCAAAGCTGTCTGCTCGAGAAGAAGCGCCAAAAATTATGAGAGTAGCCCATCAGCCCTATAAACAAGAACCACACAAGACGCTGAGAACAACGGCTTTAAGCGAAAACAGAAGCAGCGCAAACCCTGCCAAGACAAGCAGGAAACTGGCAAGAGCATAGGCCCGCCCCTGCAACGTTTTGGCAAGATAGACAGGCCGCGGATTCTTAGCGAGGTAAACCCATTGCGCGATCGAAAACTCCTTGACCTCCTCGGGGCAGCGCAAAGAAAAAAGATACGCTCCTGTAAAAAGAAAAGAGAAGGCGATCATAAGCAGATGAACGATAACAGGAGTAATCCCGGCGGCAGAAAACTGAATGGCGGCCTGAGGATCGGCGGACGTCGCCTTGACCGCGGACAAAAGAAGGAAACACCCAGCAAGACCAAATATGGAGACAGGCATGAGCCGAAGTGAACCTATCCAGCGCAGGTTTTTCCAGTTCAGGCCACCGGGAACGATCATGCTCTCGGACTGATCGAGCGTGACCGGATGATCGGAAAAATGCGCCAGGTCAAATTTCGTTTTTTCGTCGATACGCGCCCTCTCCCAAGACGTCCCTCCCAAACGGGCACTGACGAAATTGACACCGGAAAGATCTGTATCGGTAAGAGTACTGCCGCTAAAATCCGCACCGGTAAGCTTTGCCCCGCTAAGGTCAACTCCGCCGAGGCTGCAGCGGCGAAACACGGTCTCGCCATTCCCCTTGGCACTGCGAAGGCTGCTCCTTTCATCGAACGAGACGGAATCGAATTCCGCGCCAGCAATATTCGAGCCGCTCAGATCGGCACCTGCAAAGCGGGTGCCGCTGAAACGTGAACCGAAAAGATAAGCATCCGAAAGCTTGGCGCCAGACAAAAGCGTAGGAAAACCGTCATCTGCACTACTGAAATCCACGCGGGAAAGATCAAAGCAGCTAAGATCCATATAACTGAGGTCGGCAGACCGCAAATCGATACGCCCATCCACGAGACGGGCTGCTGCGCCGTTCTTAAAGGCAGACGCCCGATAGGCCTCCCATGCGCTCTTTCCTGATTTCAAGGCATCGAAGGCTTCGGAACTCGGCATGGCATTCCCCTACTCTACACAGCAGGACGACAAAGGGATCCGCCGCCCGTTATTTGATACATATATAATGAATACAAATACCCTACCGTAGTAAATGGAACGCTGCTAGTAATTTTTTCTGGCAAATCAGAAAAAAAGCGAGACCGGTGGTCAAAAGAATAAGCCCGCGATAATCACCTGAAGGCGGTTAAAATGATAAAGAGTAAGAGCTACTAAAAGCCGCAAATGGCTCTTTTTCATAGAAATCGGTTGATGGGAGGGGTATGCTGACCCCAGTTATGGGAGTATAACTATGAAATTCATCCTACATTTTACCGCACTCTCTCTTCTGCTTGCCTGCATATCGCGACCGTCCTGGGCAGAAGAAAGCAAGGGCGGAACTAAGATAATGCCCAAGATAGAAGTAAGACTTTCGGCCGAGATGGAGAAAAAGGAAAAAGTCTTTGCGGATTTGCGTCAAGAACTCACGCAAGAGCAAGACGCCCTGATAACGGAGATGGAGCAGACCTTTATGTCCACTGTAGAGCCGGAACTGAAAACCTTACAACTGGCTAATGACATAGCGGCGTGCGATCTCTCTGCAAATGAGAAGGAGATAGCTGGAGCCAAACTGACGGCGTTTAAGAAGCAGAATGAAAACGTCCAGGATAAAATGTGGGATATGTTTGATAGACAATACTACAAGAGGGTTGATTTTATCGATCACAACATTCTCAAACAGCACCTCGCTTTAAAATTAAAAATCGCATCGACGACGGCAGCGCAGCTAATTCGACTGCAAGCGGCTCAGACGAAAAGATCAGAACAATGCGAGAAAGGTATGAATCTATTGGACACTATAAATGTAGGGCAGGAATAAAATGGTACACATAAGAACAATACCCCTCTTGATCACGACGCTGACTTTTCTAGTCCTACCTGTGAGTTTTTCCGGCGCACAGGATGCTTTGCCGGACACAGGACCAGAACCTGTTGTAGAGGATAATCCGCAACTGTTGACGGACGAAATGCAGTCATCGGAGGCCGAATACAGAAAACTGCGTGACTCCCTCACTGACAAGCAAAAAAAATTTCTTGAAACAATGGAAGAGGCCTATCTTGAGGCTCTGGCGCCGGAAATGGAGATCGCTCGCCTGGGGCTCCAATTAAAATCATGCAAATTCTCAAAGGACGAAAAATCTGAGGCAGCCAGTATATTCGCTGCCTACAAGCTTCAAAAAGAAAATGAGCATCAAACGATGGTCTCAGAGGTGGCAAAGAAATATAAAAAGAAAATTAATTTTTTGGACCCAGAAATACTAAGCACGCACATTGCAACATTGCTCTTTTTCGGCAAACGCGTTTCGATTGATACGCTGAAAGAAGAAATCGCTATGCTAAAAAAGCAGAATTCAGGATCCGTCTGCGGAGCAGGAAAAGACACGCTCCGTTCATTTTCCCAATAGATTTGAAAAAGTGTAACTTTACTGCCTGTGCGCTTCCGCGAGATACCCATCAATTTTGGAAGCCTGATCCGGCTTGGCGACCTTGAGGATGTCCGCAATGACATCATCGGCGCCGGAAGAATAGGAATAAGAGGTCATCGCGCCTTGAGCTTCGGCAGGAATGCCCGCCCGCAAGGGAGGAACATTCTCTTTCGCCAGACCGTATTCCCCCAAGGTTCGCAAAAATCGATAATTGGCTGAATCACTTCTGCCCGCAGGAATTTTGGCATCAGGGAATCTCAAGGCATTGGCGATCACTGAAAACTCACGGTGTTCCAGCATTTTTGCCAGCGTGACCAGTTTTAGGACCTGCTCGTCGCTAAGCTGGTAAGCAGCATTTGTTCCGCCCGCACCACCCTCCGCCGATGGATCAAAGGTCTCCTGAGCCGCCGCAGGAAAAAATCCCCACAGAATAATAGTACAGCAAAAAAACAGCCCCAAAAAGAAGCAGCGCAGGTTCATTTATCCCCCCAAAAAAGAAAAGGCAAAGCAAACTATAACATAAAACCGTCACAGGACTAAGCCCCCGCACCTCCCGTTTTTTCCGCCGCGCCTCCCGCTGTAAAAAAGAGCGACTGAGGAATTTCAGACCCTTACGCGCCGCGCTCCGCCGTTCTCTGAGTCCACTCCCCGCAACCGGACTAAGTCCCCTTAGTCCACACCAGCTAAAAAATAACGACTCAGGCCTCCCCCTGCGTCACAGAACGCGTAAACACCCCCGCCCGCCGCACCTTCGCGATCCGGTCGGGATGCGCGGCGTAATAGCCGACAACCTCCCCCCGCCGCTTGACGATCACGCCCTTATACTCCCCCTCCTCCAGCAACCGCATATATCTGGAGAGATGGGTTTTGAAATCATGAACGGTGGTGAAGATGAGATCGTTTTTATAGGTGGCGGGCATAAGGAGATTATAGGAATATTTTCTTATAATGTCAAGATTTTACAGCACCCACGCCGTCGTAGCGGACGGGCAAGATAACGACATGCGGAAATTCTACGAAAAATACGGCTTCGAACCCGGCCCGGATAAAGAAAATTCGCTCATGATTTTAATGAAGGATTTGAGAAACGCATATGAGGAGTCGTAGACGCTACCCATCACCCCCGCGCCTCCCCTGACACCCCCGCGAAAGCGGGGGTCCAGAAAAAAAACTACAGGGATAAACAGAGAAAAACAGAGACCGTATGCTTAGAAATCTCTGCGTCCTCTGTAGTAAAAAATGGATTCCGGCCTCTGTGGAAAAACAGGGAGCATTTCCCCGAAATACCCGGTTCTTGAAAAGAATCGCCTTATACTTAAAAAAGTTCTTTATTTGTTCTTTTTTTCTGATTACCATACTCAGGCAAATTATTGTGATGGAAGGGACGCTTAATGCAAACAGACGTTATTGAACTGGCCACCGACACACAAAAACCTTCAAAAGACACTATAAGACCCTTCATCAATAAAATCCATTGCGGCGATTGCGTTGATATTATGGGAAAAATGCCTGCCGATAGCATTGACTTGATTGTCACCTCACCGCCTTACAATCTGAAAAATTCCACAGGTAACGGCATGAAGGACGGGCGAGGAGGAAAATGGTCAAATGCTGCTTTAATCAATGGCTATTCGGATCACGATGATTGTATGCCGCACGACCGTTACGTACTTTGGCAAAGACAATGCCTTGAATCCATGATGCGCCTGTTAAAAGACGATGGGGCAGTTTTTTACAATCACAAATGGAGAGTTCAGGGCGGTCTGCTTCAAGACCGTCAGGACATTGTATATGGATTTCCGGTAAGGCAGATTATTATTTGGAAGAGAAACGGCGGAATAAATTTCAACGCCGGTTATTTTCTGCCCACCTATGAAGTTGTTTACCTGATTGCCAAGCCAAAATTCAAGTTGGCCCCAAAAGCCAATGCAATGGGTGACGTCTGGGAAATCCCTCAGGAGCGCGGAAACTCTCACCCTGCCCCATTCCCATTGGAGTTTGCCGAAAAATGCATAACTTCCACAGCAGCCCGCATTATCCTCGACCCTTTCATGGGCTCAGGAACGACTGCATTAGCAGCAACAAAACATAATAAGAACTGGATCGGTATCGACATTTCTAAGGAATACTGTGAAATGACAGAACAACGGATAAAAAATACACACGAACCATGATCAAACATTTCACACGAACGCAAATCATAAACGAAATTAAAAAGGCAGTTAAGGAAAGCCCTTATAGTTGTCGGTGGACAGGAAACGGAAAAGCAGGAAACCTGCTTGAGGAAATTTTGGGAATTACGGGCGGAAATCATGATGTTGCAGATGCGGTAGGCTTCGAACTCAAAACTTCACTCTCCCCCAACACACCTGTGACTTTGTTTCATAAGGATCCAAAACCACGAGGCAAAAGGGGCACTCCTGGAGCAACAGCTCTGTTGGTCAAAAACTTTGGCTGGCCCTCCATATATAAAAAGACCAACGAACCCGTAATAAGCTTTCGCGCGACAATATTCCGAACATGGAAAAGCACCCACACAAACAAAGAACTCATAATTTCTGCAAACAACACAAAAATATCATTGCTTCATGATGGGCAAGAATACGCTTTCTGGGACACAAATGAACTGATAACAATAGCCTCCTCAAAACTCCGGAATATGATGCTGGTTCAGGCCACGGAGCACAATGATGGTACGATAAGTTTTACTGACGCCTCTCTATTGGAGCAGTTTCAGCCGTTGAGGTTTATTCAAGCTATAGATGAGGGAAATATCGCCGTGGATTTCGATGCCAGAACCAACCCTGGAAAAACCAGCATTAGAAATCACGGCACTAAATTCAGAATCAGGGAAAAGGATCTACCAAAAATTTACTATAAAATCACCGCTTTCAATAACCTATAGAGCACCTAAATCACCAATAAGAAACGGCAATGGTTTTTTTTGACCACAGATCCCTACTCCCCCTCACCCATCTCCTTGATCTCGTCATCCATCTCCTCCAACTCCTCCTCAATCACCGGAGAGCCCGTGTCAATATCCGCCCCGCGCTCGGTCAGGGTCGGCGGCAGCGGCGGCGTTGGCTCGACCATCAGATTCAGCGGGTTGAAATAAATAGAGGCAATGAACACCGCCCACGTCACGATCCGAACCACCAGATTCCTCTGGCTCGCCCCCCAGATGAACGCGCCGAACATCGCCCCCGCGCAAAGCATGATCGGCAACCCGGTCTGCAAAAGCGCGAGCCGCTCCGCCATCCCCATCAGAAAACCCGGCTCCCGCGTGATAAAATACGGGTCCATGGCCGTCGGCATATGCGGCAAAAAGACAAAGGCCAGCAGCACATAAACCCCGAACCCCAGCACGCCGGTCATAAAAACATTCAGAAACAGCGCCTGCAGGCTCCGCCCGGAAAACACGGGCTCCTCGGTCGCGGCCATGATCGTTTGCGCGTTCGCCTTCATCCGCTTGCGCAGAAATAACGCGCCCGGCAGCACGCCGATAAACAGCCCCGCCAGATCGGTGCCCAGCCCCGGCTTGTCCCCGAACACCGACCCAAAGAGCGGATCGATGTTAACCCCCGTGAAATACAACCCCCACGCCAGCGCGAACGGCCCGGCCATGATCGCGTAAAAATACAGCGTGGCCTTGAGAAACGCTTTTGTAAGAGTGTTCATGGTAAAACCTCTGTTTTGATTTCTTTTTCAGGCTTCGCGGCCTCTTCCCGCCCGAAAAATCCGCGCGTCATCATCAGCCACATGAGAAAACCGCTGAGAGCAGCCAAAACTGCACCAAAGCCCGATAAGTACAGGTTAAAATTAAAAAACATCGGATGCAAGGTGTGGGGATAGCTGGTGAGCGCGGAAACCAGCCCCGGCAAAAGGCCCAGCCCCGCAAAACCGGCAATCCATATACCCGGGTTTCGCTCCCCGCGTTTTAAAAAGTGCAGGGTTAAATACTGCGCGGCGATAATCACCGGAAGCGCAATGGCATACGAGAATGGAAAAAGCAGCCGCGCTTGCTTTTCATTCAGGAATACTGTCTGCAAAAACGGCGAGGCGGCCAGCAGCACAACGCTGTAAGCGGCAAGCAAACACAAAAACAAGCGCCCTTTATGTTTCAGGCTCGTGTTTGATTTTGGGAGGTCCGTCACAAAGGCTGACTCTGGCATCGTATTGCCGTTCGGGTCGTGCCCTCTCGCCAGAGCCGCAGCGTGCCGCGACATAAAATAGCCGCAAAACCCCGCCGTAAGCGCGCACATTGCGGTAATAACATTAAATGATTTCGCAAAGGTGAAATTAGGCTCCAGACTCAATTAGCCCAGTAAGCGATGGTAGCTGCAATACAGAGTGCTGCCATGAAATTACGGGAGAGTTTGTCGTATCGTGTTGCTATACGTCGGAAATCTTTGAGCCGACAAAAC
>JAGNKE010000021.1 GCA_018000295.1 Alphaproteobacteria bacterium | reverse complement strand
ACCTGTCTGATTTTGTGGCAGAAGCGGCTCTATCACTGACCATTGTTTATCCGATAACCAAAACATTCAATCCTCCTTCGTTTGAAGAATTGAATCATATTCCTTCAATTAGGTACAGACCCTAGTCTATATAAAACCCCGATGACAAATCCCCCTGATCTTGTAAAATAGCCCCAGCCCCTGCGGCCCCACTGTCTGGAGTCACTGAATGAAAATCCTCATCCCCGTCAAGCGCGTCGTCGATTACAACGTCAAAATCCGCGTGAAATCCGACCAGTCCGGCGTCGATATCGCCAACGTGAAAATGTCGCTCAACCCGTTCGATGAAATCGCCATCGAGGAAGCCGCACGGCTCAAGGAGTCCGGCAAGGCCACGGAAATCATCGCCATCTCCATCGGCCCCGACAAGGCGCAGGAACAGCTCCGCACCGCCATGGCCATCGGCGCGGACCGGGGGATTCTGGTGAAAACCGATGCGCCCATAGACCTTGGCGGCGTCGAACCGCTGGCGGTCGCCAAAATCCTCAAAGCAATAGCGGACAAGGAAAAGCCGGACCTTATCATTCTGGGCAAGCAATCCATCGACGACGATTCCAACCAGACCGGCCAGATGCTCGCCGCCCTGCTCGGCTGGCCGCAGGGCACCTTCGCCTCCAAACTGGAAATCGGCGCGGGATCGCTCAAGGTCACGCGTGAGATTGACGGTGGCCTGCAGACGCTCGAACTCAAATTGCCCGCGATCATCACGACGGATTTACGCCTGAACGAACCGCGCTACGCCAAGCTGCCCGACATAATGAAGGCGAAGAAAAAACCGCTGGACATCATCGACCCCGCGTCGCTGGGTGTGGATATCGCCCCGCGCCTGTCTGTGGTTAAAGTCACCGATCCCCCCATCCGCAAGGGCGGCGTGAAGGTTTCCTCCGTGGATGAACTGGTGGATAAACTCAAGAATGAAGCAAAGGTGATCTAGCTATGGCCAACCTCGTCATCGCCGAACACGACAACGCGACCCTCAAGCCCGCCACACTAAACGCCGTTGGCGCCGCCGCAAAAATCGGCGGGGAAATTCATGTACTTGTCGCCGGATCGAATTGCGCCCCCGCCGCCCAAACCGCTGCGAAAATCTCCGGCGTCACAAAAATCCTTGTCGCCGACGCGCCCGAACTCGCGCATCAACTGCCCGAAGACGTGACGCCGATCGTCGTTGATCTCGCCAAAAACTATTCCCACATCCTCGCCCCGGCGACGACTTTCGGGAAAAACCTCCTGCCCCGCGCCGCCGCGCTTCTGGACGTGCAGCAGATTTCGGAGATTACCGCCGTGGAAACCCCCGATACGTTCCAGCGCCTCGTCTATGCCGGTAACGCCGTGGCTACCGTCCGCTCATCGGATACGATTAAACTCATCACCGTGCGTGGCACAGCCTTCGACCCTGCTCCCGCTCAGGGCGGCAATGCAGCGATAGAAAATATTTCCGGCAAAGGGGATTCCGGCCTCTCATCCTTCATCGGCGAGGAACTGTCCAAATCCGAACGCCCCGAACTCACCGCCGCCAAAATCGTCGTCTCCGGCGGGCGCGGCCTCGGCTCAGGCGAAAACTTTGCGCTCATCGAAAAACTCGCCGACAAGCTGGGCGCTGCCGTCGGCGCCTCACGCGCCGCCGTCGATGCCGGTTTCGTCCCCAACGATTATCAGGTCGGGCAGACCGGAAAAATCGTCGCGCCCGATCTTTACATCGCCATCGGCATTTCCGGCGCGATCCAGCATCTGGCGGGCATGAAAGATTCAAAGGTCATCGTGGCGATTAATAAGGACGCCGACGCCCCGATTTTCGCGGTCGCGGATTACGGCCTTGTCGCCGACTTGTTTCAAGCCGTGCCGGAACTGACGGAAAAACTTTAAGATTTATTACCGCTTGCCATCCGCAGGCAGACGGAACACCGGCCGGCTGCGGTCGCGATCGAAAATAGCGCCTTCTGTTTGCGCCCCATCCAGAATCGTGCCTTCAAGGATCGCCCCGGTAAAATCCGCATCGCGCAAATCGCTCTCGCTGAGATCGGCATAGGACAAGTCGGCCCCGCGGAAAATCGCGTTCTTGAACTGCGCCCCCTTCATCTCTGCATAGCGCATCCGCGCCTGCGAAAAATCGCAGGGATGAAACTTGTTCATCGCCCCACCCGTCCCGATCAGAAGGGACGAACAATTCGCACCAATCATCTTCGCGTGCGAAAGATTGGCTTCCTTGAAAGAAGACCCGCGCAGATCGGCCCCCTCCATGTCGCAGTTGCGGAAATCGGATTGATCCAGCACCGCGCTCTGCAATTCAACCTTATAGAGGTTCATCCCGAAGAATTTGGTCTTTACCGCCCGCACCGCCGTCATCTTCTCCAGCTTCAGCGTACCGAGCTGACGCATATCGACGTCGCTGAGATCAAGTTGCTGCCCGCTCTCCCCAACGGTCCGCAGCCACATCCGGTGCTTTTCGATCAGCTTGGGCAAAGGCTCAGCCAGCGCGGCAATCGATGTGCCGATATTCTCATCCGTAATCGCCTCGGAAAAATCGACACCCTTGCCCCTCAGTTCTTTCAATTCAACGCCTACAAGGATGGCCGACTTCATGCTCGCCCCCGTCAACTGGGTGCCCGAAATCTGGGCGTTGCTCAAATTCGCACCCTCCAGCTTCGCCCCGCGCAGATCGGCGCGGGAGATATTCACCCCCGCCATCATCGCATCCGAAAAATCAGCATTCGAGGCCATCGACCCGGTCAATTTGGCCCCGCTAAGGTTGGCCCCGCGAAAATTGACCACGCGCCCGGTATTGAAATTCCCGTTCCGGGCCAAACCGCCCACGCGCAAATCCGCCGACTCCAGATCCGCGCCCTCAAGGTTGGCGTTCTCGATCCGCGCCCCGCGCAGGTCTGAACGGGTAAATATGGTTTTGAAAAGGTTGGAATTGCTGAGGTCGCAAGCGTAAAGACTGGCCTCCTGAAAACTCGTATGCGAAAGGTCCATGCGCTCCATAACGCAGCCCATAAAATTGGCCTGCCGGAGATTTTTAGAGCGCAAGGAAAGCCCTGTCAGATCGGTATTCGTCAGATGCGCTCGCCGACCGCCCAACCGCCCGTCCAGAAAACGGTTATGCAGCTCGACCATCGCATCCAGTTGGTCCTGCGATATGGTCTCCATGCGGTGGTTTTCATGCTCTCTCATGAATAAAAAAACCCGAAAATGCGCCAGAATACGGCTAAAGTATAGCACCCAAGCCCTTAACAAAATCCTAGGAAAACAGCCTCAGCGGGTGGCCAGAAGAAGATTGAGGAAATTGCGGATTTCCGGGCTGGTCCAGCGGGCGTCTCCGCTGATTCGATACAAAAGTTGCCCCCGGCGGTTGATAATATAGGTAACGGGCAATTCCTTGATTTTAAGCGATTTTTGCAGTTGCCCCTCGTAATCGTGATACCCGGCGATGCTCTCAACATCCAGTTTCCTAATGTACCTGAGGAGATCATCGATCTCCTTTTGCGTATTCACGGAAACCGCGACCACACGGTATTCCCCGTTGCCGTAAGACTCCTGTAGCCGCAGCAGTTCAGGCAACTCCTTGACGCAGGGCTTGCACCATGTCGCCCAGACATTAAGAATAATGAATTTGCCCTTGAATTCCTCCTTGATATTTACGATTTTTGCTTTCGGACCCAAGACCGAAAAAGCCGGCAAATATTGTGCCTTGGGATACTTCATAAAGGAATGAAAGAGATGATAGACTTGGGCTTCCGCCTTTTTCAGAGAGTCCTCGTTATTTTTGCACACGCTTAAGGAAGCAATAATAAAAACGAACAAAAACCCTACGGGAAGGAAGTAACGGTGGACCCATCGGTCGGGGCGGTCAGACATAACAGGGCAACCGTATCACTTTAAAGGGTTTGGGGTTCCCTTTTGTTATAAACCGGGATAGAAAATAAGGAAACAACTGTGCGCCACGACCATGAAAAAAATTTGCTCACGCCCTGCATCCTCGACCTTGCTCATGCTTTTCCTGATCCTTTTGGCAGGATGCGGGATTAAGCCCAATCACGTCGATCCGCCCGAAGGCGCCGAGGAAAGCACGTTCCCCAACGTCTATCCCAGCCCGCAGACCGATCCGCAGCCGGGACTGGAGCAAAAAGATACGCTGACACAGGGAAAGTAGAACAGGCATGACCGCGTTTCACGACAAAAAGGGAATCCTCCACGTCGAGGACATCCCGCTCCCCGAAATCGCACGGCAAGTCGGAACCCCCTGCTACGTCTACAGCGCCGCATCCATCCGCAGCCAGTATGGGGCTCTGAAATCCGCTCTGGAAAAGGTTTTCCCGCCGGAGCGTATGCCTGTCCTCTGCTACGCCTGCAAAGCCAACTCCAATATCGCCATTCTGCGCGTACTCCAGCAACTGGGCAGCGGCCTTGAGATCGTCTCAGAAGGGGAACTGTTCCGCGGCATCGAAGCCGGATTCAGGGGCGACCGCATCATCTCCACCAGCTTCGGCAAGAACGAGCAGGAAATCCGCGCCTGCCTGGAGGCAGATATCCATCAGTTCATTATCGAATCCTGGGTCGAGCTCGAACAGGTCAACCACTACGCCGCGCAGGCCGCTAAGGAAACCGCAGTCCTCTTCCGCCTGAATCCGGATATTTCCGGCGGCGGACACAGCAAAATCTCGACGGGCCGTAAGGAGCATAAATTCGGCAATACCGAAAACAAGATCATCGAAATGTACCGCCGCGCCGCAGGCATGAAATACGTCCGCCCGGTCGGCATCTCTGTGCATATCGGATCACAGGTGACGACGCTGGACTCCTTCCGCCCCGCTTACGAGGCGGTCGCAAGTCTCGTCAAACGCCTGCGCGCCGAAAAACTCACGGTTGAACGTCTGGATATCGGCGGCGGATTCCCGATCGCCTATACCAAAAACGACAATCTGCTGGACCTCAACGCCTTCGCAGAATGGATCGCGGAAATCATTCTGCCCCTCAATACCGAAATCCAGCTTGAACCCGGCCGCTACATGGTCGGCAACGCCGGGGTTCTCCTCACCGAAACCCTCTACGTCAAGGAAACGGAAGACCGCAGGTTTCTGGTCCTTGATGCGGCCATGAACGACCTGATACGCCCGGCATTATACGAGGCTCATCATGGCATCCGCCCCGTTCTCTCGCGTTCGGACAGAAAAATTCTGCCTTACGATGTCGTCGGCCCGATCTGCGAAAGCGGCGATATCTTTGCCAAGCAGAGGGATATACCGGAAGTCCGCCGCGGCGAACTGGTGGTCATCGAATCCGCAGGAGCTTACGGGTTTTCCATGGCCTCAAACTACAACAGCCGCCCCCTGCCCGCGGAAGTCCTGGTTGATGGAAGCAATATGGCGGTGATCCGTAAACGCCAGACCCTGCACGACTTGACCCGAGGCGAAACCATCCCGGAATGGTTAAGGTGAATTAACCATTTTTGGGCCTCAAGAGGCAGAAAATAATAGGTCAGCCCCCGAAAACACGATATTCTGTAAGATATGCTCGATCCGCTGGATTCTGAAAACAAGCCTTTGCTCGACGCCCTCCATCGCGGCCGCCGCAAGGCATGGTTTGTCATCCTCATAGAACAATTAACTCTGCATTTCTGGCGCCCGGGTCTATGGGTGTTACTTTTCCTGTCTTTATGGATTTTGGAGGTTCCCCAGTTTTTCGGTCTGAACGGCCAGATCGCCGGATTGATCCTCTTTCTCGGCGGCCTCGTCTACCTGTTCCGCCGCGACATCCTGACCATGCCCGTTCCCGACCCGGCCTCCGTCGATCTGCGCCTTGAAAAGAGCAGCCGATTCCGCCGCGGCCAGATCAGAGCGCTCGAAGACCGCCTCGCCAACCCGCACAAACGCGAAACCCGCGAACTCTGGGACAAGGGGCAAAAGCAAATGCTCTCCGCCCTCCCCGGCCTGAGGACGCCTGCCCCGCGTTCCTTCCTCGCCCGCCGCGACCCGAAGGCTTTGCGCTTTGCTGTGCTGCTTTTATTTGTCTCGGCCCTTCTGGTAGCCGGAACCGACTGGCAGCGCCGGATGTGGAACGGCCTTTTCCCCGTCACACCCTCTTTCATGCTCTCGCAGGGCCGCAAGGACGAACTCTGGATCAAGCCGCCCGAATACACCGCGCAGCCGCAACTCCACATCAACGGATCGGCACTGGCTGAACCCGTAAAAATTCCTGAGGGCAGCGAAATCAAGGTGCGCGTCTTCAGTTCGCTCGGCACACTGGCCCCGCCGCATCTGAGCATGGGCAAAACCTCGGTTCCCCTGAATCATCTCGGCGACGGCCTCTTCGGCTTCGAAACGAAGATCGAGCCAGGGACGGATATTACGGTCACGCAGCTTCTGATGACCCGCGCTGACTGGGACTATGAATTCATCATCGACCAGCCGCCGACGATGAAATTCGAGGAAAAGAAAGAAGAAGAGAAGACGGAAAAGGATCAAGACAAAAAATCCGCTGAAGAAGGAAAGTCGGAACCCAAGGAAACGCCATCGGACAAGAAAGCACAAGACGATCCGCCGCCGCCCGCACCCTTAGCCAATGAATCCTTCCCGCCTCTTCCCGGCCCCGAGCATCGCCAAGCCAAGAAAGAGGAGGAAAAGCCACCTTACGAAATCCTCCAGAACAATCAGATCCGCTTTCCCTTCATCGTGCAAGATGATTACGCTGTGACCGATTTGACCATGTCCATGCACCTCGACGACATGGTTAAGGAAAAGCCCAGAGGAGAAAATGCCCACGAAGAGCGCGTGGTGATGTCCGCCCCCGGCAAGGAACTCAAGGTCCAGCCGATTTACGATCTCACTGGTCATACTTGGGCAGGCCTGCCTGTAATTTTCGAATTCAGCGTCAAGGACCACAAGGGACAGACGGCCGAACTGGAGCCGGTCAGGATGACCCTGCCAGAAAGAACCTTCAAGCACCCGGTCGCCAAACTGCTGATCGCCCTTCGTAAAAAACTGGCCTGGTCCACGGGCCGCGACTTTAACGACATCGCCGCCAATCTGGAGGCCATATTACAGGCGCCCGATCTCTTCCATAACGACATGGTAGTCTATTTGGCGATCAAAACCGCCTGCGCCCGCCTAACCTACGCCAAAATCACGGAGCCTGAAGAGGTAGAGAAAACCGCGACGGACCTCATAGCCCTTCTCTGGGAAACCGCCCTCAGCATCGAGGACGGCAACCTCTCCGTGGCCATGCGCGACCTTCGGCAAGCGCAAAGGGAGCTGGAAGACGCCCTGCGCGACCCGAGCAGCAGCGAGGAGGAAATCGCCCGCCTGATGGATAATCTGCGCGAAAGCATGATGCAGTATTACATCGAACTCTCCCGCGAAATGGAAAAGCGGATGCAGGAGGGTGAGGAAACCCCTGAGATCAACCCCGACGATCTGGCAAAAATGATCAACCCGGAAAGACTGTCGGACATGATGGATCAGATGGAATCCGAGTTGCAGTCGGGCAACCGCGACTCCGCCAAGGAACTTCTCTCGCAGTTGCAGAATATGCTCGACCTCATGGACCCCTCCATGGATGCGCCCCTCCCGGAAGATATGCAGATGGCGATGGAGGGAATCAACGAGTTGCAGCAGTTGATCGAAAGTCAGGAAAAACTCCGCGACCAGACCACCGAACAGGCCAACCGTCAGAAATTCTCGCAAGGCACTTCCGAAGGCTTTGCCGAACCCCTTCCCTTGAATGAACAGGCCATGGAAGACCTCGGCCTTTCCGGAATGCCCCCCACGCCGAATATGCCGCCGCCACCTGTAAGTACAGAACCATCCCAACCACAACCCGAAACGCCGCACGAAAATTCTGCCGCGGAAGATATCCCGGCACCAGAACAGGAAGAATCCATCGCCGACGGCCCGCCTGCGGATATAACGGCGGAAAACACGGAAGCGGCTCCGCCCGCAGACCCATCCGACAGTCGCGGCAACAAGGCCGAACAGGAAGCCCTGCGCTATATTCTTGGCAGCCTTATGCTGGAATCGGCTGAAAAGCTTGAGCAGGTGCCAGAAGGCATGGGCAAGGCCGAACTGGAGATGCGCGGTTCCTCTGATGAACTGGGACAAAATAAACCCGCGGAATCGATCCCGCATCAGGATCTGGCGATCAAATATCTGAAAGAAGCGCAAGAACAGCTGCAAAAAACCCTCTCTCAAAGGATGCAGCAGATGACCGGATTGGGCTTCAATGGGAATCAGAAGTATGATCCTCTGGGCCGCCCGTATGGGGGAGAGGAGGACGGGAATGGCCCTCACCATGGCTCTCAGGTGAAGATTCCGGATGAGGCGGAGAAGAAGCGTGTGGAGGAGATTCTGAAGGAGCTTCGCCGCCGCTCGGGTGAGATGGATCGTCCGCCGGAGGAGCGTGAGTACTATCGCCGCCTCCTGCGGCAGTTCTAACCGCCAGCACGAACCGCACTGTGATATCCGCAGCCCTCCCGCGCACAGCCGCAGCATCGGCCGTAAGCTCAAGGATAGACTCGAACGCCATCGATTCCTCCGGCTCCATCTTCGGCTTGGGCGGCTCGATATACCAATGTTCCATGACCTCATCGAACTGCGAATGCAGCACGACTTCCATCATCGGCACGTCTTTGCTGTCTTTGGTCAGGTTGATGATGTTCCCGCTCAAAACAAACGCACCCTTGTTATCTTCAAAAGCCTCCATCCGGTCGAAAACCAGCCCTTCACCGGGAACTGCCGACGAGCGACCCATCAGGGCATAAGCCGCTGAAGCCGGAGGCCAGCTCCGCACGATCGGCCCCTGCAAAGAAATAAACAAAATAAGCAAAAAAAGAAAAACCCCTCCGGCAACGCCGTACCCCGCCAGTACATTCCGTAACGGCGGCCTCTCGCGCACAACGGGAGGGGGAACGAAAACCTGCTCCTCTGGCAACGGCTTGACAGCATCCGGTATTTCTTCAGTGGAGGGAGGGGCTGACGCATGAAGCATATTTTCAAAGGTGTCAAGACCGATAGGCCGCCCATCTTCTGCAGAAGGCGGCAGCTCAGGGGGAGATTCCTGTAATTCTTCGGGCTCTGCAGAAAAATCGGACAAATCCTCCTCGGGGAAAAACGCTCCTTCGCCGCTATCCTCACCCTCCGAACCGTCAGGTAAGGCAAACCAGACGTGCGAACAATCAGAGCATTGGACCTTGCGCCCCTCGGCGCCAAGATCGTGCGGATAAACCTTGAATCGGCTTGCACAGTGGGGACAGGTGAGTATCATGGGCGCCAGATTCTTCTCAAATGAGCATAATTTTTGTAAATATAGTGTCTGTTCCCCCCGCGGGCAAGACAGACCGCCCCTAAAAGAGTACTGTAAGCCTATGCAAAAATTATTCCTGCACAATTTATTCCTAAAATTTTTACTCTTGGCGATTTTTATGGCATCGCCCGGAGAAACCCAGGCAGCAGAAAAAAATGAGCCGCAGCTACACTGCGCGGCGGCAGATAAAATATGCATTCTCCACGAAATTGAAAGACAGGCATCGCTCCTAGAAAACAAAACGGAAAAGGACCAAACCCTGCGGGAACTGGCAAAAGCTTACGCCCGTGCCGGAAAAATTGAAGAGGCCGTCGCCCTGATCCCCAAAATCATCACCCCTGATACGCAGGCGATGACCATTCGCGGCATCGGCATGGAAATCGCCGATCTTAAGTTACCGACAGAAGAACAGAATGCGGCCTTCATCACACTCCGCGCCGAAGCGGAGAAAATCGCGCACCCGCCCTCCTATGCAATCGCCCTGACCTATATCGCCATGGCACAGGCCTTCGCGGGCGATAACGAGGGCGCATGGAAAACCACAACGAGTATGGAAAACGCCTCCCTGAGTCACAAGGCCTTTGGGGAAACGGCGGAAATTCAGGCAGAAAAGGGTGACTACGCCAACGCAAATACCAGCCTCGCCAAAATTGACGATCCGGCCTATCGCAACAAGGCCACCCGCAACGTCTCGAAAATCCTTGCCGACAAGGGTCTTTATGAGCAATCCTACGATTCAGCCTCGCAAATCGCCAATCCGTACCTCAGGGCGCTGGCCTTGCAGTATCTGGTGGATCGTCAGGACAGCAAAATCAAGCCGGGAGCAATCCCGCAGAAAACGGAAAACAGGCAGTGATAAAATTCGACAATGTAGGATTCCGTTATGAAACCGGTCCGGAAATCCTGAGCGACATCGGCTTTGAGTTAAAATCCGGCTCCTACCATTTCCTGACAGGGCCCAGTGGCGCCGGAAAATCATCGCTGCTGAGCCTCATGTTCCTCGGCCACCGCCCAACACGCGGAAGCCTGTTTATGTTCGACAGTAACGTCGGCCTCCTTCCCCGCGAGCGCCTTTTCGAAATCCGCCAGAAAATCGGCATCGTCTTTCAGGACTACCGTCTGATGGACCATCTCTCCGCCTTCGATAACGTCGCCCTGCCGCTGCGAATATTAAAGCGCCCGGAAAAGGAAATCCGCAACAACGTCACCGAGCTTCTCGACTGGGTCGGTTTGGGCGACAGCAAGGAACGCCTGCCCCCTACCCTGTCCGGCGGTCAGCAGCAACGCATCGCCATTGCCCGAGCCATCATCGCCCGCCCGAAACTTCTTCTGGCCGACGAACCGACCGGAAACCTCGACGACACCATCGGCTTCCGCCTGATGGGCCTCTTCGAACAACTCAATAAAATGGGCACGACCATTGTCATTGCCACCCACAACACCCACATCATGGAACTCTACGCCCATCCGCGCCTTATACTTGAACACGGCCGCCTGACGCAGGAATCCCGGCAGGGACCGATAACGCAGAAGATCAGAAATGTCAGCTAGACCATCACCATTTTATATGAAAATGCAGGAACGCCTGCTCAAACTCGCTCTCGGATCGAAGGGCTACGACCTGCCGTTTGGCTCGGACTCGGATCGCGGATTTCTCCTCCTGCTCGTCGGACTGATGAGCTTTCTGGCCGTTCTCGCCTGCGCGGGAACGCTCTCCCTGCACGCCATGACCCAGCGCTGGTCGAGCGGACTGGAAAATAAAATAACCATTGAGATCAAGGCCGAGGATCAGAACGGAACCATCCTTTCGCCCGAAACCATCAAGATGGAAACCGAAAAAATCGCGCAGATGCTCCAGAAAAACCCTCTGGTCAAATCCTATGAGCCGCTGGGAGAAAAGGACATCCGCAAGCTCGTCTCCCCTTGGCTGGGCGAAGATTTCAATCTGGAGGAGCTTCCCATGCCCGGCCTCATCGCCGTCGAACTGAACAGCGCAAGCGACGAATCGGTTGAAAAACTGACACAGGCGGTTCACGCCCTCTCCCCGACATCCTACGTCGATACCCACCGCGAATGGTTGCAGGATATTCTGCGCTTTACACGGACTCTGCAATGGGTAGCTCTGCTTGTGGCCCTGATTGTTGCCGTCACGACCGTCACGGGAATATCGGGCGGCGTGCGTTCAAGAATGGCCATCCATAAGGATCAGGTGGAAATTCTTCACCTGATCGGCGCGTCGGATAGATACATCGCCCGCCAGTTCCAGTGGTACGCAGTGGTGATTGCCCTGCTAGGCAGCATTCTGGGAACAGCGGGAGGGTTGTTCATGGCGATGTTTATTCTCTTCCTGACGGGCCAGAGCGGCACACCCCTGATCCCGCAAATCAGCCTGGATAGCACATCCTTCGCGCTTTTTTGCATCCTGCCCGTCATCGCCTGCGTGATTGCCGGTATGACCGCCCGCCTGACGGTCTTGCGGACTCTCTCCCTGATGCCGTAAAAAGAGGGGTGATGAAACTCTTGTTGATGAAGGCGTTTTCCGGCCTGTTCGCAGCCACTCTGAGTCTGTGGCTGGGCGGCTTCGTGCTGTTTTCCTTTTACGCCCTGACGGTCAACCCCGCCTATGAAAACGAAAAGACCGACGCAATCGTCGTGGTAACCGGCGGCAATCACAGGATTCAGACCGGCCTTGACCTTCTGGCGCAGGAACGCGCCCCGAAACTCTTCATTTCCGGCGTCCATGAGAAAGTGACGGCGGCCGATATCCTTCAAAACTGGAAGGGAAATCAACCCAAACCCACCTGCTGCGTGTTTCTCGGCCATAAGGCGCTCACCACATACGGTAACGCCAATGAGACACAGGAATGGATCACAGCCAACAAGGTCAAATCCATCCGTCTCGTGACTTCGGGTTATCACATGGGCCGCGCCTTGCTGGAGTTCAAACGGGTCATGCCGGATTTAAAAATTATCCCCCACCCGGTCGAGGAAACCGATTACGGCGTTCTGAATTGGAAATTCTGGGAACTGGCCTTCAGCGAATACCA
Organism: Alphaproteobacteria bacterium; assembly: GCA_018000295.1. Lineage (GTDB taxonomy): Bacteria > Pseudomonadota > Alphaproteobacteria > Micavibrionales > Micavibrionaceae > JAGNKE01. The sequence goes on along the minus strand of JAGNKE010000021.1, from coordinate 33,698 downwards.
TAAGATTTTATTCCGGCTCACCCGTATGTCCCTCGAACAACAATAGCCGGAAAATCGAATGCCCCCTTATGTCATCCGGTCTACAATCTACAATCTCTGCTTTTACGGACTGACGGCCATCGCCTGCGTCCTCTGCCTGCCAACTCTGTTTCTGCCGCGAAAGGCGTTCATGACGGTCGTGCATGGATTTGTCTTCTGCAATCATCTTCTGGAGAAATATATTCTTGGCCTCGACTTCGAAGTTCGCGGACGGGAGTATCTCCCGTCATCAGGCTCTTACATCGTCGCCTCCAAACACCAGTCGGCGTACGAGACGACGAAGCTGCACATTCTGTTTGACGACCCGGCAATCATTCTGAAAAAGGAATTGCTGAAAATCCCGCTCTGGGGCCAGTATCTCGCCAAATCCGACGTGATCGCCATCGACCGCAGCACCCCCAAATCCGCAATCGAGTCCATTCAGGACGGCGCAAGAAGAATGCAGGCGCAGGGCCGCCCTGTCATCATCTTCCCACAGGGCACCCGCGTGAGCGTAACGACGACCGCGCAAGATCGGCCCTATAAAATCGGCGTCGCCCGGTTGCAGGAAGCCACGAACCTGCCGATTATCCCGTTAGCAATGAATACAGGCGTATTCTGGCCACGCAACAGCTGGATCAAGAAACCGGGCAGGGTGGTCTTCGAATTCCTGCCGCCCATCGAACCAGGAAAGCCCCCCGCTGAAATCCTTTCGAAATTAGAGAAAGACCTGGAGGGCCGCTCGATCACCCTGATGAACGAAGCCCAGATTCAACAGGCCGGATCAAAAAGGAAAAGCTGGCTCATGCCCGCAATACTGCTTGTTTTGGCGTTCGGATACATCGCCAACTGGCTCATCGTCGCCCGCTATGTCGAGGCCGGGGTCAATAACGCCCTGACGAATTTCCAGCGCGAAACCGCCTCGCGTTTTATAAAACAATCGCCCCCCACCATCTCGGGCTTCCCCGGTAAAATGAAGTTATCCTTAGGACCGCACAGCGTCCTCAGCCCCGCCGGAACCGGAGAGTTCGAATCCTTTTCCGCCGAATCCTGGCCCCTGCCCTATATGCCCCTGACCATCGAAGCAAAAAAAATCAGCGTAAAGGCCCGCTTCTGGAAAGAGGGGCAGGATTTTGACTCCCTGCACGCCGTCATCCGCCCTCGCGGGAAAATCTACGACATTACCGAAAGCGAGGCGGTGAGCGGCGATTTCAAAATCCGCGTAGCGGGTCGTATTGATATGCAGGACGATCTGAATCCCGGAATCAATCTCACACTCGAACTGGAAAACTACCAGCCGTTTATCGCAGGACTGGCGGAAAAAGGGATTATCCGTCCACAAGCGGCCATGATCGCGGGCGCAGGCCTGAAGGCGTTCGAACGCGGCGGCATCGCCAGAGTCAGTTTAACCAAGAGCGACCGGGCGGTGTATCTGGGACCGATTAAAATCTTCGAATTTCCGCCCGAACGCCGCAGGCTTCACACTCAGCCGCACGAATGACGGTTATTCCGCCTGTCCGATATCGACGATCTGCTTGCGGATGGCGCGGGTCTTCGTAAAGACTTCATAAAGATAATCCCCGTTCCCCTGCCGGATCGCCTTCTGCAGCGCGGTCAGGTCTTCGGAAAACCTCTGCAAAACCTCAAGGACCGCCCCCTTGTTATTCAGGAAAATATCGCGCCACATCACCGGATCAGACGCTGCGATCCGTGTAAAATCCCGGAAACCCGAAGCCGAGAATTTGATGACTTCGGATTTGATATCGTCCTCCAAATCCGTTGCCGTCCCGACAATCGTGTACGCGATCAGGTGCGGCAGGTGCGAAGTAATGCCTAAAACAAGATCGTGATGCGCCGGCTCCATGATCTCGATATTCGCCCCGCACTCCTCCCACAGCTTGGTCACCTTCTCGACCGACCGTATTCCCGTATCGGGCAGAGGCGTGAGAATGCACCAGCGGTTCTCGAACAATTCCAGAAACCCGGCCTCCGGCCCCGAAAACTCGGTTCCCGCAATCGGATGCCCCGGCACGAATTCAACTCCCGGACGGCAGTAAGGTTTGACCGCCTCGATCACCGCCATCTTGACCGACCCGGTATCCGTGACAATCGCCCCCTGCTTGAGCGCAGGCGCGATCCGCTCCGCGACTTTCTGCATCGCCCCGACCGGAACTGCAAGGATGACGAGATCGGCGCCCTCAACCGCTTCGGCCAGATGATCCGTGACTTTATGCGCCAACCCCAGATCGTTGACGGTCTTACAGACATCCAGATTGGCGTCCGCCGCAACCAGCGTGTTAGCCAATCTCTTTTTCAGAATGATCCGAGCGAGCGAAGAGCCGATCAGCCCCAGACCGATAATGGTGACTTTGTTGAACATGATTTAATTTCCTGATTTCTGCTTTTTGATTTTCACTTTTTTACTTTCGATTTCGATATATCCTTCCATAAGATAAAATCTATATATCGAACTATCGTTTTGATAATCGACAACACTGAAGATGTTTCCCGCAGAAAAATTCTCCTTAAGACTCGACATATCGGCAGTTGCTGTAAACTTGATGACCCCCTCAAAAACGACCTCATAGTGGTCTCGATATTCAGCTTGGTCATGAGCATAAAGCTCTAGTAAAAGACTAATCTTTGCACCTTTCCGCTTGGAGGGCGTTATGACGTTAAACTCAACAATCTGTCCATCATGCCAGTATATTTTATCAAAAGGCTTCATAGCCCTATCCTTCCACCTAGCCCCGCAAGACTTATACAGCCCTGCGAAGCGATATAAAGAGAATTTTCAATAATGAGGTTAAAAACCTAGGGGAGTCATTCATCGAGTTCCGGCACCGCCGGATACCCGCCGACCACGCCGCAATAACGGCAATCCGCATCAAAAACCTGGCGCAGCGCGTCAAGCAAGGGCGAGTCCGGAGCGATATACCCCCGCGCCTCCACCAGATGTGCGTTATAGTCGGGCCGCGCCGAAGATTTGGAACTGTAGAGATTGACGACAGTCACCCCATGCTCGGCAAGACGATCCACCACCCGCGTCCGACTGACGCTGACCCTGAGGTCTAACCCCAGAAACGTGCAATCGTCATCGGAGGGCAAAAACTCGAATTTGGAAACGACCAGCGAACGGTGCGTCGGGTTTTGCGTCGATTTCCGCCCGTGACTGCCGTACGGAAGGGCGCAGAGGATCGACATTTTCTCGGAATGCTGGTCGAACAGATGCACCCACCATGCGTCGTTCTGATCCAACTCCGGCCACGGCAGGACGGCAAACGACGTTTCATCGTTGCGAACCGCGCCAACCGCCCCGGCCCGTGAATTGATCTTTTTCATCGGCACGATGCTGCCGAAATAATCCTTGGCCATGTCCCAGTGAGGGTTGCCATGCTCATCAGCAAAAACCACCACGGTCAGCCCGGTTTGCAGCAGCGCCACCGCCCCGACCAGTTCCCGCCAGATCCGCACAACCGCCTGTCGCGGCAAAGGCCCGTTGTGCCGTGCCAGCAAGCGACGGATCATCTTGGCCTCGCGGGCGGGCTGGACCATCTGCAAATTCGACTTACGCTTGGCCTCGGCGATCGAGGACACGAGGGAGGCACGCTCCATCAGCAGATCGTGGACCTTATCGTCGATCTTGTCGATTTTGACGCGGATATCGCTCAATGTTTTAGACATGGACTTGCACTGCTTCCCAACCTATAAAGCTTATTTATAGAGAACTGATCAGGAAATCAAACGGATCGTGAGACTTTGAATGCCTTTGGTAGCCTATAACGATCTGCCGACCTTCGAGCGCCTCAAGCAGGAAGGCCGGACAGTCCTGCCGCCCGACCGGGCCGCGAAGCAGGATATCCGCGAAATGCATATCGGCCTGCTGAATATGATGCCGGATGCCGCCCTGACCGCCACCGAGCGCCAGTTTTTCCGCCATGTCGGCGAGAGCAACCAGATCGCGCAACTCTACGTCCACCCCTTCACCCTTCACGAATTGGAGCGCAGCGCCGAAACAAAAGAATACGTTAAAAAATATTACGAACCGTTTGAAAAACTTCAGGAAGAGGGTCTTGATGCCCTAATCGTCACCGGGGCGAACATCTCCCAGCCGCATCTGGAGAAGGAACCCTTCTGGGAACCTTTAAAAAAAGTTATCGACTGGTCGTGGAACAACGTCACCTCCACCCTCTGCTCGTGCTTGGCGACGCACGCGGTCATGCAATTCCGGTATAATCAGAAGCGCACGCCCCTCCCTGGCGGACAAAAACTCTGGGGCGTCTACCGGCATAGAATCGAAGACCGCACCCACCCGCTGGTCCGCAACATGAATACAGTCTTCGACGTTCCGCACTCGCGCTTCAATGCGATATCAGAGGATCAGTTCCACGCGGCTAAAATGAAAATTCTGGTCAAGGGCAAGGAAGCCGGAACGCACATCGCCGTCAGCGCGGATGGCTTCCGTCTCGTCTGTATGCAGGGCCACCCCGAATACGACACGATCAGTCTGCTCAAGGAATATGAGCGCGAACTCCGCCGCTTCGAAACCGGAGAAAGGCCCGACTGCCCGCCATTCCCGGAAAACTACTTCAAGCCGGAAATTATTGAAAAAATTCAACCCCACCCAGAAAAGCAGCCGACCATGGCTCTGCTGGACAAACACCGCGAATTTATCTCGGATAACCTCGAAAACACCTGGACGGATAGCGGCCGCAGCATCCTCTCAAGCTGGATCGGCCTCGTTTATCAGGTCACGCACTCCGACCGTAAGCGCCAGTTTATGGAAGAAATCGACCCTGACGCCCCCCTCCGGGGCTTATAGGAAACTAATCCGAGGTATAGCTCTGCGGCACCGGAACGCCGGGGGGCCGCCCGAACAATCCGGGCTTATAAGCCAGAACCTTTGATCCCGATCCCTTATCCACCCCGGCGTAGATTTGCTTGCTGGCCTCAATAATATGCACCCCCGCCCCGATAGGCAGGAACGTCCGCCCCATATGTTCAAGCAAATTGGCCGACCGCATGAAAATAGAGAATTTGAACGGCGGCATGAACAGCGCACTCTGTGTGCGTTCCTGCACAAATAAATTTTCCCGCAGGAAGAAACACAACTGCGAAAGAGAAAACGGATGCCCGTGACCGAACGGCGACCATTCGACCCGCGCCCACAAAGCCGAACGGTTGGGAACGATGACCAGAATACGCCCGTTGGGTTTAAGCACCCGCCAAATCTCGTGAAGAGTTGGCTGCAACTGCCCGCTATGCTCCAGATAATGAACCAGAAGAATCCGGTCCATGGAGGAATTTTCAATCGGCAGGCCCGCCCCCTCCGAAAGAAAAACGACATTTTTGCCGTCCTTCGGCCACGTATCGGCGCCTAATCCCGAAGGCATCATGGCCACAACCCGTTCGGCATTCCCGCAGAAAGACTCCAGATAAGGAACGGTATACCCGCAACCCATCACGCGCAGTCCATGCGTATCCGGCCAGAACGCCGCAATCCGACGGTTCAGGACGTTCTGAACGCAAAGGCCGAGCGGGGAATTGTAAAAAGTCCTGAGATCGTAGACCGAGCGGTACATCCCTTTATTCTACAACCGATCGCGGATTTGGTAAACAAGCGGCAGATCGGCCTCCGGCATCGGGTAATCATACATATTCTGAGGCGCCACCCACGCCAGAGCCTGCGCCTCAAGCGGTTTGGGTTCCCCCCGCCAGACCCGGCAGACGAAAAGCGGCATCAAGAGGTGAAAATCCGCATAGCTATGCGAGGCGAAACCGATGGGGGAAAAACAGCATTCCCGCGTCTCGATCCCCAGTTCCTCCTCAAGCTCACGCATGAGCGCATATTCCGGCGTCTCCCCCGCCTGCACCTTTCCGCCCGGAAACTCCCAAAGTCCCTCCATGCTTTTGCCCTTGGGCCTTTGCGCCAGAAGAACAAGCCCTTGCGCGTTGACCAAAGCGACAGCAGCAACCAGAATAACAGGAAGTCCCAGAGGTTTGTCCGGCCTCGGCAGGGCAAGCGCCTCATGGCAATGCATTTTTTTCATCAGTCGGTTATATCCATTTTTATTTGTACACAAAAGCAAAAGCCGCGAACATACCGCGGCTTCTGAAAAAACAAATCTGAAACAGTCTTACTCGGATGCTTTTTTGTCCTCGGCTGGCTGAGCCTCCGGCTCAGGGGTCAAGGCTTCGAGTTCAATCTCTTCTTCAGTGCCTGTGGCAGGCTCGACAGCATCAGCTTCTCCGGCGTCGGCTCCCGCATCCGGCTCAGTGCCTTCGGCCTGCTGCTGGGAGAGGTCAATCGGCTTGCCGTTGGCGTCAAACTGCTCAATATTGGCTTCCTCGCGCCACTTGGCAATCACCTCATTATAAAGCTGGCGGCTGATTTCCTGCTCCAGATAAGGTTTGGCCGTCTCGAAATCGGCAGCGGGACGCACCCGTTTATCCTCGACCTTGATGATATGAAAGCCGAAATCAGTCTTCACAGGCTTCTTGGTATAGGAACCGGGCTTGGTCTCGAACGCCGCCTTTGCGAATTCCGGCACCACTTCGGTATTGGTAAAGTATCCGAGATCGCCTCCGTTCTCAGCCGAACCGTCCAGGGAGTTTTCCTTGGCCAGCTTGGCGAAATCCGCGCCGCCGTCCAATTCCTTGACCAGCGCCTGGGCTTTCTTTTCGTCGTCCTTGGAAAGAAGAATATGAGCGGCCTTCACTTCCTCAACTTTCGGGAAACTCTTTATGTAGTCATCGTAAGCCGTTTTCAAACGGTCCTCGGTCATGGCTTTCTTGACTTCACGCTCGATAAAGATGGAGCGCACGATCTGCTTCTGGGCGTTGGCCAGTTCCTTCTGCACCTCCGCATCGCTCTCAAGGCCTGCGCCGGAAAGCTTGGCATCAATGACCCGCTCACCGATCATCTGGTCCACGGCGATCTGCTGCAGAACATCGTCAGGGAACTGTTTGAAGTTTTCAGGCATATTTTTAAGCGTATCTTGCACATCGGCCTTGGTGATGTCCTGACCGTTGACTTTCGCCAGAACCGGATTCTCGGCGGAAACCGGAACCGAAGGAACAGAGACTTCCGGCGCGGACTGCGCCGCAGTGATGGTCTGCAGCGGCGCGGGCAAGCTGGCGGAGGGAATCATCCGTCCAGCCAGAAATCCAAGGGCGCCGACGATAATGATAATCAGAAACGTAACGGCGGCATGGCCGGATTCGCTGTTTACAGGGGCTTCCTGGCGTAAAGTCTGATAAGACATGATATTCCTCAATGATGATCGTGCGGATGTATTAAGGCCGCAGACTAGCGAAACCCCCCGGCCTTTTCAATAGGGAAAGTAGGCCCGAATTAAGCCTCATGTTGACGTAAGGCAGGTCGAGGCTTATACCAGAACAACTTATATAGGGTCATTTCAGGAGTTAACCCCCAGTGTTCGGCCTTTTGGGAAGATTATTCGGAACCACCAATACACGCACGCTAAAACAGTTGGGACGCCAAGTTCCCCGCATCAACGCCCTCGAACCGAAATTTGAGGCGATGAGCGATGAGGAGCTGAGGAGTCAGACAAAACTGTTCCGCGAAAGACTCGAAAAGGGCGAGCCGCTCTCAAACATCATGCACGAAGCCTTCGCAGTCGTCCGCGAAGCCTCCAAAAGAACGCTCGGTCAGCGCCATTATGATGTGCAGCTGATCGGCGGCATGGTGCTTAACGACGGTAAAATCGCCGAAATGAGGACCGGGGAAGGCAAGACTCTCGTCGCCACATTACCCGTCTACCTCAACGCGGTCTGCGGTAAAGGGGTCCACGTCGTCACGGTCAACGACTATCTCGCCAAGCGCGACGCCGAATGGATGGGGCAAATATATAGCTTTCTCGGCCTCACGACCGGATGCATCTTCGGAAATATGCGCGACCACGAACGCCGTAAGGCCTACGCCTGCGACATTACCTACGGAACCAACAACGAACTGGGATTCGACTACCTGCGCGACAACATGAAATTCCGTCTCGACCAGATGGTCCAGCGACCCTTCAATTTTGCCATCGTGGACGAGGTGGATTCGATCCTGATCGACGAGGCACGGACCCCGCTCATCATCTCCGGCCCCTCCGAAGGCTCGACGGAAATGTATGGCCGCGTCAACAAGATCATCCCCCGCCTCGAAGAAGCCGATTACGAGAAAGAGGAAAAGCACAAGAGCATCGCCCTGACCGAACGCGGGCAGGAACATGCGGAGGAATTGCTGCGCGAATTCGGAATCCTCAAACAGGGCAGCATGTACGATCTAGGCAACGTCTCGCTCGTCCACCACGTCAATCAGGCGCTCCGCGCCCACAAGCTCTTCCAGCGCGACACCGACTACATTATTAAGGACGGCAAGGTGATGCTGATCGACGAATTCACCGGCCGCATGATGGAGGGCCGCCGCCTCTCCGAAGGCTTGCATCAGGCCATCGAGGCCAAGGAGGGCGTGGCAATCCAGAACGAAAACCAGACGTTCGCCTCCATCACCTTCCAGAATTATTTCCGCCTTTACCCGAAACTCGCGGGTATGACGGGTACGGCCCTGACCGAGGCCGCCGAGTTCGAGGAAATCTACAAACTCAAGGTCGTCGATATTCCCACGAATGTCCCCGTAAACCGCCAGGACTACGACGATAAAATCTACAAATCCCTGCGTGAGAAGGATGACGCCATCGTCGCCCTCATCAACGAATGTCAGGAACGCGGACAGCCCGTGCTGGTCGGAACGGTCTCCATCGAGAAATCCGAAACACTATCCGCCCGCCTGAAAAAGGAAAAAATCAGACACAACGTCCTCAACGCCCGCCACCACGAGCAGGAGGCGCATATCATCGCGCAGGCCGGAAAACCCGGCGCGGTTACGATCGCCACCAACATGGCCGGACGCGGAACGGATATCCAGCTTGGCGGCAACGTCCAGATGCGAATCTCAGAGGAGATTGAAGACGAATGGCCGGAAGAAAAAAAGGAAGCGGCGATCAGAAAGATCAAGGAAGAAGTCGCCGAAAATAAAAAACTTGTTCTGGAATCCGGCGGCCTTTACGTCGTCGGCACCGAGCGCCACGAATCGCGCCGGATCGACAACCAGCTCCGCGGCCGTTCGGGCCGTCAGGGCGACCCCGGCGCTTCCATGTTCTTCCTGTCCGTCGAAGACGACCTCATGCGGATTTTCGCGGGGCAAAACCTCGAATCCCTTTTGGCCAACAAGAATATCGGCCTGCAGGAAGGAGAGGCTCTGGAGCATCCGTGGATTTCCAAAATGCTCGAACGCGCTCAGGGCAAGGTTGAGGGAATGCACTTCGAAATCCGCAAGAACCTGCTCAAATTCGACAACGTCATGAACGACCAGCGCAAGGTCATCTACGAACAGCGCCGCGAGATCATGGAAGCCGAAAGCGTCGAGGACATGGTCAAGGATATGCGCCATCACACGGTCGAGGATATCGTATCACGCTGCATCCCCGAGCACGCCTACGCCGAGCAGTGGGATATCGTCGCCCTCGAAACCGATGTCGTCCGGCTCCTCAATCTCCACCCGCCCCTGCACGATTGGGCCAAGGAGGAAGGCATCGCAGACACGGAAATCATGGACCGCCTGATCGACCTCTCCGATAAAAAAATGGCCGAGAAGGCCGTCAACGCGACCCCCGATGCATGGCGCAAGGTCGAAAAAATGGTTCTGCTTCAAATGCTCGACCAGCACTGGAAGGAGCATCTTCTGAATCTTGACCACCTGCGGCAGGGCATCAACCTGCGCGCCTTCGGCCAGCGTGACCCGCTGAACGAATACAAGACCGAAGCCTTTCAGATGTTCGAAGCCATGCTGCACATGATGCGCGAGACGGTCACCATGACCCTGAGCCTCGTGGAATTGAACGTGGAACCGGGCCGCGCCAACCTCGTGATCCCCGGCATGATGCCGCAGACCGAAACGAAAATGAAGGAAAGCCGCACCGATCCCGCTGCCGGACAGGAGCAGTCGGAGGACGATTCCCGCCAAAACGTCACCGCCATGCCGCAAAGAAACAGAAAGTTCGACAAGGACGATCCCGAATCCTGGGGCAAGGTCCAGCGCAACGCCCCCTGCCCCTGCGGTTCCGGCAAGAAATTCAAGCAATGCCACGGTAAGATTGTTTCTAACGGAAACTGAGTGGTGGAAGACGAAGATAAAAGGGCGCTGGACGATATCGAAAAATACGGCTGCCACATTCTTCAGATCATGGAAGGCGAATTTAATCCGCCCTTCAGTTACTCCATAGGAATTCAAAAAACCTCAAACGCCCCGGAACTGATTATTGTCGGTCTTAAGAATAATCTGAGCGGTTGGATTATAAATGAATATTGTCGGCGGGTGAGTAACGGAGAAAGGTTTATTGAAAATCGGTACTATGAAGGCTTTATAGGCGGGTTTTCTGTAACATTCAAAAAAGTGAATAAGGAACACTACAAGGAATATTTAGGCTGGGCGCTCTGGCTCTATAAGAACGACAATTTTGAAGTTCTGCAAATGATATATCCGACAACCTCAGGAATATGGCCTTGGGATCCTCAAGCACCGCAAGACTTTCTGGAATCGATCCGCACCCTTTATGATGATCGGAAAGATCTGCAATGAATAAGTCAGCAGACATCGTCATTATCGGCGCGGGGATCGCGGGCCTCTGGACCTTCCACCGCCTCAGGAAACGCGGCTATGACGTTCTGCTCCTCGAAAAAGACTCCATCGGCGGCGGCCAGACCATAGCATCGCAGGGCATCATCCACTCCGGCCTGAAATTCGCCTTCGCCGGAAAAATCAGCACCCTCGCCCGCTCCATCAGCGCCATGCCCGACATCTGGCGCGCAGCCTTAAAGGGTGAAGGAGAAGTCGATCTCCGCACGGCGAAAACAGCGGCAGATTCGCAGCTTCTCATGATCCCCGGCGGCCTGATTGGCAACCTTTCCAAAATTGTCACAAAAAAGGCGCTTGGAAAAAACGTGCGTGAAGTCGCGGAGCGTGATTGGCCAGATCGGATTAAATCATCGGGCTTTAAAGGCTCGATTGTTTTTATGGATGAGCTTGTTCTCGATATCCCCTCAATCCTCGCCGCCCTCGCCGAGCCATACAGAAACGCGATTCGTAAAATCCCGCAGGAATACGCAGATGACCCCGCCGCCTTCCTGACGCAGCAAAGAATCAGCGCAAAAAAAATAATTTTCACAGCAGCATCATCGAACCTGCCAATTGCAAAACAGCAGAGCCACGAACAAGGTCTGGACGTCCAGCACCGCCCGCTCCTGATGGGGATGCTCAAGCCCGCCCCCTTCCCGCTCTTCGCCCACCTCGTCGGAACCTCCGAAAAACCCGTCGCCACAATCACGACCCATAAAGACAGAGACGGAACCCTGATCTGGTATCTCGGCGGTAGCGTTGCTGAACGCTCAAAGGGATCACTCCCGCAGGATACGTTCAACGCTGTAAAAAAAGCCTTCTCAACCTATATACCCGCTCTCGATCTTTCGACAGTGAAATGGGCAAGCCTGCCCATCGACCGAGTCGAGGGAAAATCGAAAACAGACGGCTGGATGCCCGATACACCTACGCTTCACAGAGCCGGGAACAGCCTATACGCTTGGCCGACGAAACTGACCTTCGCGCCGATGCTCTCGGATATGATCGTAGAAAATTTGGAAACAGAAGGCATAAAACCCTCAGACTACATTACTGACTGGTCCTTTTTAGCGCCCGTCTCTTACGCCACAACTCCTTGGGATCAGGCACAATGGACAGATTGACGGTCAGAAAAAAACTGGGACAAACCGGCATCGAAATCTCCCCGCTCGGCCTGGGCACCGTCAAATTCGGCCGCAACGAAGGCGTAAAATACCCGCAAGGTTTCAAAATTCCCGAAGAATCCGAACTTGCAGATCTTTTTTCTCTGGCCCGCGATCTGGGAATCAACCTGCTCGACACCGCGCCGTCTTATGGCACCAGCGAGGAACGCCTCGGACGCCTGCTCAAAAAACAAAGGCAGGATTGGGTGATGGTAGGAAAGGTGGGAGAACAATTCGAAAACGGAGAATCCACTTATATCTTTACACCCGAACACTTTGAGAAAAGCCTGCATCGCTCACTCAAAAATCTTCAAACCGATTATCTCGACGTGCTGCTCATCCACTCGGATGGATCGGATATAGATATACTCTCAAACGAAAGCCTAATTCGGAAAATGCAGGAGTTCAAAATGCGCGGTCTGGTGAGAGCCATCGGCGCATCAACCAAAACTGCAGCAGGCGGAATCAAGGCGCTCGAAACGATGGATGTGGCGATGGTCAGCTACACACCGCTCTATAAGGACGAAAAACCCGTTCTGGACTTTGCTGAAAAAAACAACAAAGGCATCCTTCTGAAAAAAGCGCTCGCCAGCGGCCATATCGAAAAGCTCGGCGAAAACCCTCTGAAATCCGCGCTGCGCTTCGCCTTTTCCCACCCCGCAACACACGGCGTCATAATTGGAACGATCAATCCGCAGCACCTACACGAAAATGTAAGGACGGCACAAAAAATCTTGCAGAAATAACCGCCTATTCCTTCCTGAGAAACTTCTCCAGAACCTTCCGCACCAGTTCCTCGGGAACATCCTTCTTGATCATCGTACTGCCGATCGCCTCGGCGACGATAAAGGTCATATGCCCGTCCGTGGCCTTTTTATCCCGCCGCATGATCTCCATGAGCGCATCGACGGACGTCTCAAGTTTGGGGTTGATCTCCGACGGGCTGGTCATCAGGCCAAGCCCGGCGAGATGTTCCTGGGCCCGGATCATATCTTCTTCGGGGCACAATCCCAGATTAACGGAAAGCGCGAACGCCATGACCATGCCGATTGAAACCGCTTCCCCGTGCAATAGCCGCCCGTCATACCCCGCCGCCGTCTCCAGCGCGTGCCCGAACGTATGCCCGAGATTCAAAAGCGCCCGCCTCCCGGATTCACGCTCGTCTTCCTGCACGATGGCCGACTTGGCCTTGCAACTCGCCTCCACCGCCTGCGCCACAACCTCAGGCACGAGATCACAAACCCCCTGCCCATATTCGTCCAACCAATCGAAAAACCGGAAGTTTCCAAGAAGACCGTATTTGACGATCTCCGCATACCCGGCCAGAACCTCGCGCCGCGGCAAGGTCTTAAGCACAGAGACATCCGCCACCACCACGCTGGGCTGATAAAAATTCCCGATCAGGTTCTTGCCGTGGTCGGTATTAATCCCGGTCTTCCCGCCAACGGAACTGTCGACCTGCGACAGAAGGGTCGTGGGCACCTGAACAAAGGGCACACCCCGTAAAACAGTCGCCGCCGCGAACCCGGCCAGATCACCGATCACGCCGCCCCCGACAGCCATCACCACCGAATTCCTGTGGATATTATGATCCAGCATCCAGCTGTGAAGTTTAATCAGGTTCTCATAAGATTTCGTCTTCTCGCCATGGGGCAGGACGTAAATCTCACAAAACTGCACCGCATGGGCATCCATCTGCCTTTTGATCGACTTGGCATAGCCCTCGACATTCTCATCCGTGACGATAAAAATCTTGCTGCCGCCGATATCGAACGGCAGGAAATCGGGGATACGCTGCAAAAGCCCGGAGCCGATGAAAATTTCGTACGTCCGCTCCCCAAGCGGGATGGTAACAACCTTGGTTTCGAGATCGTGTATTTCAGTGGTCATCGTCAATATACTCTGCAAGGGATTGTAATATGGCAGCAACAAGTTCGTCTATCCCGCCTTCCGTCTTTTCGACGGTGATATCCGCACGGGCGTAAAGTCCTTCCCTTTGCGCCAGAAGATTAGTGAGGCGGTCTTTCGGGTCTTCGCAATCCAGCAACGGCCGGTTTTTCGATTTTTTCAGACGCTCATAAAGCGTCTCCACATCCGCCTTGAGCCAGACAGAGATCCCCTTGTCATGGATCGCCGAGAGCGTCTGCGGAACAGTCACGCACCCCCCGCCGGTCGAAAGCACGCACGGCCCGCGGTCAAGCAGGTCAACAATCGTTGCGTGTTCCAAGGCACGGAAAACCGCCTCGCCGGTTTCCGCAAAAATATCCGAAATCGTCCGGCCCTCCTTCGCCTCAATCAGCTTGTCGGAATCATAATGAGGCAAATCAAGCAGGGCCGACAAGATAGCCCCCGCATGACTTTTTCCACTGCCCATCATGCCCAGAAGAACCAGAGGTTTCCTGAGCCGAGAACGCAAGGAATCCGCCAAAGGAACAGGTTGTCTGGAATGCTCGTTCATGGCTTTTCTTACACCATTCCATCTTTCAATGCTGCGATTATTTTGTTATAAAAACCCTTCTCTTCGGGTTCTAGGGATTAATTTTCAGAAAAACGCTTGAGTCATGTCCATATTGAGGATTCTTGTCGCATTGGTTCTGGCCTTGACCGTCATCGGTTTCGGCTATCTCGCGGTTGTGGACGTCCCCATTCGCCAGACCGAGGTGACGAAGGTGCTGCCAAAAGAGGCTTATGCCGATGCAAAATAAGTATTTTAGAAAAATCGGCAGAGCATTAGGCGGATTGGCAGTTTTTATTTTTATGGGAACCTTTCCGGCATTGGCCCAGCCCCAGCCGTTTGAAAACAACGAAGAAGCAACACTTCAGCAGCAAAACCAGACGGCTCCTGTCCCTGATCCGGCTGCAATACCCGAAATCGTCCATCAGATTGACCCCAAAATCGAATCCATGGGCTTTTCCCCGCGGGAAGATCACCGTAGCCTCGGCGCCGACCTTTTCCGCGGCTCGACCCGCTCCGCGATTACGGAACTGATTAAGGCACAGCCCGATGCGTCCTCAAGCCCCGCCATGCACAAACTGGTCAATCAGGTTCTGCTCACCGCCGCCTCGACAAGCGAACTGGTCGCGGACACAGTGCCTAACCCCGGCGAAGACCTTCTGACACTCCGCATGGAAAAAATGCTCGACCGTGGGCTTTATGAAGAAGCCGCGTCCTTCTATTCAAACCTTGACCAGGATCCCTATCACGAGCGCTTCGCTGCCGCCGGAATCACAGCGTTGATCATGACGGGCAAGAAGGCGCTGGCCTGCGTCGAGGTAAAAACCTTTTTCGGTGACCGGAACGACTCGACCCTATGGAAGAATCTGAATCTGTATTGCCGCTACGTGATGGCTTCCGCCGAATCCCCCCAGAAATTTGATCTCGATTCCTCCGACACGTCTATTTTTCAGGTTTTACGGAACATCGTCACCACGCCCGGATATACCCTGAACTACACGCCTTCGGTCTTTGAGACACTCTCGCCGGTCGACCGCGCCATTTTGGTGGCTGAAAACCGATTGGTATATTCAGCACAGACCGATGCCGTAGACTTATCGGTTCCGGCCAACCACATTCAGCCACTGCTGAACGTGCCTGCTCTGGATATGGACACCCGGCTGAAATTGCTGGATAGAGGAGTCCAGACCGGAACGCTGCCGGGAACAGCCATCGCTGGATTTTACAAATCGGCCGTCATCGATGATAAAGCCGTCGGCCCCGTCCAAGACCTCATCAGGATATACAAAAAAATCAAAACGGCGGATGAAACCACCGACATCCCCCCTTTATTAAAAGAGGCGATCCGGCTCTCCGCCTCCTACGGCCCCGCAACCCTGATTCCCTTTTTGCCCGAAATCGAGGACACGCGCTCACAACCTTTGGAAGCGCAGGAACTTGAGAAGGTTCTGCTGTCCGAACTGTTGGCCAACCGCGAAGTGTCCTATGATTGGCTCCTCAGCGTCGCCACCCCTGAGACATCAACTTTGTCCACGGACAACCCTATATATAAGAGGTTGCTAATAATAGGGTACCTCCTGGGCAGTCCCGAAAGCCGGACCCCAAAAAACACCGCCGAGATACTGGATATTGTTGCACAGCACAATCCGGCGCAGAAAGAAGCCTTGAGAAGCATTATAGAAAATATTGACAAGGAGCCCCCATCTCTCAATAATGGCGCCAAAGTTTATGAAAATGGCTTTGACACGGCTGGGAATACAGGTTACACCTTGCCCTCGGCTGAAAAGATTGAGCGTCTTGCAGGCGCCAGTCAGAAAAACGCCATCGGAGAAACGATTTTGCTGAGTAACTTGGTGTTGAGTACTGCCTCTGCTGAAACCCCTTCACCGGACGCTCTCATCGCAGTGACGGATAGTATGAAGAGAATTGGCTTATATGATAAATCGCTGTCCCTGACTGCTGAATCGGTTTTGGCAGCGGTAAAATGAAAATTTGAAGACTTTAAGGAGAAACACACAATGGCACGTCCAGGCCGCCCAGCAATGCCGAAACCCGACCTTCACCCTCAGGTGGACGCCTTCCTTGATATGCTGACCTCTGAACGCGGTGCAGCAAAAAACACACGCCAGGCTTACTGGCGTGATCTCGCGGACGTCAGCCAGTTCATGAAGGGCAAGAACAGCCGGGATATCACCGCCGCTACGACCGACGACATCAAGGCCTACCTGAAGGATCTTTCGGAAAAAACCCACGGCAAGGGAGCCGCCAAAGGTAAAATCGCCGTAAGAACGGTTGCGCGCCGCCTCTCGGCCCTTCGCCAGTTTTATCGTTTCCTCGTCTCTGAAAATACTCGCCAGGACGACCCAACTTCGACCATCGAAAGCCCGAAACAGGGCCGCAGCCTGCCCAAAACCCTGAGTGAGCAGGAAGTGAACACATTGATTAAGACTGCCGCCGGAGCGGGCGATGCTGAAAGCATCCGTCTCGTCTGCTTGCTCGAATTGCTCTATGCCACAGGCTTGCGCGTATCGGAGCTGGTAGGCTTGCCCCAATCGGCCATCGGCGAAAACCAGCAGTTCCTCATGGTTGAAGGCAAAGCCGGACGCGAACGCATGGTCCCTCTGACCGAGACCGCCCAGAAATCCCTTTCCAAATACCTCGAAATCCGCCAGCAATTTTCAGGAAACGATGGAACAAGCGCCAGAACCGCGAAATGGCTCTTTCCCTCCAAAACATCCGAAAGCGGCCACCTGACCCGCCAGCGTTTTGCACAGCTGCTCAAGGATTTGGCCAAGGACGCGGCCATAGACGAGGACCGCGTCAGCCCGCACGTCCTGCGTCACGCCTTTGCAACACACCTGCTGAGCAACGGCGCTGACCTCCGCTCGGTGCAGAAAATGCTCGGCCACGCCGACATCGCGACGACCCAGATTTACACCCATATTTTGGGCGACAAGGTCAAGAAAACGGTGCAGGAAAAGCACCCATTGTCGAAAACCGCCGAAGGCAAGGCCTAAGTGGCGCAAGGCAAAATAGTGAGACCATGCGCCCTCGGGGCGAAAGATCACTTGCGCCTTTTTGACAAAACATAACAGTCAGAAATGACGTGGATAAATGAGCCAGCTTGATTTTGAAAAGCCGATTCTGGAGCTTGAGGGTAAAATCTCTGAACTCCGCCATGTCGACAGCGGCGGCACAATCAACATCGCCGAGGAAATCTCGCGGATGCAGAATAAGGCCGAGCGCCTGCTGAAACAAACCTACAGCAAACTGTCGGCCGAACAGAAGGTTCAAGTGGCAAGGCATCAGGAACGGCCGCATTTCCTCGACTACATCAAGGAGATGATTGACGACTTCATGCCGATGGCTGGTGACCGCAAATACGCCGAAGACCATGCTTTACTAGGCGGCATCGGAAAATTCCGCAGCCAGTCCTGCATCATTATGGGCCACGAGAAGGGTCACGACACGGATAGCCGCATCAGGCACAATTTCGGCATGGCCAGGCCCGAAGGCTACCGAAAGGCCCAAAGGCTTCTGGCGCTCGCCCAGCAATTCAACCTCCCCGTGATTACGTTAGTGGACACCGCCGGAGCCTATCCCGGAGTTGGAGCCGAAGAACGCGGACAATCCGAAGCCATCGCCCGCTCAATCGAAAGCTGCCTGCGTTGCACCGTTCCGATCATTTCTGTGATCATCGGCGAAGGCGGCTCAGGTGGCGCCATAGCCATAGCTACCGCTGATCGTGTCTATATGCTCGAACACGCCATTTATTCCGTGATCTCCCCCGAAGGCTGCGCGTCCATACTTTGGAAAACCGCAGACTACGCCAAGGAAGCCGCCGCCGCCCTGAAACTGACAGCAAATGATCTCATGGAACTCAAGCTCATAGACGGCATCATCGAAGAGCCGATGGGCGGAGCCCACCGCAACCGCAGCGACACGATCCTGAACGTCGCCAACCAGATCGAAAAAGCGATCAAGGAGATGTCTCCCTGGGACGAGGAGAAAATCATCCGCAAGCGCCGTGAAAAGTTTCTCCAGGCCGGACGGCATTTCTAAAAAAAACTGAACAGGAAATTCAGGCCACTTTCGCATTGTCCTGATCGTCCGAACGTGTGCCGGAAGAATTTTTTGAAAAATAAGAATCGTACTCCGCGGGAATTTTCGCACGTTTTTTCATATTCTCGAAGCTTCCGTGCCCAGCTTTCTGATGCCCGCCTTCAGTCGCAGCCGCTTTGAAATAGAGCATCAGAAAAACTCGGATCGCAGCCGTCAACGACGTATCGCCATTTTTTCTCAGGAAGACAAGCGTACAAAGATTATGAACGGAACACTTTTCCTTTTTTGCCACATCCTTGAGCGCCTCCCACATTTCCGGCTCCAGCCGGATAGAGGTGCGCCGCCCATAAACGGTGACATTGCGACTCACGAGCGTACTGCGTACACTCTCATCAGCACCCTTGGCCCGCTCTGACGATTGTTCGTCAAGTAATCCCAACACTCCACCCCACACACACTAAAAATCAATAAATAAGAACGCCGATAAAAAACTGAACAATAAATCGTAGCTCGCAAATTTAAACACAACTTAGGTATGCTAACCAAAAGCAGTAAAATATGCAACTATAGGGTTAGGTATCAGGTTGATTTTTTTCTGCCGGGGTCAAAAGTTTGAGCGATAGAGCATGAATTTTTTCGACATCGCTTCCAAGAATTTGAGTAACCCACCGATGTCTCTGGAGCCGAGAAAGCCCCTGAAACCTGTTGGATACAATTATCAGTTTATAATGGCTTTCCCCGGTACCGTCATCTCCGCTATGACCCCGGTGGAGATGGCTTTCATTGATAATTTCCAGTTCTTCGGGCTCAAGGGCAGACCGCAGAAGTTCAGCCATTCTTTGTTCCATACCCATACAACGTCTCCTTTGCTAAAGACTGTTCTTACGCTATATAATGGTTCTATGCCACGGATCAAACTAAAGCAAAACTCTCCTGAATTCGCAGACGGCAAGACCATCGCACAGCCTAAATCCTGCGAAATGCCGGGCTGCCGGGCGTGCGGGGAACACCGTGCGCCCAGGGACCGCAGCCTGAGCGGATATTATTGGTTCTGTCTGGATCACGTACGCGAATATAACAAGGCTTGGGATTTTTTCTCGGGCATGAACGAAACAGAGGTTGAAAACCACATAAACAGCAGCTTTTACGGCGACCGCCCGACCTGGCACTATGGCCTCGAAATAAAGGATCCCGCAGAATTTTTACGCCACAAGGCATGGCAGACTTACAACTATACGGATAAGGAAGCCGAAAAAGAAAACACAAAGGGCGCAAACAGCGGGAATACGGCCAACACACTCACCCCGGAGCGCGAAGCCCTCGGAATCATGGGCTTGGAAGAGCCTGTAACCTTCGCGGAAATCAAAAACCGCTACAAGGCTCTGGCCAAAAAGTACCATCCCGACCTGAACAAGGGTTCTCAAGAAACAGAAGAGCTTCTCAAGCGCGTAAATATGGCTTATACCATACTCAAACTGGCTTACAGGAAGTTTCAGAAATCAACGGAACAAGGCGCCTGATTCTGCGTTCCCGCAAGGAATTAATTATCCCCATGAGCGAAAAACGTACCCGGTCGGATGAACTGGACAAGGAAAAGGAAGCTGGGCGTGGTATGACGTTCAGCATCACCCAGATCAAGGCCAAGGAAGGCAAATACACGACCATTCCGGACACGAAATATAATGTCCGCGAAACCTTCGGCCTTGATATCGACTGGGAGGTTCCGGGCTTTCTTGAAGATAATGCCAACGTTCCCGACTTCGATCCGACCTACAAATTCGACCACGATACCACCTTGGCGATCCTCGCCGGATTCGCCTATAACCGCCGCGTGATGATTCAGGGCTACCACGGCACCGGAAAATCCACTCATATCGAGCAGGTCGCCGCCCGCCTCAAATGGCCGTGCGTGAGAATCAACCTCGATAGCCACGTCAGCCGCATCGACCTGATCGGTAAGGACACGATCGTCCTGCAGGAAGGCAAACAGATCACCCAGTGGAAGGAAGGCCTCCTCCCTTGGTCCTTGCAAAATCCTGTGGCCCTCGTCTTCGATGAATACGACGCCGGACGCCCGGACGTGATGTTCGTCATCCAGCGTGTACTGGAATCCGAAGGCCGACTGACCCTTCTCGACCAGAATATGATTATCCGCCCCCATCCGGCCTTCCGCCTGTTCGCGACCACCAACACGATTGGCCTCGGCGACACGACCGGCCTCTATCACGGCACACAACAGATTAACCAGGGCCAGATGGACCGATGGAACGTCGTCGTGACCCTGAACTATCTTGAACATGACCACGAGGTGGATATCGTCCTCGCCAAACTGCCGGAGCTGGACACAAAAGAATCCCGCGAGACCGTGAGCCAGATGGTGACTTTGGCCGATCTGACCCGGCAGGGCTTTGTTAACGGCGACCTCTCTACCCTCATGTCCCCGCGCACAGTCATAAGCTGGGCAGAAAATATGATGATTTTCGGCAACCGCGAACTGGCCTTCCAGTTTTCATTCCTGAACAAATGCGATGAAACGGAACGCCCGCTGATCGCGGAATACTATCAGCGCTGCTTCGGGGTCGAACTTCCGCAAAGCGCCATCCACAATGTCGCGGTAAAAATGTGAAGCTGGACTATTTTCCCGGAGGAGCGGGATCGCCGGGAATAACTCCGGGAACATAATCAGGTTTAGGGACGCCGATAATATCGCTGGGCGCTGAGGACGAACCGCCTCCGCGATTCCTCTGATACTGATCAACACCTTGCTGGATGGTGCGACCAGCTTTGTCAGCGTTCTCAAGAACTCTTTCAACATCCTTCGCACTAAAAGCGCCCGACAACCCCTCTGCTCCACCTTTTACAGCATCAACAGGTCCGCGCACAGCTCCGCGAAAAAACTGCTGCGTATTCGTTTCGTCGGGACCGTTCGGTTTCATCATCTCCTGACAACCCGGCACCACGGAAAAAGCCGCTACAGCCAAAGCCGTAAGGCCACCCATGACCGTACCAAGTGCACTTTTAAAACCCATTTTATTCACTCCAGATAAACGCTTTATTATTATGAAAAAATTGATTTCTCCCTAACTTATAGCAGAAGCCAACAAATCCGTCAAATTAGCGAAAACAGATACACAATTAACCCCTGTTTTAATTGAAATTATCCTTTATTCTGGGATTTATGACCGAATCCAGTAACAAGGCCGAAGAATTCAAATCCAGCACCCGCTCGGTGGTCCGCACCCTCGCCCGCAAGCCGGAACTGGATGTGACCTTCTCCGAGGCGGAGTCCCCAACGGGTCAGATCGGTTCCCTCACCCGGCCGCGCCTGCCGATGCCCGACCCGAACCTGCCGCCGGAAACGACTCGCTTGGTAAGAGGCTGCGCGGATACGTACGCGCTCAAAATCGCGTACCATGATCCCGCCCTGCACCGCCGCAACGCCCAGTCCGACTTGCAGGCGCAGGCCGCGCTCGACGCGCTCGAACAGGCACGATGCGATGCTCTGGGCGCCCTGAAAATGAAAGGCGTGTCCGATAACCTCAACGCCGTGCTGGAGGAAAAATCTAAACGCAGAGGCTTCGCGGATATTATTAAACGTGAAAGCGTCAGCCTCGCCGATGCTTTGCACATTGTCGCACGAACGGAAATGACGGGCATCGCCCCGCCCCCCTCGGCGCAAAAAGTCTACGACCTCTGGAAACCGTGGATCGAGCAGCATCTGAAATCCGCAAGCTTTCAAAAAATGAAAGAAACACTGGCCAACCAGCAGCAATTCGCAACCCTCGCCCGCGAACTCCTGCGCGAACTCCAGCTTCCCATCGGCAAGGGCGAGGACGACTCACTGGGCGAAGACCATCAACTTCCACCCGAAGACGGGCAGAATAAAGGCGAGCAGGAAGAACGGGACGATAAGTCCGCCGAACAAAGCGACTCCATGCCCGGTCTGCGCGATTCCGAAGCTGCCCCCAAACCCGCCGATTCCGCCTTCGATATGGGCATGGAGGAAATGCTGAGCGACCTGCCCGATGAGGCCGCCGAAGAAAACTACGCCCCTCTCCCCGGCCGGGGCGAGGATTTCATCGAAGGCGTGGAAGGCCGCTACACCGTTTTCACGACACAATTTGATGAAACTTTAAACGCGGAGGAACTCGCCGACCCGGAGGAGCTGCGCCGCCTGCGCGCCATGCTGGATAAAAAAATCTCGGGTTATAACAATCTCATTACAAAACTCGCCAACCGGCTGCAGAGAAAACTCATGGCCAAACAACGCCGCAGCTGGCAGTTCGACATGGAGGAAGGCTATCTCGACGCCTCCCGCCTTGCCCGCATGATCGCCAATCCAAACGTCTCCCTGACCTTCAAGCAGGAAAAGATCGCCCCGTTCCGCGATACGATACTCACCATCCTGATCGACAATTCCGGCTCCATGCGTGGCCGCCCTATCGCGATTGCCGCCATGACCACCGACATCATCGCGCAGACCTTGGAGCGCTGTAACCTCAAAACCGAAATCCTCGGTTTCACTACCCGCACCTGGAAAGGCGGCAAATCGCGTGAGCTATGGAGCCAGCACGGCAGCCCCGAATATCCCGGCCGCCTGAACGATATCCGGCACATTATCTATAAGGCCGCCGACGCCCCGATGCGCCGCTGCCGTAAAAACCTCGGCCTGATGCTTAAGGAAGGAATATTAAAGGAAAACATCGACGGCGAAGCCCTCGTCTGGGCCTATAACCGCCTCGCCAAACGGCCGGAGGAGCGCAAAATCCTGATGGTCATATCCGACGGCGCTCCGGTGGACGACTCGACCCAGTCCGTAAACCCCGCGAATATTCTGGAGATGGACCTCCGCAACGTCATCCGCTGGATCGAAAACCGCTCGAACGTGGAACTGACCGCTATCGGCATAGGCCACGACGTGACCCGCTATTACAAAAAGGCCATCACCATCGCCGACGCCGACGAACTCGCCGAAGCCCTGACGAAGCAACTTTCGGGAATTTTTGACGAGCAGTAATTGGGAGATTACTCATGCCTAAAGTGTTATGCACTTGTAAACAAACTATCCCTTTGCACGCCATACCCAATGCATATGAATGGCATATGATTCAGGATAAGCATTTCATAAGCTTTTTTGGTGAAGATGATGACGCCAAAGACCAAACGACAAAAACCGAAATCGCAGATCAACTGATGCCAGAAATGACACCTTCCCTCCTCTGCCCGTCATGCGGAAGGCTATTGGTGTATTGGAAAGGTTGGAACGATATGCCAATCGTATACAAACCCGAGGAGGAGATTCTCGACAAAATAAAAAAATTTATGAATTTTAGAAAGAAATGAGAAACTAGCTTTTGCTATAATGTCCGCTATAAGCTAGCTCAGTGGTTAATCAAAGCCACCCGCGGGCCTTGAAAAAAACATACGGCACGACAGCCGAGAAAATCATCAACCCGATCGCAAACGGATACCCGTATAGCCACTCCAGTTCCGGCATATGCTCGAAATTCATCCCGTAGGCGGACGCCACTAGCGTAGGAGGCAGAAAGACAACAGCCGCGACCGAGAAAATCTTGATGATCGCGTTCTGCTCGATGCTGATGAGGCCCAGCGAGGCGTCCAGAAGAAAATTGATCTTGTTCGACAGAAAGGACGCATGGTCGGTCAGGGCGGTAATATCCTGATTCAGGGTTTTGATGCGTCCCTTAAGGTCATGGTCGGCGGTCTTCGCAGGATCGAGGTTGAACGAAAGGAAACTGACCAGCCGCCCGAGACTGACAAGGCTTTCCCGCGATTTGGAATTCAGGTCCGCCCGCTGCCCGATTTTCAGCAACAAGGATTTAAAATCACGTTTGTTCGGTGCATCGCCCTTTTGATTCTGAAAAATATCCCGCGAGACCGCGTCGATCTCGCTGGCGACCTGCTCAAGAATATCGGCCAGCCGGTCAACAAGGGTTTCGAGCAGCCCTAAAAGCGCCAACTCCCCGACAAGGAATTCGGAGGAACGCTGGGCGCGGTTCGAAAACACCTGAAACGATTTCGGATCGCTGTACCGGATGGTCACAAGCGAATGTTTCGCCAGAATAAAGGTAATCGGCATGATATCGGGAACATC
Source organism: Alphaproteobacteria bacterium (assembly GCA_018000295.1). Taxonomy (GTDB): domain Bacteria; phylum Pseudomonadota; class Alphaproteobacteria; order Micavibrionales; family Micavibrionaceae; genus JAGNKE01. Next base: position 9,201 of record JAGNKE010000021.1, on the reverse strand, counting down.
TTTATCCGTATTGAAGAGAAGGGCGGCTGTCATGAACAGCACATCCCCCTCCCGGTAAAGCCGGCTGGAAATCTCGATTTCCTGCATCTCTTCCCGTGTGGGAACATCCGTCAGAAGCCGCCGTTCGACCAGAACCTCCTCTTCCCGTGTCGGATGAAAAAGATCCACCCAGACAAACTGGCCGGGCAGACTATCAAGGCCGTCCTGCCGGGCCAGCTTCTTGTTATCCGAGGAATAGACCGACAGCATGAGCGCCCCGTCAGAAAGGTTGCAAGACCGCTATCTTGCACCGGAAACAGAGCCTGTCAATCCTCTGAAGCGCCGGGTTCGGCGATAGGATAATGCCGGATGAATTGTCCGTCTTCATATTCATAGACGACCGGAGCCGCGTTCGGCACACTCGACCGCCGCGACCAGACATCCTCGACCGGAACGGGCCGGATTCCCGCAACGATCTCAAACCCGACCATGATCCCCGAATGCGAAACCACCAGCAAAGTCTCCCCGCGTTTCAGACGCGGCATAAGCTCCGTATCGTAAAACACCTGTATCCGCACCACCATCTGCTTGTCGCTTTCCCCGTTGGGCAGCGCCACATCGTAAAAATGCGGATATGCCAGAATTTCCGGATCGGTGTGCTTATTGCGGGCCGTAAAATCCCCGGAGTCCGCCTCGACGATCCCGGCAGACTGCTCAATCGCCCACGACCCGTCAGGGTTTTTCAGATGATTATTCGTCCCCGAAGCCTCCAGCGCCAGCAGGGCCGTCCGGTGCGCCCGTTTTAAAGTGGAGCTGTAGGCCAAATCGAAGACGAACCCGCGGATCAGAGCACCCGCCGCCTGCGCCTGCTGCTCTCCGGCCTCGGTCAGCGCCACATCATGCAGGCCCGTCATATAATGAAGTTTATTATACTCAGTCTGCCCGTGCCGGAACAGCACCAGAACCCCTTTTTTAGGCAACTCAGCCTCCCCTGAATAAAAAATGCGGCAAAGTGTATCCATTAAACCTGAAAGAACGAAGATAACCATATGACAACGCAAAAAGCCATACTCGCCGGGGGCTGTTTCTGGGGGATGCAGGATCTGGTCCGCAAACGCCCCGGAATCATCGCCACCCGCGTCGGCTACACGGGCGGAACGCTCGAAAGCCCTAAATATGATGATATTTGCACGGGTAAGACCGGCCATGCCGAAGCCATGGAAATCACCTTCGACCCCGTACAGACCAGCTTCCGCGCAATTCTGGAGTTCTTCTTCCAGATCCACGACCCCACGACCAAAAACCGGCAGGGCAACGACAGCGGCACGCAATACCGCTCCGCTATTTTTTATCTCAGGCCCGAACAGGAAAAGACCGCGCACGAAGTCATCGCCGCAATCAACGCCGCCGGAGTCCTGCCCGCGCCGATCGTAACGGAAGTCACGCCTGCCCAAACCTTCTACGAGGCCGAAAAATATCATCAGGATTATCTGCAAAAGCACCCGGACGGCTATACCTGCCACTTCATCCGGCCAAACTGGAAGCTGCCGCCTAAAGCCGCAGAATAAAGAAAGATCAGGCGCTTTTCTTGGCAAAGGCGTTGCGGACGACCTGCCACGACTTCGCGGCCTGATAAAGCCGGACGAACGCGGCGGCATCGCTGCGGACAAAACTCAGAACACCTTGAACAAACGCCTCCCGCCCCTCATCGTCGCGCAGGAAGCGATCCTCAATCGCCTTTTCAAGCAGATGATACCCGCGCTGGCGCGAAAAACTCTTGCGCGGCGAATAGCGGGCGAAATAGAGCCCGAGGCAAACCCTGTTTTGCTCCGACAATCCGGCAAACCGCCCCAGAGCGCGCAGATCATCCTCGGTCAATTCCCAAAGCTCGATCTTGCGGACAAGCTCGGGATGCACGAGCGCCAGAGTCTCGGTATAATCCGAACGGAACTGGGCCAATAAATTCTGGATCGGCGCAACCACCGCATACCCCTTAAAAAATCTTCTATAAAGAGGACTACTCGTATCACAAAGCGGGGAAACGAACAAAGAAAAATCAGAAAATCACAGCGGATCAAAGCCTTGAGGTCCGTCATTCCCGCCGTTAGAGCCACCTTTTCCGCCCGAACCACCGCCCGTGCCCCGCGAGGCGCGGGCAAGGGCGTCAACGGTCGCCTCCCAGGATTTGATGGTATCAAAATACTGTTTATGAAGCCGGGGCTTATCCGCCATGAAATCCAGCAAAGCGTCCAGATAATCCTGACGGTTCTGGTAGTAGGGAAAGAAGTCTTTATTGGTAAAGCAGGAATCGACGAATTGATCCGTCCACCGGACCCCGAAATGATAGGGATCGGTATCAGGATTTTTCAGGCCGGGCGTAGGGCGCACGATATATTTACGCAGGTAGAACGCCACAGCATATTTCATATCGCTGGACTCGGAAACCAGCGAGTTTAGAATATGGCTGTCCTGATGGCTGACGATCCGCCCGGTCTTGATATGCTCGGCAAGCTCGGGAAAACGGTGCTCGAATTCATGGATGAAATCCCAATCCGCCCTTTCGGTCGGCCCGCCTGTCGGAAAAACTCTTGCCATCGTCCACCTGATTAAATACTGACCGGGATCAGGATACACCAAACCGCCCGCCTTTTTCACTATAAAATCGCTTGTCTAAACCCCTGATTTCCCCTAACTAAAGCAGGGAAAGCGTGAGCAAGAATGTCCGAAAAGAAAAAAATCTTCAAACCCCAGCCCGTCAGCGGCTTCCCCGAATGGCTGCCGGAGGTCCGCGCGGTCGAGCTTCAGTGGTTTGACCATATCCGCCGGATTTTTGAAAGTTACGGCTTCTGCAACATCGAAACCCCCTCCGTGGAGCTGCTCGACGCCCTCAAAGCCAAGGGCGGCGATGGCGAGGCGGATGTAGACAAGGAAATCTACGTTCTCGAACGCTACCACAAGGAAGACGGCGACAAGGAAGCAAGACTGGCCCTGCACTTCGACCAGACCGTCCCCCTCGCCCGCTACACGGCGCAGCATTTCAACGATCTGGTCTTCCCCTTCAAACGCTATCAGATGCAGCGCGTCTGGCGCGGCGAAAGGCCGCAGGCCGGACGCTTCCGCGAATTCTACCAGTGCGACATCGACGTGATTAACGTAGATTCCCTGCCCCAGCACTTCGACGCCGAAATGCCCGCCATCATCTGGGAAACCCTCTCCTCTCTGCCGGGGATGGAGAAGGAGAGGATTCAGATTAGGGTGAGTAATCGCAAAATTTTAACAGGATATTTAAATGCTGTAGGTATTTATGCAACAGATCTTCTACATATTATTTTTCGTAACCTAGATAAAATTGAAAAAATAGGCCTAGAAAGTGCTACAGAAAACATTATTAAATACTGTAGTGATAATAATATCAACTTTGGCGATAAATCCCTTAACGAACCAATCGGACTGTTTTCAATATTCGCAGCGCAAAGATACCAGAAAACGGAAGAGATTAATCAGTTTCTTTCTCTTTTAAATAATAAATACCCGGCTTTGCAAAATAATTCTTTATTTATAGAAGGCGTACAAGAACTATCCTTTATTTTAGACCAACTCTCCCACCTCCCCTCCGGCGCCGTGGTCGCCGACCTCTCCATCGTGCGCGGCCTCGATTACTACACCGGAACGGTCTATGAAACCGTCTTCCTCGACGATCCCGGCTACGGCTCAATATGCTCCGGCGGGCGCTATGATGACCTCGCGGGCAATTACATCAACAAACACCTGCCCGGCGTGGGAATCTCGATTGGCTTCTCCCGCCTGTTTGACCGCCTCCGGCAACAGGGCAAACTCCCCGTAGGCCGCCTCTCCCCCGCCGATATCCTCGTTATCATGCCCAGCGAGGAGCGCCGCGCCCTCACCATGGACACCGCGCAGAAACTCCGCAAACAAGGCCACAAGGTGGAAACCTTCCACAACCCGGTCAAACTCGCAAGACAGCTTGCCTATGCCGAGAAAAAAGGGATACCCTATGTCTGGTTTCCACCCTTCGAGGACGGTAAACCCCACGAAGTGAAGAATATGCAGACCAAAGCGCAAACCGCCGCCAACCCGGACGATTGGAAGAAGGATTGACCATGATAAAACACCGCCTCCTGCCCGTCCTCTCTTTGGTCCTGCTGGCCCTTTCCGCCCTGCCCGCACTGGCCGCAAAGGAAAAACTCCGCGTCCCCCCCGGCACGGAAACGGAAAAAAAGGACGACCGCATTGTTGGCGAGGACGCGAAATTGGACAATAAAATCTACAAGCCCGACTATTGTGACTTCTTCGCCGAATTCCCGACAGAACCGCTGAAGGGCCGCCGCTGCGAAACCGACGACGAAAGCCAATGCTATGACCTCGTCTCTTTCACGAAGGTCTTCGGCCTCTCCTCGACCGTGCGGTTTGACATCATCTGCAACCCCGCCGATGAACAGCTCTTCGCCGAATACACGCCCGAAGTCATGAAAAAAACCGTAACAGAAATGACCAAAGGGAACGTTCTCGAAAGCTACGAGCCGCAGGTGCAAGAGGAGAAGAATTACCGCCTGGCCGGAATAATCGGCCGCGGTCGGGCCGGCATGGGCGATACGATTTTCGTCGCCCAGCTCTGGGTCGGGAAAAAATCCATTATGGCCGTCGAAGGCGAAATGATGGGCGAACAATCCCCAGAGGCCGACGAACTCTTCGCCTCCATCCTCAAAACGATCGGCTACGATGAGTCGCCTGAGGAAAAAGCCGAACGCGAAAAGGCAGAAAAGGAAGAAGCCGAAAAGCAAAAGGCTGAGGAAGAGTCAAAGACTAAGGACATCCCCGCCCCGCCACCGGCAGATGCAACCATGCCGAAGCCCAATGAGGCTAAAACCGATCCTTGACGATAGGCCTTAATGTGCCAAGTCCAACTCGTAGACTTTCTTTTCGGGGTCCGGTGGATGATTTCTGTCATAGTCCCTGACTCTGTCAAGTACATCAGGCGGTATTTCGAACTCAATTAATTTCGTTCGCCTCGGAATAAAAGAGATGTATCTGGCAAATCTCAGTTGGAAACAAAGGTGCTGAGGTTTTTTCATAAGATTAAAAACTTTTTGATCGTGCTCTGTATCCGGCGGCCTGAAATAATCGGTAGTCTCATCATATTTATAGTCAAACAGATACGAATACTGATACCGGCTCCCCACAATTGGGTCAGTATTATAATCAGGAGTATCAACTCTTGGCCAAGCCGGGATTGTTATGTCATTGCCACAAATCCTCAGATCGTCCTGAACCCAAAAATCGTTCTCTCTTGCAAAAACAAAAATTGGAGTTTCAGAACTAATTTTTAAAACCAGACTGCCGGGAAGCTCGGTAAAATCCTCAGGCTGATTAGTATCGTAAGCGACAAAAGTAACGACTTCTTGAGACTCATGAAGGTCCATACCCTCATAGCGGATTTTAGGAATCCCGCAGCCGCAAAGGCAAATACTGGAAAGACAAAGGAGGACAATCTGTCTCATAGGCAGTACTTGTAGCACAAGGAACAGATTCTGACGAGTTAGAGCTGGCCAGACGTTGCCGCACATGTAAGCGCCCTGATCCGCTCCACCATCGCGTAAAACCCGTTCCGCCGGTTCGGACTCAAATGCTGTTCCAGCCCGATCTCCCGGAACAGCGTCAACACATCCGTATCCGCGATCTGCTCCGCGCTCTTGTCCTGATACCCGGCCAGCAAAAGCGCGATGAGCCCCCGCACGATATGCGCATCGCTGTCGGCGGTGAAATGATAGGTGCCATCCTCCCGCCGCTCCGCGACAAGCCACACCCGCGAGGTGCAGCCCCGCACAAGGCTCGACTCGGTCTTGAGCGCCTCCTCCATATGCGGCAGGCTTCGCCCGAGATCAATCAGATAGCGGTACCGCTCCTCCCAGTCGGAAAAGAGCGAAAAATTTTCAGCCAATTCAGTCAGTGTCGGCGACATCTAGGTTATGTAAATAAGATTAACGGTCTGGTGATCTTTCTATCGTATTGTGGTAACAAGGCGCAACCTCTGTAATAGGGCAATTTGTCCGCAGGAGGACAGGGAAAATGATCATCAGCGCACTTAAGGGCTTGCACAGCCTTCCCGCTCTTGGCAGATTGAGGGGAAAGTTGATTCACTCCAGACAGAAAGTCCGCACATGACCGGTCCAAGTTCAGGCGACTCCAAAAACACGCTCTATTGCTCCTTCTGCGGCAAAAGCCAGCACGAAGTGCGTAAGCTGATCGCAGGTCCGAACGTATTTATATGTAATGAGTGCGTTGAACTCTGCATGGATATCATCCGTGAGGAAGACAAGACCCAGCTCGTTCGTCCCGGCGAGGGCATCCCGACCCCCGGCGAGATCAAGGCCGTACTGGATGATTACGTCATCGGTCAGGAAGGCGCCAAGCGCGTCCTCTCCGTCGCCGTTCACAACCACTACAAACGCCTCGAACACGGCAGCAGCGGCGCGGGCGATGTCGAACTCGCCAAATCCAATATTCTGCTCGTGGGTCCAACCGGATGCGGGAAAACGCTTCTGGCCCAAACCCTCGCCCGTATCCTCGACGTCCCCTTCACCATGGCCGACGCAACCACCCTGACCGAAGCCGGTTATGTGGGCGAAGACGTGGAAAACATTGTGCTTAAACTCCTGCAGGCCTCGGATTACAACGTCGAGCGCGCACAGAAGGGCATTGTATATATCGACGAGATCGACAAGATTTCCCGCAAATCCGACAACCCCTCGATCACCCGCGACGTCTCCGGCGAGGGCGTGCAGCAAGCGCTCCTGAAACTGATGGAGGGAACGGTAGCTTCCGTACCCCCGCAGGGCGGACGTAAACACCCCCAACAGGAATTCCTGCAGGTCGATACCTCGAACATCCTCTTCATCTGCGGCGGCGCATTCTCGGGACTCGAAAAAGTCATCGCGGCCCGCGGCCGGGGAACGACCATCGGTTTCGGCGCGGATGTGAAGGGCGTCGATGAACGCACGGCCGGAGAGATTTTCAAAAACCTAGAACCCGAAGACCTTCTGAAATACGGCCTGATCCCCGAATTCGTCGGCCGCCTGCCGATCATAGCCACCCTTGAGGATCTCGACGAGGCGGCGCTGATGCAGATTCTGACCGAACCCAAGAACGCTCTGGTCAAGCAGTACCGCAAACTCTTCGAAATGGAAGGTGTGGAACTCACCTTTACGGACAGCTCACTCAAGGCCGTCTCCCGAAAGGCGATCGAGCGCAAAACCGGCGCCCGCGGCCTGCGGTCAATCATTGAAAACCTTCTCTTGCACGCAATGTTCGAAATCCCCGACCGGGACGACGTCACCGAAGTCGTCGTCAACGAAGACACCGTGACGGAAAACAAACAGCCCGTTTACGTCATCGCCGAAAAAGCGAAGGAAAAATCCGGCGGTAAGAAGAAAGAAGTCGCTTCGGCCAAGAAGTAATGAATAAAAATAATAAAATACTGATAGCGCAGCATTTTATTATATGCATCATTTCGGCTGTAGTCCTACTGAGGCAATTCAGGCTCGCCATTAACCCAGACACTGCGTGGCTGACGTCATGCGCCCATCGTTACTACGAGGGAATACCTCTCATAAATGGGTGTTATGACACAAACCCGCCACTCAGTACACTTATTTATGTTCCGTCGATTGCCCTAAGTGATCTAACCGCCATAAAAATCTACTACAGCGTTTATATTACGATATTCGCACTAATTATTTTAAGCACAGTTTTGACGTATCTGATCATCAAAAAAATGTCCTTCCTGAGCAAAGAAGAGCATCAAATTTTCGTGGTCGCATACATCACAGCAGTTGTGATATCCCCACAGTATGATTTTTCCCAGCGCGATCATTTAATAGTGGTCACAGCCATTCCATTTTTTTTAACCCAGATATCAATTACCAAAAAAATTCCGATCAACTCACTACTAAGTCATCTATCGCTTGCATTTGGAACTCTTATGATAATGGTGAAGCCTCACTATGGCCTTTTTCCATCACTCCTGATTATCCATCGACTCATTACTCAAAAACGAATAGGCGTAATTTTTGATAGGGATTTCATCTATCTAAGTTCCGGCAGCTTGGTATACGCGGCCACTTTATTCATTTTTTTTCCCGATTTTATTATCACGATACTACCCGACATTCTGAATTATTACATCCCCTACAACAATGAAGATGGCGTAAAGTCTTTGCTAACTCCCTACATTTTGCCCGTGTTGCTCTTAAGCGCAGCAGCGTTTACAGCTACGCATAAAAACAGAGAAAGGCAATATTTCTATGCATCCTGCTGGCTGGGCACTCTATGCGCTCTACTCGCCTTCCATATACAAGCCAAGGGATTTTACTATCAGATAATTCCTGCCAAGACTTTTTTTCTGATTTCTTGTTCCTTGACAGTTTTCTCCTTCGCCAGGTATTTGCTGAAGGATAAAGATAAACACCTTTTACTTACGCCTTTAGCATCACTATTAATAATCGCCATTCCCCTTTACAAATCATACAAATACAGTTCGCAATTCCCTACCCATGATTATTTCCTGAAGGCTCCCCTCACGCAGTTTATTAAGGCAGAGTGCGGCTCCCCATGCTCTTACTACATGACCTATCCGCATATGTCCCTGAATACGCAGACCAGTTTTTATATCGGAGATGCGTTCGCCAGCCGTTTTCCGGCATTCTGGTTTTTTCCAGCCATGGAGGCCCACTTGGGCGTATCTGAAGAGATAATAGAAACTAAGCAGTATAAAGAAAGGATCGAAGCAGACAAAGGTCGGTTCTCGGATTATGTGGTCGAGGATCTAAAAAAATACAGACCCAGACTCCTGTTGGTATACAAAGAAAAACCTGATCACAAAGGTACAGTGTTTAATTATTTTGAATATTTTTCTACCAACTCTGATTTTAAAAAAATTATGGAAAAATATAAAAGAAATGGCGAGTTTAGTATTGATCGGCAAGGGTATTTGAAAGGCACGTCTTTTGACAGCCCACTCATACAGCAATGGGATGTCTATATTCTAAAAGAAACAAACAACAATCCTCCATAAAAAGTTATGGGGCTGTACCAGATAACTGAAAAAAGTTACTGGCATGGACATGAGAAGAAGCAGATTAAGCCAATCAAAGCAGGATCGTTTGATAGAGCATTTTGTGGCTGGAACGACGGCGCGATGTGCGG
>JAGNKE010000045.1 GCA_018000295.1 Alphaproteobacteria bacterium | reverse complement strand
CCTGTCTGATTTTGTGGCAGAAGCGGCTCTATCACTGACCATTGTTTATCCGATAACCAAAACATTCAATCCTCCTTCGTTTGAAGAATTGAATCATATTCCTTCAATTAGGTACAGACCCTAGGAACGCTTAAGGCCGGAATGAGGGGATAGCTGAGCCCGATACCCCCGAGTATTACGACCCACACCCAAGGGCGCAGTTCGTTCGAGCGCAGCAACCAGAGCGAGGCCAGCCATCCGATCAGCAGGGCCGGAAAGCCAATAATGAAAGAAAAGAAAATCGTAAAGGGCGCGAAAATCAGCGCTATGGACGCTGCTTGCCCGAAACCGGAAACGCCGACCAGAAGCCCCTTCCCGCTGACTAATGCTGATAAGGCGTAAAAGAGAGGAAGGGCGATAAGGGTGGAAATAATCTGATATCCGATCAAGGCGGAAAGGATATTGGCAGGATGATGCGGAATACCTTTCTGTTCCATCACAGCACACCCATCTCAATCTCTTCCAGCTTCTTGACCTCATCGCGCAGCTTCGCGGCCTGCTCGAATTCCAGATCCCCGGCGAAGGCCAGCATCTTTTTCTTGAGGCTTTCGATGTGCTTGCGCAATTTCGCAGGCTCGTGGAACCACTCCTCGCGCTCATCCTCATGCAGTCCGCGTGAAACATTCACCCGGTCCGCCTGCTCGTAGACGGAGTCCAGAATACTGCCGATATTCTTGCGGATGCTCTCGGGCGTAATGCCGTGCGCCTTGTTATAAAGCGTCTGCCTTTCGCGCCGCCGGTTGGTTTCGTCAATCGCGTATGTCATAGAATCCGTGATCCTGTCGGCATACAAAATCGCCTTGCCCTCGATATGCCGCGCCGCCCGCCCGATGGTTTGAACCAGCGAGGTGCGCGAACGCAGGTACCCTTCCTTGTCGGCATCCAAAATCATCACCCGCATACATTCGGGGATATCCAGCCCCTCGCGCAGCAGGTTGATCCCGACCAGAATGTCGAACTCCCCGCGCCGCAAGCCCTGGATGATCTCGATCCGCTCCAGCGTCTCGATATCCGAATGCATATAGCGCACCTTGAGCCCGTTTTCGGTCAGGTACTCGGTGAGGTCTTCGGCCATCTTCTTGGTCAGAACGGTGACCAGCAACCGCCCGCCCTTTGCCACGATCACCCGCGCTTCGAACATCAGATCGTCCACCTGCGTCCCGGTCGGGCGCACCTCCACCTCCGGATCGATCAGCCCCGTGGGCCGCACCACCTGCTCCGCCGTAATCCCCCCCGCCTGTGTAATCTCCCACTCCCCCGGCGTGGCGGAGACGTAGACCGTCTGCGGGCGCAAACGGTTCCACTCCTCAAATTGCAGGGGCCGGTTATCAATCGCGGCGGGCAGCCGGAACCCGTAATCAACCAGAGTCGTCTTGCGCGCCCGGTCGCCGTTATACATGGCGCGCAGCTGCGGGATCATCGCGTGGCTTTCATCCAGAAAAATCAGCGCATCCTCCGGCAGATATTCGATCAGCGTCGGCGGCGGATCGCCGGCCTTCCGCCCGGTCATGTAGCGCGAATAATTCTCGATCCCCTTGCACACGCCCGTCGCCGCCAGCATCTCCAGATCGAACTTCGTGCGCTGCTCCAGCCGCTGCGCCTCCAGCAATTTTCCCTCGGCATAAAACTTGGCAAGCTGCGCCTTCAGATCGACTTTGATCTGTGAAATCGCCTGCTGCATGGTCGGTCCCGGCGTGATGTGGTGCGAGTTCGCGAAAATCCGCACACCTTCGAGGTCTTCATATTTCTGCCCCGTCAGCGGATCGAACTCGGTCACCGCCTCCAACTCGTCCCCGAACAAGGAAAAGCGCCACGCCCGATCCTCGAAGTGCGCCGGAAAAATCTCCACTGTATCCCCGCGCACCCGGAAAGACCCGCGTTCGAACGCGATATCGTTGCGCGAATATTGCAACTCCACCAGCCGCTTGATAAGCTCGCCCCGGTCGATGCGGTCGCCGACCGAAAGCCCGAACGCCATCGCCATGTAATCCTCCTTCGACCCGATGCCGTAAATGCACGAGACGGACGCGACGATGATGCAGTCCCGCCGCTCAAACAGCGCCCGCGTCGCCGCGTGGCGCATCCGGTCGATCTGCTCGTTGATGCTGGAATCCTTCTCGATATAGGTATCCGTGCGCGGAACGTAGGCCTCCGGCTGGTAGTAATCGTAATAGGAGACGAAATATTCCACCGCATTGTCGGGAAAGAACGACTTGAACTCGCCGTAAAGCTGCGCTGCCAGAGTCTTGTTCGGCGCGAGGATCAGCGCGGGCCGTGAAAGCTTCTGGATCACGTGCGCCATCGTAAACGTCTTGCCCGACCCCGTAACACCCAGCAGCGTGATGTCGGAAAGACCGCTCCCGACCGCCTCCACGACCCTGCGAATGGCTTCGGGCTGATCCCCCGCCGGTTCGAACGGCGAGTCGATCCGGTACGGCTGAGAAAGATCGAATTCTGCAGGGCCGAGCAACGGGCGTTCGTTATTGGGGATCAGGGCTTTCATGAGCTTAAGATAATGCAGAAAACCCCGAAAAACCAGCCTTTAGAGTGCTCACGGAGCCTGATAGTATCGTGCATCTGACGGCTCTTCTCAGCACTCTTGCCCCAGAGTATACTGCGGGCATGAAGTCTAAATTTAAATGGCTGATTTTTTTATTGCTCCTTGTACTGCATCTTGCTGACAATCCAGCCTACGCGTGCAGTATTAATGAGGGGATAGCAACAGAAACCAATATGCTTTTAACCTTGGTGTTTGTGCTTTCAGCCTATTTATCCGTTCCCGTCAGCCTTTGGTTTTGGCGCATTAAAAAAATTAAGGCCCGGTACACGATCTTGCCCTCGTTGCTGGCTGTTCTTATGGCTCTGGGGATAGCAGCCTATATGGATCAGCAGGCTTCCAACGTCTCTGCAGCCATCAGGGATTGCACCAAAATGCAAAAAGAGGGAGTGCAGTTTCTCCTTCATTAATATAGGGCATCTGGGATTTCATGGCTTAAAGAGCAAAAAACATAGGAAAAGAAGCGTGTCAGCGTATTAAAAAGCCGCTCTGGAAAAAACATAAAAAAATACGCTTGCAACCCCCTGTAGAGGTTTCTTTCAAAGTGTGGTAAGCACAATTATTACTCAAAATATTATATGCATTAACAAGAATTCATCGTGATGGGACAGGAAATTAGAACATTCAAAACACAAAGAACGGCAATAGGTATAATTTTTAAGGGGCTGTTTATTCTTGGGGCTGACATAGATAAGGGTGAAGAGATTACTTGTTAGCCCACTCAAGTAAAATTTTCAAGAGATTGCTTGAGGGGCGATAATTGAACCTCCATTCACACTCTTTCAGGAACAATTGGAAATGC
>JAGNKE010000036.1 GCA_018000295.1 Alphaproteobacteria bacterium | reverse complement strand
GACCTGTCTGATTTTGTGGCAGAAGCGGCTCTATCACTGACCATTGTTTATCCGATAACCAAAACATTCAATCCTCCTTCGTTTGAAGAATTGAATCATATTCCTTCAATTAGGTACAGACCCTAGAAAAACCCGAAGGACAGCCCGTAACGGATATAAAGAGTGATTCCGATAGACAGGAATGAAAATACGACAAACAGCACGATGCCCAGCGCCGTGCTGAACATCTTCTGGATCAGCGAAAAAACCAACCCGAAGAGCAAGGTAAAGGGTTTAAGCACAAATATCCCCTTTCAAGGACAAAAGCCATTAAGCGCCGACGGGTTGCAGATCGTGATCACCCGCAGGTTCAGAAGTTCCGATATAATTGCCTTCGCGCACTCGATCCAGAAGCTGATAGGCCGCTCTCTGCTGCACGGCGGGAATATTCCGCGCTGTCACACCCTTCTGCTTGCAGGCATCCTCAATCATGCGGTTAACACGCTCAACCGCGTGCAACAACTGCCCGCTCTCAAACCCGTCATCGTAAAGCATCTCGGGAACGGTTTCGAGAAACGCATCAATACGCGCCTGCGCCTCCTGACCCCACTTGTCGAACATCTCATCGAAATATTCCGGTCCGGCGCGATCCTGCCCTGCGGGCACGGAACCGCCATTCTTGAGATGCTCACGCTTTTCAATTTCCAAAGCATCCTGCGCGACCGCCTCAAGCGCCGCCACCCCGCCGATGGCATCGGCAATCTCGAACTCCCACCGGATAACATGACCTCTTTTGTTTGTATGACGCTCAGGACTGCCGTTCGTCTGATCCGTTAAATTGCTCGGAAGAGCAGGCGCAGGAGTGGACGTCAGCTCGCCCCTGTGCTTTTTAAGCACATGATTGAGTCCCGTCTGACTCTTGTCCCACCACATGGCAACAGTTAAAACATCCTGCTTAGAGGGTTCTTTGATTCCATTATCGACAAGTTTTTGGCGGGAAGCCTCCATCAGAGGACTAATCATCGAAGCCGGACGGACAGTCATAGGCTCGGATAAGCCTTCCTTCTCAAGCGCCTTTTTGACAAGCTCTGGATCGGGGTGGCCGGGAACGCGGCCATACTGTCCGGTCAGATACTTGCTCATGGCATCGGTAAGCGATGAAGCACCACCAGCACGACCGAAAAGAACATCATAAGTGGCCTCTGTCGTCGTATTCTTGGCGTGGGGCGTCACCTGCATGGGGTGACCGAAGCGGGGCAAAATCTGGGCTTGTCTCTTATAGATATCCATCTGGGCTTGACGCCAATCTATCTTGCGGCTTTTGAATTGGCCTTCAAACATCGCTTTGATAGCAGAAGCGGCACCGCCCGGACCTTTCGCTTGAAAGAGAGCCTCATAAACTTCACGATCAAAAACAGGCTCAGTACCGCGGTATCGGAACCGCAGAGCCATCAGCGATTCCATATCCGCCTCAAGAGCACGAAGATTAAGATCGGGCGCCCTCCGGCTCACACTGCCGCTCGGATGGTTCTGGATCAGTTCCATCATCTTGAGCGCCGAGGGCTGCGCGACATTCTCACCCATGCCAGGATGTCCGACATCGATTGCATCCGCCCCGGCCTCAATCCCGGCCATATAGGACGCATAAGCCAGACCGTGAGAATTATGGATATGAAGGAAAACATCCTTGTCGTACCTGTCCTTCAAACGGCTAACCAGTTCATAAACAGTTTCTGGCTTCACAAGGCCGCAGGGATCTTTGACATAAAAATCGCGGACATCCATTGCGGCCAGCTTCGCCGCCGAATCCATATAAAGATTCATATCGAACGCGGGCGTATCGCCGACACAGATTACTCCCTGAGCATAAACCTTGGCACCCTCATCACGGCATTGATTGACCGCCCGGATCGGCACTTCCTGATTCCGCGTGTCGTTCAAACCGTCGAAAATGGTAAACCCGTTAATCCCGGTATTGACCATCTCGCGCACATAAGCCTCAATAACGTCATCGGGATTGACGTCATACCCGACCAGCACGTCACCGCGGACCAGAATACTCATTGGCAAGGCCGGATAAGCCTCGCGGACGATCTTTTGCTCTTCCCACGGGTCGCGCCCACGCAACATAGGAACATGGAAAAACGTCCCGCCCCCACCTTGCACGGAATGCCAGCCCACCTGCTCCATATGCTTTTCCGCCTGCGTCATTTCGGTCGCGGACGGCTGCATCCCCACATTCGACTGGTAGGAGTCGCGCATCGTATTGTTGAATTTGACTGGCTTATTCATAGACTCACCCTGAGAACGCTCATTTTCCAATAATCATTGTAATTCAAGTGCTTGAACCTTGCAAAAAATACGATTCTTGTCAAAAACAAACCGCGCTGCACTGCAGCGTAACCGTTTGTAAAACCTTAGATTTCTCCCTCAAAAGGCTTCAAGGATAAAAACTCGTTATTCTGAAGATAATACTCCAGAGCCTCGATAAAACCCGCATCCTCGCGGGTATAGACAACAGCCTGACTGGTTAAGACGGACCCGTCTGCAGCCACAGTGCGGACATGGAAAGTCCGCATGGCATTAACCCGTTCGCAAATTCTCTCCAGCGTCTCATCCGCCGATTCCGTCTCCGAGGCAACGACATGGAGCATATTCTCCTGATCCAGCCTTAAGGCGCCCACGACTTGAGAATCATCCTCGGAAATATAACCGCCGGAAACATCCCAAAGCTTAATATATTTATCCTGCCCGACCATGTTAATACCCCTCCGGCTCCGGCATGGGTGGATGATGCGCCCACGGAAGTTTGTCAAACCCGCGGGTCAGATCAATTTCCGTTCCTCTGGGATATTCATGTATGGCTTCCATTCTCCTGAAATACTCTTGACGTTGTTGGTTATTGGCAAGCGCGATAAAAAAAGCAACCCCGTTACCGAACGCAAACGAATCACGTTCCAGCGGATTGTTCTGATAGTGATCCTGATTCTGCTCATGCGTCACATAAACGTAGCTTCCGGCGGAGAAAAACCGGGCCTGATGGTATAGTGGATGATCAGGCTTAAGCCCCTTCCACTCCACTTCCTTGGCAAGATAATCCTGAAAACGATGCTGCTGTTCATGCATGACGGTATTCAGAGCCTGATAAAAATGCTCCAGCACACCCGCGTGCTCGTTGACGTTCAAATTCATCCTTGCATTGGGCTGACGCCAGAGATAATTCCCGTAGGTCACCGAATGGCCCCGCCCATTCGGCAAAGGCACGGGGGGAATATCAACCGTATTAATATGAGCCGGACTGCATCCGAAAATCTCCGCGTGAAGATTAACCGCGTGCTGGAGAGCGCGGATTTTCTGATAATCCCTGTAAGTATCCCACTCTGCTTCGGCCTTCTGGAGAACAGGATCATTCGCCATCCGCACCAGCAATTCACCCTGCCGCTCCATAAGGAATGTTTTATATTCAGGAGTCAGCGGATAGCTCTCAAGAATTCTGTTGATGGCCTTGTTCAAATCCGGCGGAATCTTTTCACCGCGGCCATGAATATCGCTGGCCAGCTTAACAACCGCGCTCTGTGCGCCAATACTCAGGCTGCGGATATCGGCGGGGAAAATCGCCTGAACGGCGTTCCACACATCCTCCGGCGCCTGAACCTTCATATTAGCAGCATAAAGAATCTTGGCCGATTGATAGCGGCTTTTGGTTCCAGCATTGATATCCTTAATCATGCGCTGGGCAAAATCTGGATCCTCAGGTTCCGTTTTCTCGGTAACCGTTTGAAGTGCGGTGTCTGCAAGCCATGAGGCATGACGGCGGGATGGCTGATTCATGAACGGATGGAACCCGTCCGCCTCCCAGAACATACTGTCCTCCGCCCGCAAATCTGCAAAAGTCCGATAGGCCAATTCCTCACGCGGACTTCCCTTTTCCATCGGGATTTGACCGTACATCAGACCGCCTTGATAGAGCCGGGCACAAGCATAAACGATGCTGTGAAAAGCGCGGTTGAAATCGTCTTGAACAGCCTTTGCCCGACTGATGGTGACTGTAGGAACCGGACGACTATGCCCTTCGGAATAGTTCACTTCCGCTTCCATGATTTCAGTCGTATCGATCTTCGCATGGCCCGAACGGATATCGATGCCAAAAGCCTTTCCAAACTGACTTTGGATCTGAAATATGACGCCCCTGCGTTTGAAGAAGTCAGACTCTTCCCATTGCGTCTTCCATTTTTGAAAATCCCCGCTTTCAACAGCCTTTGATGCAAAATCAGTAATCGCGGCGGCATCGGAGGAAAACTCAATCGGCCGCAGATTATCCAATACAAAAAGATCGCGGAGCATTCCCTCCTGATACAGCAAAGTGCGATAGGCTTCCGGCTTCTCGGGGTTTATATTGTCGGCATATTCCTCGCCCAGACGGCGCATGAGACGACAACGGGTAAAAAAATCAAGCTGCTGCAACTGATCAAAGGAAGCGCCTTCGACCTGATCCCAGACAGTCTTTTTCTCAAAATCGATGGTTAACATCCCTAATCACCCGTCAGGGCCGAAGCCAAGACTACCAGGCGCAACTCCGCTGCGCTTATTATTAACCCCTGATTATAACGATCTTTCAAAAATTAGGGAAGAAAAGAATTTATCAGTATAAAAACCTAAAAATCATTTAATTACAGTCATTAAGAGGGATCGAAATGTTGCTTAAAAAACCCCAGAACACGCGCTTTATACTCTTCTGGAGCATATAAATAGAAATCGTAATGCCCCGCCCCCTCGACCATCCAGAGTTCCTTAGGTTCAGACGCCCTATCATATAAGGCCCGCGTTTCTTTCGGAAGAACATGGGGATCCTTGCTCCCGCCAATAATCAGGACCGGCGCCTTCAGCTCTGAGATGCTGTCGATCGGCCGAAGCAAATCAGGATCGAACCCAAGCCGCCAGCGCACCTGCCCGACCAGCAGGGGCAAAAGCCAGTGCGCCGCCTGCCCTCCCAAAACTTCCGCGAACCGGTGCTCTCCTGTCTGCGCCAGTGAAGGATAAACCCCCTCCAGAATATAGGCATCGGCCGCAATCACCTGCCCTTTGACAAGCAGAGCCGCCCCGCCAAGTGAAGGCCCGATGATGGCGATCTTCTCCATAGGCAGTCGCTCTCGAATAATGCCTAAAGCCGCCCGAACATTCGCCGCTTCTTGATATCCTAGCGTCGAGTTTTTCTGTTCGCTCTCCCCATGCCCCTGAAAATCAAAAACAAAGACGGCATAACCCGCTTCGTGCAAAAACCGGACACGATCCAAAGACATACTCTTATGTCCTCCGTGCCCGTGCAAAAGCAAAACAACTCCGCGGCCTTGTTTGCCGGATATGAACCAGCCCTTTAAACCCGTCCCCGCCTCATCCTTGAACGAAATGACTTCGACCGGAAAATCCTTGGGTACAGGTTGATGGAAATTCGGAAAAGGGCCTATGAATAAGCTGCCAAACTGCCAGAGAATAATCGCCACCGATCCAAAGAATGCGATCAATAACAGAAAGATTAATCGTGCAATACGCTTACGCTTTTGTCTCATCGGAACATCACCCGACATAAAATACAGGATCAATCATGGCGCTTCCTGAGGTGAGCCTGCAGAAAACCTAGAACCCGTTTCTGATATTCTTCTGGAACGGTATGAGAATAATCCCCGTGCGGCATCCCCTTGATGATCCACATTTCCTTCGGTTCCGGAACATAACGATAGAAGGTCATAATTTCAGAGAGAGGAACATAAACATCCTCGCTGGCAGCAACCATCAACAAGGGACCGGACAGATTTTTCAGCCCGTCTACCGGGATGAAGGTCTCGGTATTAAACCCAAGCCGATAGGAAAGCATCTTAAGAAAAATAGGTGTGTAGAAAGGAGTATTAACTCCAAAAAATTTATTAAGATTACTTTCAGAAAACCTCTTAAGCCCCTTAAACGGACTCTCCAGCACATAAGCATCAGCGGAGACAGCATTGCCTTGTGAAAAAACACTGACAGCGCCCATGGACGTCGCCACTATTCCAATTTTCTCTGCCGGAAACCGTTCGCGCAAAAGCTTCATCGCTGCAACGACATTATAATACTCGCGGTAGCCGAAGGTGACGAACTCACCACTGCTCTGCCCATGCCCCTGAAAATCAAAAAGCATAACCGTATATCCGGCCTGATGAAGAAACCGCGCACGCTTAAGCAAGATATTTCTATGCACCGAATAGCCATGCAAGACTAGAACAACACCCTGCCCCTTCTGCCCCGGCACAATCCACCCGGCAAGACGAGCACCAAGTTCATCCTCAAAGACGATATCCTCAATCGGAAGATCCAGAGGCCGGACAAGTTCAGCCCCCGGAAAAGGACCGGCAAATACCTTAGTAAGTCTCCATAGCGAATATCCCTCAAGAAGGCAAAAAATAATGAAAGCTACAAAAAGAGAATAACCAAGGGCTTTCCACATACTCTGATATTAGACATTTTTATTTCCCGATCCAGAGCTATTGGCCCTTAGCACTTACACGAATAGACTGCCAAAAATATCTTGACTTTTTTGGCAATAGGAGTAGAGTAAAAAACATAAACGGATGCCTGATTGGGTCCGTAACATATTGAAACTGTTTGTTGAATCTTGCTTTGAAAGGAGATCACAATGACAAACGTCCTTACACTTACCACCCCCTTATTGCGCCAAACCGTAGGCTTCGACAGGTTCAATGATCTGTTCGAATCGCTTCTGCGCGACACCTCCGAAAGCTTTGACAATTATCCCCCCTATAACATCGAAAAAACGGGCGCGGAGGGCTACCGTATTACGATGGCCGTCGCCGGCTTCCAGCAGGAAGACCTGAACATCGTCCTTCAGGACGGCGTTCTCAACGTCTCCGGCCGCACGAAGAAACAGAAAGAACAAGAGGGTCTGCACGTTCTACATCGCGGGATCGCGACCCGTTCTTTCGAACGTACCTTCCGTCTGGCCGATTACATCAAGGTCGAAGAAGCAGACCTTAAGGATGGCCTGCTGACGGTTTCGCTCACACGGGTCGTTCCCGAAGAAAAGAAGCCGCGTTTGATCCCGATCAAGGACAACGCTGTCGCAAAAGCGATAGAAAATAAAACAAACAGTAAAAAAGTCTAACCCCCGAGAGGACCGCCAGCAGGAGCTTTCTGTCCGCTCCCACCGGGCTGGGCTTCTCTGGCGGCACCACTTTAAAAGGCTTCTGACTCACCGACTCTGAGCCTCTCCCCCGCCCGGTATCAGGTATATCGGGCGGATTTTTTACTTGTTCGCGCCCGCGATAATAAGAAAGAGAATCAGAAGGACAGCGGAAATATAAGTTCCGATTTTTCCCGGTCGGGTCCGGAATTTTATGATTCCGGTAATCAGAGCCATGACTTCGCAGATCAAAAAGAATATTCCGCCAATATCCTTCCCCTGCCCGCCTGAAGCCTCGGCAATCAAACCAATCAAAAGCGCGATGAAAACGCCGCCTATGCTGGCCCTTGCGCTGAACTGCCCCACCCACGCCGTCGGATCGCGGTCCGGCGAGGCACTCAAAGCCACCTGCTCCCCAAAGGCCTGCGGCGCATCGAAGTTACTGAGAATCTCTTCGACCACTTCTTTCCCGGCTTTTTCCTCGGGCCGTCCGACGATCTCAAGCACCTGCTCCTTCAGGCTTTCGACCACAGCCTCGATTTCCTCCTTGTCCGCCCCCTTGCGTCTCATGGAGCGGCTGACTTTCTTCAGATATTTTGTGAGCCGTTTGCGTCCGGCGCGGGAAAGATGATCCATGCCTATTCCTCAATCTGCTCAAGCAACCGGAGGATTGCCTTGTTAGTGTCGTCCCAATAATGCCGCATATCCTGCAAACGCCTCTTTCCAGACGCTGTGAGTTTGAAATAGCGGCGGGGCGGCCCTGATTCCGACGGCCCGGTCCGCACACTGACCAGCCCCTCTTTCTTCAGACGGCCAAGCACAAGATAAAGCGTACTTTCCTTGAACGCCAGCCCCGGATACTCTTCCAGCTGCCGCAATATCGAATAGCCGTAAGCCTCCCCCCGCGAAAGAATCGCCAGCACGCAAAGCTCCACCAGACCCTTTCGGATCTGCGAAATCCAGCTATCAACGGACAATTCGCTCAAAACCTGAAACCTTGGATTTTAGTTCATTAACAGTAACTTAAAGTAAGTTACAGGCAATTATACTCCGAAAAAGAGTACTCTGCAACGCATTACTCTGCATAACAGTACTATGTATTGACAAGTAGCGTAATACAGAGTACCGTGCCAAGCATTACACCCGCAAAACACTATGACAACAGGAGTGCGTGAAATGTCTACCTACAAACCCAATGCAATCATTCTCGGAAGCCTTTTGGATGAGCTTCTCCTCGGCACGGCAGGCGCGGATTTAATCGCAGGCTACGCGGGCAATGATGCCATCTTCTCCGGCTGGGGCGATGATGTCCTCATCGGCGGCACGGGCGGCGATCTTCTTGTCAGTGGCCGCGGACAGGACTTCCTCGCGGGAAAGCGGGGCAATGACGCCCTCTTCGGTGGCCCTGGAAATGATCTACTGCTGGGCGGTTCCGGCAACGACGCTCTCTTCGGCGGACGCGGCAACGATGTTCTGGCCGGAGAAGATGGAGATGACGCCCTTTTCGGGGGCACGGGCGATGACCTTCTGGCCGGAGGGAACGGCAATGACCTGCTCGCAGGAGAATCCGGAAACGATGCCCTCTTTGGCGGATACGGCCACGACGTGCTGGCAGGCGGGATCGGCAACGATCTGCTGGCCGGAGAACAGGGCAATGATATCCTCGATGGCGAGGTCGGGGACGATGTTCTCGCAGGGGGTGACGGCACAGACCTTCTTCTGGGCGGCCTAGGCAACGATGCTCTCTTCGGTGGAAACCACAATGACGTCCTCAATGGCCAGTCCGGTCACGACGCCCTGTTCGGTGAAAACGGAAACGACATTCTTGCCGGAGAACTCGGCAACGACCTTATCGCAGGCGGCAACGGCGACGATGCTCTTTTCGGCGGCGCTGATTATGACGTTCTGGCCGGTGAAAGCGGCAACGATCTACTCGCGGGAGAATCGGGCGATGACGCGCTCTTCGGTGGCACAGGAAACGACCTGCTGTCCGGCGGGCTCGGTGGCGACCTTCTGGCCGGAGAAGACGGCAACGATGCTCTCGGCGGCGATGCCGGAGATGACGCCTTGTTCGGAGGATCCGGGAACGACGCCTTGTTCGGTGGAACCGGAAACGATCTCCTCTATGGCGGAACAGACGAGGATATCCTCTTCGGCGAAGCCGGGAACGATGCCTTCCTGTTTGATGCGGACAGCATTGCCTCCGGTCCCGATATCATCGGCGACTTCACGAACGGACAGGACGTGATCGTTCTGGCCGACCTGATTGATCTGGACACCTTCGATCCTGTGACTCAATCCATCAACGACTTCATCCTGACTCTGGAAGTGGACGGCAACACGGTCATCGGCGTGGATGCAGACGGCACGGGAACGGAAGCAAGCTTGCAAATAGTGGCAGCGCTGGCAGGAGCGACCGGACTCGGCTCCGCCGAAGACATGATCGCCGCAGGCAGTATCGCTATCGTCTAAGAAAAATAACCTCCTCGAAACCGAATAAGGCGGCTCATAAGCCGCCTTATTCAATTAAAGATAGTCGGTTGCAAAACCCGCGCACTATTTTTTCTTCGTTTTGGCTTTCTTTTTGGGTTTTGCCTTTGGCATATCTACATTGTCCTCGATATGCTTTATCATCAAACCGGCGATATCAATTTTGGTTGTACCCTCCACGCCCTCCAGCCCCGGCGATGAATTGACCTCCAGTACCTTCGGCCCTTCATGAGAACGGATCATATCGACCCCGCAGACTTTCAATCCGACAAGCTTGGCCGCTTCGATCGCCATTCTGCGCTCCTGCGCGGTAATCTCAACCTTATGGCCCGATCCGCCCAGATGGATATTAGCGCGGAACTCCCCCTTGGCGGCCCGCCGCTCCATGGAGGCAACAACCTTTCCGCCGATCACAAAACAGCGCAAATCCACACCCTTGGATTCCTTGATAAATTCCTGCACGAGAATATTCGCCTTAAGACTCTTGAACGCGTTGATCACGCTCTCCGCCGCCTTTTCGGTTTCCGCCAAAACCACGCCCTTGCCCTGTGTCCCTTCCAGCAGTTTGATGACGACGGGCGCCCCGCCGACCATTTTGATCAGGTCTTTCGTATCCAGCGGCGAATTAGCAAAGCCCGTTTTGGGAATGTTGATATGCTTGTCGCTGCAAAGCATCTGAAGCGTTCTTAACTTGTCCTGCGCCCGCGTAATCGAAATCGGCCCATTCAGGCAATAGGAATTCTGTAACTCAAATTGTCGCAAAACAGCGCAACCGTAAAAGGTCATGGACGGACGGATACGGGGAATCACCGCATCAAACCGCTCCAGAATTTCCCCCCCGCGGTAATGGATTTCCGGTTTGCGCGCCGTAATATCCATGTAGCAGTTTTTGATGGCGATGAAGCTCATCTTATGACCGCGCTGTTCCCCGGCCTCCATCAAACGCTTGTTGGAATAAAGCTCGGGATCGCTGGCAAGAACGGCAATTCTCATAAAGGTCTCTCTCTCTAGAAGATCATTCGTAAAGCTTAATAACGTCAGTCATGCGTCCCAGAAGCAAGGATTTGGAGGGATCGACGATAAACCGCGCTTTTTTAAGCGCCTCGCGCCCCAGAAGCATCCGGAACTGCATCTTATGGCGGGACGTCAGAGTTATCTCGGCGGGAAAAGTCACACCGGAAAAAACCAGCGTCGTTCTGATCACGCAACGCTTTTCCCGCTCTCCGTTGGAGCTGATAACATCGCGCTTCTGGATCAACGGTGCCTCGCAATCACAAACAAGATCACTGTTATTCTGCAGGGGATTGATCTTGAACCGGACAAACCTGTGTTCTCCCTTTTTGATCACGCGGATATCGAATGCATGAAGCGCGGAAGTCCGCGCTCCGGTATCAATCCGCGCCTTCACCGCAGGAAGACCAAGGTCAGGCAACGCACACCACTCAGACTTGCCGATCAGGGTCTTATCCGGCCGCGATCTCTTGACCTTGCGCCGTCTCTTGGGTTTGTTGAAGAATTCCATACTGGGGTTTATTACTCACAAAACAGGCAATTTCAAGAACATATAAACAACGAACCTATGACTTACGCCCCAGAATCGCAAAAATCAGCATCCCGAGCGCCGCCAGACCCAGTACCGCCATCATCCGTTCCGGTCGGGCGATGATATGCGGATGGACTTTGATCCCCTGCGCGAGCAATCCGGCCCGGGCCTTGTCGGCATCGCCGAGCAGTAAATGCGGGCTCGTTCCCAGAACATCGCAAACCCGCACCAGCAAATCCATAGACAAACCGGTCTGCCCCCGCTCGATCCGCGACCACGCGGACTGGGTTAAACCCAGCAGCCCCGCAAGCTCCTGTTGCCTGAGGTTCTGATCCTTCCTCAAATTTTCCAGCAATTTACCGACGATGGCCGGATAGGATGTTTCAGCTTGCATAACCTATCATATATGCGTAAAATGAATATATGCTATTCTAACAAAAAGGGAAAGCATATGAAACTGAAAAAACTGAACCCCCTCAAAAGAAAACGGGCCAAACGGGACAGACTCAAATTAGGAGATATCATTTACACTCCGCTCTATGGAGTTTTGCGCCATTATGGAATTATCGTCAACGAATGTCCGTTCGGAAACCATACGGTCAGGACTGTGCACCGTGAAGTCGAAGCCCCCCTAAATCAGAGCTACGACGAATTCGCCAACGGCCAAAAAGTTTACCGTATCTCCTACCCTTCAAAGGCTCAAAGGGAAGAAGCCGTCCGTAAAGCGCTGTCGGAAACGGATTTCGATTATCACCTGCTGTTCAACAATTGCGAGAACTTCGTAAGACGGGCACATGGGCTAAAAAATGTGAGCCTTCAGGTCTTGGCCGGGACGGGGCTAGTTTCGGCAACATTAATTTTGGCACTACTAAGGAAAAGATTTCCCTCAATTTAAAATCATTTCGGGGGCTTCTTATCCGAAGAAAATTCTGCAGCTTTCTTTTTCTGATACTCCTCAAGCAACTCGCTGGCAGGATGATATCCGAGATCAGAAGAAAATTTTAGCCAGAGGATACACTCCTCATAAGATAAATCCCCCCACTCACCTGAAAAACAGCCCTTTCCAGCCCTGAATTCGTTATAGCCATTAACGCAACCACTAACCCCTTCGCAGGAAAACCACTGCGTTGCAAGCATTTTATCCCTATTGGTGCCAACACCAAAGGCTGTCATAGACCCAATCACAAACCGGGCCTCACTGTCTCCGTTCTGAGCAAACGGCATGATCTCACGATACGCAGTTGAATAGTCTTTGTTATGAAAATAACTAAAAGCGTCGTTTTTTCTTCGAAGAGTAATGACATAATCTATTGTGCCCAATAAAAAGTACGGCACAAAAACAAGACCAAGAAACAGAACGATGACGTTCTTTTTTAGAAAGCCGGAAGGAATCTTGTGATGTTTGGTAACAGGATGCATAACAACTAATTATTACATAATAAAAGCCCAAAACTATATTAACAAATTACAACATATTACCCAACACTCAAGAAAAAATATCAAAAAGCGGACCCCCTCATACAGGGAATCCGCTCATAAAGTAACTTTAAAAAAAACCCAGACTAGAATCGGTAGGAAACCCCGGCCCCGACAATCCACGGATCCATATCGACATCGGCCTGAATGGCCCCGTTATTAAGGGAGGCATCGACATCCAGCCACAGCTTTTTGACATCTAGG
>JAGNKE010000020.1 GCA_018000295.1 Alphaproteobacteria bacterium | reverse complement strand
AGCAGCAACAGCAGCAACAGCAGCAACAGCAGCAACAGCAGCAACAGCAGCAACAGCAGCAACAGCAGCAACAGCAGCAACAGCAGCAACAGCAGCAACAGCAGCAACAGCAGCAACAGCAACAGCAACAGCA
The DNA here is from genome assembly GCA_018000295.1 of Alphaproteobacteria bacterium. Classification (GTDB taxonomy): domain Bacteria; phylum Pseudomonadota; class Alphaproteobacteria; order Micavibrionales; family Micavibrionaceae; genus JAGNKE01. Next base: position 51,158 of record JAGNKE010000020.1, on the reverse strand, counting down.
GCAAAAAAGCAACGAAAGCCCTGAGTCAGCAGATCAGAAAAACGCCGACGAAGAAAAAAAACAGCCGCAGAAATCAGAAAATTCCAAACCTAATAAGCCTGAAGAACAGAAAAAGGAGAAGAAAAACACCCAGCAGGGCACAAGTCAAAATCAGGATGAAGTGCAAGAGCAGAAAAAATCCGAAAAAAATCAGGAGGGAAAGCAACAGGAAGGCTCCTCACATCAAAAACCGCAGGAGGAAAAGAAGAATTCTGGCGATTTCCCGCCTCAGCCCGATCAACTGAAGCCGAAAGAAGCAGAAAAGGAAAAGCCGGAACAGCAACAATCGGAACATACACAGCAGGCGCAGGATAAATCCCGGCAGCAGGAACAACCGCCACAACAGGAAAGGAACCAAGCAGCACCGGACGACAACAGGCAACAGGAGGCACAGCAGGGTGGTCAGGTTGAACCGACCAAGCGCCCGAGCTTGCGCGACCAAGCCAACCAGCAGAGGTTGCGCGATCAGCGCCCTCGCACCCAGCAGGATGTCAACGCCGATCAATGGCTCAGCCACATCGATAGCGACACCGAGACCTTTTTGAAAAACAAATTTTATATTGAATCCTTGCAATCAGGAGCAACCGAAGGAGGACAGACATGGTAAAAACGCGCCATTTTCTCGTATTCTTGACTTTTATTCTGATGTTATGCGGGTCATGGACGGCATGGGCGGCAAGCCTTAAAGCCCAAACAGACCGTTCGGAAGTGTCTCTGAACCAGACCCTGACGCTGACCCTGACATTGGAGGGAGCAAACAAGGCGGGTACACCTGACTTTTCAGCTCTTAAAGGCGATTTTCGGATCGTGTCTCGCGGCCAGTCTTCGAATTTCAGCATAATAAACGGAGCATATGAGTCCCAGATTGTCTGGAATCTGGTTCTCCAGCCTCTGCATGAGGGGAAGATCACCATTCCGGAGTTATCGGTGCAAACGGATCAGGGGGTAGTAAATTCACAGACACTCAAGTTGATTGTCAAAAAAACGGTGCGTAATACGAATATCACAAAAAACAAACAAGGCCGCGACGTCTATATCGACGCGGCGGTCAGCGACCGAACGCCTTACCGCAACAGCCCTGTAGTTTTTACGGTCCGCCTCGTGGCCGCGGCGGCCGTGTCCGACATTTCCTTCGGCGAGTTGAAGATAGACAACGCCCTCGTCGAAAAACAGGGAGAGCCGAAAGTATACGATGAAATTCAAGGCGCAAGGTCGGTAAAAATCATTGAACTGCGCTATCTCGTAACCCCGCTTCAGGACGGACCACTGAAAATTCCTTCTTTTGTTTTTCAGGGCATGGTCAGGGGCCAGGCCCGCAGCACGTCGCCCTTCGGTGGAACGCCCCAGGATCCCTTCGGAATATTTCAGGATTTCGCTTTTCTGGCAGACATCATGGGCCAGCCCTTTACCCTGACCTCGGACGAAATCATGCTGGAGGTCAAAAAAGACGCCGCGCAGATGGATCCCTGGCTTCCGGCCGAAGATTTAAAAATCTCAGATGCCCTGGAGGGTGCAGAAAAAGCCAAAGTCGGCGAACCGCTCTACCGCCACCTGACTCTGGTGGCGAAGGGAAACGTCGGGACCATCCTTCCCGATCTCAACGGAAAGATAGCATCGGAAAGCGACTTTCGCATTTATGCAGAAACCCCGCAAACGGGGTTAAGCATAAGTGAGGACGGAAAGTTGGTGTCCGGCTGGCGCGAGGAAATATATACCCTGATCCCCCAGAATGGCGGAGCGTTGACGTTGCCCGAGATCAAGGTTCCGTGGTGGGATATCAGGAATAACAAAATCGCTTACGCCACGCTGCCTGCCCGTACGATCAATGTGGCCGGAGGAATCATGGCGCAGGCTGGATCGGCCCAATCCTCTCTCTCAAACCCCGGCCAAACGGCACAGCAACAAGGCACAGAGCCTGAAGAGGTCAACCCTAAGGCATCGGAGCTCCTGAGGCGGGATGCCTACATCTTAAGCAGTTTGGCAGTTCTTGCGGCTCTGGCCACAGGGTTGGCCATACTCTTCTGGCGCAGAAAAAGGATTAAGACCGCGCAACCCATGCAGCCTAAGGAAACAGTGCCGGAAAACAAGCCCGTCATCCGCAGACCCATCCCCCAGCCCGCAAACGAAGATAAAATATCGCCCGCCGACTTGCACAAGGTCGCAACGCTGGACGAACTCAAAAAAATGATCGTGACCTTCGCGGTTCAGAGAGCGGGAGTGCGCCCCGCCGCTTCGCTCAAGGATATCGCGCAGCATATTTCCAAAGGGCTGGAAGGTGATATGCGTGAACGCTCGGAAAAACTCTTCGCCCGCCTCGAAGCGGCACTCTATGCCGGACAGGAGACGCCCTTCGAGCCGTTGAAAGAGGATTTTGCGCGAGTGCTGGAACAGTATGCCCGCCCGAAAAAGGATCAGGCGGAAAAAGTCGATCGCCTCGGCGCACTGAACCCCAGTTGACAATACCCCAAAAAAGACGAACCGGCCCGAAACCTCCGGGGGGGAAGGCGGGCCGGTCCGGCCGGGTTAAGAGGGTGGGTACCTCTTAAGCCTTAGTCGTAGCGGACATTGATCCGGTTGGTGTTGACCCGGTAATGCCCATCCAGAAGCCCGAGAACGGAACGGACGATATCGTCCTCATGCCTGCGGAAACCGTAAGGGTTTCTGCTATAGGTATAAGCAAGGATGAATCCCTCCCGAGCGGCCTTATCGCGGTAAAACCTGTGGCTGGGAACGCCTCTGAAATTGCCCCGGCTGTCCACGACGATCAGCAGCGGCAAACGGGCGTGCGTACCTTTCAGGCGCTTGGGGACATGAAGGTCAAATGCCTTGCGCCAATCGTAACGGTTATTGTATCCGCCATAACGGTCCCATTGTTTATCGTAGTGTTTCCGTTTGTTCCAGTCATAGCCGCCGCGGTGATCGTCGCCATCCTCGCGCCAGTTATCCTCGCGGGGGTCGTCATCGTCGTCCCATCGCCCGTGATCGTCGTACCCGTAATCGCGGTTTTCGGAACCGCCCCACTTGCCACCATGATGGTTGTTATTATCGGCCAAAGCCATTCCGGATGCCGCCGCGCTCATCAGCAGCAGCGAAGCGGTCAGCAGTGTTTTTCTCAGTCTGGGCATCGTAAAATCCTTTCACACAAAGTGTTGCCTCACCTATGCAACGAGGAACCGGACGATTCCCTTCTAAAAAGTTAATGACGAAATAGGGGGGTAAAAGCGCGAAAAAAAAACGATTGTTTCCGGGAGCCGCATCGCAGGATACTTAAGAGTATTTGAGAAAAGGAAGCACAGACAACGGCCCGAAGCCTCCGGGGGAAGGCGGGCCGTCCCGGCCGGTTAGGAGAGCACGTACCTCTTAAGCCTTAGTCGTAGCGGATACTGATCCGGTCCGTGTTCACGCGGTAATGCCCGTCAAGCATATTCAGGACGGTCCGCACGATAAGGTCGTCCGTATAGCGGTCATCGTAAACCCGGTGCCCCTTTACAAGCGCATAGGCGAGGATGAATCCTTCGCGGTGCGCCTTTTTCTGAAAGAACACGCGGCTGGGTTGTCCGCGGAATTCTCCCGTGCTGTCCACGACAATCAGCAGTGGCAGGCGCCTGTCCACCCCCTTCAGGTAGCTGGGAACATGAAGGTTGAAGGCCTTGCGCCAGAAGTCTTCGTTATAGCGTTTCTCGTAATACTTCCCATCATGGGAATTTTGCTTCTTCCGCTTCCAGTGGGGGTCGTTCCAGTTGTCATCCTCTACGTCGTGCCTGCCGTTATCCGGGCGGCGATTATCATCGTCGTCAAGGTTCCCGCGATTGCCGTAGTCGTAATGTCGGCTCTCGGAACTCCCGCCGCCCGAAGAACCGTTGCGGTCGCCGTCGTCATGAGCCATAGCCGTGCCGAAAGCCCCCGCGCTCAACAGCAGCAGCGAAAAGGTCAGTAGTGTTTTTCTCAGTTTGGACATAGTAAAATCCTTTCACTCAAAATGTTGGCTAACCTATGCAACGGGACATCGGGCGATTCTATTCAATAACAGAAATGAAGAAAACTGTGGGAGTATATCAGCAATAACCTACTCCGTCATCTCCATGAAAAACGCCCACATTTCATCGGTGGCGTTGAGGGCTTGAGAGGGCGCGTCAGCCTTTTTCCGCCCAGCCCGTCCGCCTGGCCAGGAGTGACCGCCGCCCTCGATGATCATATGCCGCACATCCTTCCCCTGCGGGCAATGGTAATCGTAAAGGATGACGTCTTTCTTATATTGGATTTTCTCCGGCTTGGGCTTGCACCCGTTGCGTTTCGCCCAGTATTCGGATTGCCAGAGCGCGGGCTTCATCGGCGTTCCGTCCCACGCGTCCTGAATCCGGCTCACATTCTTGCCGCCGTCCATTTTAATATGCTTGTCGGCGGTGCCGTTGATGATGAACGCCGCAACCGGCCCTTTGGCACGGGGCTCATCGCCGAACATGGTGCCGACCACAGGCGCGATGGCCGCCACCTTACCCGAAAGTTCGATCCCCGTCCTGTGGCTCATCATCGCGCCGTTCGACATCCCGGTCACCAGAACCCGGTCGGGATCGACGGGATAGTTTTCAACAAGATGATCGATAAGAGCGTTCAGAAACCCTGCGTCGTCGGTATTGTTTTCCATCGCATAGCCGCAGCAATGCCAGAAATTCCAGGTTTTAAGAACCTTTTTAAACCGCCCGCTGCCGCTCGGATAAGCGACGATAAACCCCTCCGCGTCAGCTTTTTTGGAAAATTGGCTCATCTTGACCCCGTTAGAGTCGTTCCCGCCGCCGCCATGAAGCATCAGGACCAGAGGTACTTTTTTCTTTGAGCCAAGAACACGCGGAGGAACATGGAGCGTATAATAGCGCTCCACCCCGTCATGGGTCATGGTCATGCGCTCTGAAGGACTCTCCCGCAACGCATGGACCGGAGCCCAGAGAACACACAGAACCAGAAAAAACACGGAAAAACGGGTCATAAAAATCTCCTGCGGGACACCTTACATTTTAACCCGATTGGAGCAATAAGGGAGCAGGGAATTTGTAATATTTTGTAACCCTATTTGTCGGAAGGTTCTTCGATATAGACATCCATCTGCTGCCCGGTATAAAGCCCCTGAACATCGGTGGGCAGGGTATAGATGATCTGCAAAACCCGCGTATCGACCCGTTGCCCGGAGACGGCAAGGTTTTGCTTCGGCTCGACATAGGGTTCGGTCCTGACGAATGTCAGGGGATAAGTTTTATCCGTCACCCCGCGCAGCAACCCTTCGGCGGGGGCATCTTTGGAAATCCGGCCGGCATTTTCCTCGTCGATTTCTACCCGAACATATAAAGAGGAAAGATCGCCCATACGGATCAACGGCGGCGATACGATGCCCGCAGACGCAAACTCGCCTGGGCGGATATTAACGTCCAGTATAGTCCCGGCGGTAGGCGCGCGGACCGTCATCCTTTCTTGGGTAACACAAGCCAGAGTATATTGGGACTCAGCTTGCTTAACCTGTGACTTTGCAATTTCAGAGGCAAACTTGGCACGATTATACTCATCCTTTGAGATGGATTGTGGATTGCGTATATCTTGAAAGATTTTGAATTTATCTTCCGCATCTGCCGCAACAATTCTGGCTGATTCAAGAACTGAAAAATAAGTATCAATTCTTGCGTTGATATCGCGCATATCAAGAGAAAACAAAGCAGCTCCCTCTTTAACCGTATCTCCGGCCTTCACATGAACTTCGCTGACCAGCCCAGAAATCTCCGTCCCGATGGCCACGAGTTCGCCCTTGGGTTCGATCACGCCGATCCCGGAAACCGAGCGCGCAAAGCCGCTTTGGGGCGGCGGAGCATCGGGTGATTTTTTCGGAACCTCCGCACGGGTCAAAACTGAAAAAAGTGCAAAACAGAGGGCAAAGACTGCCACGAAAGGCAGCTTCCATCCGCGGGTGATTCTCCAGAGTTTCAGCATGATTTTCACTCCTTATGAATATAGTCTTCCGGTTTGTGGTCGCCGATGATAGTTCCATCGCTCATCTCAAGAATTCTGTCGGCAAAATGATAAATCCGGTTATCGTGCGTTACGACCAGCACCGCGCGCTGATGATCGTTGGCCGCCGAGCGCAGAATCTCCATGACCGATTGCCCCGTCTTGGCGTCAAGAGAGGCCGTCGGCTCGTCGCAAACAATCAGATCGGGATCGTGAACGAGCGCCCTTGCAATCGCTACCCTTTGCTGCTGCCCGCCGGAAAGTTGACGCGGTTGCTTGTGCAGATGCTCCCCCATCCCGAGCGTCTCAAGGATATTGGCGGATTTCACGGCGGCCTCCTTCATCGGAATGCCGCCGGCGATAAGCGGCAGGGCTGCATTTTCGACCGCCGTCAGGGCCGGAAGTAGATTGAATTGTTGAAAGATAAAGCCGATATGCTCCCGTCTGAAAATCACTTTCCGGCGGTCGCTCAGGTCGGTGATCTCGGTGCCCATGACCGTAACCGTCCCGCCTGTGGGGGTCAGGATGCCCGACATAATCGAAATCAGGGTCGTCTTCCCGCATCCCGACGGCCCGACCAGCATCGTCAGTTCGCCCATCCGCACCGTACAGGAAACATCGTGAATCACACGGTTGGACCGACCGTCGCCGATGGAAAAGTCCTTGTTGATATGTTCAATGCTGACAGCCTCGGTCATAATTTTCTACCCCCTAAACACGATAGCGGGGTCGAGCTTGAAAACCTTCCGCAGGCTGAAAATAATCGAAAACAGAGTGATAATTCCGATCACAACCGCGGTTCCAACCATCACCTGCCAGCGCAGGATAAAGCCTTTGAGCGCAGGCAACTCGGCTGTGGACTGAAAAAAGAAGGCTGTCAGTCCAATCCCCAGTGCATAACCGATACACGCAACGACCGCGGCTTGCAGCAGAACAACCCGCAAAAGCTGCCCGTTCGTAAATCCGATCGCCTTCATCGCCCCGAATTGTTTGAGGTTTTCGATGACAAAAATATAAAAGGTCTGCGCCGTGATGGCCGCACCGATGATGATGCCCAGAATAATAGTGATGCCGAAATTGATCGGAATCCCCGTTCGCTCAAGAATATACCGGATGCTCCTCCAGGCAAACTCCTCCTGCGTGAGAGCCTGCAAACCCGTGCGCTCGGAAATTCTCTCTTTAAGGGCCTGTAGATCTTCTCCGTCCTTGGCTTTAACCAAAACGAAGGGCAGTTTGTTTCGCGTTGGCGGTGTAATTTCCACGGCCGTCTCGTAGGAGACATAAAGGATAGGAAACGTAAAAAACGTCGGCATGACATCGCACACGGACGTCAGCATCAGTCGGTGATCGTTGAGTTCGATCGGGCGGGGAACGGTAACTTTCTGCTTGGGCCAGGTGAAAAAATAGCCGTTTTGGTCCATCATCGCGTTCTGAGGGCGGCGCAGGCTTTGCTTGTCCCCGATAATCATCTTCGGGCAAATCCCGACCAGGGAAACATCGTCCACACCGATGAGCTGAACCTGCTGCGTCAGCCCGTCGGGCATACGGATCGTTGAAAGACCCTTGTAAAACGGAACGGCCCATTGTACGCCGGGCACGCTGCGCACGTTGTAAAGCTCGACGGCGCGCATAGGCTCGACCTCTTCGATATACCTGACACGCGTATCCATCACCCAGATATCCGCCTCGGAAACAGCATAAATAGCGCTGGCCGTGCGGGCCATAAGGCTGATAAAAATGGAAACCTGCTGGGACATCAGGAGCGTCGCAAAAGTAATGCCGAAAATCAGGCCAAGATATTTAGCCGTGTCCCCCATCAGAATTTTCAGCGCGATTCTAGTCATAGAAAAGGGTCTAACAAAAATTAAACTATATGGTACAATATATAAGGAAACAATTATTAAACGCAAGAGTATAATAAATGAGAGATAAAAAAAAGTCTGCATCTCCAGGACGACCAAAGGATGAGGATAAGCGTAGAGAAATCTTGAAGGCCTCCGGAAAGCTCTTCATGAAGCGCGGCATGGCCGGGACGACCATGGACGAGATCGCAAACAAGGCCGATGTATCAAAGCTGACTGTCTACAATCACTATGGAAGCAAGGAGGAGCTATTCGAGGCCGTAATCCGCTCCAAATGCGAAGGCCACACGGGGGATCAAATTTTTTACAATTTGACAGGAAAGAACCCTGATGAGGAGCTATACGGTATCGGAATGGCGTTTATTGGATTGGTCTATAGTTCGGATGCAATCGCCCTGCACAGGATCATAATGAGTGAGGGCCAGAAAAACCCGGAGATAGGAAGGCTTTTTTATGCCGCCGGGCCGGAGTCGTTATTCTCTCGCTTTGCCAAATATCTCGAAAAGGTTGAAAAACAGTGCTCTTACAGGTTCCCCGACAAACGGGACGCCGCAGGAAGATTTTTCTGCCTATTCAAAGGCGAGCTTCATATGCGGGCGCTCCTGAATATTCCCCCGCAACCAACAAAAAAAGAGCTGAAAAAAATGGCAAAAGGCAGCGTTGAATTCTTCCTCAATGCATTCAGGAAGTAGACAAAATAGAATGATATTATCCATTTAAGACAATATTTTAAGACTTTTTAAATGGCGTTTTTATATCTTATTTTGCGGCGCACAATATATAATGCTTAACAGACAGCGATCATCAGGGCTAAAATGGGGCAGCTAAAAAAGAGTATTTCTATAGCGGGAAAATCGAAGTGACGGGCCAAAACGAAATTGACAAAATTCCAAGACACCCCTTGGATGATAAGATAGCATACGGCTTCGATCTAAACCGCAATCTGGTGGCTTCGCTCGTCAGGGAACGGATTCTTTTAGGCGCAATCTTTCGCGGATATGTCAGTCCCGAAGAAATAAAGGCCCATGCCACCCCGGACTTGGGCAGGGGTTTTCGTGAGGCCTGTGGTCATTTTACCGGCTTTTTCCGCTCAGCCGAGAAGGGGATGAGGACGACGGTGGATGAAGGTATTGCCGTCATGAGAGGCATCGGAACCCGCAGCGGATGCAGCATCGACACCGACGGCGAATATAACGGCGGAAAATGTCTTGTGGATTTTTTTCCAAACAAGGATGAATGGATCGTCGAAAAAATTAAATGCCTTGGTCAATACACAGCGAATGGCATGGGCGAGTATGGCTATCATATTTTCCATGCTCCGGCGGGTAAGGCCGAGCGCGGCTACGCATCGCATTGGCATCCTCACGATGACATAACCTCAAGCCTCACATTTGATGGCGCTACTATGGAATTGCTGCCTAGCGACGTTGATGCGGCTGATGTTAAAGCGCACCCCGAAAGATACGAAAGCAGAATTATCAGACCTGAAATCGGCGATGCCGTTCTGATCGGCCGGATGCTACACCGATCCTCGCACGAAATCCCCGAAAAGGGACAATTCGCAATAATCACCCACGGCCCGTGGTGCGGAACAGACTAGGTTTTTCCAAATCTGCATCCTCCCGTATTCAGAATGCTTTTACTTCAAATCAGGTATTCCTTGCTCATTAGGTTGTTAGACAGTTTTATCCCCAGAAGTCGCGCCGACAAACCCCAAAGAATTGACTTAAATCAATTTTTTTAGAACAATCTCACTTAGCTTAGCATTGTGACTGCGACATTATTCAAATACAGGGCCGTTTCATGGCAGAAACCCAGATACTTTCAAGGGCGCGGACGATAACCCCTACAGGCAGGGAACAGTTTTTCGCTAACGATGAAGTCATCGTCAGTAAAACCGACCTCAAGGGCCGCATGACCTACGTTAACCGTGTCTTCATGAAAATCTCCGGCTACCATGAGGAGGAGTTGATCGGCCAGCCGCACAGCATGATCCGCCACCCCGAAATGCCGCGTGCGGTTTTTAAACTTCTGTGGGACACGCTGGAATCCCGTAAGGAAATCTTCGCCTACGTTGTCAATCTCTGCAGGAACGGCGACCATTATTGGGTCTTCGCCCACGTGACACCGTCTTTCGATGGGTCGGGCAACGTCAACGGCTATCACTCCAACCGCCGCGTTCCGGACCTTAAGGTATTGGACGGTATTATACGCCCGCTCTACAAACAGCTTCTGGATGAAGAAAACCGTCACGCGAACCGTAAAGAGGGTATGAACAGCGCCTTTTCCATGCTGGTGAATCTGCTTCAACAAAAGGAAATCGGATACGATGAGTTTATCTTCTCTCTCAAGGGCTAAAACAGCGGCCTGCGCTGCCGCGGGTATCGCACTGATCGGCGGACTTTCGGGCATTCCTGCGGTCGCTCTTGGCGCGTCGGTCCTTGCGGCCGCTCTTTCCGCCTATGCGGTAATATCTATAAGTAAAATCGAACGCGAAATAACGCGAACTAAAAATGTCTGCAAAGCCCTCGCTAATGGGGATTTTGATACGCGCCTGACCCACATAAAAGAAGGCGGGGACTTTGGGGAGTTCCAATGGACCCTCAATGAAATGACCGACAGTATGGACGCCTTTGTCCGCGAAGCGACCGCCGCCATGGAGTATGTCAGCCGCAACCAGTACTTCCGCCGTATCTTAGAGCAAGGCATGAAAGGGTCTTTGCTGAACGGTGCACGCGTCATCAACAAGGCAACGGAAAGCGTAGCGGAAAAAATGACCGGATTCGTAAACATCGCCAACGATGTGGACGTGTCTCTTAAGGACGTGGTCAGTCAGATCAACACGACAGTAACAACTCTGGAAACAACCGCCGACACCATGGGCGGAACCGTGGCTCTGACCCGCGAGGGGGCACAGAGCGCCGCGAGTATGTCTGATGAAACCTCGCGCAACGTGCAGGCCATCTCCGCCGCCGCTGAGGAAATGTCGAGTGCCATCGCCGAAATCACCCAGCAGATGACCCGCACCTCCGAAATCGCCAGCGGCGCAGTCACTGAATCCGAGCAGGCCCGACGCATTGTCGAGGAACTGGCGATAACCGCCAGCCAGATCGGCGATGTGGTGGTCTTGATCCAGAAAATAGCGGATCAGACCAACCTTCTGGCTCTGAATGCCACGATCGAAGCCTCAAGAGCAGGAGAGGCCGGTAAGGGCTTCGCGGTCGTCGCCGCCGAAGTCAAGGATCTCGCCGGCCAGACCTCCCGCGCCACGCAGGATATAAGCCAGCATATCGGGGATATCCAGAGCGCGACCGAACGCGCCGTCACGGCCTTCGGCAAGGTAGGGACTATTATCGGGGAGATCAACGAGGCCGCAACAGTGGTCGCCGCCGCGATCGAAGAACAAAGCGCAGCCTCAAAGGAAATCGCCTCGAATGCTGAACGAGCCTCAATGGGAACTACTGGGGTCGCTGGTAACGTGCGCGAAATCAATCAAAGCGTGGGGCAGGTGGACGAAGCCTCGAAGCAGGTTTCCGGCGTGACGGCTCAGCTTTCCGAACAGGCCAACCGCCGCGTTGGCGCCCTTCTGGGAAAAATGGGCGTCTTTATGGACGAATTACGCAAGATTGCCTAGGGGGAGCCCTGCTTTCTAATTGTTTTATAAGTAAAATTATGATTCAAGCGTAAATTTTCCTTCCCTTTTCTCCGCGGACTCTCTATTACTTCAGCCCGAAACAGCGGCTGAAGCCACGGAAAATAAAACAATGTCACGGAATTTACGCAATATAGCGATTATCGCCCACGTCGATCACGGCAAAACAACCTTGATCGACTCCATTATGAAGCAAAGCGGCATGTTCCGCGATAACCAGCAGGTCGCCGAACGCCTGATGGACTCCGGTGATCTGGAGAAAGAGCGCGGCATCACCATTCTGGCCAAGCCGACTTCGATCAACTGGGACGGCGCCCGCATCAATATCATCGACACCCCCGGCCACGCCGATTTCGGCGGTGAGGTCGAGCGCGTTCTGCATATGGCCGATGGCGTGATCCTTCTGATCGACGCCGCGGAAGGCCCGATGCCCCAGACAAAATTCGTTCTGGGCAAGGCTTTGAAACTGGGCTTGCGCCCCATCGTCATCGTCAATAAGGTTGATCGGCCCGACGCCCGCTCGGAAGAAGTCCTGAACGAAGTCTTCGACCTGTTCGTCTCTCTGGACGCCAGCGACGAGCAACTCGATTTTCCGGTTCTCTACGCTTCAGGTCGTGCTGGCTGGTGCGCCCGCGAGCTGAACGACCCCCGCGAAAACCTTCATCCGCTTCTGGACCTCGTACTTGAGCATGTGCCTCCTCCGAAAGTAGAGGAGGGCAAACCTTTCGCCATGCTGGCGACGCTTCTGGATTACGATTCTTTCATGGGGCGCTGTCTTACGGGCCGCGTGGTTAATGGCTCTGCAAAAATCAACGAAACCGTTAAGGCCATGAGCTTGGACGGAAAAACAGTCGAAACCGGACGTTTGACCAAGCTTCTCATGTTCGAGGGCAACAAGCGCGTGCCGGTTACCGAAGTTCACGCCGGCGACATCATCTGTATCGCGGGGCTTACAAAAGCTTCCGTTGCGGACACGATATGCGCCCCTGCCGTAACGACGCCTATTGAGTCCACGCCCATCGATCCGCCGACCATGGCCGTGACGATCAGCGTCAACGACTCCCCCTTCGCAGGCAAGGAAGGCACAAAAGTCACTTCAAGCCTGATCCGTGAGCGCCTGATGGCCGAGGCCGAGTGCAACGTGGCCATCACATTCAAGGAAAGCGAGAACAAGGACGCCTTTGAAATCGGCGGCCGCGGCGAACTCCAACTGGGAGTTCTCATAGAAACCATGCGCCGTGAAGGTTTCGAACTCACCGTCTCCCGCCCTAAGGTTCTTTACAAAGAGGAAAACGGTCAGCGCCTCGAACCCATCGAGGAAGTCACCATCGACGTGGATGAGGAGTTCCAGAGTTCGGTCATCGACTCCATGAACCGCCGCAAGGCGGAACTGATCGATATGCGCGGCAGCGGCGCCGGAAAAATGCGCCTGACCTTCCGCGCACCTTCTCGCGGCCTTATCGGCTATCAGAGCCGTTTCCTGACCCAGACCCGTGGCACCGGCGTCCTCAACCGCATCTTTCATACCTATGCCCCGTATAAGGGCGATATACCTCAACGCCGGAACGGAGCACTGATCTCCACCGACAACGGTATGGCGGTCGCCTACGCAATCTTCAACCTGCAGGACCGGGGCAGTATGTTCATCGGCCACCAGACGCAGGTGTATCAGGGCATGATCGTCGGCGAACACAGCCGCGATAACGATCTGGAGGTTAACGTCCTCAAGGGCAAGAAACTCACCAACGTCCGCGCCTCCGGCGCCGACGAAGCTCTGACTCTGGTCCCCCCGCGCCGAATGTCTCTGGAGGATATGATGGCTTACGTGAATGAGGATGAATTGCTAGAGGTCACGCCGAAATCTTTGCGCCTTCGTAAGAAGCTTCTAAGCCCCCATGACCGCAAACGCGCCAGCCGCGCGGCGGAATAAACCTTAAGCGGGTTCAGCCTCGGGAGGTGTAGTAAACGCGGATATCTCGCGCCCTTCGCCGACATCGTAAACATCGAGAATCCGGCAATCCTCTTCGCTCTCGCAGGAAAAATCAGGGGAAGAGTGCGCCAGAGCCTTGCCCACCCCCCACGTCAAATCGCACGTGAAAATATAATCACCCGTGGCCGGCTGCCAGACTTCCTTCAGCTTGTCTTTCTCTTGCCCAGGAATAACCCCGCCGCGATCATAGATCGGCCGCTCTTCCGGAGCACGGTAGACCATAACCGAAGGCTGATGCCGCGCAATCAGGATTCGAACATCGTGCCCCTGAAACAGGCGATCATCAAGCGGCGCTGTTCCCGGAAACAGGGTCCAGTGATCATAGTGAGGGTCAATATGCTCGTTCATTTCATAGCGGGAGGAAAGGGCGCAGCGGCCAAATAATTGCGAAAGCTCGGCAAGCTCCTGCAGCCTTTGCGGCTCAAGAACCTCCTGCGGATCAAAAACCAGCCCCTGAGGAAGGCCGTCCGCAGAATGCTCAAAAGCCGGGACAAGTTCTCCGGAATCGTTTGTAAAAAGATTTGTTTTGACGTTCATCCCGTTCATTCGCCGCATCGCGCTGGCTCCGAACTCGGGATCGGCGGATAGATCGCGCAGCCTTTGAATTACGCCCAGCCGATTTGACAAAAAAGGTTGCTGCTCGTTTCGGACCCAAACGGCGCCTTGAATACCCTCTTGCCGGAACGCCTGATCGGCTTTCAGACAGGCCTCATAAAGCGAAAGCGCTTCGAAGGTTGCGATATTATCCGGATGATTTTCAAGCGTCAGCGCCTGAACCTCCAGCTTCGAAAAAGGCGAGGGCTCACCGGATTGAAACCAGCGGAGAATTTTATCCTTTAACCCGCCCATATGCGGTAAGCCCCATCGACAGTTGCCTGAGTATTCTAGCTGTTTTCTCACATAAACAACAATTTAAGAAATCAGGCAGGGAAAGGGCAATAATATTACCCGCCCTTTGCCCTTCAGGTACAAAAATAATCGCTCAGGGAATGCATAAGAGCCATACTCAGAACGCATGGATTATGAACATTTTATTCTTCCCAAACACATGGCAAAAGGCGTATATAGAGCGCGAACGGTCATTAAATATTATGTATAATAAAAGACCGGAAGGTCGCAGTAATGGAAATCAACGTCTTTGAACTCCTTCAGAAAGATCAGGTTCTGACCATTTTTACGGTCATAAGCCTTGGCTATTTACTTGGAAAGACAAGCTTTTTTGGAATAAGACTCGGAAATATCAGCGGCGTACTGATCATGGGCCTGCTCTTCGGCTCATGGGGTTTCGCCGGAAACGCGCAGATCGCCACCTTCGGCTTTACCCTGTTTATTTTCTGCGTTGGCCTTCAGGCCGGGCCAAGCTTTTTCGCCTCCTTTGCCTCCGATGGCTCGCGCTATATGCTCCTTTCGCTCATCGTCGCCGTAACCGCAGTGGCCATAAGTCTGCTTTTCGCTCTGATCTTCGCTCTGCCGCAAGGAAGCGCCGCCGGGATGCTGGCAGGAGCGCTCACAAGTACCCCGACTCTGGTCGGGGCACAGGACGCCGTCCTCACGCACGCGGCAACTCTGCCCGAAGGAGTAAGCGCACAGGAAATAATAAAAAATCTCAGCGTAGCCTATTCGCTCACTTATTTGTTCGGGATTGCCGGGTTGCTGCTCTTCATTAAATACGTGCCGCAGATATTTCACATTGATCTGGCCGCCGAAGCCCGGAAAATCGCGCCTGCGCGCTCAACCGCCAAGACCATCAATGAAAATAACCTGCCGATGGTGCGGACCTACAAGATTGAAGCGGGCAGTAAGCTCATCGGGCGCACCATTCACCAGATCCAGGAGTCCCACAGGCAATACTTCACCGTTCTGGGCATCCGCCGCGCCGGAAAAATCATTGAAGTCGAGCGTGATACGACCATGATCGAGCAGGGCGACATCGTCTCCGTGATCGCCTCGGTCGCGCAGCACAGCATCGCCAAGGAAAAGAACATCCCCGAAGTTTTTGACAAGGAACTCCTCAATTTCCGCATCAGAACCAAGGAAATTACGATCACCGCATCCGAAATCGTCGGCAAGACTCTGGACGAACTTATGCTCCCCGCCCGCCATGGGTGCTACATTATCGGCCTTCTCCGCTCAGGCGTGGACCTTCCGGTCGATAATGGCATAATTCTGCAAAAGGGGGACAAGCTCGAAGTCATCGGTGAGGAAAACCTGATCCTCGAAGTCAGCCAGAAACTCGGCAGCATTGAATCCGACGTCGAAAAGACGGACCTCCTAACTCTCTGCATCGGTGTGGCCCTCGGCCTTCTTCTGGGCACGATGGTTCTGAAATTCGGCGAAGTGTCCGTCAGTCTGGGCAGCGCCGGCGGTCTGCTCATCGTCGGAATTCTCATCAGCTTCATCCGCTCTCTTTATCCCATGTTCGGCGCCTTTCCCCGCGCCGCCCGCAACATCATGATGGATTTTGGCATCGTGCTGTTCATGTCCTCCATCGGTCTGAACGGCGGGAGCAAGGTTCTCGAAGCCCTGACCACCGTGGGGCCGCTCCTGATGCTCTGCGGCGCGGCGGTGACGGTTATCCCCGTCGTCGTGGCCTTCCTGATTGGCCGCTACGTGATGAAAATGAACGCCGCCCTGCTGATGGGGTCGATCACCGGCGCGATGACCAGCACGGCCTCCCTCAACGTTGTGATGGATATGGCCAAAAGCCAGGTTCCGGCATTGGGCTATGCCGGAAGCTACACCGCGGCCAACGTCATCCTCACCTTCTTCGGCGCTCTTCTGGTCTTGATGTAAATGAGATCAGACAGCTCGGGCGTGACGACCCGCCTCGGGGTTAAGGTAAGGATCGAAACACGCCGCGACCACCCGCACGAAGGGCTTCCCGTGCTCGCTGATCTGAAGGTAATCCCCCTCCACCCGCAAAAGCCCGTCCTGCTCCAGAAGCGCTAGCAGGTCCCGCGGCACGGAGATCTCAGGAAAATCGGCAAAGCTCAGCCTAAAATCGCACATCAGACGCTCAATCAACGCTCTGCGCGTTCGGTCGTCGGCGCTCAGAAAACAGCCCCTCTGGATCGGAAGATTCTGTGCGCTCAGCGCCGCCCGGTAAGACGGCGCATCGGTCGTATTCTGGACATACGCGGTCTCGAACTGGCTGATTGAGGACAAACCAAATCCGAGGATCGTGCGCGAAGGATCGTCCGTATAACCCTGAAAATTCCGGCGCATATACCCGCGCATCATGGCGCGGCACAGACTGTCGGTCTCCAGCGCATAATGGTCGATCCCGATTTCCCGATATCCTCGCCGGGTGAGCATCAAGCGCAGGGTTTCAATCATATCGAACCGCTCCTGCGCCCCGGGAAGCTGGAATTTCTCAAGCAGCGTCTGATGCTTCTTCATCCACGGCACATGGGCATAGGGAAAAACCGCCAGACGCTGCGGCGAAAGGCTCATCGCCAGATCAGCCGTCCGCGAGACGCTCTCAACCGTCTGCTCCGGCAGCCCGACGATCAGATCGAAATTGATCTGATGAATACCGTGCCGCCTCAAAGTCTGCACGCACCAGCGCACCAGCTCATAGGGCTGAACCCGGTTGATCGCCCGCTGAACATTCTCATCGAAATCCTGTATGCCCAGACTGACGCGTGTAACCCCCATGGCGGCGTAGGCCGCGATCTTCTCTTCGGTCAAAAGCCGCGGGTCGCATTCCATGTCAATCTGGGTGTCCTCCGAAAAAAGGAAAGACCGGGCAACACCGGAGAGAAGGGCGGATAAATCCTCAGTCTCCGCGAAATTCGGTGATCCGCCGCCGAAATGAATCCGCGCCGCCGGCAGCAGGGAGCCGATCATATCCCCGCAGAGCCGGACTTCCTCCAGCAGCGTACGGATATACGCCCCGACAGGCTCATAAGTAGCCGTGATTTTAGTATGACAGCCGCAATAATGACAAAGGCTGTGACAGAACGGGATATGAAGATACAGTGAAATCGGCTCGTCGCGGTCAAGGCCGCGCAGAAGCTCGCGATGCGCCTCTGGCGAAATCGTATCCGTGAACTGCACCGCTGTCGGAAAGCTCGTGTACCGCGGCACCGGACGATCATATTTTGCAAGCAAAACGTTTGTCGAAAGCATAGCCATGCCAGGAATGTAAACATACATTCTGTAAAATCTTTGATTTAGATCAAGAACGTCTGTCTTTCTCAAAAAGAAATCCGCAAAAACCACTCCGGCTATGGGTCACCCACGATCGGGAACGCGCCGCCGCAACCGACCGCCGGATTCATCTGGTAGACGGGCAGGTGGTGTCGGGGGGATGAAAATCACTTTATCGTAAACTTTATCTCTTATAGCAGGGTTTTAATCGATAATAACTTCAGCGGCAATTTCAAAAAACACGGGGATTATAAACAAGAATAATGAGATAAAATGAGGATACAATAACTGGCTGTCGCGTGGTTTTTCAGCAACGGAATCATCCTTTTTTATAATTGACACGAGTATGTAAGGGCCACTGCAAAACAAGGGTAATATTACAAAAATAAATACTATAGGTACAATTATTGAGTGGGTATAATCCTGCACGAACATAAAAATAAGCATAAATAGTACGGGGGTTGCAGTCATGGCTATTGTGCATAGGGTATTTTGAAAAGCGTCTGTAATTCCCGAGTGATGTCTCTGAAAAAGGACAAGCGCACAGAAATGCAAAAAGAGAAAAATAGTTGTAAGAAGAATTAGCGCTACATGAATAACAGTAAATTCATGCTTGGATATGCTGAAATCATTATGAGTAAAAAACGGGGTAATAAGAACTAAACTGACACAAAAATAAAAAATGACGGTCACAGATCGAAGAAAAGCCTTTTCCAAGACTGGCCAAATATCTTGCTGCTTGAGCTTGCCTTTTTTAACCTGCAATAACCAATAATAAACCGCACCCCAAAATGTCCACGATAAAGCATACGTGAAATTAAAAAGGCTGGCTAAAGAGTAGTGTATAGCTCTCAGATTTTGCTCTTCTCCAACGCGATTGAAAATAGCATAGAAATACATAATAAGTAGAACAAACGAAATATAGAGAAAGGGGTATAGCATTACTCTTTTTTGTGCCGTAAGTTCCATCACTTCACCGTAAACCTCACCGGATCAAGGCTCCGCACATCCCCGTCAGGAGTAAATAAACTCACCCGTAAAATATGTGCCCCCTTCGTGACGGGCCAGAGCAGGGTCGCCTCCGTCCCACCCAAGATTGGCGCATCATCCAGCCCCCATTCCACCCGCGCCCCTTCGGGCAGCCCGCGAATTTCAAACCGGAATTTCTGGTGCGCCTGCGGGATGCGTGGATCATAGGCGATCTGCAACCCCTCCGTCGGCCGCACCAACTCGGGCATGACACTCAGTTCCGGCCCTTCATGCCCGGCCTCTTCCTCATATCCCGCCCGAACCCATTCGGTCGTCAGGGGGCAGGAACCCTCATCGTCGCGGGGCCGCGCACACACGCTTTTGGAAACCAGCGCTGGACTAAGATAAAGCTTCTGCGTTTCTCTGTTCTTATTCAGCACAGAAAAAATCGACCGCAGGACCAGCGCCGGCCCGCCCGATCCCGTCACCCCCTCCATTGGTGTGTTGTCGAGATTGCCCATCCACACGCCCACCACATAGCGGTCATTATACCCCATCGTCCACGCATCGCGGTAATCCGTGCTGGTGCCGGTTTTCACAGCCGTTTGCACAGGCAGGTTCAAAACACTGCCCGCGCCGAACTCCATCCGCCGCGCCCATGGGTCGGAGAGAATATTCCCGATCATGGATACGGATTCCTCCGAAAAAATCCGCACAGGCTTTTCATGATCGTCCTGCTGCCGCAAAAAATGAAACGGACGGTAAAGACCCTTATGCGCCAGCGCCCCGTAAGCTTGAACCATCTCCAGCAACGTCACTGCCCCGTTCCCCAGCGCCAGCCCCTCGTCATAAATATTCGAACTCTCCGACAGGCTTGCAAAGCCCAGCCGCTGGAGCGTCGTCAAATAATCCCCCGTCCCGACAAACCGGATGGCATGAAGGGCCGGGATGTTAAGAGAATTCCCCAAAGCCTCGCGCAGCGTAAGAATCCCGTAATGCGTATTGCTGTAATTGCGAAAATTATGCAGCCCATGCCCGATCGCCTCGGCTAGCGGCGAGTCGTCAAGGAACGTTGCCCCCGTCCAGCCCTTTTCAAGCGCGGCGGCATAGACGAACGGCTTCATCGCCGACCCCGGCTGGCGCGGCGTGGTCACCGTATCGATCTCGATTCCCGGCGTGTCCTCATTCAGCAATCCTGCGCCGCCAACCACCCATGCCAGAATCTCCCCCGTCACATGATCGGCCACCAGAACGGCGGCATTGCGAACGCGCTTCTTATGAAGGCTCAAAAGCCTCTGATCGACGATGTCCTGTACCTGCCGCTGCAGTTGCGAGTCCAGCGTCGTGCGGTAATGTTCGCGGAGATGCGCGGGGGCGTTCAGCCTTACATACCGCGCAAAATGTCGTGCATCGACAGTCAAGGAGGGCCTTCTGACGTCAAGTTTTTGTCCGGAGATATCCTCGTATTCCTCCGCACTGATGATCCCTTCATCTTTTAAAGATGAAGCCAGCCGTATCAGCGGCTTTTCAATCCGCCCCGGAAACCGGAAGGGATCGTAAAGCGAAGGCGCACGCACCAGAACGACCAGCGCCAGCATTTCCTTTTGCGTAAGAGTCGAAAGGTCGCGGTTGAAATAATACCGCGCCGCCTGCGCGATCCCCCGCCGATTGGAGCCATACGGAACCTGATTGAGATAAAACTCGAACAACTCCGCCTTGGAAACGCTCCGCTCAAGCTTCTGCGCCTCGAACCCTTCCAGCCACCGCGACCACAGGGAGCGGGGGCGCGGATGGATCAACCGCACGACCTGCTCTGTGATCGTACTCGCCCCCCGCACCGTACGGAGTTTTTTGACATTCTGATAAACCGCCGCCAATCGTGCGGACCAGTCAACTCCGGCATGTACGTAAAACCGCCGATCTTCGGAATGAAGAAAAGCAACTTTCAAAAACTCCGGCACCTGGTAAAGCGCCACGCGGTCATAAAGGTTCCAGCGGTTTTCGTAAGTAATGCCAAGAGGTTCGCCGTTTCGGTCGGTAACGCGCAGAGTCTGCACATCCGAGACAATAGAATGCAGGGATTTTTCGATAGGCGTAAGGGAAAAATAAGTAGAAGCAGTAAGAGCAGAAATTACTGCCAAAAGGAGTAGAAAAATTCTTTTATGAAAAAAATTACGAAGCATTGTTATATGTATTATTCTTGAATATTAATTTTCCTAGATTGGTTTTTATGTTTTTCAACAAACTCTAATGCTTCTTCCATAGTTTTTGGGTACGGGACCAATGCGTAACTTATGAACCTTGAAGTAGGATCCTGATTTGTCACGGGTAACGGTTCATGAATTGTATGAAATACAAAGCCTTTCCTAATAAGATACTCGATAATTTCCCATTCTTTATCGTCTCGCATTTTGGGAGCATGGAATTTACGACCTAAGTTATATGAAATATTTCCACAATGAGGACATTTCTTTGTGTCGTCAGTTGCAGAATATGGAAATATAACGGGTCTCTTAAAAACTTTACGACAATCAACACAAGCAAATGAACAAGAGTACTTAACTTTTTTAAGTTGTTTCATTTTATGTCTTACTCATTTTGAATCACAAGCGCCCCATTCTGCCCACGCCCGTAAACATCGGGATCGTACATCTCCTCGGCCCGCACGGGCGGCGCGGCGAAGTTCCCGTCCGCAATGGCTTGCGCGACATAGGAGAGATGATAATTCCCCGCGGGCAGCCAGTCCGAAAAGAACCGCGCCGAGTCATGCCGCAACTCCTTGTGATAGAAGCTCCAGAAGGAGAAATTATATTCCCGCCAGTCGCTGTATTTGAACCACAGCGACCCACCCGCCTGATCGTAGACTGCCTCTGCATCGTCCACGGTTGAGGCCGTCGCCAGATCGCGGTTGACGGTTTCAAGACCGCCCGGAAGCGGATCGTTGACCACAACGAAATTGCGCGGGGCAGGGAGGTTCAAGAACAGATCGACCCGCACCAGATCGCCGCGCTTGATGGCTTCCCCGTCTTTCAGGATCGTCCACTTGCCGTCCTTCTTCACACTGTATTCGCGCCCGATATCCATTCCGGCGTTCATCTTGTTCTCCCAGCCGGATTTCGGCGCATAACGCACGCGTGCGGCATAATAAAGCCGGCCAGGACCGTCTTTGGTCAGGTTCAGAGCGCGCTTCTGGCCGGGATCCTCCGCAGTAATCGGCTTCGAAAGAGTAACAGGCGTATCGCGGAAATCCGTGAAGCCTGCTTCGCCAAACTTCGTTGAATCCAGAGCTGCAGTCACGGTCATCGCGGGTTTCTCGGTTTCATAAACCCGCGCATATTCGATCAGCCCGTTCATGCAGAACATATTTTCCTGCGTGTTTTCCCAGTGATCACGGCTCTCCCGGCTCTGCGTAATCATCCGCACCAGCTTGAACGGCTTGTCGCCGATCAGCTCTTTCCCGGCCTCCGTCTTGCCGTAGGAAAGGAAGGCGGAAAGGATCGCGCAATTATCGCGCAGAGGCGTGGCCAGCAGACGCAGATACCCATCATCCAGCGTCTCGCTGAACATGAATTTCCCGCCCGTCTCGTTCCCCGCCGCGAAAATCATATCAACGGTTTCCTTGGCACTCGCCTTGGTGTTCTCGAACATCAACGCGGCCTGAAGATAATGCGCCTTGCCGAACAAGCTCATATTTTTCAGATGCGGCGCGTACCGCTGAACGTCGTCGGCGGCGATTTTCCCCTCACGCGCCAGTGCTGCCAACGCCACGGCCCGAACCGTAGAGGTCATCCCCTCCTGATAAAAGTCGGGAACCGCATCCTGCCGCAGGAAATTCAAAAGATAATCATGCAGCTTCTTCTCGACGTCAGCAGGGATGGTATAACCGTCTTTCTTCAGCCAGCTGAACGCAATAGCGGTATAGGCGCTGAGATAGGGGTCAGCGCGGTCGTCCGTGGCCACGAAATAAGTCATCCCGCCGTTCGGCGCCTGATAATTGGCAGCCGTATCAAGCGTTGATTGCGGCAGCTTTTCCGCTCCGTCCCAAACGAGAGAATCCGGCAGCCACTTCTTCAACTCCTTGTAATGCGCGGCCATAACGCCCTTGGTCAGAACCTGCTCCCAGCAAATATAGGGATAATCCCGCATATAGCGGAACGCGCCCGCAAGATTGGCAATGACCGAGGGCGAGAGCACAACGCTGACATCGCCGCTATCGGTATAAATCTCCTGCGGAAACAGGATATTCTCGCTCACTTTTGCCTCAGTTGTTGTGCCATAGGTCGCGGCCACGTCGAACACGCGCTTTTTATAGACAGGCAGGGTGAATTCCATGCTGTCCTTATCCGCCGCATCTTCGGCGAAGGCGCGGAAAGTGATCGACCCGTCCGCGATTTCCCGGTCCACGGGCAGCATCTTGGCTTCTATAGGCACATACACCGTCTGCCGCTTGAATGGTTCCAGTGTGACGGTCTGTTCCGCAGAAACCACATCGGAATTTTTGGTCACAGCATCCCCGAACGCCTCGATTTTAACCGTGAGCGTGCGCGGCGCATCTGTGCGATTCATGACACTGAATCCTGCCGTAAACGTATCGCCCTCGCGCACCTGATTCGGCATCACGGGCCGCAACTCGGTCGGACGGTTGACCTTGAACGTCCCTTCGCCAAGACCCATCCGGTCCGTCGGTGTCGTTGCTACGGCAAGGACGCGCCAGCCCGTGAGATTATCCGGCGCATCGAACGTGATCGAAGCCTGCCCGTTCGCATTGGTCTTCAAAGCCGGATTCCAGTAGCTGACAAACTTGAACAGGTTCCGCATATCGAGATCGCCGCCGCCATCCCCGCCCGGATTCGCGCCCTTCTTCTCGAACTTCTGCCGCCCGACTAGTCTGTAAATCAGGCTGTAATTTCTTAAATCCAGCGCATCAAGATCGTAAAATCCCTTGTAAGGATCGAACGCATCTCGCCCCACGCTGATAAGATCGAAGACGGATTCATCCAGAACGGCCACGGCCATCTCAATCGGCTCGGCCTTCTCCAGCGCATGGCGCGGCGCAGCCTTCAACGAAACCTGAACCTTGTCGCGCGGACGGTAAACATCCTGCGCCGCCTTCACCTCGACGGTCATTTCCTTGTACGGGTCGCGCACGGGAATGGTGACATAACCAAGGCGGAACGTGGGTTTACCCAGATCGACCTGCCCCAGCGGCGGAACGTCTTTGTCAACACGCGGAGAAACCACCATGACCGAGAGATAAAATCCCGGCAGATAATCCGGCTTGATCGGGATTTCCAGCACGGGCGCACCGCCCTCCAGCGTCTGCACGAAATGCTCGACGATCCCATAACGCTCGACCGTCACCAGTGCCTTCGCGCCAGGGTAGGGGTTCTTGACGAGAAACTTGGCTGTATCCCCAACCTTGTAATCTTTCTTTTCGGGGATGACAGGCAGGATATATTTATCTTCATCGTTCCACTGCACATAGTCATCGCCCGCGACCCAGATCATGATCTCGGTCTTGTGCTCACGCCCTTTCGTGTCCGAAATTTTGGCAATCATGCGGTAGGTTCCGGCTTTTTCCGGCGTAAACGTGCAATCCTGACCTTCGAGCGCCGAGACTTGCGAGCAGGCTGCAACCTGTTTCCATTCCCGCGTAATATCGCTCAGATAGGCGTTTCCCGCCCCTTTGACCTTGGCCACGCTGATCTCTTCATATTCGATCACGGACTCGATCATCGTCCCCGGCGCCGGGTTGCCCTGATCGTCCACCACAAGCGTTTGCAGGCTCACATTTTGTTTGGCGGTATAAAACCATTGTGGACTTTTCACACCGACAAATCGGTCCACCCCGACATAATCCGCCTGCGCGAGTGAAGCAACGGATTTGCCGCGGTCGTCCTGCACAGCGCTCTCCACGGCAAGCGTCCCGTAATAAATCGGCTGCTGCGGCAAAACGAACACTTCGGCCCAAGCGCCCTTATCGTCCAGCGTCTGCTCTTTCTGCAGAAGCTGCTCGGAACTTAGCCCCTCGCTCGACCCGCCAAAATAAAAATTCTGTGCCACGGGGTTCTCGGAGGAAAAACCAGCCATATTCAAAGTCACGGTCACCCGCGCCAGAGCATCGCCATAAGGTCCCCCTGAATGCAAAGCAGCAAGGCTCTCGATAGTCATCGCATCGCCCGGCCGGAACAGGTCGCCGCCGATCTCAGTGGTTACACGGAACGGTGCAGGTGTGAAATCGCTGACCAGAACCTGCAGCGGATAAAGCGTAAATTGCTCGTCCTTTTCCTCATATTCATACTCTTGCTCCGCGCCTTCTGCATTTTCCGCCACCTCGTCAGGAGGGTTAGTCCGGAAATCCGCCTTCAGCTTGAAGCGGTACCAGCCGACAGCGCCCGCTTGCGGGATAGGGTATTCCCCTGCATAAGCGCCGAAATCGGAGAACACAACATCCTTAACCTCCTGCACCGTCTTTCCGGTCGGATCGACAATCTCAAGCGTATAACGCCCCTTCGGCGGCGCGGTCAAAGTCTTCTCATTCTGATTGCGAAGGAAAATCTTGTACTGCATCGTGTCCCCGGCGCGGTAAATGCCCTGTGCCGTCATGCCCCAGCTTTTCAGATGCCCGAAACGGTCGCGTGTATAGGCGTTCGTGCCGTCCTCCGAAAGATTCCACGTATCGAGGGCAAAGCTCGGGGCCAACGGCAGCAGAGCCATATCCGACCCCTTGTCCAGCCGCGCAAAAAGCCGCATCTCGGCATCGTCCCATGCATTCAGCAAATTCTGCAGCGGGTCCAGCGTTTCGCTCCCTGGCAGGATCGCAATCCCTTGAGAATCCGTAACCGCATGCGCCAGAATATCCTTGGGAGCCGAAATATTCGGCAGAGAATCAGTGTAAAGACTCACCTTGACGCCCTCGACAGGCAATCCGGTCGCCAGATCAGTCACCCAGAGCAGGGAATTAAAATGCCCCAGCTTCAAATGCGCCTGCCACGGCGTCACCTGTGCAAACAGCTTGCGGTCCCCCTCCCATTTATCGGGAACGTCAGGATACGTCGAAAGAAAACCATAGAGAGCGCCAGATTTTCCGTCCAGCATCTCGCGCACACCGCCCGGAACTCCATACTGGATATCCTCTATTTTCGTAACCTGCTTGGAATAGGTCTGGTTGTCCTTCGCGCCGTCCGTCGTTACCGAGCGGTATTTAAAAGTGAAAGACTCTAGATTATTGACATAAAACGGTAACTCGCTATCCGTCTGGCTCTCCAGAACGGCATATTTATGCGGCATCTCGAAATTCGGATTGCGGTGATTGGTCGAGAATTTCATCTCGATGGCCTGCGGCAGGACGCGCCCGAACTCATCCTCGAAACCGGAGGCGGGAAGGCTGAGCGCATATTCCTGCGCAGCCTTCAGCCCGACAGGAAGCCCGACATAGTAAAGCCTGTCGGCGGAATGCGGCGTTCCAAGACTCGACCAGTCGCGGTTCTCATCACCCCAAGGGTTATAATCCTTTTTATCCCCGGACAGGCTGGGATTAAAAACGGCATTGTCCTTAACTTCGGAACGCAGAACGGGAACGGTAAACGCAAGCGAAACCCCGCGCAGTGGGTTGCACAATAACCTCTGATCCGGCGTCATTTGGGGAGGGATCAGGATCGAGGAGCCGTCATTGGCTGTGCAACTCACTCCGGCAAAGCCAAAATCCGGAAACGTCTGAAAGCTCACAATATCCCGGCTCTGAGCGCTCGGTTCTGTCCCTTCAGCGGAAAGTAATCCCGGCTCTATCCTTAATGTGGCTGCGGAATTGACGGCAAGCTCGCTCTGCGGCTCCACCAGCCAGACACGCCGCGCCTCCTCGCCGTTGATTTCAGTCTTTTGGTCGTCGCTCTGCCGCGCTTGCTGATCGACCCGCACCCAGAGCTTGTCCGTGGGCGATAATACATAATCCGGCAGCTTCTGCCACTCTTCATCGGCTTTAACCAAAAGCGGAACTCGTGTCCCGCCACCCGCAGGGGCAATGAACAAATGCTGCTCAACCGAGGATTTAGACACGGGTTGCGTAAACACCACCCGGATAACGGGATACATCGGCGACCGCCAAGTATTGAAGTTCGTATAGCTGACATCGGGCCTCTGGGTAATAAAGCCGCTCATTTCCTCTTTCGCCAGCGTTCCGCCGTCTTCAGCGGTAATGACAGGCGCAATCGTCACGACATACTTCGTGGCGGGCGCCATCGTATCCGCGCTGTCGAGATTACACGACAGGGAAGACGTATTAAGCCAGCGCCACTGGCACTTTAAGGGCGGCGTAATCGAAACGCCGACTTCCTCAACGGTCCGCTCCATCCGCCCCAACGGAACGACGGGGCGGTTGAATTCGATAACGATCTGATTCCCCGGCGGAACATCTTCTCCGGTGGGCGTCACCCGCAGGATGCTAAGCGTTTTAGGAGTGTCGGAAGAATGGGCGGAAACGCTGGAAAAAACACACACAAAAAGAAAAAGTGCACACCATAAACGGTCACGCATCGCCCACCCCGAAAATAAAATAAAGAATATCTAAGAGCTATCACAACCCATTGAGACGGGGAAGGAGAGGCGCAAGGAATTTTTTAGCCGATAAACACCCTGAAGACCGACATAAGCAGACCCGCAAAAACGAAGGTCAGCGGAATTGTCAGAATCCAGGCCCAGACGATATTGGCGACCAGACCCCACTTCACAGCGGAAACCCGCTTGGACATTCCCACCCCCATGATTGATGTCGTAATCACGTGAGTCGTACTAACCGGAATCCCAAAAGCGGAAGCCGCCGAAATAATCCCCGAAGCTGTCGTTTCCGCTGCAAATCCGTGAATTGGCTGCAGCTTGATCATCTTGCTGCCCAGCGTACGGATAATTTTCCACCCGCCGGCCATGGTGCCAAGCCCCATAAACAGAGCGCAGGAAATTTTGACCCACAATGGTACGACAAAGTCATCCATCGGATAGGTCAGGATGAGAGCAAGGGCAATGATGCCCATCGACTTCTGGGCGTCATTCAGTCCGTGATTGAGGGCCATGAACCCGGCGGACACGATCTGAAGCTTGGAAAAGGCCTTATTGGTCTTGGACAAAGGCAGCCGATAAACAATCCATGTCAGAACGACCATGATAAAAAAACCGATCGTAATACCCAGAATCGGGGAGGCGACCATCGGAATCACGACCTTGTTGACCACTCCGCCCATAATAATGCTGTCCCAGCCGGCGGCACTGGAAAAATAAGTAGCGCCGAGCAGGGAGCCGATAATCGCATGGGAGGAACTCGTCGGAAGCCCCTTATACCACGTGATAAGGTTCCAGATGATTGCAGCCATGACCGTACAGATGATGGTATAAATCGTGATTGTTTCCGCGTTGACCAGACCCTTCCCGATGGTGGCCGCAACCTCCGTACCGATCAGGGCACCCGCAAAGTTAAGCACACCGCCGTAAACGACCGCCGCCATCGGACTGAGCGCCCGCGTGGAAACCACCGTGGCAATCGCGTTCGCGGCATCGTGGAAACCGTTGATGTAATCAAAAATCAGGGTCAGGACCACCGCAACGATCAAAAGGATTAATGCCGCTTCCATGGCCGGGCGCTAGCTGTTCTTGAGAACGATCTGGAGCGCAACGCCGGCAAGGTCGCGGAACCGATCCACGACTTTCTCTAGCATATCGTAGATATCCCGGCGCAAAAGTAGATCACGGATATCCCGGTCGCTCTTGAACAGCGCCACGATCAACTCGTTGCGGAGCTTGTCCCCCTGATGCTCAAGATCCTTAAGCAGTTTGACGTTCTCTCTGACGGTTTTTAGATCTTTTTTTGACAAAAGCGCCCTCAGAAGAACGCGCGTTGCTTCGGCCTCCTTGAGAATCAGCTCCGCCTGATGCGTGAAATCACCACCCTCCGTGGACATCCCGTGCATGGAAATCCTGTCGGCGATTTTTTCAATGATTTTGGGGACTTTATAAAGGATATTGGCGATATCCTGAATATCTTCCCGGTCAAAAGGCGTGATGAAAGATCGGCAGAGTTCTTCGGTCAGCTTGGCGGAGGTAACCTTGGATTGCGCCCGTATTGCATGAATTTTTTCGATTCTCTTGGCGCGGTCGGCGGGGGCGCTGTTGATGAAGTCCTTGAACCCGGCTGTGGATTCGTAAGCTTCCTCCGACATCGCCTCAAGAAGCTTGTAAAACTTGTCCTCTTTAGGAAAAAAGCTGAAGCCCATGGCAAAACCTCATATCGATTTTCAGTGTGCCGCGAACTTCGCACACATACGCCCGCCTGTACAGTAATTTTCTCTAATAAATAAAGAAACCATTTTGAAAAACGCCAAGGCAGCATAAAATCGGTACAAGTTTACACCAGATTCATAGCAGCGCAGAGGGACTCAGAAAAATGCTCAAGGGAAAAACCGCCATCATTACAGGCTCGACCAGCGGCATAGGTCTGGGCATCGCCAGGGGATTCGCCGCGCAGGGCATTAACATCGTCATGAACGGTTTCGGCAAGCCCGAGGAGATCGAAAAACTCCGCAGGGAAATTGAGGGGCAGGGCGTAAAGGCCCACTATAACGGCGCCGATATGACAAAACCGGACCAGATCGCCGCTCTGGTAAGCGAAGCCGAAAAAACCATGGGATCGGTGGACATCATCGTCAACAATGCCGGAATTCAGTTCGTCTCTCCGGTCGATGATTTCCCGCCGGAAAAATGGGACGCGATCGTCGGCATCAACCTCTCGGCAGGCTTCCACATGGTCCGCGCCGCTGTACCGCTGATGAAGAAACAGGGCTGGGGCCGGATCATCAATATCGCGTCCGCCCACGCGCTCGTCGCCTCACCCTTCAAAAGCGCGTACGTCGCCGCCAAGCACGGCATCCTCGGGTTTACGAAATCCGTGGCGCTGGAGGTCGCGCAGAACAACATCACCTGCAACGCCATCTGCCCCGGTTATGTCTGGACCGCTTTGGTGGAGGGGCAGGTGAAGGACACCGCGAAAGCAAGAAACATCTCCGAGGACGAGGTCATCAAAAACGTCCTCCTCGCCGCGCAATGGACCAAGAAATTCGTGACCGTGGAGCAGATCGCCGGAACCGCGCTCTTCCTCTGCTCCGATGCCGCCCAGAACATCACCGGCACCTCGATTGCCATCGACGGCGGCTGGACGGCGGCTTGACGGGTCACCCTTATGCCTTCTTCAGGGCCGCATCGATAAAAGCGATTATGACGCCATAGGCATCATAGTCGGTGCCTCCGGATTCATCTTTGAAAAGGTCGCTATGCCCGCCTTTATCTTTCCAGAACAAAAGACACGGCGATTGAGGGCTAAGCTCCTGCATGGTTGCGGCGAATTTGAGGGAATGGGCAGGATGAGCGGTCATATCCTCCCCTAAGGTCATAACCAGGCACGGCGGATAGATTGTATCCTTATCAATATTCTGCAACGGGGAGTAGCCGGAAATAACCTCTAGGTCTTCAGGAATCATAGGATTTCCGTAATCTTTGCTCCAGGCCGTACAACGATAGTAGTCTTGGCCGATACACATATTGAGCATATCCAGAACCGGAATCATGGAAATAACGCAGGCAAATAAATCCGGCCTTTTTTGCATGGAAGCAACAACCGTAAGCCCGCCGTTGCTGGCCCCCATAGCAATCAGTTTACGGGAGGACGTTTTGCCGGAAGTGATCAAATGCTCGGCGCAGGAAATATAATCATTAAACGTGTTGGGCTTAAGAAGACCGGACCCTCCTTCTGCCCAGCCCGTCTCCCAGCCTCCATCGCCGCGCACATGAGCGATGGCATAAATGCCGCCGCGCTGAACCCAGGCGGAGATGAAGGGATCATAAGCGGGGACAGAACAAAGGCCAAAACCGCCATAGCCCCACAGAATGGTCGGCGCAGTCCTTTCCAGGGCAGTATCCTTTCGGTGGATAAGAGTCATCGGAACGTGTGTTCCATCGGCCGACAAAGCCATCTCCCTTGAAACCACAAGATCACGCGTGTCTTTCAGGCTTCTCTTCTTTACTAAAATGGTGGCTCGAAAATCTCTGACATCAAGGCGGATGAGTTCATAAGGATGAAGATAATTATTGATCCTGACATCAATAGTCAGCCCCTCATAATCGACGGAAACGATCTCAAGGCTTGAAGAAATGTTCGGCTTATACTCAAAAACCATATGGCCTTCTGGATTATACGCCCGCATGACGTGCTCAAGGCGGGAAACCTCAACAGTAATGATATGATCATTGATTAAAATTGGAGCGCTTGAGTCCGCAAGTTCTAGCGAGGAAACGACGACCTGTTTTTCTTCGGCTCTAAAATCTTTAAGAGAAAATTTGAGGATTTGTTTCTTTCGAAAATCAAGACTCTTCGCGACATATAAAGTCTGATCGTTAAACCCGAAAAATTCACCGTAATTATGGCTTAAATATACAGGAATCTCTGAAAGGCGCTCAGGAAAACGGACATCGGTTAAATATTGCCGAAGCGGGATGCACATATGCTTGTTGTACTTACTCAGGACAAGATGGCGGCCGGAAAGCGCCATTTCTTCGAACCTCCAGTAGGTCTCAAGGCTGGAGTTTTCGGAAGAAAAGTTTTCAACGACAACGGCGTCCTTTGCAAAGGTAGCGCCTATTTCATGAGCATATAAATCTTTCAGATAAGGGGATTTTGAGCTTTTGGTGTAGTAATAAGTGTTCGCAGTCGGATGCCAAGCTTCAAAGGAAAAATCATAGGGGGCTGTATCGGTTTCTTCCAGAGTTTTTCCGGTTTCTGTATCGACCAGCCGGAGGCAAAACTTCGCCCCGGGTTGACGAAAATAGTATATCAGGGCAATTTTCCCGCCGGGATGAAGATGAACGCTTTTTATGATGGCTTTTCCTTGATCATAAAAAAAATCCTTTTCATGAAAAAGAGAAGTTTTCTGTTTGGTTAGGAGGCACTCTTTGACCAGGCAAAACATATTGGATTTCTCGGCAAAAATTCTGAAAGACGACAACCCCGCACGGGTTTTCGTTTCTCTCTTTTTGTATGGTCCGGTTATGCTGGGCCGGGACAGCATATAGCCTTTAACCGGAGAAAAATAACCCGGCATCGTGGATAAACCCGAAAAAGCGGGGCGGAAGGATTTTTTGATTGCCGAAAGCGTATCGGCCCGGTCTTCGCGGAACCCTATAAATTTTTGAAGCAAAAATTTCTGGTGTTTGATCCAGAAATACGCCTCGCTGGTCTGGTCCTCCATATATTGCGAGACGGACTCTAAAGGCCGGAAAGGATCGGGGAATACTTCTCCGTGGAAATAATAAGTCGAATGCTCGCAGCGCGGAGGTTTTGCTTTGCAGGACGTCAGATATTCCCCGACAGGAGAGCTCTTGCTCTCATCCTTGCGGGCACCTGTCCGGCCTTTGCGCTTTTTGACACTTTTTTTATGAATTTTAAAAACTTCAGGAAGACTCGCGCTTCTTGGTAGGCTACTCATGGAAACCTCTTAATATATATCTATGCATAAATAGTAATACATACATACGAATACATACAAGATAATTCTCAAAATTTATCTGAGAAATCTGTAAAATCGAATAGAGCAGGGAGCTATGCGGCCCGATTTAACCAGAAAGAGCAGGGTCTTCCGGTCTTGAAATCAGGTTTTCTGGCAGGACATTCGCCATATCGCCTACGCCATAATACCGCGTGCTGCCCGAAGCCAAATTTTTGCAAGCTATCATCGTAGGTTCTGATTTTAGACGTTCGCTGACGGAGCGAAAGGAAACCGCTGGCACAAGAATTGATGCCAGGGCTGTACCCTGGTCGTTCAGAACAGGAATTGTGGGATCGTAAACAAATTCTTTTCCCTCTGCCTCGACCAGTAAAAAAGTATGAGGATCAGGAAAATTAACGCCGTCATCATTAAGCCTCTGAATGAATTCACCCGACATGAGCTGGCTTTTTATGCCGTGGCTATCCAGATACCTTTTGGCCAGAAGAGCAAATTCTACACACATCGCATGATTGGCCTTGAAAATTTCAGAAAGTTTTGGAGTTTGATCGGGATGGTTACGGTAGAGGGTGGAGCGGGCAAACTCGTTTGTAGACTGATTTTTCCTTTTACCTTCGATAACCCCGGAAAAAGCTTGAGCCACGGTAGCGAAATCATAAGGAACGCCGGCGTAAGTCTGGGCAAAAAAATTCCTGGACTCGTCTTTTCTTAAAGTCTGAAGATAGGTATCCGCAGGCCCGGAGACACGGTCAAAAAAAGTCTCAAAATCCGCCTCAACGGAATAAGGCATATCTTTGGATCCGATAAATCCCCCGCCAACGGGCACCTTATCCCCGTTTTCAACCTGATCCAAGGCAAAGCAATGATGATAAAACTGCTCTTTCATCCCGTATAAGTAACACGAAAAGCTGGAAAATTCAAATTTTCATAAATAGGCAAGTAAGCGCGGCTATTGATAAGGCCGCCCGTCTAAGCCGCCTTCTTGGGCGGCCCCTTCTTGGCGGATTTGGAGGTACTATTCACGTTAGCGGCCTGCACCCCCGAAGCCTTGCCGAAATTCCCCTTCATTTTTTGCTTCAGCATATTCAGTTTGCTTTTCTCCTTGGCCTCGCTCCGCGCCCGTTCGATCTTCTCCATATTGGCCCAGAATTCATCATGCCCGTACTCAATCGCCGGATTCTTCAGCCGCGCCGAATGCGAAGCTTTCACCAGCTTGTAAGGGTTGCGGAGGGCCGGCAGCAGGATATCCTCCACAAAACGGCAATCCAGCCGCACCCGCCCGTACCCCAGCAGCCACCCGAACCAGCCGTGGATAACGTGTTCACCCCTGATGTCCTCAAGATCGGCCTGATCGATCTGAATGAAAATCAGCCCGCGCTTGTGAATAATCCGCTGGTTCGTCAGCCCCACTTCCGTCGAAATGAAGACAAGGAAAAGCGGAATAAAAATCGCAAATCCCGTAAAAACGAAAATCCACGGGATCGGCGTAAACCGCTCGTTAAAGACAAGAAAGTAAAGATCGACATTGAATTTGACGGCGTTATGCGTAAAGAAGGCATACAGATAATAATCGATCAGAAACCCGATCGCGCTCAAGGCACCCAGAGCCAGCAGCCCCTCCAGAAAATAAATCCAGTGCGGACGGAACGTGGCCAGAAGTTTCTCGTCACTGCCGATGACCTTGCGGATATAGCTCATGCTTTTTCCCTTACCACCAGAACGTCCGCAGGCGGATGCGTCAGAAGCGTTCCTGCAAGGCTGCCCAGAAGTGAGGGCATAAGACCGACTCGCCCGTGGCTGCCCATGGCAATGAGTTCCGCCTTTGTATGTTTCACCTGCTTGGTCAGAACATCGTAAACCGGACCTTGCACGACCCGCCCGGTCAGCCTGATCCCAGCCTTGTTCTTTTTCTTGGAAAACTTGATCTCTTCCTGAACGAACCGCTCCATCCGTCGCTGATCCTCGTCCAGAACCGCAACCTTGGTCTCAAGATAAATATAGGAAGTCTCGAACGGATAAACCGGAACCTCATAGGAATGAACGCCATAAAATGAAGCTTGTGGGGAAAGAGAGGCGGCAAGACGCAGAGCCGCCTGTGAACTCGGCGAGAAATCAACCGCGCAGACGACGTTCGCATACGCCCCGATGGGCTTGTTTTTGACCATCAGGACAGGGACGCTGCCTTTCCGCACAAGACGCTCGGCAGTCGTTCCGGCGAACAGATCGGGAATCTTGGTCTTCCCGTGCAGCCCAAGGACAACCAGCCCGGCCTTGACCTTATGCGCGGCCCTTAAAATCTCTTCATGGACGTCCGATCCGGCCACAGCCATAACTGAGGTTTTAACGACCGATGCATCCTTATAATCCTTCAGATACCCCCGCATCATGTCTTCGGTCGCCGCCTTTAAAGCCGTGCTGACCCGCTTCGTCCGGTATTGCGGCAGCACATGAAGGAGATGCAGCGGGCATTTCTGCTCCTTCGCCAGCTTAAGCGCCCGCTCCATCGCACGGTCGCTATTATTCGTCAGATCGGTGGCCAGCAAAATCGACTTCATCGCTTACTCCTTCATCATGGACGGAGAGACTTTAAACGTGCAGGGCAGGGACTCATTATAAAAAGAGCAGAACTCGTTGATATCGATACCCGCATCGCCGTTAGTGTCATAATAGGGGAAGCGGTCGCGTGAATACTCGATATATTCCTGCAGCGTCATCTCTTTGTCGCCATTGGCGTCGATCGCCTCGAAGCGGTAGGAAACATGGCCGCTGATCGCTGCGGCGTCGACACCCGGATTGGCAGCGAAACACCCGCCGACGCACTCACCGAACGTTACCTTCCCGTCGGAATTCAGGTCAAGGGAAGGAAAGATCTTCTGATGATACATCTCGAATTCCGCCGCATCGATCAAGCCGTCATAGACAAGATCGGCATCCTCAAACGCCTTCGCGGCAGCAATCTGGCTGACGTCTTCCGCGAAGGCGGAAGAAGAGAAAAAAACAAAAAGGGACAAAAATAAATAAATGATCTTTTTCATGACAATAACCCTCAAATAAAAAAAGAGCCTAGCACAAGTTCACAAAAGTAGATTTGACTATGATCAAAAGGATGCCGATGGGATTCAATCAAAAACAAGGGGCGAAGCACAAACTTTTTCACAACGACCCTTGACCCCGAAAGCAAGACCTTCCATAACGTCCTAGAAACAAAGGGGAATATTCAGGGTCATGGACTCTCTGGCTGCTAAATTGACGAAGATCACCGAACAGGCCTTTTCGGCGCTGGATCTGCCGCCCGAATATGCGCGGGTGATGGTGTCCGGTCAGCCTGAATCCGCGCAGTTCCAGTGCAACGGCGCCATGCCCTCTGCCAAGGCCGCCAAGAAAAACCCCCGTGAAATAGCACAGCTAGTCGTCGATCAACTCAAGACGCTTGATAAAGACGGTATTTTTTCCGACCTTTCCGTGGGCGGACCGGGCTTCATCAACATCGCTGTGAGCGATGCGTTTATCGCCGCGCATCTTGCGGAATTAAAGGCTGACAAAAAGTTGGGCATACCCCTGCTGGCCGCAGGGCATACGGTTATCCTCGATTACGGCGGCCCGAACGTGGCGAAGGCGATGCATGTCGGGCATCTGCGCTCCTCCATCATCGGCGACTCGTTGCGCCGCCTTCTCGGAGAAGTCGGATACGCCGTCATCGCCGACGTTCATCTCGGCGACTGGGGCACACCGATGGGGCAGATCATTTCTGAACTGGAAATCCGCAATCCCGAGTGGCCGTATTTTAATTCAGATTTCAGCGGGCCTTATCCCAAAGACTCGCCCGTCAGCATGGCCGATCTGGAGGAAATTTATCCCTTAGCCTCTAAAGCGTGCAAGGAAGATGAATTGCGTGCAGAAAAGGCGCGTCAGGCGACGGCCGATTTGCAGAACGGCCGAGCCGGATACCGGGCGCTATGGAACCATTTTGTCAATGTGTCCGTTACAGGCATGAAAAAGAATTTCGACGCGCTCGGCGTTCACTTCGATCTCTGGAAGGGCGAGGGCAGCGTCCATGATCTGATCGCGCCCATGGTAGAAAATCTGAAGGCAAAAAACCTCGCCCGCGAAGATGACGGCGCGCTGGTGATAGACGTCGCCCGTCAAGACGATAAAAAGGAAATTCCCCCGCTCATACTCTACAAACGCGATGGGGCCGTGATGTACGGCACCACCGATCTGGCCACGCTGGTTGACCGGAGGCAGGAGAATAAACCCGCCAAAATCATCTACGTCGTGGATCAGCGGCAGGGGCTGCATTTCGAGCAGGTCTTCCGAGCCGCAAGAAAAGGCGGGATCGTGCCGGAATCCGTCGAATTGACCCACGCCGGGTTCGGCACCATGAACGGGGCGGACGGCAAACCCTTCAAGACGCGGGCGGGCGGAGTCATGAAGCTCGAAGACCTGATCGCCATGGCCGTCGATAAGGCTAGAGAACGCCTTAAGGAAGCAAAACTCGCTGAGGATATGCCGCCCGCGGAGAAAGAGGACATCGCGCACAAGGTCGCCATCGCCGCTATAAAATTCGCGGATTTGCAGAACAACCGCATCGCCGATTATGCCTTCGACCTTGACCGCATGACCGCCTTCGAGGGCAAGACCGGACCTTATCTGCTCTATCAGGCCGTGCGAATCAAATCCCTCCTGAGAAAGGCGGAGGAGCAGGGGCTCCGGCCTGCGGAAACCTTTGTCCTGAATGCGGAGGATACGCCGCTCGGCCTATTGCTCGCTGAGCTCCCCGACCAGATCCATCTGGCGGTCAAAAATTACGCCCCGCATATCCTGTGCGATTACGCCTATAAGGTCGCGCAGGAATTCAGCAGCTTCTACGGCAAATGCCACATCCTTTCGGAAAATGACGAAGCGCTAAGGGGCAGTCGCTTGGCTTTGTGCGCCCTCACGGCGCGGCATCTGCAACTTCTGCTGTCTCTTCTTGGTATCGGCGTTCCGGAAAGGATGTAGTCTTTAATATGGCGGAGCGCACTTTTTATCTGCCTGAATAAACCGCACGGCCTCCATCGGATCGTCAGTCATTTTCACAAAATGCAGATCAGCCTCGTCGATCGTATGATGCGTAACCATCGTGTTCTCCAGAAACGGCTGTAATTCCCGCCAGTACGCGCTGCCCATGATGATCACCGGAAACGCGCAGATTTTCCCAGTCTGCAGCAGCGTTGCAACCTCGAATATTTCGTCCATGGTCCCGAACCCGCCGGGCAGAAGCACGAACGCCCGCGAATATTTCAAAAGCATGACTTTACGCGCAAAAAAATACCGGAAATCGACACTGATATCGGTATAGGGATTCGGAACCTGTTCCTTGGGCAACTTGATATTGCAGCCGATCGAAACCGCCCCGGCATCTTTCGCGCCCTTGTTTGCCGCCTCCATGATCCCCGGACCGCCTCCGGTCATCACGCTGAACCCCGCCTTGCCCAGTTCTGTGGCAGTTTGATAAGCCAGTTGATAATACGGGTCGTCCGGCCCGAACCGCGCCGATCCGAAAAACGTAACGCTATTACGGACATTCCGCAGCGCACGGAACCCGCGGTAAAACTCGCTCCAGATTCGAACCGAGCGCCACAGGTCGGAAAATCCGCTTTCCCGCCCCTGCAGCAGATGAGTGTCAAAATCGTTTGGGTTGTTCATATTTCTCTATAAAGTTTTTTGAAAAAAGGCTGGAACTTTTTCTTTTATTTTCTAGGGCGTTATGAAAAGTTGAGGGCTTAGAGGTCAAGGAGTTTTTTGCGCTTTTGACAGATTTTCCTTGGCTTCCAATCTTTCTATAGCCTCACGTAGCGAAAGAGAATAACTCCCATCATACATACGACTCATTCGCATTAATTTGAGCTTGCTAATAGCGTAAGAACCGCCAATTGCCTCAATTCTCCAAACAGCCTCCCGCCAAGCCTGTTCATAAACATAAGAAACAGGCTCAGTTTCCGGTCCTCCCCATTCATATCCTCTAAGGGCCAAGGCAAATCCCATCAGAACGTCAACATTATTTTCTTTTGAAAGAATGTCCTGAACCGGGCCTGAAATCCCAACACTATTGCCAGGAAAGTTACCCTGATGCTTTTTCTCCACGCGTATCTCGATTATTTTTAACAACTCAGAGACAAGCTGATGTATGCGCTTTGTATTCTCCAGAGCAACATCATAGTCTTCTGCCTTCGCTGTGAAGTTAAGTAAGCAGAAAAACAGAAGCATGATCGGAAGAAATTTTCTCCGCACGATTACCTCCCGTAAACCGCCATGATCTGCGCCTGCCCGAGGGAATGGGCGTTGATGAAATACCCCACCATTGCCCCGGGGGCATGGGCATCCAGATCCAGCTTTTCAACGTCCAGCGCATGGAGCGTCAGGAAATAGCGGTGAGGCTTGTCGCCAACAGGGGGGCAGGAGCCGCCGAACTTCGACTCGCCGAAATCCGTCCTCCCCTCGATGGCGCCCTTGGGCATCGCGTCCGTCCCGCTTACGCCTTCAGGGATTTCAGCCACGGAGGTCGGAATGTTAAACACCGTCCAGTGCCACCAGCCGCTGCCCGACGGCGCATCGGGATCGTAATAGGTGAGGGCAAGGCTCTTGGCCTCCGCCGGTATGCCTTCCCATGAGATTTGAGGCGAAAGGTTTTCCCCCTCGCACCCAAAGCCCTTATAGACCTGCTTGTTATCAATCGTCGCATTCTGGCTCAGGCTGGCACTGTGCAGAACGATTGTATCGTAGACCTTCTTCACGGGCGGCGAATCCGCAAAAACCTGCGGCGTCATAAAAGTAAAGCCAAGAACCAAAACTCCCAAAATTCTCTTCATTGTCAATTCCTTCAAACCCGGTATCTTCCGGCCACGATTTCAAGTAAGAGATACAGGATAATCGGTTAGACAGCGTTTTAAAAGCTCTGGGTAGAGGAAAAAACAGGAAAACGATGAAACTCACATTTCTCGGCGCGACAGGCACGGTCACTGGCTCAAAGTACCTCCTCGTAGACGAAAACCATAAATTCCTGATCGATTGCGGCCTGTTTCAGGGTCTGAAGGAACTGCGCCAGCGCAACTG
Source organism: Alphaproteobacteria bacterium (assembly GCA_018000295.1). Classification (GTDB taxonomy): domain Bacteria; phylum Pseudomonadota; class Alphaproteobacteria; order Micavibrionales; family Micavibrionaceae; genus JAGNKE01. The sequence goes on along the minus strand of JAGNKE010000020.1, from coordinate 11,870 downwards.
GAACAAGCTGCCGATAAACCCCGCGTCCATCGACGCCGTGATCCTCAGCCACGCCCATATCGACCATAGCGGCTATCTGCCCATACTGGTGCGCGATGGCTTTAACGGCCCGATCTACGCCACCGACGCGACCATTGACCTCTGCAAGCTCCTCCTGCCCGACAGCGCGAGAATTCATGAGGAGGACGCCGCTCGCGCCAACCGCGAGGGCTACACGAAGCACAAGCCCGCCCTCCCGCTCTACACCGAACGCGACGCCGAACGGGCCTTGCAGCGCCTGAAACCTGTCGATTTCGGCAAGGAGCAAGCCCTGAACAACATCCTCTCCTTCACCTTCAGCCGCGCAGGGCACATTCTCGGCGCCGCCAGCATCCGCGTAACAGACGGCCAGACAGCCATTGTCTTCTCCGGTGATCTCGGCCGACCGAACGATCCCGTGATCTGCGCCCCCGCGAAGGTACAGGACGCCGATGTCCTTCTTCTGGAATCCACCTACGGCGACCGTCTCCATGAGGGGCGCGATCCGCTGGAGAAGATGGCGGAGATCATCAACGACACCGCCTCACGCGGCGGACTGGTGCTGATCCCGGCCTTCGCGGTCGGTCGGGCGCAAAGCCTGATGTTTTACCTCTATGAACTCAAACGCAAGAACCGCATTCCGAATATTCCCATCTTCCTCGACAGCCCGATGGCAACCAGCGCAACGGAAATATTAAAGAAACATGGCCGCGAACACCGCCTCTCCGAACACCTGTGCGCGCAGGTCTGCAGTATCGCCAAAGTCATTCATACGCCTGAGGATTCAAGGCTTCTCAACGGTATGAAAATGCCCTGCATCATCATTTCGGCCAGCGGCATGGCCACCGGCGGACGCATCCTCCATCACTTGAAGGCCCACATTGGCAACCCGAAAAACACGGTGCTGTTCGCAGGCTATCAGGCTGCGGGGACTCGCGGGGCACGGCTGGTCCATGGCGAAAAGGAAATCAAGATTCACGGCCACCTCTACCCCGTCCGCGCCCGGATCGACAACCTCGATACCCTCTCCGCCCACGCCGATTACAGCGAAATTCTCGATTGGCTGCGCGGCTTCAACAAGCCTCCGCGCATGACCTACCTCACGCATGGCGAGCCCGAAGCGGCGTCTTCCCTCAAATTCAAGATCGAGGAGCATCTGGGCTGGAACGTTGAAATTCCCGAATATCTCTCAACTGTCGAGGTTTAGATTCTAGATTCCGAGTTGGTGCTGCGCGGCTCCGTCTTGAACATTGCCGCCAGAAGGGGCAGGCTCCGCCACCTCGGTGGGCGTCGTCTGCGCCTTGATATCGTTGATGATCCAGCGCATCATTTTCCAGTCGTCGGGCGACTCTCCGACCGTAACGGAAGGGCTAGCCAGAACATAAACGCCTTGCCGCCTGTGGGCCAGAAGCTCGTTAGTAAGGGTTTTATAAGGGTCGGAGCGCAGCGCCTCATCATGCTTGGAGAAAATGAGCGTACTGAACATCGGCTTGCCTTCGCCCATATCGATCCGGTTGCCCTTGATGCCTTTGCTGAAATGTTCCCGCACCGCCGTTTCGGTAGGAATAAGCCGGAACAGGCGCGGAAAGCCGATCATCCGCGTCTCGCCGATCGGAACGCCCGTCCGGCGCTCCTGCATGGCGTTATAAAGGTGGGCCATGTCTTCGGTCCGGTGTCCGAGGAAAAAATGCCGGTAAGGAACCACCGCCTCGCGGTGCAGGGCGAAAACGCGGTCGCGGAAAGGGAAATCGGCGTCGAGTTCATGAATTTTCAGCAGGACTTCGCGGGCCTCCTCGGCGGAGTGAACCGGAATGCTGATATAATTGCCGCGGTTGGCCGCAACCCACTGCTCGGGGTTGCTCGCCCCTTTTTCCTTGAGGTTCCTGAAGGAAATCGGCCGCGATGCCAGATCAAGGTTCAGGCTGAGTAGGATATTCCTGCGCGCCTTCACCGCATCGGCCAGACCTTCCTGCGCGTGCTGATTGAACACATGATCGCGGTCGCCATGCCCCTCGGGCCGCACCCAGCACGCCCGCACGATTTCCGTATTGCCCATGCGGGTATGGGACCGCCGGAACGTGAGCGGCAGCAGATCCTCGACCGACAGAACCTCAAGCCCTTCATCCTGCCCCGGATGGGTCGCGGTGATTCCCAGGCTTTCATTGCCACGGTACGTCTGCTCGAACTCCCGGGCGGTCATCTGCCGCGAAAAACCCGTCTCTTTATTGAAAACCAGCGCGACGTCCATACGAAACCCCAAAAACCCCTTTTGTCCAAGGCGCAAGCCCCCGCGCCAAGTCATTGACTTACGGTAACTTTTCTAACAAAATTCTACGCCAAAGTCACGAAAATGGAAAGTTTCGCGCATAAACCCGCAGAAACCGTGCATTTTCAGGAAAGGACAGCCATGGCCACCCCCTGCATCATCACCGTCGCTCTGTGCGGCTCCGTCCCGCGCAAGGAGCATAACCCGGCTGTGCCGATCAGCGTTGAGGAGCAGATCGAGTCCGCCCACGAATCCTTCGAGGCCGGAGCCACGCTGGCCCATATCCACGCCCGCAACCCGGACCAGACCCCATCCTCCGACCCCGAATTTTTCGCAAAAGTACAGGAGGGGATCAAAAAACACTGCCCCGGCATGATCATTCAATTTTCCACCGGCGGACGGGGCCGGGCGATGGAGGAACGCGGGTCCATGCTGCATCACAGGCCCGACATGGCCTCTTTGGCAACCGGATCGGTAAATTTTCCCTCGATCGTTTATGCCAACCCGCCGGACCTGATCGACCATCTCGCCGCCGAAATGCTGAAATACGACGTGAAGCCGGAGATCGAGATTTTCGACCTCCATATGCTCTACAACGCCGGAAAACTGGTCGAGCGCAGCCTGCTCAAGCCGCCCGTCCATGTGCAGTTCGTCTTCGGCATTAAAAACGCGCTGCCCGCAGAACGCAGGATTCTGGACTTCTATCTGGAGGAGCTGCCGCGTGTCCTCCCCGGCGCGACATGGACGGCGGCGGGCATCGGCAAGACCCAGATCGAGGTGAACAGATGGTGTCTGGAACGGGGCGGCCACTGCCGCACGGGTCTGGAGGATAATATCCGTCTGGATGCAAAAACCCTCGCGCCTTCAAACGCCGCTCTAGTCAAACAGGTCGTGGATCTCTGCGCCGCCTACAACCGCCGCCCCGCCACCGCGCAGGAGGCACGGGAGATTTTGGGGCTAAAGACATGAAAGTAAAATTTTTGATAGCTCTTATAATTCTATTAGCGCTTGTTTTCCCTACAATAGTATATTCCGATTCTAATAATCTCGGGAAGATTACAGGCCTAAAAGAGTCTTTCAAGTTAAGTGAAAAGGTTAGTTTCAAAGTAGAATCCTCAAGCCAAGAAGATCAAAACTTTATCTGTAATATAGAAAAATTGATCGATTCCGAATGGCATGAAATTCTTTATGATTGTGAAGCCAACTCGCCGATGAAAGGTACACGCCTTTATTCGTTAGCGTCTCAAGCATCAGAAGCGATTACATGGGAGCCACAAAAGGAGAAATACATAAAAATCTCATACGGAACCTATCGTTTCAGGCTCGATTTTGAAGGAGAGCCGTATCCCGCAAAATTTCTAGCGGTGATATATTCAGACACGTTCAAGCTCGAATAGGAAACGCGGGCGTTTTAAGGGATTTATTAAGGCTGCTTTTTCTTAAACTCTTCGGGCACAACCCAGCCGCATGTTGCTTTATAGAGTTGTATAATACCCTCAGGACTTAAGATAATCTCGTCATCACACTCATTAACAACGACAGAAGAAAAACAGTTATCTCCACACAGAGAAACTTTTTCTCTGTCTTTAACAAGTGCCGATTTCGCATCATCTCTGATAACGATATCAAGAATATCATACTCAAGAAAACTAATTTCTGATTTGGGAGCGTTCAGAAGCTGATCAATAAATTGTTGCCGTGTCGTATTCGTTTCAAAACTCTCCGACAAAGTTCCATCCTTACCAGCGATAGGAAACTTCTTGGTAACAATTAAATCAGGATGATAATGAGTATTGATAAAATCCAGACGCTTCCCTTTATTGTTTTCTTTAACCACAGCTATAGATTTTTGATAATGCTCACGAATATTCTCCTCAGTTAGCTTATCAACAGCCCACACTTTCAAAGGCGAAAGCAGAATCAGAAGAGCGAAAACAGCTTTGATAAAACCCACTTTCATTTTCCCACTCCCCTAAGCATCAATCCGTGACTTCAGCGCATTATCCTGAATGAACTCCCGCCGTGGCTCCACCACATCGCCCATCAGGGTCGAGAAAATCTCGTCCGCCTTGACCGCGTCGTTCACCGTCACCTGCAACAGCGTGCGGGCGTTCGGGTCCAGCGTCGTCTCGCGCAGTTGTTCGGAGTTCATCTCCCCCAGACCCTTGTAACGCTGGGTCGTCAAACCCTTGCGCCCGGCTTCCTGAATCCGGTCATAGAACGCGGCGGGGCCGTTGACTTTCGCCAGAACCTTATCGCCGCTGTAAATCTCCACCGGCCCGGAGAACAGGTCGCGCAGCCACTCCAGCGCCCCGTGCAGCCGCCGCGCATCCGGCGACCGCACCCGGTCCAGAGACAGCCGAACCGTTTCCTTCACACCGCGCACATTATGGCGGAAATTATAGCCCTTCTCGGCCGAAAACTCCCCCTCCCAGGTGCGGGCGTTTTGCGGCTCCCGCGCATTGAGGCGCTCGATAGTCACTTTGGCATAGTTGTCCCCGGCCTCCGTATCGCTGAAAATCGCCTCATCGAACGCGCCGGCAATCGCAGCCTGCTCCACCACGCGGCGGTTCCCCGCCCGCTGCGAGAGCGCGTTGATCGAATTCCGCAGGGAGCGCGATTTTTTCAGCAAATCGCGCAGATCATTGCCGGTGCGCGTCGCGCCCTTGGCATCCACAATGCGGATTTCGTCAATCGCCGTATCGATCAGATAGTCTTCCAGCGCCCGCTCATCCTTCAGGTAAAGTTCGCCCTTGTTTCCGCGCTTGACCTTGTAAAGCGGCGGCTGCGCGATATAAAGATATCCGCGCTCGATGATCTCCGGCATATAGCGGAAGAAGAACGTCAGCAGAAGGGTGCGAATGTGCGATCCATCCACATCCGCGTCCGTCATGATGATGATTTTGTGATACCGCGCCTTCTCGATATTGAACTCATCCGGCCCGATGGAGGTGCCCAGCGCCGTAATCAGCGTCCCCACCTGTTCGGAGGAAAGCATCTTGTCGAACCGCGCCCGCTCGACGTTCAAAATTTTCCCGCGCAACGGCAGGATGGCCTGGTTATAGCGGTCCCGCGCCATCTTCGCCGTGCCGCCCGCCGAGTCTCCCTCGACGATGAACAGTTCCGAGTTGGACGGGTCTTTCGAATAACAATCCGCCAGCTTTCCGGGCAGGTTCGAAACATCCATCACCCCCTTGCGCCGTGTCAGATCACGCGCTTTACGCGCCGCTTCCCGCGCCATCGCCGCTTCCATCACCTTGGCGACGATCTGCTTGGCCTCGGCCGGATTTTCCTCCAGCCACGCCCCCAGCTTGTCGGCAATTTCAGATTCGACAACGGGCCGCACCTCGGAGGACACCAGCTTTTCCTTGGTCTGCGAGGAAAATTTCGGATCGGGCACCTTGACCGACAGCACGCAGGTCAATCCTTCGCGCATATCCTCCCCGGTCAGCTTGATTTTCTCCTTTTTTGTAATGCCTTTTTCTTCAGCATACTTGCCCAGTACACGGGTCAGAGCGCCCCGGAACCCCGCAAGGTGCGTTCCCCCGTCGCGTTGCGGGATATTGTTCGTAAAACACAACATGGTTTCGTGATAGGCGTCCGTCCATTCCATCGACGCCTCGACGGTGATCGACGATTTATCGTCATGGGCGCGGATCGTCAGCGGCGGGTCGAACAGCGCCTTCTTCGTCCGGTCCAGATACTGCACGAAACTCTCAATCCCGCCTTCGTAATGCAGGTGGATGGTCTTGCGCTCTTCCTCGTTCTCGCTGCGATTGTCCGACAGATAGATATTCACGCCCGAATTCAAAAACGCCAGTTCGCGCAAGCGGTCCTCCAGCGTCTTGAAATCGAAATCCGTCATCGTGAACGTGGCGGTGGAGGGCAGGAACGTGACCTGCGTCCCGTTGCGCTCGTCCGGCTCAAGATTACGGATCGGCTTGAGCGGCTCGACCGCATCCCCGCCCTTAAACCGCATATACCATTCCTTGCCGTTGCGCCGGATATGGAGATCCAGAAACTCCGAAAGCGCGTTGACCACCGAAACCCCGACCCCGTGCAGTCCTCCTGAAACCTTGTAGGAATTCTGGTCGAACTTTCCCCCCGCGTGAAGCTGGGTCATGATGACTTCCGCCGCCGAAACCCCTTCCTCCGGGTGGATATCGACCGGAATCCCCCGCCCGTTATCCCGAACGGTGACGGAACCGTCCGCATTCAGCATTACATCGATCTGGTCGCAATGCCCCGCCAGCGATTCGTCGATGGCGTTATCCACGACCTCGTAGACCATGTGATGCAGGCCTGTGCCGTCATCCGTATCCCCGATATACATACCCGGGCGCTTACGCACAGCCTCCAGCCCGCGCAAAACCTTGATGGAATCCGCGCCATATTCATTACTCGCATCCATAGGACTGACTTTCCTTGCAGTAGACTCGCTCATATAACTATTTCCTGACAGAGAATAGGCGGATTAAACCGCTGTTTTCGGACGTTTTTTACAGTGATTCTTGATCATCATTTTCTATAGCACGGCGCGGGAGGGAAAAACAGTGAAAAAGCATGATAAATCAAGCTTTTTACGCAGCTTATAAGGGCTTGAAGATGCCTTGGTTTTAAGGCTGCATTGATTTTCTATAATGATAATATTTGATCAGAAGAAAACCCTTTCTTTTTCCGCGGCAATCTGGCTTGATCCCTCTATGACAACAGCACTCTTAAAACTGGTCCGTGAGCATTTCAGGACAATGGAGGGGTACGTTTCCGCCGGGATGGAAATGACCAAGGACGACACCAAAATCTTCCTGAACGCCAATGAAAATCCATACGAGATTCCCGGACTGGAAGGTTTGAACCGCTACCCGGAACCACAGCCTCTGGCCCTGCTGGAGGCCTTTTCCCAGACCTATGGCGTGGAGCGCGATCAGATCGTCATCACCCGCGGCGCGGATGAAGCGATTGCCATCCTGATCCGCGTCTTCTGCGAACCGAACAAAGACTCCGTCATCATCACCCCGCCAACCTTCGGAATCTACGGCGTCGACTCCCGCGCCCAGCCCGCAAACGTGATCGAGGTTCCTCTTATAAAGGCACAAGGCACTTTTACGTTAGATGCCGAAGGCATTATCAAGGCGGCTAAAGATAAAAAGAACAGGACGAAACTCGTCTTCCTTTGCTCGCCCAACAACCCGACAGGCACGTCCTTCTCGCATGAAACCATTTCCGAAATCTGCGAAGCCCTCGAAGGCGAGGCGGTGGTCATTCTCGACGAAACCTACGCGGAGTTTGCCGAGCAGGGCAGCATGACATCCGATTTGGACAGCACGCCCAACCTCATCATCTTGCGGACGCTCTCGAAATCCTACGCCTTCGCAGGAATGCGGATCGGCTGTATGCTGGCGGCGGATACCGACTTTATCGCCCTTGTACGCGCCAAAGCCCTGGAAACCTATCCTCTTGTCCGCATGAGCGTTGAGGCCGCCTTCCACGTCCTCTCGCCGGACATCAAACCCATCGCGGAAGCAAACATCAAAAAACTTCTGGCCGAACGCACCCGCATGGAAACGGAACTGAAGCAATCCGATCAGGTCACCCACATCTACCCCTCGGACGCCAATTTCCTGCTCGTCGAAATGAAAGACGCACACGGCTTTTTCGAATACGCGAAAAATAACAACGTCATCTTGCGCGATTTTTCCTCAAAAAAAGGCAGCGAAAATTGCCTGCGGATTTCGATGGGCACAACGCACGAAAACGACACCGTTATAAGACTCTTGAAGGAGTTTTCTTCCGGCAAGGCATAATCATGGCCCGCAACACCAGCCCCAAAACTCCGGACAAGCCGGAAGATAAACACTATATGACCCCCACGGGTCATGCCGTTCTGGAGAGGGAATTAAATCATCTTCTGTATACCGAACGCCCTAAGATCGTCGAAATAGTGGCTTGGGCCTCCGGAAACGGCGACCGATCGGAAAACGGCGATTATATCTATAACAAAAAGCGCCTGCGCGAAATCGACCGTCGCGTGAGGTACCTGACCAAAAGACTCGAAAAGACAATCATCGTCGATCCCGTCAAACAACAGCATCTCGACCGCATCTTTTTCGGCGCGCAGGTCACCTATGCCCGTGAAGACGACTCCGAAGTCACGATCCGTCTGGTCGGGGAGGACGAGGCGAATTTCGCGGTGGGAAAAATAAACTGGCTCTCCCCCGTGGGCCGTGCCCTGATGAAAAAACAGGTCGGGGATACTGTCATCGTCAGGACAGACGAAAAAACCGAAAAAATAGAAATTCTTTCAATATCTTACCCCATCGAAAACACGCCCTGAAATTTTTTTTAAAATATAATCATTGCAATTTAGTGCACTATGAAGCTTACGCCGAGTTTGCGGAGCAGGGCAGCATGACATCCGATCTGGACAGCACACACAATCTGATCATCCTGCGTGACTTCTCCTCAAAAAAAGGCTCTGAAAACTGCCATGGAATCTCTATAGGAAAAGGAAATGAAAGTCATAAGGTTATAACTCTCCTGTCGGCTTTCGAAAAAGGGGATTAGGCAAGAAAGAAACGAAAAGACTAAGGTTCATCGCCGTCTGTTCCAGTTGAGGAAGTCTTGCTTCTGTTACAAATTTCTTTGTACTTCTGATACCCGCCGTACCCAAGGAATAGAGGGGTAGCGAGTATACAAACCGGACAGACAAATCCCGTAGTCGCCGCCAATGTGGATCCAAAAACACCGATACCGGCCCCGGTCAAAAGGGCTTTGTTGGCCTCGCTCTTGAGTATCCCGGTCGCAGAATCGGCGCCCGATACTTCATGAACTTGGACAACAGAGTCCTTGGGAATGTCCGTCATATGTCCCTCCTTATGGGCAGTACAACCATATTCGCAAAGGGCTGACGAATGTTACGCTTCTTCCCAAAGCAAAACGCCAAAAGTGGAAATAAAAAATAATCCTTGCAATTTAGTGCACAATGCACTAATTATAAAAGGGTCGGGCCGGAGTTTCAGGGTTACCGTTGCAAAAGTCCCTGAAACGACAACACGCCCGGCAATGATTTTTTTAGCGGTGGTGGGCCGGCGATGTTGGCTTATCGGGTCATTAGGTCGCCGGTTCAATTCCGGCCGGAGTGGAAACATTCCGTAGCTCAGTGGATAGAGCGAATGAGTTGCCAGTGTCACAAACACGCCCGCCACCGCTAAGAAAATTTTTCCGGGCCGGAGCAGGAGGGTTATCGCTCATAACGATCACCGCCCTCATGCGGAAACATGTCCGGAAAGCTGTTTTTTAACGCAGATGGGCCGGAGATTTTGGCTTATCGAATGTGGATCGCGGGGTCGCCGGTTCGAATCCGGCCAGAGTAGAAATACTCTGTAGCTCAGGGGTAGAGCACGTTGCCAGGTCACAACACGCCCGTTTGCGCTAAAAAACGGATGCCCGCTTGGCGGGCATTTTTTATCAACGAAGACGAGACTGAGAGAAAGCAGAAAAGAGGTGCGTCATGAAATACAGAGGATACTTTGCAACCAGAAAAACCCGGACTCCGCAAACCGAGGGTCTGGAGGGCATGGTTGAAAACAGCGCAGGCGGATATGCCTATCCGGTCGATAACTGGACGCGTCTCTGCCGTTTCCTGATCCTCGGATCGGAAGCCGGAACCTATTACATCGCCGAACAGGCACTGACCATCGAAAATGCGAAGGCCGTAAAAAGCTGCATCGAGGAGGACGGCGTGAAGGTCGTGGAAACCGTGGTGGAAATCTCCGCCGAGGGCCGCGCCCCGAAAAACGATCCGGCCCTGTATGTGCTGGCCATGTGCGCGGGCCTTGGAAACGAGGATACGCGCAAGGCGGCTCTGGCCGCTTTGCCGAAAGTGGCAAGAACTGGAACCCACCTCCTGCACTTCGCGGAATTCGTGGAGGGATTCAGGGGATGGGGCCGTGGCCTGAGACGCGCCGTGGCGGACTGGTATCTGAAAATGGATACCGAGCGTCTGTCCCTGCAGCTTGTGAAATACAAGCAGCGTGACGGCTGGTCGCACCGCGACTTGCTGCGTCTGGCGCACCCGAAAACGGAGGACGCGGCGAAACGCGCACTCTTGGGGTGGACCGTACAGCCGGAAAATGCGGAGCGTCTGGCCGAAGCAGCGGAGAAATTCCGCCTGATCGACGGGATGGTCCGCCTGCAGAAAACGGCAGACGTGAAAGAGGCGGTGGACATCATCCGTTCCTTCTCCCTGCCGCGTGAAGTGGTTCCGACGGAACTCCTGAACGAGCAGGACGTCTGGAACGCGCTGCTGGTGGATATGCCGATGACGGCCATGATCCGTAACCTGGCGAAGATGACGACGGTCGGCCTGTTGGCGACCGGATCGGACGCGGCGGATTATATCGCCGAGACGATCCGCAACCCGGAGGCGATACGCAAGGCGCGGGTCCACCCGCTGACCCTCCTGATGGCGCAGAAAACCTACGCCGGCGGAAAGGGGCTGAAAGGCAAGCTGGAATGGACCCCGGTGACCTCGGTCATCGATGCTCTGGACGATGCGTTTTACGCCGCGTTCAAGAACGTCGAACCGACCGGCGCACGCATCATGCTCGCGCTCGACGTCTCTGGTTCCATGCGGCAACCGATTTCAGGAGCCGCGATCATGGCCAGCGAAGCTTCGGCGGCGATGGCTCTGGTGACGGCAGCGGTGGAAAAGCACGTGCATATTGTGGGCTTTTCAACCGGCCTGATCCCGCTTGCGATTTCAGCCAGACAGCGTCTGGACGACGTCTTAAGAACGATGCAGGGCCATACCTTTGGCGCAACCGATTGCGCGCAGCCGATGCTGTACGCTTTCGACAAGGGTCTGAAGATCGATACCTTCGTGGTCTATACGGACAGCGAGACGTATTTCGGACAGATCCATCCGGTCGAGGCGCTGCGCCGCTACCGGGCAAAATCCGGAATTCCGGCCAAGCTGATCGTCGTGGGAATGACCTCAAACGGGTTCTCCATCGCCGATCCGAACGATGCCGGAATGATGGACATCGTCGGGTTTGACTCGGCAACTCCGGGCGTGATGTCCGACTTTATCCGCGGCTCCTCCCAGTCTTATGAGGAGAAGGCGGCGGAATAACCGGACACGGCGCGAAGGAGCATGAAAGATGACGCGTTCACCCGCCAAAGACAGTTCGCAAGGGCAAATGACCCCCGAAGAGCTGCGCGAGGCGGGTGAACGTCTTTATGGGGCTTGGGGCTGGCAGACGAAGCTGGCCAAGGAACTGCACGTGGACGGCAGCACGGTCCGCCGCTGGCTCTCCGGCAAGGTTCCCATCCCCGGCCTCGCGTCTGTGGCGATAGGGCTATTGGTCAAGCTTCATTCAAGCGAAGCTATTCATCAGAAAAAAACCTAAAATTCTTTCGTTCATATAAGCCTAATGAATTTTTCGAAGGCAAGATTTGAACTAGGGTCTGTACCTAATTGAAGGAATATGATTCAATTCTTCAAACGAAGGAGGATTGAATGTTTTGGTTATCGGATAAACAATGGTCAGTGATAGAGCCGCTTCTGCCACAAAATCAGACAGGT
>JAGNKE010000019.1 GCA_018000295.1 Alphaproteobacteria bacterium | reverse complement strand
CCGGAACACCGCCGACAAACTGCTTGATGATTTCTTGCTGAATACTTTCAGAAAGCCTGCTTTTTCGTCTGACCTTAACCATCTGACCAACTTAGATATTTTTTCTTATCTATGTCAGCCCCTTATTTTTAGCCATCTATCATCAGCAAAAGGACGGTTCCTATAAAAGGATAGGGGAGTACGACGGAACAATAAAAACAGCAGGAGCATCGTTAGCCGTCGAAGGCGATATCTTAAGAATGACCGCAGATGACGAAGGAAAGAAACACTACGTTGATTACGCCATCTCCGACCTCCTCGGCCAATCCTGCCAGAAGGATGAACACTGCCTCGACGGTTTTTACTGCCTGAAGAACGATTATTTCAAACCCCGCGGCCTGTGCTCCCCCCTGCGCGGAGTCCGACCCTGCCAACCCGCCCGCCGCCTGCAAATCAAATAAGCCTTAAACCCTCCACAGCATCCCCGCGCCAGCGGGGATCCAATAAAAATACCGGAGAAAGCTTATAGGCGCAGACGCACGACTAGGCTTAGGCCGCTTCGCGCCTTCGCGATTCAAATGAACCCTTCGCGCTTGTGGCCATGAATCGCAAAGCCGCGAAGACTCAAAGCCTCCCGCGCACATTGTCATGCCCGCGTAGGCGGGCATCCAGAAAGCTAAACGACAGAGAACGCAGGGATAAACAGAGAGTTTCGCGCCTATGGTCTCTGTTTTCCTCTGTTTATCTCTGTAGTTTATTTAAAAACAGATTCCTGCTTTCGCAGGAATGACAAGAGAAGCGCCGCCCGCGTTGTGCCCGTTGTGATCGCCGTGTTTCAAAAAACACACACCGGCACCCGCCGGACTTAGTCCACTTCGTGTTTCCTTTTCTTTCAACAACTTGAAAGAAAACAACCGGACCAACTGAGCCCGCTCAACCGGACTAACTTCAGAATTTGTGATTGACGTTCACATAATACCGCGGATCGGTATCGTCCCGCGCATCCACATCGCGTGTGAGCGGGAACGCCACGGCCAGCCCGGCCTGCGTCTTCTCGGTGATATCCGCCCGTACCCCCAGACCTGTGGAGCTAAGCGACTCCCGCTTGTCCGCCGAAGACGTCGCGTCCTGATTCCACACCCGCCCGATATCGAAAAAGGCGTAAAGCTGATAATCCTCGATGCCTTTGATGGCGTAAGGCTCGTTCCAGTGCAATTCGGCCTTGCCCGCAATCCCGTCATCCCCGACAATCTCGGACGGATCGTACCCGCGCCCCAGATTGATGCCGCCGACGCCAAATTCCTCCGAGGAAAGCAGCGGATCGTTCGACCATTGACCCTGTCCGGCGACCAGAAGATTAACCTTCGAGGTCACGCGCTGCAGCCGCTGCAAATTCAACTCGGCCTTGAAATAACGCGGATCGCCGCGCTCACGGGTCAGATTGGAATCGCCCTCATCGCTGGCCCCGAACCACGACACGCCTTTCGATAGCTCGAGGCTGGCCGCGTTCACGCCCACGCCCAGCAGCGTATCGACATACTGCACGTTGCCCCCGGCCCGCACGGAGGTAATCCGGTCTTCGCGTGTAGCTTCAAGATTGTTCTGGCTGTCCACCTTGCGCTGATCAAGGGTGGCATAGCCGTTAAGATTCAAATTCCGCGACCGGATGAACGGATGATTGATCGTGCCGGACAACAGAGAGGAACGCCCCTCGACATCGAATTCGCGCAGCGTATAGCCCGGCTCCGTGGAGGTCAGGCTTGTCAGAAGCCGCACGGTAGTTCCCTCCGACCAGACCGGAATTTCATAAGAGAGGGAGCCGAACAAAAGCTCGTCCACCTCGTCTTTCTGATCGCCGGCCATCACGAATTGCGCCGCGATCCGGTCGTTATACCCGAGAAAGGAATTGATCGCCGCGCTGGCCTGCCCCTCATATTCGCCGAGGAAACGGCTGCCGAAATTATCGAACCCGATCGCGGCCTCGACCTTGTCGCGCTCGACGATGACCGTCAGATCCGCCGCGCCCGTGGTGGTTTTGGAAGGGCTGAGCACGGACCGCGCCGTCACCCCCGGCAAATCGTTAATCAGTAGCAGGTTGCGCTCCAGATCCTTGACATTCATCGCTCCGCCGCCCTGCAGGTGTCCGGCCAGCCTCTGGATCAGGTCCGCTTCCGTTTCCTTGTCTACGCCCTGCACGGCGACTTGATCGATAAATCCTTCAACGACCTGCAGCCGAACCGTTCCCGTCTCAATGGTCTGCGGCGGCACAACGACCTGCGTCAGCACAAAACCGTCATTGCGGTATTTCGTGGTCAGCGCCCCGGCAATCGCATAAATATCCGCCAGACTGACATTTTTGCCCAGCTTGTCGCGGTATAGCGGGTCGATATCCTCGGCCTTGTAGGTTGTCACCCCGTCGATCTGCAGCGTTTGCAGATCAAACCGGATAGTCTCAGCGCCTTCAGGCGCCTGCGCTGGCGGCGCACTCTTCACTTCGACATTGGATGACACCTCCGGCAATTTTTGCCCCTCAAGGAAACGCTCCTGCGCCCGCGCCGGATCGGCACTGCCCGTGGCGTCCGCCACCTGCGCGAAGGCCGGAGCCGGAATGAACCCGAGCGCACCCAGAACGGTGCCGCCGATGAGAGCCAGCCTGACGGAGGAAAACAATCGTGTGCCTGTCATATCCTTACACCTTAGCCATAACGCCCCGGCGCAAAAGCGAATCATCGGAGCGCATGAAAAAAAATTTCCAAAAATAAAATTACGCAGGGGATAAGTAGAATAAAGTGACGCAGAAGAAGGGGTTATAAAGAAAAGCTGATAAGCGGCCCCAATAAAACCGAGAATATCCATTTTATCGAAACTTGCAAGGGCTTTTCTTTTGACCCGCGGATGGGCTTGCAAAAACGAGTCCAGAAAATAAAAATTTTATATTTTCATAAACTCAAAACATAATTTTCTAATTAAACGAAAACTTAGATCAGGCGTGAAGAAAACAGAATTTGCACGGCATTTGCATAAAGGCTGAACCGGTGCATGGGCCACAGAAGGGCGTCTAAAGATTTGTTTGCATCCTATTGAAAGCTTTTAAAAAAGATGCAATATAAGCGCAATGCACTCAAAAGAGTTCTGGAAAGACTTCTCTGGCAAAGCCGCAAGCGGCGCAGAAGGTTTGTAACAGAGCGGCTTTGAAGGCTTTTTCAAATCTGGCGCATAAACGAGTCATGCGCCTCCGCCGTTAAAAAACGGCAGAACCTTACTGCGTAAACACTGCTGCGTAAAAACCTGAACCATGCTGCGTAAACAGAGCAACGCGACAATCTTCGCGTTCGGTAAACACTATTCTTTTGTAAAGTTTTATAAATAGAGGGACCAAAAAATGACAAAAATATCCGTGACCGCCATTCGCAAAACCGCCAGACTCCGTTTTCTTTTGACAACCACGGCGGTCCTGGCCTCCGGTTCCCTCATAAGTGCAAACAGCGCCTTAGCGGTCGATGACCACGCGGACTGGGACGGGGTGTCGATTGTCGAAGGGCAGGGCACGGTCACGGACACAGGCGTCGGAACGACGACCATCGACCAGATCTCCAACCGCGCCATCGGCGAGGCGCAGGAACTGCACATAGGCAAGATGGGCAATGTCACGATCAATCAGAATTCAAAGGACTCCCTTTTTGTCGGCCGGGTCATCGGCGACCATTCTGATCCGACCCAGATCCTCGGCAAGCTCTCCGCTGATGGCCGTGTCATGATTATCGACCGCAACGGCGTGTTTTTCGGCCAGGATTCCACCGTCGATGCCTCCGGCATTGCTGTGACCACGGGCGATGTGGCCAATACCGACATCATGGATGGAAATGAAAACTACACGTTCCAGAATTTCGGTAACGGCGAGATCGTCCTCGAAGGCACCGTGAACGTCAATGACGCGGGTCTGGCCGCCTTCGTTGCGCCGACCGTCAAGAACAGCGGCGTGATTAACGCCAAAATGGGCAACGTCGTCATCGCCGGCGGCGAGAAGGCCACGCTTGATCTTTATGGCGACGGGCTGGTTGAAGTGGCCGTGGACGGCGCACTCGGCAACACGCTTTTGGAAAACAAGGGTTCGATCAACGCTGAGGGCGGATCGGTCGTGATGACCGCGCAATCCGCAAAGGACGTCGTGGACAATGTGATTAACAACGAAGGCCTGATCAACGTCAGCGCTGTCACGCAGCAGGGCGGCAAAATCATCCTCTCCGGTGGCGACAAGGGCAAGGTCAGCAACACGGGCAAGCTGGATGCCTCCGGCACCACCGGCGGTTCCGTCAAAGTGACGGGGCAGGCGGTTGAACTGGGATCGGCTTCCGAAATCAAGGCCAACGCCTCAGGTGGCGAAGCCGGAAAGATTGAAACCCTCGGCGCTGAAAAACTGGCCGTCAATGGCAAGCTTCAGGCGCAGGGCGAAGGCAAGAGCGGATTTATCGAAACCTCCGCGCCGGACGTCTCTGTGGACGCCGGAACGGAAATCCGCGCCGGTAAATGGCTTCTCGACCCCACCAGCATCGTGGTCGATAACGCCCTCGCAGGCGTGATTGAAGGCCAGCTCACTGTCGGTGACGCCGAAATCACCACCCCGGCGGCGGGTGTTCAACTCGGCCGTATCGACTTTAACAGCACGGTGGACTGGGCGACGGCCAACACCTTCACGGCCAACGCCATCGACGATATTTTCTTCAACGGCGGTGGTGGCCTCAATGCCACGGGCGGCGGCAATATCGTCCTCAACGCGGGCGATGATATCCGGATGTTCAACACCAGCACCGGCATCAACACCAACGGCGGAGATGTGACCCTGAATGCGTTTCAGGAAGTCGCTCTGCGCGGCGGCGCAGGCATAAACGCCAATGGCGGAGATATCATCATTAACAACCAGACTGGGGGTTTCTACGGCTTTGCCAACTCCCTGAACACCACCGGAACCGGAACGATTACCCTCAACCAGTTCAAGGACAATATTGAAAACCCCCCCGGCACCGTCTCGACCATCCAGAACGCGATTGACGCGCTCAACAACACCGGAACGGGCCTGAACACCATCAACGTGAAATCCGGCACCTATAACGAAAACGTCGTGATCGACCACGATCATCTGGCGCTGATCGGCAAACCCGGCGACCCGCTGGTCCCCGGCGCGGCGGCGGATGCGCCCCTCGTGCAGGGAACCTCACCGACCGACGGCATCGGCTTTAATGTCGTCGGCGACCTCTCCGATGTGACGGTCAGCGGCTTTAGAATCGACAACTTCAAAACGGCTGTTCGCGCCGACATCGGCGGCGGCACTGTCCATCCCGGAACTGGCCTCAAGGTAAACAACAACACGATCACCAACGTCGATCAGGGCGTATTTTCGGATGAAGTTGCAGACGTGCTGATCAGCTACAATGACATCGATGCCAAGAATCTCGGTGTTCACCTCGAGGATTCGGGCAGCAGCTTCTCCTCGATCGACAACAACATCTTCAGGAATACACGCGGACCGCTGACCGGAACCGCCGTGTCCATCCGTGATACCTTCTCCGACGATCAGATGGCGGTCTACGTCGAAAGAAACGACATCAGCGGCTTTGATACAGGCATCGCCCTCGAGGAAGTGACGGAACTCACGCCGGATCTGATAAGAATTTACCAGAACAACATCACCGGGAATGACACCGGAATTCTGGCCGTGATCGGCTCGGATGCCGGAACAGCGAAAGCGTTCAACAACAACATCTCCGGGAATTTCTTTAAAAACATAAACAATTCCGGTTCGGGCGTATTCGACGCGTCCGGCAACTGGTTCGGCACCACCGATGAGGCCAGCGTGATCGCAAGCAACCTCGGTCTTGTCGATGTCTCGCCCTATCTCGCCAGCGGGACGGATGCGGATCTCGGCCTGAACGGCTTCCAGGGCGATTTCAGCACGCTTTATGTCACTGATGAGGGCGCGCAGAACCACGGGCTGATTGACGAGGCGATCGGCCTTGTCAACCCGCATGGCCAGATTTTCGTCAACGACGGCCTCTACACCGAAAACATTCTGGTCGACAAATCCCTCAAGCTGACGGGCCTTGGCACGGCGGTCCTGAATCCGGAATTCGCGGGCGACGCGCTGATGACGATTACGGCTTCCGATGTCAATATCGATCCGCTCATCTTCGACGGCCTCGGCATCGTCAAGCACGGTATTGTCTCCAACAACATCGGCAACCATGGCCTGATCGTCGAGGGCAACACCTTCCGCAACTTCAAGAAAAGCGCGATTCTGCTGAAAGCCACGCAAGGCGGCAATATGCTCATCCGCGGCAACACCATTGAAGGCTCAATGAATCAGGGCATTCAGACTGGAACCCTCCAGAAGGGGACCTACTTGACGATCGATAACAACACTTTCGGCTCGGAGGCCGATCCTCTGAACTATATCGGGGTCGATATCGGACGTCTCCGCAACTCCTCGGTCTATATTTCCGGCAACGATGTTTATGCCAAGAACCGCGGCATCAGCGTGACCAACACGAAGAGCAGCACGGTCGAAATTGACCACAACCTCGTCAGAAGCACTCTGGCCGCCGTGAATTTCCACGGCATCGAGGGCGGATCGGAAGTAGCCATCCACGACAACGATCTTGTCTCCTCCCACGGAACGGGCGTCCAGTTTAATACCGGCCCGGTCAACCCCTCGAACAACATTTCGGCCTCGACGGTCTCCGTCTACGATAATTCCAACATCGAAGGCAATGGCGGCTACGGGATCGATGTCTTCCCCGGCGAGCTGAGCGGCGATGCGGTCATCAACATTACCAACAACGAAACCATCAAGGGCAAGTTCGACGGTATCTATGTCTATGATGCCAACTTGGGCGGCGTCAGCGTGAATATTGCCGACAACGGCACGATCACCGATACGCCGGACGGTCTGGTCGGCTCGAACGGCATCACCGGCCTTCAGGGCGATGGCGTGGCGCTCTACAACATCTCCTCGTCGCTCGTCACGGGCAATTACATCCATGACGTCGCACGGGATGGCGTCCATGTGGATAATTTTGGGCATACGGAAGTCAGTCACAACCTCATTGAAAACACAGGCGATGACGGCATCGAAGTCCTGAACGGCGGTACGGTCGATATTCACGAAAACACCCTCCGCAACATCGGCGGAACGCCTGTCCTCCCGATCGCCCCCGCGGCCAAGGCTGAGATCCTTAGCGGCGATAGTTGGGGCGCCGACGGCATCCACATCCAAAACGTGGGCCTGCCGATCCTGATGGACAGTGCCCCTGAATCCTCCTCCGGCCCGTCCGAGATTCCCTTCTACCCGGTCCTCATTCAGGGCAACAAGGTGGATACAACCACGGATGACGGGATCCAGGTTCTCTACAGCGGCGATGCCTATATCGCCAACAACAACCTGAGCAACATCGGCAGCCTCTTTGTTCCTTCGGGCGCTTCACCTGCAGGGGCTGAAGAAATATCGGACCCGTATTATTACGGTGATAGCTGGGGCGCTGACGGCATCCATGTCATCGCGCCGGACTCTTCCGCTCCAACGGTCTTCTCTGAGATCGAACCCGAGGAAACCGCCATCGGGACCGTCAACAAAACCACAATCGTCAACAACACGATGAACGGGGTTTTGGACGACGGCATCGAGACGGTCGGTGTCAATGATCTTCTGATCGACTCCAACACGGTCAACAATGTCGGCGATGACGGGATCAACATCCTCGGCTTCGGGGGCTTCAGTGTCGATCCGCCGACCTCTTCGGGAGGGGACTCTGAATTTCTGGTCCTGCCCGGATCGTCCTACAACGCGGTCGTGACCAACAACACGGTCAGCAACGCGGGCGGCGACGGCATCCAGTCTGCGGGTTATGACACGCTGGACGTCAGCGACAACAACGTCAGTAACGCCTTCTTCAACGGCCTATATATCTCCGGCCCCAACAATGGCAGCGTTCTGATGCAGGGCAACACCTTCACCAACAACGGCCACGTCGAAAGCGATGCTTTGGTTGGCGCGGGCGCCCGTTTCGAAAGCGGCGATATCGACATGAGCGATCTCACCCGCCCCAACTTCTTCGTGAACACGACGGGAGGCAAGGCGCTGGGGATGCAGTTCGATCCCGCCGAGAGCGTCATATTTACAAGTGCGGAATACGGCGAACTCTTCGCCGAGCCGATCGTTCCGGTGACTCTAGCCAACCTGACCATCGTCAACGAAACCCTGGGTGCGACCAACTTCGAAGGCTACGGCCCGGAAGGCAGCTTCTACGTGCGGTTCGAGGATGGAGCCATTCTTAATGATCTGGGTGAAGTCATCGTTATCGACGGCACTGATGCGACCTTCGACGGAATTCTGCCGTCTTCGACCGGAGACATCCTTTCGGCCGACGACCTGAATTTCATCGAGCAGCGCCTCTGGGATGCGGATGACCCGCTGCTTGATGGCCGCGGCCAGATCTTCGTGGGCGACCCCGCACAGCTCAGCCTTAACAACATCCAGGATTTCTTTAATGATTTCCGGGCTGGCGAAGGGCAGGGCAACGGACTGAACGTCACCATTCTGGGACTTCCGCCCGTTGGGCCGCTTGCGCCGCAGAACCTCAGCGCCCCGAATATCAACCTCGCGGACATCAGCCCGCAGGCGGGTGGAAGCGGAGAGCAGCAAACGCCTGACCAACCTGTTGAGGTCGCCAATATTGACCCGGCGGCCGGTGGGGAAAATGAAGCTCCCGCAGCCGGAAGCTCCGAGCAGGTGGGCTGCTGGTCCGACCTGACCAATGTTCTGGGAACCGGCAAACCGGCCTCCATCAGCGATGACGGTTCCGCCGAAACCGCTATGGAACAGGCCGTGAGCTGCGGAAGCCAGCAAATCTGATGATTTCATAGAAAAAAGCACAAAAAGCCCGTAAATGCGGGCTTTTTCCTTTATTAACCTTTTTATGTGATAAAAGACTTGCAAAGACCCTGGAATTTGGGCTTAAGTTAAAAAAATTTTTGAATAACAGGGGGTTGCACTCGCGTTATTTTCTGTCAAAATAAGGCGTTTTAAGACCCTTGGTTCGAAGGTAAGGTTTTTCTGAGATGTATGAAGACAATAACTGGAATGCAGTAACGGGTGACGAACTGGCCGGGTTTCTGGATCAAATCAACCCGATCGACGGAAAATACCGCACCTCCCCGCAAAGCACGCAAGTATTCTGGCGCACCCTTCCCTTTTATGAAACGGTGGCCCTGATCCGCGTCAAGGATCCGAACTGGGTCAACAAGAAACTCAATATCTATTACCTGACCGATCAGGGGAGCCTGTTCCGTCTGAATGGAACCTCGCCCCCGATCCACGAAGTCAACAGCAAGGCGCCCGTCAAGCTGAACGAAGGCAACGTGATGGAGTATCTGCGCTTCTTCTGTTTCTTCGTTCGCGGCGAGGAAGGCCCATTCTACATCGCCGAATCCATCGAAGACCCCAATATGCCCAAGGAGATGGACGAGGTCACCCGCTCCGTCATTGAGGGCACGGTGCGCCCCGCCAGTTTCGAGGGTCTGAACGAACACGGCCATTTCCTCTGCGATGCGGTGGTCTTCTACTCGAACGCCCTCTTTATCGCCAACTTCGCCATCCAGCACACTGGCATGATCGAGATGTTGAATGATGAGCCGATCGCGGGCGACCTGAAGGCGAAGATCGAAACACCGATCGCTTAATCCTCCCGTTTTAGGACAGGACCAATCTTCCGTTGCCGCGAAAGCGCAGCGGTGCTATAGCCTTGTTCCATGTCCGCTCGAAAAAAATCATCCTCGAAATCCAGCAGGAAAACCTATGACATCGTCATCGTCGGCGGCGGCCTTGCGGGCCTTTCACTCTCCTGTTTGCTCGGTGAGACGACAGAGCTGACCATCGCCTGCCTCGACCGCGAAAGCGTGGAACACCATCTCCAGAACGACTCGCGCACGACCGCCATCTCTTATGGCTCCGGCCAAATTCTGGAACGGGCGGGGATTTGGAACGCTCTGGAGCCTCTGGGCTGCCCGATCCGCGATATCCGTATCCTGGACGGCGACACCCCCGTCCTTCTGCAATTCCTGAGCGGTGAAATGCAAGGCCGCTCCTTCGGCTGGATTTTCGCCAACCGCGATCTGCGGACCGTCATGCTCAAAAAAATCGCCGCCCTCAAAAACGTCGATCACATCGCCCCGGAACAGGTTACAGGCTTTGAGCAAGGCGAAGATCAGGTGAACATCGACCTGCGTTCGGGCAAAACCCTAAACGCCCGCCTTCTGGTCGGCGCGGACGGGCGTGGCTCCTTTGTGCGCGAGGCTCTCGATATCCCCGTGCGCGGCTGGGATTACGGCCAGCGGGCGGTCATCTGCAATATCGCCCACGAATTCCCGCATGAAAACAGGGCGGTCGAGAATTTCTGGCCCGAAGGGCCGTTTGCCCTCCTGCCCATGAACGACGATCCGCAGGGGCGGCACCTCTCCTCGCTGGTTTTCACCGAGCACGGCCCCAAGCGCCGCTCCCTCATGCGCCTGAGCGACGAGGACTTCCGGCAGGCGGTCGCCGACAAATGCCCCGCCAGCTACGGCAAAATCGAACTCGCCTGCCCGCGCCAGTGTTATCCCCTCTCCCTGATCCATGCCGCCCATTACATCGGCCCTCGCACAGCGCTGGTGGCCGACGCCGCCCACGGCATTCATCCCGTAGCGGGGCAGGGGCTGAATCTGGGCTTCCGCGATATCGGCGAACTCGGCATCCTGATTCAACAGGCCGCAGAGCAAGGACAGGATATCGGCGCAGCGGAGCTGCTGGAAACCTATCAGCGCCGCCGCCGCCCGGACAATACGGCCATGATCGCGGTCACCGATGCGCTGGTCCGCCTCTTTTCCAACAATCTCCCCCCCGTGCGTCTCCTGCGCCGCATCGGCCTGAAGGCTGTCGCCAAACTCCCCCCCGCCAAGCGCTTTTTCATGGCAAACGCGATGGGCCGGGAGGGGTAAAGCCATAAAAAGGGCAAGACAAAGGCAGGATTTGACAACCCCCGCCTGAAAGGTTATAAACCAGCTTCTTTTTAAGAAAAGACAGAGATTCCGCCCCTGAAAAGAGGGCCAGCCAGTTGAAGGTGAGACTATGAAAAGAACATTCCAGCCCAGCCGCATCGTCCGCAAGCGCCGCCATGGCTTCCGCTCCCGTATGGCCACGAAAAACGGCCGTATCGTTCTGGCCCGCCGTCGGTCCAAGGGCCGCAAGCGCCTGAGCGCTTGATATTGGCGCGGGCCTTCAGGGGAGGCTCGCCCTCATGCACGCGACCAAAGAACAGCTAAAGTCCTTTAAGACCCTCAAAAAACGCGCCGACTTTCTGAAAATGAGAGCGGGCCGGAAATGGGTCTCCCATGGCCTTATTCTTCAAATTTGCGAGAACACCTCCGGGGAAATACGGGTGGGCTTCACAGTCACCAAAAAAACCGACAAATCCGCCGTAGGCCGTAACCGCATTAAACGCCGTCTGCGGGCGGTCGCCGCAGACATCCTCCCGCTGTATGCCCGAACAGGAGTGGATTATGTGCTGATCGGGCGGGAGCAGACCGCAACCCGCCCCTATCATTTGCTGCAGAATGATTTAAAGTGGTGCCTGCAAAAAACAGGTTATCTAAAGGAAGAATAAGAGCGCAGCCATGGACCGGGCATTAACCCGTTTTTTTCAGTTTTTGATCCGTATTTATGCCCTCGCGGTGTCGCCGCTGCTTGGGCGAAACTGCCGCTTTGAGCCGACCTGCTCGTGTTATGCCCACCAAGCGCTGGAGCGGCACGGAACGCTCAAAGGGCTATTACTGACTCTCCTGCGCCTGCTTCGCTGTCACCCTTGGTCGAACGCGCATTGGAGCGATCCTGTTCCCGAACGGTTTACACTCCGCTCTCTCTTGCGCTATAAACGCCAAGGCCCGGCGCGGAGCGGACGGATCGAAATCGAATAACACCTACAGGGACGAGCTTTTCCGATGAACAACAAAGAACAAATGCACCCGGAGGATTTTCGCAATCTCGTTCTTTTTGCGGTTTTGTCCCTGGTGCTCTGGTTTGTCTGGGATAATTATATCACCCGTCCCCAGATGGAAAAGCTGGAGAAGGCTAAAAAGGCCAAGGCCGAGTTGATCGTCAACGCACCTGAAGTCATGCAGCCCGTGACCCTGATCGAGCGGCAGGATGCGATTGACAAAAGCCTGTCCGAGCGCGTGATTTTTGAAAACGATCACCTCGTCGGATCCCTGCAGCTTAAGGGCGGGCGGATCGACGACGTCAAACTCAAGGATTACTTCCAGACCCTTGAAAAAAAGGACAAGGTCATTTTGCTCTCCCCGGATCAGACCGAAGGGGCGCGCTATATTGATTATGGCTGGGTCTCTGAGGATAAAAACCTCAAGCTGCCGGATGCGGAAACGCTCTGGGCCGTCAAGTCCGGCGGCAAGCTTACCCCCGGACAGGCTTTGGTTCTCTCGTGGGATAACGGTCAAGGGGCTGTGTTCGAAAAATTCATCACGCTTGATGAGACCTACGGCATTAAGATCGAACAAAAAATCACCAATAACACGCAAGCGCCGCTCTCCGTCCTGCCATACGCATTGATCGCTCAGATTGGTGTCCCGAAGGATTTTACCGGGCGCTGGACGGCCTACGAAGGGCCGATCGCCTTTGTCGGCGGGGAACTGGTCCACGCGGATTACGGTCATATGCTCAAGGAGCGTAAAATCACGCGGGAAGCTGAAACCGGCTGGATTGGGATCACCGATAAATACTGGCACACAGCGCTGGTGCCGACGCAGGCGCTGAACGTCAAGTACCGTTTTCTGTTAACACCCGACCCGATCCACCCAGAGATGAACCGTTATCAGACGGATTTTACCGGCAGTCCCAAGACCATCGGCGCGGGGCAGACCTTGGGCAGCGATTTCAATCTCTATCTGGGAACAAAAAAGCTTTCGGCATTGGAGCAATATGAAGCGGAGTTTAAGGTCGCAAACTTCGACTTGGCCGTGGATTTCGGCTGGTTCTGGTTCTTCACCTACCCGTTCTACTGGGCGCTGCACTTCCTTGGCCTCTGGGCGGGGAATATGGGCGTTGGGATCGTTCTCCTGACGATCCTGCTGCGGACGGCCGTTTTTCCCTTGACCAAAACCACATTTCACTCCTTTGCGAAAATGCGCGTGGTTCAGCCGCAAATTCTAGAAATCCGCAGCAAATTCAGTAACGACAAGGAGCGGATGCAGCAAGAGATCGTTGAGCTTTACCGCAAAAACGGCGTCAACCCGCTTTCTGGTTGTCTGCCCGCTCTGGTCCAGATCCCGATTTTCTTTGCTCTCTACAAAATCATTCTGGTGTCAATCGAGTTGCGTCATGCACCGTTCTTCGGCTGGATTCAGGATCTTTCAGCTCCCGACCCGACTTCGGTTTTTAATCTCTTCGGCCTGATTCCCTGGACGCCGCCGCATGCCCTTATGATTGGTGTCTGGCCGTGCCTGATGCTCGGTGTCATGCTGATCCAGAAACGCCTGACCCCGCCGCCGCAGGATCCCATCCAGCGCGATATGCGGAATTACTTTCCCTTCATCATCACTTACATCATGGCGCAGTTTGCTTCAGGTCTCGTTGTGTACTGGACCTTCAGCGGCCTCCTCTCGGCGATGCAGCAGGCCTACATTATGAAGTCAGTCGGCGTGCCGATCCATCTGTTCAGCAAGGACGAGGCCGAGAAGGAACTGGAAAAGAAAGTCGAGGAAGGGCCGGAGGCCCATCCCCTGATCGACATGGCTGAACAGGACGCAGAAAAAGCCCTATTCGGTGAGGAAAACGAAACGCCCTCGGTTCTGCCCGGACCCGACGACGAAGGCGGATCCAACGTGGTTTCACTGAAACCGCCCAGGCCGAAAAGGAAAAAGAAGAAGTAGCGGCTACCCAAAGACATGGCATCAGATATGCAACAACCATTCACCGACCAGCAGATTGAGGCGGCGCGGGTTCTTTTTTCCGGCCCCTGCGAGTTCATGCTCGGCGTTGCGGGATTGGAGCAGTTGCCGGAGACGGACCGACCCGAAGTGGCCTTCGCCGGGCGCTCGAACGTCGGAAAATCCTCGCTCGTAAATGCGCTGACGGGCCGAAAAACGCTCGCCCGCACGTCAAACACACCGGGCCGCACGCAGCAGCTTAATTTCTTTAACCTCGGCGATGCCTTGAGCCTCGTCGATATGCCGGGTTACGGCTATGCGAAAGTGTCAAAGAGTCAGATCGCGGACTGGACAAAACTGATCTTTCAATATCTGCGCGGTCGCCCGAATTTGCGCTGCGTGTTCGTTCTCATCGATGCCCGCCACGGCCTGAAGGACAGCGACGGGGAGTTGATGGATATGCTCGATGAGGCCGCCGTCTCCTACCGCGTTGTCCTGACCAAGATCGACAAGATCAAGGATCAGGAGCGCGAAAAGGTTGAGCGGGAAACGCTCGAAGCCCTGAGCAAGCGCGCCGCCGCCTTTCCCGGAATTTCCCTGACCAGCGCGGAAAAGGGAACGGGAATCCCGGATCTCCGAGCTGTGATTGCGGGATATCGTTAAAAGATTATCCACAACAAACGTTCACTCTTTGTTTCCTTTTTCGCAGAGCTTGTGTAGGATGGGGGCAGGGAATCGAATCTCTCTCCCGGACCGATAGACAATTAAATCAAACGGACACCATGGACTCCTTCGCGCAACAGATCGCCCGCCTGCAGGAAATAATGAACGCGCATCCCGAAATCGGAATGGCGGTCGGCGGCTTCGGCCTCGGACTTGTGATCGCCAGCCTGTTCGCGCTTCTCTCGCGCCAGAAATTACTGGCCCGCGCCATTTCCGCCGAGGCGCAGTTGGAGGCCCAGAAGGACGCGCTGCAGCAGGCCGGGGAAATCCTCGACCAGCGTTTCCGCGTCGCCGCGCAAGATGCGCTGATGACCAGCAACGAACAATTTCTTCAACTCGCCCGCGAACGCCTCGGCGCCCAACAGACCGAAAGCGCCCACGATCTGGAAAAACGCCAGAAGGCGATCGCCGAACTCATCAATCCGGTGCAAGAACACCTCAAGGCGCTCTCCGGCGCGATCGAGCAGGTCAAGGGCACCGACCTCGCCCTGCGCGAAGACCTCAAGAATCTGGGCCGCGAAACCGCGAAGCTGGTCGGCGCATTGCGCGACCCGTCCGCGCAGGGACTCTGGGGCGAATTCATCCTCGAAGGCGTGTTGGATAAATCCGGCCTGATCAAGGGCGTCCATTACGAAACGCAGGTCACAATCCATTCCGAAACAGGCCGCCAGCGGCCCGACGCCGTCATTCGGATGCAGGACGGATTCAACATCATCGTGGACGCGAAGGCGCCCATCAACGAATTCGTGCAGCGCCTCTCCGAAGATCTAAGCGCGGAGGAAACGCAAGCCGTCATGCATAACCTTGCGCGGCAGGTGCGCGAACACGTCAAGGCGCTGGGCGGTAAAACCTATTGGGAGAATATCGAAAGCCCGGATTTCACCGTCATGTTCCTGCCCTCCGAGCATCTCTATTCCATGGCCCTGCGCGCTGATCCCTCCCTTGTTGAATACGCCGCGCAGAAGGATGTCATCATCGCCTCCCCGACTCTCCTGATGTCCCTGCTGCGGGTTGTCTCTCTGAGCTGGAGGCAAGTCGAACTGGCCCAGAACGCGCAGGAGATTTCCGAGCGCGGCCTTGATCTCTATAAGCGCCTCGTGACCTTCTCCGGCCACATGGAAAAAATTGGCAAGGGTCTCAAGAACGCCCTCGAAGGCTACAACTTTGCGGTCGGCTCCCTAGAACGCAACGTCCTGCCCGCCGCCCGTAAATTCAAGGATCTTCAGCGTCAAACCCACGGCGCCGAACTGCCCGCATTCGAGCCGCAGGACGACAATATCCGCCACCTGACCCTCGCCGCCGAGGACGAGCCGGAAAAGAAACGGGCGTGACGCCTTATATTCCGGCCTTTTCCCCGCGAATTCTTGACCTTAAAGGCAAAAACCGATACGTCTTTTCCCCATGACCACGATCAAAACCTATGAAATCATCACGGTCCCCGACCCGGTCCTGCGCGAAACCGCGCAGCCCGTCAGCCGCATGGATGAGGACATCCGCAGGCAGATGGACCGGATGCTGCAGACCATGTACGACGCGCCGGGCATCGGCCTGGCCGCCAATCAGGTGGGGCTTCTCAATCGCGTGCTGGTGATGGACCTCAGCAAGCGCGAGGAAAATTCGACGCACGCCCCCATCTATATGGCCAACCCGGAAGTGATCTGGGAGTCCGAGGAAATCAGCGTTCTGGAAGAGGGCTGTCTTTCGATCCCGCAGCAATACGCCGAGGTCGAGCGCCCCGCGCAGGTACGCGTCAAATATATCGACTACCACGGCAAGGAGGCCGAACTGACCGCCGAGGGACTGCTCTCCCATTGCGTCCAGCACGAAATCGACCACCTGAACGGCGTTCTATTCGTGGATTATCTCTCCCGCCTCAAGCGTAACATGATGCTCCGCAAGGTCGAAAAAATGAAAAAGCAGCAGGTGCTGTGATGGACAAACCCCTGCGCCTCGCCTTCATGGGGACGCCCGATTTCGCCGTCCCCGCCCTTGATGCCATTTATCGCAGCCCTCATAAGGTCGCCTGCGTCTATTCCCAGCCACCAAGACCGAAGGGTAGAGGCAACAAAATCCAGCCCTCCCCCGTCCATGCCTTCGCGGAGGAACGCGGCATCCCCGTCTTCACCCCCGTCAGTTTGAAAAAGGCGGATATTCAAAAAGAATTCGCGCAACACCAGTTCGATCTCGCCGTGGTCGCCGCTTACGGTTTGATCCTGCCTAAGGAAATATTGCAGACACCAAAATACGGCTGCCTGAATATCCACGCCTCCCTTCTGCCGCGCTGGCGCGGCGCATCGCCCATTCAACGCGCCATCTGGGAGGGTGATAAATATAGCGGCATCACCATCATGCAGATGGACGAGGGTCTGGATACCGGCCCGATGATTGACTACACCTCTATCCCGCTCAAAGACGACATGACGGTCACGTCCCTCCAGGACTCTCTCGCCAAAATGGGCGGAGAGCTGATTGTCAAGGTTCTGAATAAGCTGGCGAAGGAGGGCGAATTGAAATCAACGCCTCAGGATAACGCCAAAGCCACCTACGCTCATCTATTGAAAAAGGAAGACGGGAAAATCGACTGGCAGAAGGACGCGGCATCCATCGACCGCCAGATCCGCGCCCTCAATCCGTGGCCGGGGACATGGACGGAATGCGGCGAGCGGAGATTTAAAATTCTCTCCGCCCACAAGACGAAGCAGACGACGAAAGAAAAGCCGGGAACCATCATCGACCGCCTCGGCGACGTCGCCTGCGGCAAGGGAACCGTCCTCAAAATCCAAAAACTCCAGCCCGACGGCAAGCAGGCGATGGATTTTATCTCCGCTCTCAATGGCGGGTATATCGGCGACCATTCGAAAATCTTCAAGTAAGGCCGCATATGCCCACGCGCTGGAAATTCACGATTGAATATGACGGCGGCGGATTTTCCGGCTGGCAGCGGCAGGAGGAGGGTATCCCGACCGTCCAGAACGCTATCGAGCAGGCGATCAAAGCCTTCAGCGGCCAGACCGTAACCCTTCATGTCGCGGGCCGCACCGATGCGGGCGTCCATGCAAGAGGGCAGGTCGCGCACGTCGATCTGGAAGAGTTCTCTAAACCGATGGAGCCCTTCGAGGTGGCAAAGGCGATCAACGCGCTTCTGCGCCCGCAGGCGGTCAGCATCCTGCAGGCCGAGCCCGTTGCGCCGGATTTCGAGGCGCGCTACCACGCGAAAAGCAAGACCTACCGCTATCGCATCATTAACCGTTATCCACCGCTGGCGCTGGATCGGGACTTGGCCTGGAATATCAAAAAACCTCTGGATGTCGCCGCGATGCGCGAAGGCGCGAAGCTTCTGATTGGCCACCACGATTTCTCCTCCTTCCGGGATGCGGAGTGTCAGGCCGCCTCGCCTCAGAAAACGCTGGATAAAATCGAGATCACGGATCGGGAGTATGACTTTTGCGGCGGACGGGAAATTTTTTTTGAATTGCAGGCCCGCTCCTTTCTTCATCACATGGTGCGTAATATTGCTGGAACGCTTTCTTTGGTCGGTGAAGGGAAATGGAAGCCGCTAGATGTCAAGAAGGCTTTGGACGCCAGAGATCGCACGAAAGGCGGACCCACGGCCCCTTCCTGCGGCCTGTACCTCATGCGTGTGGAGTATTAAAGAATGGAGTGGTTGGACACCTATCGCCTGACGGTTTTTGTACCCGAAGAGGCGCTTGAAGACTTTATAAAGGCGGTTAGCCCGCACATCCCGTCTTTCCTAGGACATTACGATCATGTCTGCTGGTGGTCGGAGCGGGGGACCGAGCAGAGCCGTGAGAGCCCACAGGGCAAGATCGAAAGGGTGCCGAGCGTGAAATTTGAATGCTCTCTGCCGAAGGATACCAACCTGCTCGAACGTTTTATTGAGGAAAGAGTAAGGCCCGCGCACTCGTGGACGGAGCCGGTATTACTCGTTCAGGAACAAAAAATTATGAAAAACAAATGAGTCGGGAATTGTCTTTTACTGGCCGATCCGATATGAATGAAGAACCACCCTTAGACAGGACGAACCCCATGAAACATCTTCTTCTCTGCGCCGCGGCACTTGGTTTTATCTCTTTTTTATCCGGCCCGACTTTCGCGGTAAGCTACACGGCGACTCCGCAAGAATCTGAATCCAAGTCCAGTTTGGATGCATCAGATCAGAAAAACGAGGAGGAAGAAAGGAAGAGTACCGAAGGGTTGACCTTTGAAGAGAAGATGAAGGAATTCAATTCGACCAAGGCGTTTTTGACCGAGTCAAGAAAGCTTTTCGCCGGACAAGTCAGCGATAACGAAGACCGGGCGATAGGGGAAATAAAGGACATTATCATAGCAGAAGGGGGAGAGGTTTTGGGGGTAATGGCCGTTTTGGGGAGGCTTTCCATGGGGAATGCCTATTTAAACGCACAGGATATGAAACTTGAGGGCGCACAAAAGGGCTATAAAATTGGCTTTTCCGGGGATGACGTAAAAAAAATATTTATAGAGATGCCCAATAAACCACCACAAAGCCCTGAAGGAAAAATTCTTTCGGCTAAGGCCCTCTACAAGCAGGATGTAATCACTCTTAAAGGGGATAGTTTTGGAGAAATCGTAGATATTCTCTTTTCAGAGGATGCTATGCGAGTAGAAGCGGTTTTAACCGAGGTGAATTTTGGACCTGTAAGAAAAACCTTGGTCGCAGTCCCTGTAGAGGCTTTATCATTTAGTCAAAAGCGCACGAAGCCGATCTTCACGATCGATTCCAAAATGGCGGCCAAAGTTATGGACTTCGCAATCGCTCAGAAGAAATAAAGCATCAAAAGCCGCTCATAAATCCGTGTGAGGTCTTCAAGGTCTTTGACGGGAGCGTGTTCGTCGATCTGGTGGATGCTGGCGTTGATCGCGCCGAACTCGACGACCGGGCAGTAATTCACTATAAACCGTGCATCCGACGTGCCGCCGTTGGTCGTGTATTCGGCCTTTTTCCCGGTAATATCCTGAACGGCTTTTAAGACAAGCGCCGACCAGTCTCCCGGCCGGGTGATAAAACTCTCCGCCCCGCAGGACAACTCCAGTTCATAGGGATGTTTGACCTTGTCGAGGATATCGACGATTTTTTGACTGATGGTCTCCGAACTCCAGCGGTCGTTGAACCGGATGTTAAAGGTCGCGTGTCCTTCGGAGGGGATCACATTGCTGGCTGGATTACCCACGTCGATCGTCGTGATCTCCAGATTGGTTTGCGGGAAATAGGCCGAACCCTTGTCGAAAACGTGATCGCTGAGCGTATCCAGCATTTTGATCAGCGGAGGCAGAGGATTATGCGCCAGATGAGGGTAGGCCACATGGCCCTGTTTTCCGGCAACTCTTAAAGTTCCAGAAAGCGAGCCGCGCCGCCCGATTTTGATTTCCTGTCCTAGCGTATCGGGATTGGTCGGCTCGCCCACAAGCGCCACGTCGGGGAGATGCCCGTGTTCCTTCATCCATTCCAGAACCCTCACCGTGCCGTTCACGGCCGGCCCCTCTTCATCTCCGGTGATCAGCAGGCTGATGCTCCCGTCGAAATTTTTCTTCCGTTCGATAAATGAAGCGGCGGCGGCAGCAAAGGCGGCCACAGCGCCTTTCATATCGGCGGCCCCGCGCCCGTACAGGATACCGTTATGGATTTCAGCGCCGAAAGGGGGATAGGTCCATTTTTGCTCCGGCCCCGTCGGCACGACATCCGTATGTCCGGCAAAGCACAGATGCTTGCCCCCTGTCCCGTAGCGGGCGAACAGGTTGGGGACTTCCTCGAAAGGTAAATGGTGGCAGGAAAACCCGAGGGTAGAAAGCTTTTCGGCCAGAAAAAGCTGCGCCCCCGCATCTTCGGGGGTCACGGACGGGCAGCGGATCAGACCCTGCGCGAGGGAAAGGACGTCATAACTCATGCAGAGGCAGTTTAACGGTTAAAGTCGGGAATGTCATCAGTGCCGGTTCTTGAACCGGCGGTCCCGCCTGCTGAGTCGCCAGACCCTGAACCGGAACCTTTTGAGCCGCCGGAACCAGAAATTATTCCGCGGTCAAGATCTGCGTCTTTTGCCGGAGTTTTGGCCAGATGCGTTTCAGGATAGGTGTGCCGGATGCGCTCGGCGGCGAAGATCAACGGATGAAAACCTTTCGGAAGCTTCTTAAAGCCTTTATCCGGCATTTCGCTGCGTAGATCGTTATCATCCGTGATCTTCTTGCCAGTATCGACGATATAGTAGCGGCAGACCTGAGCTTCCTGCTCGATAACAAATTCAAGAGCCTTATAGATTTCCGCTTGAGAAGGAAAGGCCAGAGAAGCATCGCGCACATAATCGCTTTGAAGCTGAAGGGTTTTGGCTACATAGACAGTCATTCTCATTTTATCTTCCGGGCCTTCGTTTTCCTTCACGCCGATAAGAGTCATGATGTTATGGGCGCGGTCGATCATCTTGGCAACGGACGCATTTTTCATTTTCTGGATGGCCAGATAATATTCGTAATCATTTTTGTAGCGTGGTGCACCCGTTTTTCCATATCTTTTCGAGATAACATCAAAATTTTCAAGGAATTCGTCTATCGCCAAGCTATCCATAAACCCCCTTTCGTTACGGAGATACCGTGAGAGATCTTCTGGGAGAACACCGAAATCTTCGCCCAAGTCATGGGAGAATATCACCGCGAGGATGCCCTCAGGGTCATCGACATGAAGCCCGTCCTCGATACAGCTGATGAACCAGACGGCCTGCGTAACTTCATGGAGCGCACTCGGGGTTTTGCCGTCTTTGCGGACAAGTTCGGCTTTTTTTTCAAGAGTATAATCAAGAACCGCTTCGGCGAAATTGTAACCTTTGGCTTTCATCCAGCCACGCAAATCTTTGACGAGAGGCTCGAAATTCTTAATGACGTCATCTTCGGAATTATAACGGCCCGTGCTGGTCAGATATTCGGCAAAGGTGTCACGCCACCGAAACAAATCGCCGCTTGCTACGCGCCGGAAAAACGCAGGTAGACTCTGCCAGTCAGGAACACTTAAATTCATAGAATAGGCAACCCTAAATAAACCCGTTCTCGCTCAAGGCTGAGAATGGATATCATATTGAAATAATATTATCCAGAAAAACATTGTGCAATGCAATAAAATATTTGCAAATCAAGGAGTTATCTAGTCTCTGAGCAGCTCGTTTACTGCTGTCTTACTGCGGGTTTTTTCATCCACCTGCTTGACAATCACCGCGCAGGCAAGACCGGGTCCGGGGCTGCCGTCTGGAAGAGGCTTCCCCGGAAGGGTTCCAGGGATCACAACAGAATAGGCCGGAACGCGCCCCATATGGACCTTGCCCGAGGCACGATCAACGATTTTGGTCGAGGCGCCGATGAAGACGCCCATGGACAGCACCGCGCCCTGTTCGACGATCACACCTTCCGCGACTTCCGAGCGCGCCCCAATAAAGACATTGTCTTCAATGATAACGGGTTCCGCCTGCAAAGGTTCCAGAACGCCGCCGATCCCGACGCCGCCGGAAATATGACAGTCTTTTCCAATCTGCGCGCAGGAGCCGACCGTGGACCATGTGTCGATCATCGTGCCGGAATCGACATACGCGCCGACATTCAGAAAGCAGGGCATCAGAACGGCCCCGGGCGCAACATAGGCCGAGCGGCGCACAACGCAATCCGGCACGGCACGGAAACCCGCCGCCTTGAATTCTTTCTCGCCCCAGTTCTTGAATTTGCTGTCCACCTTGTCGTACCAATGCCCGCCGCCGGCCCCGCCGGAAATCAGCTTGGTGGCGTTCAACCGGAAGGAAAGGAGTACGGCTTTTTTCAGCCACTGATTGACGACCCACGCGCCGTCATTTTTCTGGGCAACCCGGACCGTGCCGCTGTCCAGCAGCGAAAGAACCTCCTCGACGGCTTCCTGGACTTTGCCGCCCGTATCGGGTCCGATATTGGCGCGGTCGTCCCATGCTTGATCGATTGTGGTCTGCAAATGAGCATGAAGAGCGGACATGGCAACAACCTTCCTGTGAATGATGGGCGTAATCCGATTGAATTGACCATGCCGGACCTGCAAAATCAAGCATCATGCAAGAAAAAAAGGCACATTCGATCACCTTGTCTGAGGCTTCATCCTGCCGCCTGATTTGGAGTTCCGGCGTAACACAGCAATCGGAGGAGCTTTTCAGCCGCATCCCTCGGTCCAACCTGTTGCAGAGTCCTGCCTATGGTCAGACGATGGCCCGACTGAACAACCAGCGTCTGCGGCAGGCGGTCATCCTGATGGATGGAGAGCAGGCCGGGATTGTGCAGCTTCTGGAAGCAGGACTATTCAATAGCCGCATCCTTGGCGCGCATCTCGACCGCGGACCGCTCTGGCTTGAAAATTATGGCAGCCCTGAACATTTTGAAGCGTTTTTAGAGGCGCTCAGACGGGATTATCCAAAAAAATTCGGCAGAAAGATGCGTTTCATTCCCGAATGTGAAGACATCTCTCCTAACACTAAGATTTTGGAAGAAAGAGGGTTTAAAAGAGCTTCGGCCCCCTACCGGACCCTTTGGCTCGATCTGCGGCCCTCTATGGAGAGGCTTCGCGCCAAAACCGCTAAAAATTGGCGCGGCGCCCTGAAAAAGGCGGAAAACCAGGGGATTGAACTCGTATGGGACGGGCAGGGCAGTCTCTTGGCCTTCTTTCTGGCGGGCTATCAGAAGGACAAGGCGGAAAAGAAGTATGACGGACCCTCCCCGCGCACCCTGTCGGTTCTGACTCAAGCCTTTTTGAAGAGAAAAAATGCATATATCGGCTGTGCAAGTCTGGACGGGGAGCCGCTGGCAGGTGTATTAATCATGTGTCATGGGAAAAGCGCGACCTATCAGGCTGGCTGGACGACACAGGCCGGACGTGAGCGTTGCGCGCACCATCTCTTGCTGTGGGAAGCATTGAGGGTATTAAAGGAAAGGGCAATAGATGATTTCGATCTGGGCGGTATTAATGAAACGCAATCCAAGGGCGTCAAGGCCTTCAAGGAAGGATTGGGCGGAACGCTCGTTCAGACTCCGGGCCTTTGGACTTAGTGCTTTAACCGCTCTGGCTCTGGTGTCGGCATCCGCATCGGCCCAAGCGCAACAGGCCAAATCGCCGGACGTTCAGCGCATGAAATACGAGGTCTATGCCAGCGGCGTGGACGCGGTCTCAGCCGAGATGCAGATCGACCTGCGCGAAAAAAATTACTACCGCATGATCTTCGGAGCAGCGACACAAGGTTTTCTCGCCAGCATGGTCCCGTGGGAAGGCACCTTTGAATCGAAGGGCTGGATGCTCCCCGGCGGCAAGCGCCAGCCCGAGATGCATGAATCGATTGCCTCCTGGAAAAAGGAGCGGGAGGTCAAAACCTACCGTTACGGCAAGGACGGCTCCTTCGTTGATCTGATGACCAGCTACACCACAAAGAAGCCAAAAAAAGAAACACCGGCCAAGGCGCTAACCGATCAAACCACGGATGTATTGAGCGCCACGCTGGTGATGATGGAGGAACTCGCCCGCGGTAAAAAATGCGACGGCTATTCGGAGATCTATGACGGCAAGCGCCGCTACGGCATGGCTTTCCAGCATCAGCGTTACGTCATGATCAAGCCGACCCGTTATAACGCTTACAGCGGCCCCGCCGTGGAATGCGTGGTCGAAGTCACTCCCCGCGGCGGTGAATGGCACAAGAAACCCCGGGGCTGGCTCTCGATCCAGGAGCAGGGGCGCGAGCGCGGCACTATGCCGACCGTCTGGTTCGCCATGATCGGGGAAAACAACAACATTGCCGTTCCGGTGCGTGTACGCGTCAAGACCGCTTATGGTACGCTCTTCATGCATCTCACCTATTTCGAGCGCGGGAATCTGGTGCTCACGCAGAAAAAGGACTGAGAAAACTCTTTTCAAGGGATGACCGGGGAAACCATGACCAAAAGACCCCTCGCCTGCGTAATTCTGGCTGCCGGACGCGGCGTACGGATGAAATCCAAAAAACCGAAGGTGATGAACGAGCTTCTCGGCTGGCCCATGATCAAATGGCTGCTCGAAAGCGTCCGCCATCTGGAGCCGGACCGCACGATCGTCGTCGTTGGTCCGGGCATGGAGGATCTGGTGGAGGCCGTCCACCCGTGCGAGGCGGTTCTTCAGCCGCAGCAGGACGGTACGGGCAGCGCCCTCAAATGTGCGATGAATCTTCTGCAGAAATTCAACGGGGACGTTCTCGTGCTGCTGGGCGATACGCCGATGATCTCCCCGCAAACCCTGTGGAACCTGATACAGGCGCGCCAGCAATCCTCGGATACCGGCATCGCCGTCCTGGGGACCGAACTGTCCAACCCCACGGGCTATGGCCGCTTGCTGCTGGATGTGGAGGGCAACGTCGCTGCTATCCGCGAGGAGAAGGACGCCACACTTTCGGAAAAAATGGTCCGCCTGATCAATACCGGCGCGTTCTGCATGGATGGAAAACGTTTGGAGCGCTGGCTCGGCAGCCTCACCAACCGCAACGCGCAGAAGGAATATTACATCACCGACCTGCCCGAAATTGCCGCCCGCGACAGTTACAAAACCCGCGTGCAGATCACTTTCGATGCCGACGAAGTGCGCGGCTGCAACACCCGCACCGATCTCGCCGCCCTCGAACGGATCGCGCAAAAACGTATGCGCGAGCATTTTCTTGAACGCGGCGTGACGTTGCAAGACCCTGAAAGCGTCTTCTTCCACTTCGATACGATTCTGGATGAGGGCGTGGTTGTGGAGCCGAACGTCTATTTCGGCCCCGGCGTGGAAGTAGGCGAAGGCTCGCGCATCCGGGCCTTCTCACACCTTGAGGGCGCGAAGATTGGCAGCAAGACCACGGTCGGACCCTTTGCTCGCCTGCGTCCCGGCACGGTGCTGGGCGATAATGTCCGCATCGGCAATTTCGTTGAAATCAAGAAATCCACCATCGGCGACCGCAGCAAGGTCAGCCACCTTGGCTATGTTGGCGATTGCGAGATGGGCGAGGATGTAAATTTCGGTTGCGGCGCGATCACCGTGAATTACGACGGCTTTGAAAAGCACACCACGATCATCGGCAAGGGCGTGATGGTCGGATCAAATGTCAACCTCATCGCCCCGCTGATCATCGACGATGGCGCCTTTATTGCAGCAGGCTCGACGATCACGCAGAACGTTCCCGCCGACGCGCTCTCCCTCTCCCGCGCCAAGGAAGAGGTCCGCAAGGGCTGGGCCGCCACCTACCGCCAGCGCAAGGCGGAACGGAAGAAGAAATAAACCATGAAAATTTTTTTCCTCCTTTTGTTCGCCCTGACTCTTTCCGCTAGTCCCGCCTTTGCCTGCGAGTGTATGCCGGACGCCTTCACCCCCGAAGCCAGCAAAAACAATATCGCGGAAGCCCGCTACATTTTCGAAGGCAAGGTGGAGAGCGTTGAACCCGTCACCGCTACTCAACCCGATAGCGCAGGCCAGGTGCCGCCCCTCGCGCAAAACCCCAACTTTTCACGCATCACCGTAAACGTGCAGAAGCTCTACAAAGGCCCACCGGAAACCAAAACCGTGACCCTTTACGCCGATACGGTGACAAGCTGCGGCATCGTGCCGGAGAATGTCAAAAATCTGGATTTTTTCATGATCCGCGAATTCAAGGGCGATCTGGTCCTCGCCCAGCATTGCGGCGATCATCTGACCGACGAGGACAGGAAGGCCGTTCTGGCCGGAACATATCAAGAGGCCGCAGCTCCCGCCCCGGGGCAAACCGCGACTCTCGAACTTACCAAGGACGGCAAGCCCTTCGATCTTTCCGCCGAAGTAAAAGCGGACCTCACAACCCGCCTCGACCGTATCGCGCGCGATTGCTGGCTTTATATGGGCAAGCGCACGCAGGCCGATTGGGACAAGGCGCACAAGGAAGGCGCGTATATCGCCATCAAATACCCGTCCCCGATCGAAACGCCCAAACTGGTCGGGATGGGCGAGGCGGACAAGCCCGAACGCGAACGCTTCGAGGAGGCGCTCTTCACCGCCCCTGCTGACGGCGCCATCCTCCTCAGCCCTCTGGCCCGCGACGGTTCGCGCTTTTACAGCCTCGGAAAATGCTCCGGCGCCCACCTCATCGCCTTTCAATGCCGCCCAGAACTCGCGGAATTCTTCGGTGCTGGCTACAAAAAAAGCTGCCACCTCGTGAAGGAATGGAAGCTGGAGTGAAGGGCACAACGCCGCTTTATTCCTGCCCTCATTGTCATTCCCGCCCTCCCTGTCACTTGTAGCCTCATTGTCATTCCGGCGTAGGCCGGAATCCAAAGCGACCTTTTCGCGCTTTTATCGGTTTTTACACCTCCGTGCCGGCATTCTCCGTGGACCCCGGCCTGCGCCGGGGTGACGGGTGAGGGGGATCCATTGAAAACAACAGAGCCAGACAGAGAAAAACAGAGACCATACGCGCTAAAATCTCTGTCTGTCTCTGCGTTCTCTGGTGTTATTTTGATTTTTTCTTTCCCGCCGCCTGCCTGTGCGGCTAAACTAAGCGCATGAGATTGATCCTGCTCCTCCTCGCCGCCCTGAGCCTCGCTGCGCCGCAAGCGTGGGGGTGTGGTCAACCGCCTAGCCTTGAAAGCAAAAACCCTGTAGCAAGAGAAAACGCAGAAAAGTGGTTAAGGGAAATTTTTGAGAAATCTGATTATATCGCTAAGGTGCGAATACTAAAAGTTTACGAAGAACATTTACCGCCTCCAACTGTTTCTCCACATATAGCTATCGTTCAAACGGTAGAAAAATATAAAGGAAAGCCACCTGATATATTTGAGATATCCTATTATTCAATTGTCCCTTGTGGATTTTTCGATTTACAGCCCAGCCAAAGGGTGCTCGTTTCTTTGCATGAAAAAGAGGGAAAAATAAGTATCGATCGTGCTGATGAGGTCAGTTTTATTCAGGATAAGCCACATTCAGAATTTCTAATAAATCTATCTAAGGAGAGTAGAACACTTCCAGATAATTCTAAAAAAAATATTGATATTGTTAAGCGAAACGAGTTTTTAACCCCCATGCGCCCATGGAGCGCCTTGGTAAAGCCTATAAACGAAAAGGAATACATCCAGAAAATCAAGGATGTTGTAAGTAAGTGCAAGTCATCTAAAATCGCTGACAAAAATACAATCGATAAGCTTCAGTTCAGAAATCGCTATATAAATTTAGCTTATAAAGATTTTATAGCGCTAGTGATTGCTGGTAATGAAGAAAAAGTAATAAACATTTTAGCACCATATTACTCGAGTGACAGAGATGACATATCGTGGAAGGATAAATTTCTTACCCCTTTGATCGAAAGAGCGGATGGAACCACTTTACTATTGGAGGGGTGCGGCTTCCCCGGGCATTATACCTTCTTCGAACCCGCCACCCCGCCAGCCCAATAACCCCCTGCAACAATCCGCAAAACTTCGTGATTTGCCCTCAAACCCCCGCCCGCTATAGTGGAAACCGGAGAATCTCTTAAAGAATCCAAGGAGCCCTCATGTGCGGGATCGTCGGCATTATCGGTGAACAAAAGGTCGTCCCCCTGCTGGTGGAGGGCTTAAAACGCCTTGAATATCGCGGTTATGATTCCGCCGGAGTCGCCACGCTGTCCAACGGCCATATCCAGCGCTGCCGCGCCGAGGGCAAGCTCGAACGCCTCGAAAGCAAGCTCACCGCGCAACCCCTGCAGGGCACGGTCGGCATCGGCCACACGCGCTGGGCCACCCACGGCGCGGCGAACGAGAACAACGCCCACCCCCACGCGACCGACCGAGTCGCCGTCGTTCATAACGGCATCATCGAGAATTACGCCGAACTCAAACGCGAGTTGCAGGAAACGCAGGCCCGCTTTACCTCGGATACCGACACCGAAGTCATTGTCCACCTCGTCACGCGCTATCTCTCGCAGGGCATGAAACCCGTGGAGGCCGCCAACGCCGCCTTCGACCGCCTGCACGGCGCCTACGCCATCGTCATGATCTTCGCGGGCGAGCACGATTTGATGATCGGCGTCCGGCAGGGCACGCCGCTGGCCGTGGGGTATGGAGAGGGGGAGATGTATCTGGCCTCCGACTCCTACGCCCTCGCGCCGCTCACCCGCAAAATCTGCTTCCTTGAGGATGGCGACCGCGTAACCGTCACGCGCACCGGCGCGAAGATTACCGGCAAGGGCGGGCAACCCGTCGAGCGGCCCATCCGCATCACCGCGCAATCCGGCGCAACCGCGGGCAAGGGCGAATACAGGCATTTCATGCTCAAGGAAATCTACGAGCAGCCCGCCGTGATCGCCGACACGCTCAACTCTTATGTCAACCCCGCCACGGGCCATATTGCGATCCCGCAGGAGGTCTTGAATGTCTTGAGCGCTGCCCCGCGCATCACGCTGATTGCCTGCGGCACCGCCTATTACGCCTGCGCCGTGGCCAAATACTGGTTCGAGCAGGTGGCCAGAATCCCGTGCGAGATCGACGTGGCCAGCGAGTTCAGATACCGCGAGGCGCCCATGCCCGCAAACGGCGCGGCGATTTTCGTCTCCCAGTCCGGCGAGACGCTCGATACGCTCGAAGCCCTGCGCTACTGCAAGCGGCAGAAACAGACCATCATCTCCATCGTCAATACGATCGAAAGCACGATCGAAAGGGAGTCCGACCATGTGTTGCACACGCTGGCCGGGCCGGAAATCGGCGTCGCCTCAACCAAGGCGTTTACAACCCAGCTCGCCACGCTCGCCTGCATGGCCCTCGCCGCCGCATTAAAGACCGGCGCGATCAATGAACAGCAGGGCGCGGAATATGCAACCGCCCTGCGCCATGTGCCGACCCTCGCCGCGCAGATTCTGACCCACGATGGCCAGATCAAGAATATCGCCCGCGACGTCGCCGAAGCGCGGGATGTTTTATACCTCGGGCGCGGCAGCCTCTACCCCATCGCGCTGGAGGGCGCTTTAAAACTTAAGGAAATCTCCTATATCCATGCGGAGGGCTACGCCGCCGGGGAAATGAAACACGGCCCCATCGCGCTGATCGACGAAACTGTGCCCGTCGTCGTCGTTGCGCCGGGGGGCGACCCGCTGTTCGAGAAAAACGCGAGTAACATTCAGGAAACCGTGGCCAGGGGCGGAAAAGTGTTTCTGATCTCCGACGAAAAGGGCGCGAAGGAACTGGAAAATCTGGTGACCTGGAGCGTCGCGACCGGAGCGGTCCATCCCTTCGTCGCGCCCATTTTATACGCGATCCCCGTTCAGCTTCTCGCCTATCACGTCGCGGTCATCAAGGGCACGGACGTCGACCAGCCGCGCAACCTCGCCAAATCGGTGACGGTGGAGTAGGGGCGCAGGCTCTAATGGAAAAAGAATCTGACGGCTTAAGAGAATTAAAAGCGACTTCGGACCCATCAATCAGGAATGATCTTGCGCTCAATCTGGCACAAACCCGAGAACCTGAAGTCTTGGAGGTATTGATTGAGCTAATTAAAAGACCTGATCTTAAAGATAGTCGTGGAACGCTTGTCCATGGTTTGGGATTTTATGATTGCAAGCCGCATTTTAATCTTCTGGTAGAGTTGGTAACGACTGGAAACTGGGAAGTGGCGCATGAAGCCTATACGCTGGCTAGTGCTATAAACAAGATCAGCGGTCCGCAGGCGGAGACGGCTTACGCAACGCTTACAAGATATTCGGAAAAACACGAGATTGAAGAATGGCGGAAAGATTTAATGATGAAATTGCTGAGATTGTTTGATAACTGATTTAGATAGTCACCAAGTCCGTGACGGTGGAGAAGGGATTAAGAATGTGACTGCTCGCAAAACAAGGAAACTTATGGATATCTTATAAAGTTGCTAATTTGTTCTCTTTTGTGGATTGTGCGCTGAATCATCTAAAGTTATAATTTTTTCAATACTAGAAGTATTAAGGACTTTAGAAAACATGAGAAAGAACGCAACTATAGATGTAAATTATTCAATGTCTTCAGTCCCTTGTGACGTGCTTGTCAAAGACAATTCAAAAAATCAATTCTCCCGACTTGCTTCTGCGAAAACCCACAAAGTCATATCAATGTTCTCGGGTTGTGGAGGAATGGATTTAGGTTTTCGCGGGGACTTTTCTATTTTTGGACACAAATATAAACCAAATCCATTCGAGATCATTTGGGCTAATGATTTCAATCCAGCAGCTTGTAAAAGTTATGAACGAAACCTAGGGCACAAGATCCATTGCGGCAACGTATGGGACTATCTTGATACTATGCCCATGACCGCAGATGTACTGATCGGCGGCTTTCCATGTCAAGATATCTCAGTAAATGGCAAAGGCGCAGGCGTAAAAGGAAAACGTAGCAGCTTATACAGAGCTATGGTCGAAGCTATAAAAATTACAACGCCAAAAATATTTATAGCTGAGAACGTAAAGGGTCTTTTGATGCGCCATAATGAGGATTCTCTTAGGCAAGTCATCAAAGACTTTAAAGAGCTAGGATATGATATTTCTTATGACCTGTATCATGCTGCTGATTATGGAGTTCCACAAACAAGAGAAAGAGTTTTTATAGTTGGCCGCTTGCCGAACATTAAACCATTTACTCCTCCCAAAAAAGAGCGGTCCCAAGGTCAATGGATGACCGCAAAGGAGGCGTTGCACGACTTAATTCATCTCGAAGAAGATATAGAAATAAATCATATTTGGAGTAAGGCAAAAAAAAGCGCTGAACAAGGAAGCAGAAAACTAAAAGCCGACAGGCCCGGTTATACGATGAGGGCTGAATGTCATGGTAACATACAATTTCACTATGAGCTTAATAGAAGAATTTCCATGAGAGAGGCTGCAAGAATTCAATCTTTCCCAGACGACTTTATCTTTGATTCAAAAC
The DNA here is from genome assembly GCA_018000295.1 of Alphaproteobacteria bacterium. Taxonomy (GTDB): domain Bacteria; phylum Pseudomonadota; class Alphaproteobacteria; order Micavibrionales; family Micavibrionaceae; genus JAGNKE01. Next base: position 21,303 of record JAGNKE010000019.1, on the reverse strand, counting down.
TAAGAGAAACGGAAAGACAAATTGGAAACGCCGTTCCCCCGATTTTGGCATGGTATATCGCCAAATCTGTAGCCGACTGTCTAAAATAGACAATCTCGTTTTTTTTGACTAAAAGCTAAAAGTATATAAACATAAAGCTTATGCCTCAGAGGGAGGCAATCTGAGTTTATGGCTAATAAATGAAACAAAACGAATTTGAAAAACTTCTTGACCAAATAGCTGAAAATCTAACTTCTCAGGCTCAAAAGGACACTTTTGCAACATCTAAAGTTTTTGAAGATCGGGTCCGTGAGATGCTAACAGAGTTTATGATTATTGATTTGACGCCACACCCTCACGCCTTCCCTGATATCGTTTTAGGAGATTTTGGAATTGAAGTTAAATTCACCACAAATGATACATGGAGAAGTGTTGCTAACAGCGTCTTTGAAAGCACACGCAGTAAGAGCGTAGAGCACATATATGTTGTTTTCGGTAAGATGGGCGGAACACCGGAGGTTAAGTGGGGAAGATATGATGATTGTGTGATGCATGTCAGAACATCTCATGTGCCGAGATTTGAAGTTGAAATAGGAGCAGATACATCGCTTTTTCAAAAAATGGGGCTTTCATATGAAGTTTTTCGTAACCTAAGCGAAGAAGACAAAATGCTTCATATTCGCCTCTATGCACGAAGACGACTGAAAAAAGGCGAACGCCTATGGTGGCTGGAAGACAAGGAAGACTCGCAACACTCTCTCCCATTACAAGCTAAGCTATACACTTCTTTAGAACAGGAAGAAAAGCGAAGACTGCGAGCGGAGTCGGTTTTGTTGTGCCCACAGGTTCTTAAATCTTCACGCTCCAAAAACAAATATGATGATGCCGTCCTTTACATGCTTACTTATCGAGGGGTTCTTTGTCATCAAGCAAGAGATTTGTTTTCTGCAGGAAGCGTAGCCTTAAGAGCTAACTCTGAAAGAGGGGGCGTATATCTTTTAAGAGCCCTGCAAGATATTGAACATGAAATTTTCATAGCAGCTTCGACATTAGAAGACAGGCTTTTTGAGGAGTATTGGGGAAAAAAAGTCCAAAAAGAGCATAGAATTGCAGAATGGCTAAAAATGGCAGATGGCCATGCATCTGGCTGGAAGCCATCCGAATATCTATTTATAAATTTCAATAAATGACCCCCGTGCCCAACAAACCCGCTATCCTTCTGATCCTCGCCCTTACCGCGCTGGGCTTCGGCGCCGCCGCCTGGATCAAATACGGCAAGGCGCAGCAACCCCCGCCCGCCCTCACCCTCGCGCAGATTTTCAGGATGGACCCCAAGGGCAAAATCGAGGAACCCTGCCCCCCGGACGCGCTGACCTTTTTCGTGATCGGCCAGAGCCACGCCGCCAACTCCATGCTCCCGCTGACCTCGGCGGAGGACAACCCTGAGGTGCTAAATTACTTTCGCGGCAAGTGCTACCGCCTCTCTGATCCTATTCTCGGCCCTGCGGATTTTCGCGGCTCGCTCTGGCCGACCTTCGCGCAGGCTCTTTACCCGCACGTCAACAAACCCGTCGTCATTATGAGCTACGCCCTCAACGGCACATCGGCGCAGGAATGGCTGCCCGGTGAAGAGGGCGTCGGCCTGATGGAACGGGCGCTCGCGGACGCCCGCCGTTACACGCAGGCGGGCGGCACGATCGAATATATTATCTACGATCAGGGCCAGCGCGACGCCATGGACCTGACGCCGAAGAAGATTTACACGCAGCACCTCAAAACCATTTTCGATCACCTTCAGAATGAAATCCCCGGCGACCAGACCTTCCTGATGTACGGCCAGTCCTGGTGCACGGCCTATAACCCACCCGCACCCTATATCATAGAGGCGCAGCAGGAATTCGCCGCCTCTCGCCCCGACACGGTGATGGTCATGAACATGGATGAATTGGATGATTCCCACCGCCACGACGACTGCCACTTCAACGGCAAGGGCCGCGCCATCATCGCGCAGAAACTGGTCGAAGCGGTTTTGAAAAAAGAAGGGAAGGATTAAAGGCGCTTCTGCAACGCCAGCGCGGTCCAATCGCCCAGATCGTAGCGTCCCGTAAGCGTCAGACCCAGCCCTTCATAAGCGGAAGTCACCAGATCGGCCTGTTCCTTCAGCATCCCCGAAAGAATGACATACCCGTTCTCGTCCAGAACGCGCACGGCTTTGGGCGCCATCTCAATCACCGGCCCGGCGAGGATATTCATGATAATGAGTTCATACGGTTTATGTGAGTCCACCGCCGGAGTTTTAAACCCGTCCCCGCACACGGCCAGCAGGCAGCCCTTCCCAAGAGTAACGCCGTTCATCGCCGCATGGCGTTCCGTCACCCGCACCGCCTCATCGTCGTTATCCACCGCCAGCACAGGGGCGCTCCAGAGCTTCCACGCCGCCAGCGCCAGAATCCCCGAACCCGTTCCCATATCCAGAATATTCCACGGGCACACGCCCTTGCCCTTGAGGTCGAGCAGTGCCTGCAGACAGCCCTTGGTGGTTTCATGCTCGCCTGAGCCGAACGCGGTCGTCGCGTCGATCTGCAACCCGATCTGCCCTTGGGGAACGTCTGCTTCAGGCTGACCCTCGTGATGGCTGCCAAAGATATAAAACGGCCCAATGGAGAAGGGCGGAAATTCGCGGTAGCACTTCTGCAGCCAGTTTTCATCGGGCGTTTTCTGAATCTCCAGATTCTCGCTCACCGAGGGCAGGCCGGACAGATCGTAGGCCGCGGCCTGCAGGATAATCCGCGCCACGACATCTTCATTTTCCGGCGGATTTTCCACAAGCCACTCGATGACCACCGATTTATCTTTCTTGCGAAACACGCTGGACGCCAGACACGAATCGGCCAGCGCCTGTCCAAGGCACTGCGCCTGATCGTCGCTGAAATGGGGCGGAAGCTTATACCGGACCGTGTACAGGGGCGTGGGCCTTCCTAATCTTCGTCCTCTTCCTCTTCGAGAACGTCTTCTTCGTCGTCATCGAGATCGTCGTCTTCGAGATCGGGCAGGTCGTCAAGCGTTTCCTCTGCGATGACCTTGGCGGGAGCCTCGTCTTCCTCCTCATCGGCGTCGTCTTCCTCGACATCCTCAAGGCTGACGACCTCAAGTTCCTCCTCGTCCTCCAAGTCCTCCTCGTCATTGGCCACGACCTGCGGCTTTTTCACTTCCTCTTCCACGCGCTTGATTTCGGCGGAAGCGCGGCCCTTGCGGCCCCTGATCCGGTATTCCGGGTTAAATTCCGTCGAACAGGACGGGCAGATGATCGGGCGCTTGGCGAAATCGTAATAACGCGTTCCGCAGCTCGTGCAGATTCTCTTGAAGCCCAGATTTTTCTTTGCTGCTGCTGCCACCGTAAAAATCTCCTTATTATTGTTCTGACTGCGAAAAAAGTATCTGTCTGACTGCATGATTTTTTGTGTTCTGTCAATTCAAAAGACAGAAGCACTGGAGAATGGGAGCCCGAGAGAAGGCCGTGAAATCGCATGGACCCAGCCGCCGGATCATTGTAAACTCATGGCGGAAAACAAAAAACTTTTCGTCACCACGATCAAAGAGACACCCCGAATGCCTGCAAACCCCCTCGCTAAATCTGTTGTAATCTGCGGCTTTAAACGCTCGCCCATGCATTTCGCCAATAAGGGCGCGCTGGCCAAAATCAGGCCCGACGACATGGCCGCGGAAATCGTCAAAGCCCTCGTAAAAGCAACAGGCGTGAAACCTGAAGATATCGAGGATCTGATCATGGGCTGCGCCTTCCCGGAGGCCGAGCAGGGCTTCAACATCGCCCGCCTCGTCGCCAACCATGCGGATTTGCCTATTTCCGTAGCTGGGGCGACCATCAACCGCTTTTGCGGCTCCTCTATGACCGCGATCCATAACGCGGCGGGAATGATTCAGATGGGCGCGGGCGAGGTCTTCATCTGCGCCGGGGTCGAGAGTATGAGCCGGATTCCGATGGGCGGCTTCAACCCCATGCCCAACCCCGCGATTTTCCAGAAATACCCTCAAGCCTATATTGGGATGGGCGAAACCGCCGAAAATCTCGCCAAAAAATATGCGATCGACCGCAAGGCGCAGGAGGAGTTCGCCGTCTCGTCCCATAAAAAGGCCGCCGCAGCGGCATCTTCCGGCAAATTCGACGAGGAAATCGTGGCGATCGGGGATGTGAAGACCGACGGCACCATCCGCGCCGACTCAACCCCGGAGGCTCTGGCCAGCCTGAAACCCGCTTTCCTGAGCGACGGGACAGTGACCGCCGGAACCTCTTCGCCCCTTACCGATGGAAGCGCCGCCGTTCTGGTCGTTTCCGAAGAGTATGCGGACAAGCACAAGCTGCCCAAACTCGCCCGGATAAAATCTGTGGCCGTCTCCGGCTGCGCGGCGGAGATTATGGGAATCGGCCCCGTCCCCGCCACCAAAAAGGCGCTGGAGCGGGCCGGACTGACCCTCAAGGATATTGATATTATCGAACTGAATGAGGCCTTCGCCGCACAATCGCTGGCGGTGCTGAAGGAACTAGGCATCGATCCGGCCAAGGTGAATCTGGACGGCGGCGCAATCGCGCTCGGCCACCCGCTCGGCACGTCGGGGGCGCGCATCACCGGCAAGGCCGCAAGCCTCCTGAAGCGCGAGAAGAAGAAAAACGCTCTGGCCACCATGTGCATCGGCGGCGGGCAGGGCGTGGCGACCGTGCTGGAAGCCATTTAGGATAACTGTGTAAACATAAATTGAGTAAAGGAGGCGGCTGTGCCCAACCATTTTTCGGCGATAGGATTTAAAATCAAGAGCGAGGAGGAGTTTAACACCCTCATCGGCGGGCTTCTCAAGGGCGACCTCGACCAGTGCGTCACCCCTCAGGGCATCTACCTGCGCTGGCGTCAGGACGAAAATTTCGGCCCCGAAGTCTGGTTTCAGGTGGTCAATGACAACGTCGTCTCCGTAGACCCCTTCTTTCGCGGCAAATCCGAAACCGTGGTGGGCATCACCGACAAGGTGAAGGTTCCGGGCGCCACCCCTCTTGATGCGCTCCTGCACGCCTGGGCGGAGCCGGAAAGCGCGGAGAAAATCGACTCCGGCACCTACCCCTTCGCCTTCGACATGATCGCCCTGCAGGCTTATGAAAATATCGCCATCCCCGGCCTCGAAACACTCAGCCTCTGTGCGATGGCGCAGGAGGTCGATATCTTCGAGAGCGAGGAAGCCTATAACGAATCGCAGGATCCCGAGACCCCTTCGCTGGCCTCCGAAAGCTTCATCCCCACCGGCCTGTTCAGCACCGAGGGCGGAAAAACCGAGCACCCCAAACCCGAAGCTGTCTTCGCCGGCCGCATCCTCGAAACCAAAAAAATGAAAAACGCCCATACCGGCAGCGAGTTCCACTGGGTGCTGGTCAAGACCCTCGGCGCCACGCTGGACGTCGTCATCGACCCTGCCTATGTGAAGGCGCCGATCAAACCCGGCGGCATCCTCGTCGGCTCCTTCTACCTCTGCGGCGATTTCAGATAGGAAAGCGGAGCGGGGCGTGAGCGAACTGGACACGATACGCGAACGCAACGCCAGGGTCGAGGCCGACAAGGCGTGGGAAACCTCCTGGACCCGCCGCCTCATCATCGCGGGCGGAACCTATATTGTGGTCTGCGTCTATTTGAGTTTTTTAGACGTGCAGGGCGCGGCTCTTCACGCCCTCGTCCCGCCGGGAGCCTACCTGATTTCGACCCTGACGCTTCCGGTGTGCAAGCGGGTGTGGTTGGAGAGGGTTTATAAGAAAGGAAATTCCACATGAATCCTTCCCTAATAAAAATAGAGAAAATCAATATTGAGCAGCAGATATCAGACAAAACCCAAGAAGAGATAATTACTGGCGTTAAAAAAACCCTAAGTGTTTTTGGTGTTTTACCCTCGATGCTATCTGACCAATTAACCTATTGGCGGCTAATAAATCTCATTAAAATTACAGAGTTGGCAAAGGAAAAACTTGATAAGTATGAGGTTAATCCAAAGACTATTGAAAAAAAATTTCTATCGAGATTTATAGAAGAAGCATCCCACGAAGATGATCCTGATTTACAACAAATGTGGGCGAACTTGCTCGCTTCGGAAAGTGAGTGTAGCGGGAAGTCTTCTTATATAAACATTCTCAAAGAAATTAGTGCCGAAGATGCCAAGCTATTACAAAAAATATATCAAAAAATTAGTAGTCATTATGATGAGAAGCTCAAATTGTTATATCTAAAATACAGCCGCGAAAGCTTTTGGGGCTCTGAAACATTAGATATAAAACTATTAAAAGAATCGCCACATAACTACCTTCTACTTACTTTGCTAGATGGCTCTGAATTAACGCAGGAAGAAGAAAATTTTATCAAATCTTTCCAGAAATTAGAATCTTTGCATCTTATTGAAGTTATCTCATACAGCGGGCCTATTAATAATCCAGACGGACAAGGCTATGTTTTTTATGCGAAGGGTAATTTTTTAGGGCAAAATTTTATTGAAGCATGCTTGCACAAGGAATGAGGCATAAATGAAAATATCCAAAATCGCCGTCATCGGCGCCGGAGTCATGGGCAGCGGCATCGCCGCGCAGGTCGCCAACGCGGGCTATCCCGTTGTGCTGCTGGATATCGTCCCGCCGGACTTGACCAAATTTAACGGCAATAGAAACGCTTTCGCGCAGGGCGCGGTTGAGAAAATGCTGAAAACCGACCCCGCGCCCTTCATGCTGCCGTCCAACGCCAAGCGCATCACCTGCGGCAATCTGGAGGATGATCTGAACCTGCTGGCCGACGTGGACTGGATCATCGAGGTCGTGGTCGAAAATATCGACATCAAGCACAAGACCTACGCCAAGCTCGAACAGCACCGCAAGAAAGGCTCCATCGTCTCCTCCAACACCTCCACCATCCCGCTGCACAAGCTGGCGGAGGGGCAGAGCGAGAATTTCAAAAAGGATTTCATGATTACCCACTTTTTCAACCCGCCGCGCTATATGCGCCTACTGGAGCTGATCACCAGTAAGGATACGCGCAAGGACGCCGTGGAAACCGTCCGCGCCTTCTGTGATATCGAACTCGGGAAGGGCGTGGTCGTCTGTCACGATACGCCGGGCTTTATCGCCAACCGCCTCGGTGTCTTCTGGCTGACGGCCGGAATCAACGAAGCCATAAAACAGAAAGTCTCCATCGAAACCGCCGACGCGGTGATGAGCAAACCCGTAGGCATCCCCAAGACCGGAGTCTTCGGCCTGATCGACCTTGTCGGCATCGACCTGATGCCCAAGCTCGCGGACTCGCTGCTCGCCAACCTGCCGCCCGCCGACCCTTACCGCGAATTGCATATCGATTACCCCTTCGTGCATCAGATGATCGCCGCGGGCTATACGGGCCGCAAGGGTAAGGGCGGCTTCTACCGCCTTGACCCCGCCTCGAAAGACAAGGCCAAACAGGCGATGACCCTTAACCCCGACACCTTTAATGAATCGCAATATAAGGCCGCCGCGAAGGAAAAACCCGAAGGCGGCGAGGGCGGCGGCAAAAAAGGCCTCCGCGCCGTGGTGGAGGATGAGTCTTCTGCCGGGAAATACGCGTGGGAAGTCCTCAAGAAAACGCTGCACTATGCCGCCCTTCTGGTCGGGGAAATCGCCGACACCGTGTTCGATATCGATGAGGCGATGAAGCTCGGCTACAACTGGAAAAACGGCCCGTTCGAGATGATCGATGCCCTCGGCCCCAAATGGTTCGCGGCCAAACTCAAGATCGAGGGCATGGAGGTGCCCGACATTCTCAAGAAAGTGGGCGAGGGAACCTTCTACCGCATCGAGGGCGGCAAGCGCCAGTATTTCGGCAACGACGGCAAATACCATGATGTGAAACGGCCCGAAGGCGTGCTGCTCCTGAGCGATATCAAACTCTCAGGCGAACCCGTGCTGAAAAACGCTTCGGCGAAAGTCTGGGATGTCGGCGAGGGCGTGCTGTGCTTCGAACACCAGACGAAAATGAACACCTTCGATGAGGAGATTTTCGCGCTCCTCGAACAAACCCGCACCACGATTGAAAAATCCGCAGGAAAATACAAAGCGCTGGTCATCTATAACGAAGGCTCGCATTTCTCCGCCGGGGCCAATCTCGGCGTGGCGATCTTCATGATCAACATCGCGATGTGGCCGCAGGTCGAAAGCTTCGTCGCACAGGGGCAGAAAGTCTTCATGAACCTGAAATACGCGCCCTTCCCGGTGGTGAGCGCGCCGAGCGGCATGGCGCTGGGCGGCGGCTGCGAAATCCTGCTGGCCAGTGACGCCGTGCAGGCCCACGCGGAAACCTATTGCGGCCTCGTTGAGGTCGGCGTTGGCCTCATCCCCGGCTGGGGCGGCTGCAAGGAGATGATCCTCAGGTTGCAGGAGCGCGAACGCAAAAAATTCGCCGAAGACATGGGCAAGATCGGCAAGAAAAATGTATGGTTCTCCCCCGACACCACGCCGATGGGCGCGGCGCGTCAGGCCTTCGAGACCATTGGCACGGCCAAGGTCGCCAAATCCGCGCACGAAGCGGTGGAGATCGGCTACTTCCGCGAAACCGACGGCATCAGCATGAACCGTGACCGCCTGCTCTATGATGCACGGCAACGCGCCTTGAAACTCGCCGCAAACTACAAGGCGCCGGAGAAAATCACTGACATAAAACTGTCGGGAACGGGCGGAAAACTGGCCCTCGACATGGCCGTCACGGACCTGCAGAAATCCGGTAAGGCCACCCCCTATGACGGCGTCGTTTCCGCCCACCTCGCGCAGGTTCTGACCGGAGGTGGCGCGGACCTCACGGAAAAACTGACCGAAGATGACCTCCTGAAGTTCGAACTCCGCGAATTCATGAAGCTCGTCCGCAACGAAGGGACTCTCGCCCGCATCGAACATATGCTGGATAAGGGCAAGCCGTTGAGGAATTAGGGAAAAACAGCGAAGTGCTGATCCGCGAATGACTATGAGCACAGAACAAGACGACTTTCAGGTATTTTTAGAGAGGCACCTCGTACTTCAGCGCACTCCTGATTATTCAGTGGATATTGTGGTTCAGATTGGATACCCCAAGTGGACGAAGCCGGGTATTCAAGCTTGTTGTCCTGTAGCTATTAGCGCAGATATTGGCCGTGTAAAAGATATAGTTGGGATTGATCCAATCGACTCGATGAAAAACGCTCTTACATTTGTGGAAACTTATCTCAAACAAAAAGACAGTCAAACAAAGGTGCTTTGGCCTAATGGCGAGTCATACTTCTAAACATGAACTTCCAGTTTTCATACCACAAGTAGCCCTTCCGTATTCACGTTGCTGAGATTTTAGCGGAAACCCCTGCGGAAATAGGGAAAACTTGCGGAAACGCAAAAATTTCGGCTAAATCTTCGCCATGAGTAAAAACCTGACCCAAACCTACCGCTTCGATATCTCCTCCGACGAGCAGTTTTACACCCTCGCCAACGCCTTCACCTACGCGCTCAGGGCCGTGGAACAGCAGGGATACGCGGTCGAATTTAATGGCGAAACCCTCCACCATCCCGGCCAGATCGGAGTTCGCGGCCGCTCCGGAATCGGTAAGAGCGATTTCTTTAACGCCGCCATGGCCGCCTTTCTGCCTGCAGACGTCAAGCCGTCGGAAAAACTGCAGCCCAGCGCTGATCAAACCCGCATGGTGCAGGTCTGGAAACAATGGCTGCTGGCCACCGAACGGAAGGAATACCGGATCGAGGATGTTCATGCCGGAGCGGCCCTGACACATATGCCTGAGATGCACTTGCCCATCCGCGAGTGGGCGGGGGTGTCGATCTATGAACACGCGGACGAGCCGGAAAAATATTGTGATATGGTTTTTGATATGCGCTATGACGCGCAGGGCCGCCGCACCGCCGAAATCCGCACCACCGAAGCCGTCGCGCAATCCGACGATTTTTCGGCGGGATTTTTGCCGCAGGTCCGTGATATAACGCTCTAGCCTCTGCGTTCTTTTCAAACGATAATCAAGGCGAACCGAGGATGATCTTCCTTTTTATATCAGCCGACTCTAAGGCCTTGGCTAAACGATGAACGATTATATCGACATCTACTGCGAACGCCTCGAACCGGGCCTGTGGGCCGAGCCGGTGAACGCGGTCACGAACATAGCCTTTTTTATCGCCGCTTTTTTTTCTTACAAACTGGCCAAAAGGGAACACGCCCTGAACAGCCAGACCCGGATTATGATTATTCTCCTTTGCGCCATCGGCCTAGGCAGCACGCTCTTTCACACCCTCGCCACGCCCACGGCGCAGCGCAGCGACGTCCTGCCCATCGTGCTGTATCAGATTTTCTTTGTCGTTTTTTATGCACTGAACGTGATGCGGCTGAACGCATTCGTAACCACGGTGCTGTTAGTTGTATTTCTAGGCTCAAGCGCGGTGATGGATCAGATTCCAGCGGACGTTCTCAATGGCTCCGCAGGGTATATTCCTGCGCTCGTGTTTCTCTCCGGTTTCGCCCTCTGGCAGGCGCGGCACGGCAAAGTGGAACCGAAGGGTCTTCAGTATGCTGCGCTGTCCTTCATCCTCTCCCTGATCTTTCGCACGATGGATATGGACGTTTGCGGCAGCTTCCCGCTCGGCACACATTTCCTCTGGCACCTGCTGAACGGGCTGGTCCTGTATCTGACCACGCGAGCCTACATCCTCAACCAGCAGAGAAAAAGCTTTAGCCGTTGAAATTATGCGCGGTGACTTCCACGTCCGCGCCGGATTGTCTCACAAAAACGGCGGGCCTCACACGGTAAGAGCCGTTGGGCATGATTTCCGGAGCATCATGGGTGGACAGGCCGCCAGTATCCAGATGGGCTTTCAGGCCCGAGGCGATTTCCGCCGCACTCATACCCCTGAAATGAAGGGACAGGGGGAAATGTCTGAAATGGGAATTATGATCGTAAGTATCCATCCCGGTATCGTCGCTCAGGACAAATTCCACGGACTCATCATAATCGTCGATTACCGGACGGTCCCCGCGCACCATACTGAACGCGCCATGGCTACGCCCGAATTCGATTAACAGGTCTGCGGCTTGTTCTTCGTCAATCATTCACGTCACCCCAAATTATTAACATAATATAACAGAAAGAGGAGGCCAAAACAACAGGACGCCAAACCTTAGGTCGGTTGCGTGATCGGAGCGGATTCGCCCATCATCTGCCAGTTCTGCGTATAGTCATAGGGCGGGGCCATTGTAACTTCGAGGCGGTAAGAGCCCTCACTCTCCTGAAGATAAACGCCCTGCGCGAACTCCAGAACCCCGGCGCGGTCGGTCGGCAAAGGCGTGTTATGGGTTTCGTAACCCAGCCGCCCCAACCCTTCATGGATATCGGCAAACAGCGCCTGTCGGTCCGCCTCATCGCCCGACGCAGGAAAACGGAAACTGACAGGATAGGAAATACCGGAGGGTACGGTTTGAAGGCTACGCCGCCCCTGCATCTGCTTGTCGGTGCCCTGCGCCTGTGCATCCAGAACCGTGAAACCGCCGGCCTGAATGCTCGTGGGCGCGTGCTGCGACATTTGCAGAAACACGCTGCACAGCCCCTTGATTTGCGTTTCGTACGAAGAGGTCATGGACAGGTCACGCCAGATCGATCGCCTGAATTTCAATAATCACATGATCGGGGTTCTGCCCCGACCGCATCGAGGCGTTGTTCGCCAGCCCCGTTGGATGTTCCGGTGAGAGCTGCTCGAAACAGTCGAAGGAAAGGCAGGGTGGATGTTCACCTTTAAAAAGCCCGAGGCCAAATATTTCGGAAATAAAAAGTTTGAGGTTGGCATCGCCCGTGATCTCGCGGGAAAAAGTCATGGTCAGCTTGCCTTGTTCCCAATCCACGTCGCCGTAATGATCCTCGGCCATTTGTCTGGCTTTTTCTAGCGGATAATAGTCTCGAACACGCACAGGGGGTTGCACAGACTCCCCTCCAGGAAGACCAGCTTCTTTCCTGAATTTGTCGATAGGAATAACCTTATCGGCCACAAGACCTCCCTGTACTTATTTATTTTTCAAAAATTATACGTCAAACGCAAAAAAATGACAAAAACTTCCTGAAGATTGGTTTTAAGGGAGCATCGATAGGCTTTTTGGATATAATGGAAAGAAACAAGAGACAGGTATCAAGCCCATGCCCTCATACCGCCCCCCGATAGATGATATCCGCTTTATCCTTCACGATGTTCTCAAGGCCGAGAGTCTTTCCAGCCTGCAGGGATATCAGGATTTTTCGCAGGATCTGATGGACCAGATCATTGGAGAGGGCGCCAAAATCTGCGAGGAAGTTCTCTTCCCGTTAAATCAGAGCGGCGATGCCGAAGGCTGTATCCTCGAAAACGGCGTGGTCCGCACGCCCAAGGGCTTTAAGGAAGCCTATGAGACATTTACCCAAGGTGGCTGGTGCGGCCTGAGCGCCGATCCCGAATATGGCGGCATGGGGATGCCGATGCTGCTCAATACCGTCATGCAGGAAATGATCTGCGCCGCCAATATGTCATTCGGAATGTATCCCGGCCTCTCGCAGGGCGCTTACGAGGCGCTGCATCATTTCGGCACGGACGAGCAGAAGGTGCTCTACCTGCCCAAGCTGATTTCCGGCGAATGGTCCGGCACCATGTGCCTGACCGAGCCGCATTGCGGCACCGACCTCGGTCTGATTAAAACCAAGGCGCAGCCGCAAGCCGACGGCTCCTGCACAATCGACGGCACGAAAATATTTATTTCCGCCGGAGAACACGACCTCGCCGAAAACATCGTCCACCTCGTGCTGGCAAAACTCCCCGATGCCCCCGAAGGCGTGAAGGGAATCTCTCTCTTTGTCGTCCCCAAATTCCTGCCCAAGGATGACGGCAGCGTTGGCCCGCGCAACGGTGTCACCTGCGGCTCCATCGAACACAAGATGGGCATCAAAGCCTCCAGCACCTGCGTGATGAACTTCGATAACGCGAAAGGCTGGCTGGTCGGCGAACCCCATAAAGGCCTCAAGGCCATGTTCACCATGATGAATGCCGCACGCCTCGGCGTGGCCATGCAGGGGCTGGGCATCGCAGAAGTCGCTTATCAGAACGCAGTCATTTACGCGAAGGACCGCCTGCAGATGCGGAGCCTCAAGGGCGCCAAGAATCCCGAAAAGCCCGCAGACCCGATCATCGTCCACCCCGACGTGCGCCGGATGCTGCTGACCGGAAAGGCGTTCGTGGAAGGCTCCCGCGCACTGTCCTACTGGGTTGGCATGAATCTCGATATCTCCCACCGCCACGAAAACGAAGCCGAGCGGCAAAAAGCGGATGACCTGGTGGCGCTGCTCACGCCCATCGTCAAGGCCTATCAGACAGACATGGGAACCGAAGTGGCGATCCTCGCACAGCAGGTCTATGGTGGCCATGGCTATATCTGGGAATGGGGCATGGAACAGTATGTCCGCGATGCCCGCATCGCGCAAATCTATGAGGGCACCAACGGCATTCAGGCTCTCGATCTCGTCGGCAGGAAAATGCCGCTGGGCTACGGCCGCCTCTTGCGCCGATTCTTCCACCCCGTGCAGGAGTTCATCAACGCCGAGCAGACGAATCCCAAGCTTCAGGAGTTTATCTTCGCCCTCGCCAAAGCTTTCGCCAAATTGCAGCAAAGCACCGCCACCATCGCTCAGAAGGGGCTGAAGAACCCCGAGGAAGCCGGGGCCGCATCGACCGATTATCTCCGCCAGTTCGCGCTGGTGGCACTGGCCTATATGTGGTGCCTGATTGTGAAAACGGCTCAGGAAAAGCTGGAGCAGGGCAGCGCGGATAAAGCGTTTCTGGAAGCCAAACTCAAAACTGCCCGCTTCTTTATGGAACGGATGCTCCCCGAATCCGAGGCGCGGTTCCGCATGGTGATGGCCGGGGCGGCAACGCTGATGGACATGAATGAAAGCGAATTTTAGTATATAAAGAGATATATGTTTGACTAATAATTGCAAATAAGAGTACACTGGTACATAAGCGTATATAGCAAGCGAGGCGCTTATGACCGCAACGAATGAAGAGTTTATCCGACTTCGTAAGGACTTTCTGGAATTCAAAAAATATAAAAAACTTCGCAATCACTCGACCTATTCCGATTTGCTAAAAAAAATGACGTCGTGCGCTATCGCGCAGGCGGAAGAAAATAAGGATTTCCAGCCATTCTTTTGGCTGTCTAAAGAGAGTATTTATGGGTCGCATTATGCGCTTTTAGAGCCGTATTTAATCGAAACTTATCTGAAAAAGGGCATAGAACTTGGCGAAAGCGAAGCCAAAAGAATTTATTCAAAATATTTGTGGAATGGCATCGGGGCCAGCAGCCACTTTCTCTCGCTAGGCAGAACAAATAACTCAAAAGCCATCAAACTTCTTGAGGAGTTATGGTCGTCGGAAGCAGGGGACAACAGCGTAAGATTATCTTTGGCAGTGGCACTGATTTTTTTTGATCCCACAGAAGAAAACATTGCGCGTTCAAAGGATATTCTTCTCGACCTTATCGAGCAGGAATACACGCCTGCCTATGAAAAATATTATAGGTTCTTCCTATTTGACGCTGGAGCTGTAATAGAGCGTCAGGACGAAGCCTTTACTTTGCTCTCAAAGGCTTACGAACTATTATCAAAACAAAGCAACGAAAATTGGAAGATTGTTTTGGGTGAAATCAGCTATCACCTCGGCTTGTTCTACGCGGAGGGGATCGGTTGTGAAAAGGATACGGCCAAGGCAAAAAACCTGATCCGGATCAGTTTCTCAAAAAGTAACCAGAACGCTTACCTTTGGCTCAGAAACAAAAAAATATACCCAAGGCTGGGGGTCACTGAAAAAAACGAAAGCAACTATGATCTGAAAAGCTTCACAGTTGAAAGGTTCCGTGAACTCAGGGAAAAAATGAACCGTTGGTCCGCATCAATGGAAGCGACGGGCCTCAGCACCAAGTGGTCACTGGAAGCCGAAGCCGTTTCTTGTGCAAAATATCTTGCTGAAAAGCGAATTTATCCGGAGGCAGCGTTCTGGTTATGTAAAAATTATTCAGGGTCAGAATTAAGAATGGGGACCGATCTCGAAGAGGGGCAATATGAGTATTACCTCTCTCAGGCCGCGGAAAAAGGTCATCAGGGCGCACAGGTTCAACTTGCAAAATACTATACGGGTATGTCTCCGCTGATGTCCCCTCTTCAGGTGGATCTCGTCCGCGCAGCCGAGTGGATAGAAAAGGCGGCTGCAGCAGGAAATAAGGAGGCACAGAAATATCTTGCTTGTTTTCTACTGGATTACAGGGTTGCACACAGACAGGAGTCAGCGAGGAGAGCCGAACGTCTGCTTAAGAGGTTCATTTGCGAGGGCGAACTTTGGGCGTTAAGCGTATATTTCGATTCTAATTATTTTCAGACCGGAAAGATCAGAGAGCAGCCAGAAGAGGCGTTTGCATTGATTCAAAAGGGTGCAGAAAGAGCCGAAAAGCAAGGTTTAAAAGACAATTGGTCTCAAAAAATTTACCTTCTTCTCGGTCTCTGCTATGCGGAGGGCGTAGGCTGCAAAAAGGATATTGGTAAGGCAGTTGAATATATGCGTAAAAGTGTGGGCGCATGGCATGAAAAGGGCGAGGCATACTGGTGGCTGCTGGCGCGGAATCTTCTGGAAGTTGGGAAAACTGAAAAAGCCCGTAAAGCATAGGAGAAAAAGGAAAAAATGAAAACCCGGAAAAACCGAAAGATCCTGTATCGGATAAGTTTGTATTTTTTTTCAAATAAGAGCAGAATGGCAAAAAAACAACGAGGTTGATCCATGGCCGCTGAGTTTTCGGTTGAGCGCTTTTTCTCACTTCGTGACGAATATGAAAGACTCTGCAAGGCCCACGATAAGGGGCCGGACGGTTTCACGCGCCTGGAATCCATCGAGGATCAGGTGCTCTCCTGCGCCAAATATCTGGCCGAGCATGAGGAAAATGTCGATGCGAGGGTCTGGCTCTGCGACCAGCGCCTCTACGGCACCTGCCGCACGGAGTTGAACCCCGACCAGTTTGAAAAATATCTGGTCTTCGCGGCAGGAAAGGACCATCTGCAGGGCACGCGCCTGCTGGCCAAACATTATTACGGCTGGGATAAAATCATCTCTCCCGCGCAGATTGACCGCACAAAAGCGATGGAACTCTTCGAAAAGGCCGCCGTGACCGGCGACCTCGAAAGCCGCTATGACCTTGCGCTCGTTCTTCTGGAGGGAGAGGAGGGCAAGACCGATACTGTGCGCGCCCGACGGATACTGCAGGATTTGATGAACGAATCCTATCCTCCCGCTTTTTTCTCCTATTTCGCAAAATTTTTCCTGATGTCCGATTCGATCAAGGAAATCCCGAAGGAGGGCTATTCTCATCTGAACAACGGAATTCAGGCTCTGAAGGACGGCAAGCACGACTGCGCGGACTGGTTCCGCGAACGCCTCACCTATTACACCGCCCTTTGCAATGCTGAAGGCTATGGCTGCGAAAAGGATGTGGAAAAGGCCATCCACCTCATGAAACAGAGCGCTGAGATCACCCCTTACGGCGATGCCTATTTCTGGCTCAAAAACAAGGGTCTGGAGCGCCTCGTAGAGACATATTCTGGAACAACGGCACCCGCAGGGGAACCAGAACAGGAAACGTCAAAGCCGACGATCTATGCCCCCGAAATATTCGGTGGGGATGGCTTGGGTAAATCATCTGACCCGGACAAGTATAAGGATTACCAAGGACCAATCGAATTGGACAAGCCCCTGACGTTTATCAATTTTGCCGATGCTAAGGGAAAAGAGGCGGCTAAGCGGGCAAACGATATCCGCCCCGACCTGACCAAGGACGACCTCGATAAAATCCTTCTGCCCTTCGAGAAGATGGTGGGGCTGGAGAACGTCAAGGAACAGGTCCGCGCCCTGTTCTACATGGTGTTGGCCGACAGCCGCCGCCGCTCGCAGGGCATCGTTAGCGGTTATCGCCCGTCCCTGCATATGGTTTTTTCGGGCAACCCCGGCACGGGCAAAACCACCGTCGCCCGCCTCGTGGGCGAAATCCTCAAGAAACTCGGTTATCTCAAGCGCGGCCATGTGGTGGAAGTGGACCGCTCCAAACTCGTCGGCGAATATATCGGCCAGAGTGAGCATATCACCGCTGAGATCCTCAAGCGCGCCCGCGACGGCGTTCTGTTCGTCGATGAGGCCTACGATCTGGAGGTGCCGGACTCTTACCGCGATTACGGCCACCACATCATCGCGATGATCATGAAGGCGATGGAGGACCAGCGCAACAACATGGTGGTCATCTTCGCGGGCTTCAAGGACGAGATGAAATGGTTCATCGAATCCAACGCCGGCCTGCGCTCCCGCATCAGCGCCTTCGTCGATTTCCCCGATTACAGCGACGAGGAACTGGTTAACATTTTCGGAATCTACTGCACCAATCTCTCCTATACTCTTTCGGAGGAGGCTAGAGATAAACTCCGCAGCGTCCTCAAGGCCATGGAACCGGGCCGCAAGGACAAGTTCGGCAATGCCCGCGGGATGCGGAACCTCTTCGATGAAACCGTCATCAAACAGGCCCGCCGCGTGGTGGAGCAGGACGTGACCGACAAGGACGACCTTGTCCGCATCCTCCCCGAAGACGTCCCCGGCACCTACACCCCCGGCAGCACCGACGGCAAGATTGCGTATCTGGCGTCGCGTCGATAGAAGCGCACCATGAAAAATATATGCCGCACCTTAATAGTTCTCTTAAGTGGCGGGTTAATATCCAGCGCCTTGTCGGGCTGCGCTTTTTATAAAAATTCAAAGCCGACTGAGGACGTCTTCTTTGTTGACAACACGACCTTTAAGGAACCTTTTCGGTCAGCCAACAGTGCTCTGGATCCAAAAAAACTCTCTAAACAACTCAAACAGGAAAAGTTTTTTGACGGAATGCACGACATTGTTGAAGGTGACCGCTGGATGATCGGGATAAGGCGCTTCGAGACCAGTGACATGGTAGGGCATATGCATGGGGGATACCGCGAGGATATAACGCTTTTAATGCCAAAAAATTCAGAGATTGCTCAAAAAGAAGGTATTTTTCAGGTTCCCCAAGTGCTCGTATACTACTCGGGCGGTGGAAGGTTTGTAAAATACGCGATTGCCGAAACAGGAACTGTTCATATTTATCCGCTGAATGCGGAGCATATAAAAATTGTATTAGATTTAGGATTTAAAAGACTCAGGAATGGTAAAGATTGGGAAGATGATGGTTTCGAGTTGCTAGCAGATCGGGGGTATTCAGTGGATGCGCCATCTGACTACGGGTCTTTTACTCTCAAAAAAAGTTACGTAGCGAAAAAACTGGCTTTTAAGGAACTCGATTCCTTACAAAGAGGCTGGATGACGAAAGAGGAAATAAAGAATCTGGACCCATTGGAATGTTTTGCCATCGAGTGCTAAAGAAAAAAGCCGATCTATCACAATCGGCTTTTTTCGTTACGCAGCTTTATAACTCAGGTAGTAAACGCAGGAGCTGTTTTACGCAGAAACTAAACGCAGCAATCAAACGCAGTAATACGCAGGGTACGCAGTAAAGGACGCAGTATTCCTAGGGTGTTTCCAGCTGGGCTTCGAGAAGGCGGATGCGCTCCTCGTATTTCCGCTGGATGCCCTGAAGCTCGGACTGGGCGCTGGCCAATTCCTGCTCCATGGCTGAAAGTTTGGCGAGTTGGGACTGCTCCGTGACCTTGGGGTCAAACAGCATCGTCTCCAACTCCTGTTTTTCGCTCGTGCACTGCTGGCGTGCGGCCTGAAGCTGGCGGCCCAGCCGCTTGATCTGGCGCTCCGCCTCGTTATAGCGCATCGTGGCGCGCTCAAGGTTCCAGTTATCCGAAGAAACAGACAGGCGCTCGTCCTCCGAGTCCTTCAGCGAGGTTTTCAGTTCCGTATCCAGCAGGTTATTTTCCTTGGACAAGCGCCCGACCTCCTGCTCCAGCTCGCGGATTTTATCGCGCATCTGCAGGAAATCCTCTCCTCCGGCCATACCGCCGCTGCTCGGCTCGATCGAGGAGGACGCTTCGGGGGATTCATCAATAAACGAAGAGGGCGCTGAGGCTTGCACGAACGCGGCATCGTCCACGGCGGGCGCTTCATCGGGCGCAGGGGCATCGGCGGCGATATCCGTGAAATCCGCCTCCATTTTCGTGGTCTGCTTGGTCATCTTATAGGCCGGGATCGTCACAGACGTATGCTCGGGCGCGGATTTCGCCTCTTCAGACGGAGCGGCAGGGCTGGCGCTCTTCTTTTTAGGCAAAACGCGCTCACCCTTGAAATGGATGATCTCACCCTTCGGCGCAGCATCGGACGCGGGCGAAGCATCGGCGCTGGCAGAGGAGGTCTCTTCCGGCGGTGGCAGGGCGGCAGAGCCGTTGCTGTTCGAAGAAGAGGGGGACGGGAGGGCGCGGGCGGGTTCGCTGGAAGAAGACGAAGGCTCGCCCTGCTCTTTCAACTGGCGGGCCAGCTTCTCGGTATAGCGTTCGCCCTTCACAGGCTTGATCGCGGCGGGTTCGGGCGCAGACTCTCCCAGCAAAGGCGGCAATTCGTCGGGAATATTGGAGCGGGAATCCTGCGGAATGGAATCGGAAATATCACCGGCAGGAATCGCATCGCTGGACGCAAAGGCATCCGGTGCAGAGGGCTCCGGCGCAGCAGAAGCCTCCGCAGAACCGCCCTTGAATTCATTAGCCAGCGAGTCGATCTTCGCCAGAATGTCTTTCTTGTCACTGGCCTGCTCCTCCTGGCTCAGGATCGGCGCTTCATCCGCCGGAGGCGAAGAAATTTCAGGCTGGGCAGGCGTGTCGGAAGCAGAATCGGAGGCAATAATCACGGCCTCTTCAGCGGGAGAAAGCGAAGCTTCGGAAGCATCCGGCGCAGGGGCTTCGGCTTCTTGCGCGGCTGCCAGCTCCGGCGGGTTCTCCACCTCGTCGATCGCGGCCATAGCCGGTGCGGGCGGGTTGATGCAGTTATTGTATTCGTCCATCGCCTTGGCGAAGCCGGTCAGGTACAGCCGGAACTGGTTGCTCTGGATGGAGAGGTCAAGCGTCGCCGCGTCTTGCAGCGCCGATGCGAAATCACCCTTGGAGCTGATAGAGGAACTCAGCACACTGCCCTTGGCGGCGGTGGCCTGAAACACTTCGCGGGAGGCACCGGGAACGCTGTAGACGATCTCGTACTTGCGTCCCGCCTCGAAGGAGGATTGCCGGAAATCGAGGTCCAGCGTGTCGAACCCGTCGCGGTCGCCGGAAATTTTAATGGCAAACCCGTTATTGAAGGAATTGGACAGGGCGCAAGTGGGCGC
This sequence comes from Alphaproteobacteria bacterium, assembly GCA_018000295.1. GTDB lineage: Bacteria > Pseudomonadota > Alphaproteobacteria > Micavibrionales > Micavibrionaceae > JAGNKE01. The sequence continues at coordinate 910 of JAGNKE010000019.1, read as the reverse complement.
ACTCTCATCCCCGCCCTGCGCGGCGATGCTCCAGCGCTGCGTGGGGTAGAAGTAAAGCTCCGGGTCTCCGGCGAAGGCCAGTGTGCCAAGGCACGTGGTCACAAGGCATCCCGCAAGCAGGGAGGTCGCAAGTCGTCGTTTCGCCATCGTCTGAACCCTAGAGAAGAGAATATTGAGCGTAGAAAATTGAGAATTTGGAAGTCAGAAAACAAAGGGCAAGCCCGGCGGAGAAGCCGGAGGAAGGGATGATTCGCTCACCTGTGTATTATTGTGCTTGTTTTCAACAGGAAGGAAAGCGTTTCTCACTTTCTTTGTGCTTATTTTTGGGGAAAAAATATGTATAGTGTCGGTATGAGCCTTGAAGACCTGCAGCAAAAGATCATGACCAAGCTATCCCTCGCCCCGCCTTTGGGCGCGAAAATCAAGTTCGATTGCGGCGAAGACGGGCTGATTTTGCTCGACGGCACCGGACCGGCCCCCGTCTTTTCCACAGGCGCGGCAGCGGAAGCCGAGGCGGACACCACCATGCACTGCACGGCGGAGACCCTGCGCGGCATCGCGGCGGGCACGACCGACCCCACCCTGGCCTATATGACCGGCAGCCTGCGGATCGAAGGCTCCCTCGGCTACGCCCTCAAACTGGCGGGGATTTTGGGGGATTAGGAACCACCTCTTGATCCAGACTCAAGACTCACTAATTGAGATAAAAGATGACGGCGGCGGCGAGGAGGAGTTGAGGTCATCGGTAATAAACAGAATGTGTTTAAATTCGCATATAAAATATTTGGGGCTGACATAGATAAGAAAAAATATCTAAGTTGGTCAGATGGTTAAGGTCAGACGAAAAAGCAGGCTTTCTGAAAGTATTCAGCAAGAAATCATCAAGCAGTTTGTCGGCGGTGTTCCGGCA
>JAGNKE010000004.1 GCA_018000295.1 Alphaproteobacteria bacterium | reverse complement strand
CGTGTCTCTGGCCCCTAGGTCACACTAGATATGGTTATGCAACGGCGTAAACTTTTTGGACTGGAAGAACTTTTATAACTGCTTCCTTTGATTTGAAAGGGTTTACGTGATGAAACGTAAAGTTGCTTGTACCGGCCGGGGCCGTCATCCCCGATTTGTTGAAGCTGATGAACCCGAGCCCCGTGGCGGGGCTTTGTGCGTTCGATCCTTCACTTTGACCTCTCATACAAGTCTTCCAAGGAAAAACATTCGGTAAGGCGGCTGCACCGTCTGTGAAGAAAACACAGGCGGGCGGGTTCGGCTTCCCTCTTCGGGAAGCTGTTCCAGAAAGCCTAACACTTACCCTTAACTGTTTTTTGTTTTTGAGAGGTTTTATGAAATGGGAAAATTAGTTTCCTTCCGGAAAAAAGCAAATCAAGGCGGCGCTCTGAAAACCGTCAAGCGTTCGCTTGTCGTCTTCAAGGGAACGGATGAGCAGCTGATCCGCAGACGCAAACCTGCGAAGCCTCTGCACGTCCTGCAGCCCGCCGTGATTGAGGCCGCGGCCCGCCGTTTCATGGATGCTTTTCCCGGCAAGGCCATGTTCGCCGTCAAGACCAATCCGCATGAATCCGTTATCGCCGCGCTGGTGAAGGCCGGGGTGAGCGCGTTCGACGCCGCCTCCATCGCCGAGGTGCGTCTGGTCCGCGCCCATGCGCCCAAAGCCGAAATATATTTTATGCACCCGGTCAAGACGCCCGAGTCGATTCGCGAGGCGTATTACCGTTACGGTGTGCGTCATTTCGTTCTGGATTGCGAGGATGAGCTTTACAAGATCATCCGCGAGACCGGGCTGGCTACGGACCTGAAGCTGCACGTCCGCCTCGCGCTGCCTAAAAATAAAGGCGCGACGATCGACCTGTCCTCCAAATTCGGTGCGACACCGATGGAAACCGCCGAACTGCTGCGGAAATGCCGGACGGTGAGCGATAAGCTCGGCCTGTGCTTCCATGTCGGAACGCAGATTTCGGATGCAACCGTCTTCACCCAGGCTCTGATGCTGGCCAAGAGTGTGATTGTGGATAGCGGCGTGAAGGTGGATATGCTGGATGTCGGCGGCGGCTTTCCCGTTTTCTACACGGGCGAGAACGTTCCCTCAATCCAAACCTGCATGGATGTCATCCGCAAGGGGGTCCGCAAGGCCGGACTGGAGCATATGGAGATTCTGGCCGAACCGGGGCGCTGCCTCGTGGCCGAGGGCGGCAAGCTGGTGGCGCGGGTGGAGCTCCGCAAGGGCAATCTTCTGTACCTGAACGAGGGCACCTATGGCGGCCTGTTTGATGCCGGACCGCTGCTGGGGACGCGTTTTCCGGTCCATGCCGTGCGCGGCGAAGGCGTGTTCGAGGGCGGGACAATGGATTTCCGCCTTGCGGGACCGACCTGCGACTCGCTGGATATGATGGAGGGGCCGTTCACCCTGCCCGCCGATATCCGCATGGGTGACTGGATCGTGTTCGAGAATACGGGCGCGTACAGCCAGACGATGCGGACCGACTTCAACGGCTTCGGCAAGTGCGATACGGTGCTGCTGGTTTAGACGAGAAGATTTGAGATTTGAGAAAGGCCCGCTCCGGCGGGCCTTTCTTGTTGGCAAAAAAAGGATGAAAACTACAGAGATAGACAGAGATGTCTGTGCTTGTATCTGCTGTTTTCCTCTGTCTTTCTCTGTAGTATAAAAAATAGAAATTTCGGAGGGACTCATGGAATATGTATACCCCGTATTAATAGTTATTTTGTCTGTCTATGTTGTTTATGTATTTATGATAAAGGGCAAAAAGAAACCACAGCAAACCGATATTAGCTATGCAGATCAGGTTGAACTTCAGAAATCCTTGATGCTTAATGAAAACAATACTGCGACGTTGCCGAAGCTTGATCCAGGTGATTATGGTTACAGGGCTGTAGGTAAAGAAGTACTTATAGCTGTTCAAGAAAACGCCAAAAAACTTGAGTATAAAAGTACCGGGCAATACAAGACTCGTGGTGCGTCCTTTTCAATACCTATTGTTAAAGGTGTGCGTTATAGATTTGGTTCAGGATCAATAAAAACGGAAAAATCCTTGCAAGTTGTTGCAGAAGGAAGACTTTTGTTGACAGATAAAGCTGTTATTTTTGAGAGTTTGGAAAAAAATGAACGGATTACTTGGGCGCAAATTTCTGATATTGAAGTCTTGCTTGACGGATTTAGAATATCAAAGAGAAGCGGACCGTCTAGATTATATGCAACAGATTACCCTAACCCGCAGTTTGCAGCTGCTTTGGATTTATTAAAATATAGAGCTGCTTAAACTAACTCAACCGTCCCGCAAAGTCCTCATAGCCAAAACGCTTGACGATTTCAACTCTTCCGTCCTCATGCAGGAGGGCGAGGTCGGGAGCGGGATACGTCGTTTCCACCTCTCTGGTTTTTAGGATACGCTTTCTCATATTTTATGCTAGATACAAGCTTCGCTTTTCGAATGCATGGACGATGAAGACAGGTATTTATATCCCCGCAGAGTGGGAATCGCAGCAGGAAATATGGACCGCTTGGCCGTCTCATGACGATGATGATCGTTGGCCGGGGGAAAGGCTGGCTCTGGCTCGGAGTGAAGTCGCGCAGATGGTGCGGGCGCTGGCGCAGGGGCAAAAAGTCATTGTTCTGGCCTGCGGGGCGCAGAGCGTGGAAAACGCACAGGCACAGATCGGAAACGTGGCGGCAGTAGTTCCCGCGCTGTTCGGCGATACATGGCTGCGCGATACGGGTCCGGTGTTCGGGTACGATCCGGCGGGCCGTTTGAGCGCCCTTCGTTTTCGGCATAACGGCTGGGGCGGCAAGTTCATCTACGAACATGACGATACGGTCGGAGATTTTATCGCGGAGCAGAAGGACGCACAGATCCGGCGTTTTAATTTCATTCTCGAGGGGGGAGCCATCGAGCATGACGGCGCCGGGACGATTCTGACCACCCGGCAGTGCGTCCTCAACCCCAACCGCAATAAAAACTGGAGCGAAAACGACGCGGAAGCAGCCTTGCGCGAGTCGTTCGGCGCGAAAAGGATTGTCTGGCTCGATGACGGGCTGCTGAACGATCACACGGACGGGCATATCGACAATCTGGCGCGGTTCGTGGCGCCAGGTCTCGTCGCCTGCCCCGCAGCGTTTGGGGACGACGACCCCAACGCGGCGGTTTATGAGAAAACTGCCCAAACGTTGATCGCCGAAGGTTTTGAGATCGTTCGCATACCCTCTCCCGGCCTGGTGCGGGATGATAACGGCCTGATCGTCCCCGCTTCGCATATGAATTTCGTGATCGGCAACAAGGCCGTTGTGATGCCCTGTTACGGGACGGAGTCCGAAGGAGCCGCCTTGAAAATCCTCCAAAAACTCTTTCCCACGCGGACCGTGAGCGCGGTGTGCTCCAATACCCTGCTGACCGGCGGCGGTTCTTTTCATTGCATCACGCAGCAGGTTCCTGTTATACGCTCCTCTGGAAAGGATGAGATATGAGCCGTATCACCACACTCGCCGCCGTGCAGGCGTCCTTTTCAGCCGATATGAAAGACAATATCGCCAAGGTTTCCGCCTTTATCCGTGAGGCGGCCAAGCTGGGCGCAAATATCGTTCTTCTTCCTGAGCTTTTTCAAGGGTTGTATTTTTGCACGCATCAGGACGATAAGTGGTTTTCATCCGCCTATCCCGCGCAAACCCACCCGTGCGTTGTTGAACTCAAGAAAGTGGCGAAGGATGAGGGCGTTGTTTTGCCTGTCTCCATTTTCGAAAAGGACGGGCCGGAATATTACAATTCCGTGGTGATGATCGACAATCGCGGTGAGATCATGGGCGTTTACCGCAAAACGCACATACCCGACGGACCCGGCTATCAGGAGAAATATTATTTCCGGCCGGGAAATACGGGCTTTAAGGTCTGGGAGACGCAATTCGGTGCACTGGGTATCGGCATCTGCTGGGATCAATGGTTCCCGGAGGCCGCACGGGCGATGACACTGAAGGGCGCAGAGTTTCTCCTATACCCCACCGCCATCGGCGCGGAACCTTATGATGATTCGCTGGACACCAGCGCGATCTGGCAGCGCGTGATGCAGGGCCATGCGGTGGCCAACGCCATTCCGGTCATCGCCGCTAACCGCATCGGCACCGAAAATGCGAATGGTGAGGATCAAAGTTTTTACGGAAGCTCCTTTATCGCCGGTCAAAACGGCGATCTCCTTCAATCTTTGGGCAAAACCGAAGAAGGCGTTATCGTGCAGGCGTTCGACCGCGATGCGCTGCAGAAATACCGCGCCGTGTGGGGGTTCTTTCGTGACCGTAGACCTGAGATGTACGGCGATCTTGTCCCTTGATAAAATTTTACATTCAGGCCTTTAAGTCATTGATTATGTCAGAAATCGCACTATAGACGGAACCTATCCGCGACTATATGAATCCATTGATAAGAGAGCCTTCAGCACATTCTCATTCAGAGACATTTCTATCCTTTCTTCTCACAACAAACGATCCCATACTTAGACTGTTAGTTAGCTTGTTTTCTGCTTCTATGGTGTGATAGCGCCTGCCATCAAATAGAATATTGCGATAAGAATTTATCCAGGGCAGTATCCCTTCGACTTTCCAACTTATATCTTCATCTGTCATTTCGATTTTTACAGATTTAAGTTTTACGCCTGCTCCGAAATATTTTTCAAAATAAGTTTGCTCAATATCAATCTCTGGCGGATATTTTTCGTCTGTTTTGTATTCCACAAGAGAAACGACTGACTTTGGATCAGCAAGATCGTCAAAAGCAACAAACTTGGGATAATGTGTAGTATCTAAAAGTTTATTGGCTTTTAATTCTCTGTAGTATTTTGCACCTTCAATCGTGCGTCCCGGAGGCCCTTCACTAAACACATAGAAAATAATGCTACTTCCATAATCCGCGCCCAATAATGGGCCGTCTAAAATAGCAAATACCTTGCCTCGCGTATCCAAATCAACAATCACGGCTTCCCCCTCCAAGCTCAGGTAATTGTTATATCCAGACGTCGCAGAAGGATTGGGCGTGAAATGAACGGTCACCTCCCGCACCGCAGAACCCGTCTTAACCCCTTCCGGCGTTTCTATTTCGACGGTCATCTTGTACCGCCAAGAGTAAACCTTGTCTCCTTTCAGCTTGTCTGCCGCCATTACGAGAGCAATGCCACTGAAAAGGAGGACCAGAAGGAGTATGAAATACTTTTTCATGTGGCGATCTCAGAGCAGTCTCTTAAGGATTTTTGATGCGCTCCAGCGCTTCCGGGAACCCCTTGAGAGAGACCTGAAGGCTGGCCGTCAATCGGTCCGGGCGCATATAGACAGCCCGCAGAGCGCTGCCCCCCTTGAGTTTTTCGACGATATCGCCACCAAGATCGAGATTCACGACACAGCCCTGCTGCACACAAAACTGGATCGGAATGCGGTATTCCTTCTCCCCGTCGATACTCAGGATCAGGCCGGGTGGAAGGAAAGTGCCCATGGGAACGATAAAACGCATCCGGGGGATCATCTGACCGTCTCTGTCGCCCATGGCGCCCATGACGAGCAGAGCCACCGATTTCTGATCCTTCCAGAGCAGGCGCTGAAACATCTGGCAAACGGGCTTCCCCTCGGGGGTTTTCGTGCATTCGACCCGCCAGTCGCCATGATCCTCCGCCTTGACGGTCTGGTCGGCGCCGCTCATCTTGAAATCCGGCGAAATCTCCGCCATCGGCTGATCCTGGGGCTTTTGCTGAGACGTATGTGCCGCCGATTGGTTCTGGATGGCGGATTCGGTACGGATGAGAGAGAGCGGGGTGATGGTTTGTGTCACTTGCGATCCGCGGGCGGTCAAGTCGCTGACAATATCGGGCGAGAGCACCATGCTCAGAGCCACAAGTCCCAGCACGAACACAACGCCCCCGAGCAGCATATTGGCCTTGGTCATGCGGTCATCCCTCTGGATTGTCTCTGTATAAAGCAGAATTAACACACACCTCGCGGACCCTCAAGGGACCAAAAGCGAAGATTAGACCACGAAATCCAGCGGGGGGGGCGATTCGATGGTGGGGATATGACGCTTGCGGGCTTCATTACAAAGATACTGAAGGCTGGTGGCCGACTGAATTCCCAGCCATTTTTCAAAACCCGCCTCGACCTGCTCGAACAGGATGCGGTCGAACGCATCGGGATGCTCATGTCCCTCGCCGTCGATAGCCGTTTCAAAAAAACATTCAACAATATCCTTCAGGGTCGTATTGACCGGGTCGGGAACAAAATACCCGCCCTTCGGGCCCTTGATGGACACGATGATGCCTTCGCTGGAAAGACGCTGCAGAACGGGCTCGAGCGCCCTTTCTTTCAGGTCGTAATGCTCGACGATATCGGCGCTGGTCACGGGCCGATCCTGCCGCCCATTATAGGCGATATAGTAAGCGGCCCGCATCGCCATCACTAATCTGTCCGGTAACATTCCCATAGCTATATCTTACATAATTTTTTTGTATTTACAAGTTTAAAATGTTCTTTTATACTGGGGAACATACTGGAGCATTGCTGATGGCTTACATTCCCCTGTTTCTGCGGGCTTCCGCCGAAACCCCGATCCTCGTGGTCGGCGGCGGGGCGATTGCGGCCGCAAAAACCGAGGCTTTGGCCAGTGTCGGTGCGCGGGTTGATATCCTGTCGGAAACCATCAGCCCATCGGTGCGAATCCTGTGCGACCTGCATGGTTTTAAGGCCACACAAGCCGCCTATCAAGAAGAATTTCTTGCCGATTATCAAATTGTGGTCGCCGCCACCAATGACGATGCCCTGAACGAGCGCGTTGCCGCCGATTGCCGGTCGCGCGGCATTATGGTTAATGTTGTGGACAACCCGGCACTCTGCGACTTCATCTTCCCGGCTTTGGTCAAACGCGGGCCGCTGCAGATTGCGATTTCGACATCCGGCATCTCTCCAGTCCTTGCCCGACTGATCAAGCATACGATTGAACAGGCCGTTCCCGCACAGTTCGAAAATCTGATCCGCTTTATGGATGAAAAAAAGTCTGTGCTGCGGAAGTTTTTTACCTCCATTCAGCCTCGTCGTCTTTTTTACGAACAAATCATTCGTGGACCGATTGCCGAGGAAGTGCTTGAGGGGAATTCTGTTCGGGCCAACGCGCTGTTTGATGAGGCGCTGGCGGAGTTCCCCAAGGAAAAGCAGGCCGCACTTTACCTGGTTGGCGCGGGTCCGGGGCATCCCGAGTTGATTACGCTTAAAGCCATCCGTCTCCTCTCGCAGGCCGATGTCGTTTTATATGACCGCCTGATTTCTCCTCTGATTCTGGAACAGTACGCCCGCAAGGACGCACATAAAATCCCTGTCGGCAAGACACGGGACCACCACCTGAAAAAGCAGGAGGATATCGGATCCCTCATCGAGCAACACCTGAAAAAGGGCGATATCGTTGTGCGGTTGAAGGGCGGTGACCCCGGTATCTTTGCCCATGGTGCCGAAGAAATTGAAGTTGCCCGTCGTTTGAACGTCCCCTATCAGATCGTTCCGGGAATCAGCGCGGCCAACGGCTGCGCCGCCTTTTCCGGCATCCCACTGACCGAGCGTGACGGAGCCAAAGGCGTCCGGTTTCTGACCCTCTACACCAAAACCCTGCACCAGACTGATTTCTGGGAAGGATTGCGATACGCGCAGAACGAGACTCTCGTCTTTTATATGAGTACGCCGCACTATGTTTTGCTGTGCGAAAAATTGCAGGCGGTCGGTTATCATCCGGACACGCCCGTCATGGTCGTCGAGCAGGGCACGACCCCCGCACACCGCGACTATGTCTCCACCCTCGGTCGTTTCGATGCTGATTTCGGCGAACATCCCTTTATTTCCCCCAGCCTGATCATCGTCGGCGATGTCGTGCGCTGGAGGACTCTAAACGGATGGAAAGAAGCACCGGAAGCGGCTACCCCCTATTTCGCGCCGCTGCCGAGTTCTGAAGAACAGATAAAAAAGGAGCCGGAAGATGCGTGAGGGACAATCAAATAACGAAGCTTTTGCCGCTTCCCTTCTGGCCGAACTCTCGCCCTTGCCGTGGACGGAGCGCCTGAAAAAACTGGCGCAATATGCGGGACGGTCGATGGCCTTCTCGACCAGCTTCAGCCTTGAGGATCAAGCGATCACCCACGCGATTGCCGAATATGCCCTGCCCTTCCGGATTTTTACCATCGACACAGGGCGTCTGTTCGCCGAAACCTATGAAACCTTTCAGAAAACACGCGACACCTATTTCGGGGTGGAGATCGAAACCTATTACCCTGACACTAGCTCCCTTGAATCTCTGGTCAACAAGCAGGGCGTAAACGGATTTTACGAATCCGTCGAAAACCGCAAAGGCTGCTGCTTCGTCCGCAAGGTCGAGCCATTGAACCGTGCGCTTGACGGCGTTGATCTGTGGATCAGTGGGCTAAGGCGTGAGCATTCGGAGAACCGCTCTGACCTGCCTGTCGTTGAATACGATGCCGGACGCGACATCATTAAAATCTATCCCCTGATTGATCTTACGGAGGGCGATATTCGCACCTATATCGAGAATCATGCCATTCCCTATAATCCGCTGCACGACCGCGGCTTTCCCTCAATCGGCTGCGCGCCCTGCACCCGCGCCGTCGCGCCGGGCGAACATCCGCGTTCTGGACGCTGGTGGTGGGAGCAGGAGAATGAGCAGGAATGCGGCCTTCATATCAAGGACGGCAAGCTCGTTCGCATCAAACAACCCGTTACGGCCTGATTATGCTCGATAAAGAACAGCAACACCTGCTGCAATCCCTGCTGGACAAACTCTCGCCAGAGCAGAAAATCTGGCTGGCCGGATATGTGCAAGGTCTGACCGGACGTTTGCCGGATGGGGTTGGCGCGGGTGCTTCCAATAAACCCGAAGTCCATATTTTCTACGCCACCGAAACGGGCAACTCGAAGGGGCTGTCGCTTGCGTTGATGAAGGCGCTGAAAGGTGCGGGATTTAAAGCCAAGAACACGGCCGTCAACCGGATGAAAGTCAACGATATTCCGAAAGACGGGTTTTCGATCTTCCTTGCTAGCACCCACGGCGAAGGCGACCCGCCGGAAAGCGCGGTGAAGTTTTTTGAATCTGTGCGCGGCGCCGCGGACGGCAGTCTGTCCGGTCTGCAATTCGCTGCCTTGGGACTTGGAGACAAGAGCTATCAGATTTTCTGCGGCGCGGCCACCGAACTGGAAAAGGAGCTGATCCGGCTCGGCGGCAAGACTTTTCAGGAGATCGCGCTGTTCGATGTGGATTACGCGGCACACACGCCGAAATGGATTTCGCAGACCGTTGAATCGTTGAATAAGATCGTCGGCGATACCGGGCCAAGCATAGTCGGCGTTTCTTTGGCCGAGTCTTCGGTGCGCTCCGGCAAGGGCTATACAAGACTAGAGCCTGTTCCGGGACGGATCAAGCACATCGTCAACCTGAACGATATCGACTCACGGAAACAGACCTATCATATCGAGATCGCCTACGATGACTCGGTTCCCTATAGCTGCGGCGATGCGGCGGGGATTATTCTCCCTCTGGACACCGAGGGCAAGGAACAAACGCCCCGGCTTTATTCGATTGCTTCCGCCCCCTCCATGCATGAGAACGAAGTCCACCTTACTGTCGCTCTATCGACATACAAAAAAGACGATGGCAGCACAGGTTACGGCATTTGCTCCAAATATCTCTCCGATATGAAAGAGGGCGACCCCCTGCAATTTTATATTCATCAGAACCAGATCTTCCGCCTGCCGCCGGATGATACGGATATCATCATGATCGGCCCCGGCACAGGTGTCGCGCCTTTCCGGTCCTTTGTTTATGAACGGGCGGAGCGCAGCGCCTCAGGCCGCAACTGGCTGTTCTTCGGGGATCAGCACGCACATTGCGATTTCCTTTATCAGGCAGAATGGCAGGAGCATATCGCCACCGACACGCTTCATAAAATCGACCTCGCCTTCTCTCGCGATTATGATCGTAAGATCTACGTTCAGCATAAAATGAAGGAACGCGCTAAGGAGTTAATGGAGTGGATCGAAGGCGGAGCACGAATTTACGTCTGCGGCGCGAAAGACCCGATGAGCCATGACGTCGAGAAGACACTGATCGAGATTATTGCCGCGCAGAAATCGCTTTCCCCCGAGGCGGCGGCGGATTACCTTGCGGATATGGCTGAAGCTGACCGTTATCTGAAGGACGTGTATTGACATGAGCGATGAAATCAATTCGGACCCCAAAAAACTCTCCGCCGTCGAGGGGATGAAGAAATCCAGCCGGGGGTTGCGTGCTGACCTGGCCGAACAGATGGATAATCCGCTGACCGGCAACGTCACGGAAACCGGCAAGCAACTCATCAAGTTCCACGGCTCCTACGTTCAGGACGACCGCGACCGCCGCGCCGAGCGCGAAGAGAAAAAACTCGAATGGGCGTACTCCTACATGATCCGCCTGCGGATTCCCGCCGGAGACATGACGGCGGAGCAGTGGGCGGGCTTACAGGACTCATGCGATAAAAACGCCAACGGCGTTATGAAGATCACGACGCGTCAGACAATCCAGTTTCACGGTGTCGTCAAGGCGCGGATGAAGCCGACGATGAAGGATTTCGATGTTCTGGGGCTGGATGCGATCGCCGCTTGCGGGGATGTCAACCGCAACGTGATTTCCGGCTCCAACCCCGCGATTGCCCCCTATCATGCGGAAGTGCACGAATACGCAACCGCGATCAGCGAGGCTCTTCTCCCCAAGACGGGCGCGTTCAAGGAAGTCTGGCTGGACGGCGAAAAGCTTGAAGAAGGCAAGGAGGCCGAGCCGGACCCTCTGTATCAGGATCGCTACCTGCCCCGCAAATTTAAAATCGCGGTCGCTATCCCCCCGCATAACGATGTCGATGTCTATGTCCACGATATTGGGCTGATCGCTATCGGAACGGGCGTGAATTTTGAAGGCTTTAATGTCTCCATCGGCGGCGGGCTAGGGGCAACGCACGGAAACCCGAAAACGTATCCGAGGCTTGGGAACGTGATTGGTTTCGTGCCAAAGGACAAAGCCGTCGAGACGTGCTGGCAGATTGCCGCCGTGCAGCGCGATTACGGCAACCGGGAGGACCGCTCACTGGCGCGGCTGAAATATACGCTGGACCGTCTTGGCGTCGATTTCTTCAAGGGCGAACTGGAAAAGCGTTTGGGCTTTACTCTGGCTCCGGCGCGGCCGGTATCGTTCACACACCGGGGCGACCCGTACGGCTGGTTCGCCGACCACCACGGCAAACTGTATAATACGGTTTTTGTCGATTGCGGGCGCGTGAAAGATGAGGACGGATATAACATCAAGTCGGCACTGATGGAGATTGCACGAGAAAATCTCTGCTCCTTGCGCTGCACTGCCAACCAGAACGTGATGCTGACCTATGTTGAAGAAAAGAATAAAGCCGCCATCGACGCAATTTTGAAGAAGCACGGGATCACGCAGGGACACCACACCAAAACCAAGGAAGAGGCGATTGCCTGTGTCGCGCTGCCCACCTGCCCGCTCGCGCTGGCCGAGGCGCAGCGTTATCTGCCCGCCTTTGTATCAAAAGTCGAAAATTTGCAGCGCAAACACGGGCTGATCGAAGAGGCAATCACCACGCGGATCACCGGCTGCCCCAACGGCTGCGGTCGCCCCTACGTCGCGGAGATCGGCCTTGTCGGCAAAGGGCCGGGGCGCTACGTTCTGCGGCTTGGCGGGGATTATCAGGGCGAGCGGCTGAACCGTGTTTATAAGGAAGAAGCGGATGAAGCGGAAATCCTGAGCGAACTGGATACGCTGTTTGCTTCCTTCGTCAAAGACCGTAAAGGCAAAGAGACGTTCGGGGATTACGCGAACCGGACGTTGTTTTCTAAAGTGGCTTGATCCCTTTTCCCTGAAACCTGCAAACTCGGCAATCTAAGGGATTAACGCCCTCTTAATCCAACTTTCCTATAATTAATCCTGCCGTCAATACGCCAGATTTAGGGATTGGATTAATGTTCAAAGAGCTGATAGATCAAGCAAAAACAAAGCTTTCCGGTTATTTCGATCATGTCTCGAACGTACTGCACGCGCCCGAGGAACTGGATGAGGCCGAGCAGGTCTATGAGGCCGCGCTGGAGGGCCGGATTATTTATCACGACATGACCGTCAAGCAGATCGACCCCGCATCTGCGGAAGGGCAGCAGGTGATCATGGCGGCACGGTTACGGCTGGATGAGGCCATGAAAGTCTATACCAAAACCTTCCCGGAAAAGGCAGCCCACCTCTCCACTCTTGGAGGAATAGAACTCAGCAGAGAGATTTAATCAGCCGCAGCAATTTCAACAATCTCCCGCGATTTTTCCAGCGCCTCTTCATAATTCCCCGCGTATAAAACCCCTTCCCCGAAATGCAAGCGGTTCATCAGGCCACGCGGCTGCGGTTGCAGGGCGGCGAAGATGACGATGGTTCCGGCGGCCTTGCATTTCTTGACCATATCCTCAAGCGCGGAGACGCCGGACGTATCCAGAAACGGCACGAGGCGCATTCGCACGATCAGAACCCTCGGCATCTGGCCCATGCGGGTCAGAACGTCGATGAGTTCGCTGGAGACCCCGAAAAAGAAAGGCCCGTTGATGCGGAACACTTCAACATCCCTGGGCAAGCTCAGGCGCTGGTCCTCTTCGTCGTTGCCCTTTCCGGCGGCGATCTCCACCGTCTTGCTCATCTGCATCATAAAGATCAGACAGGCGAGCGTGACCCCTACTCCGATGGCCACCGTCAGATCGACCAGAACGGTCAGCAGGAATGTCAGGATCATGACCGTACGGTCCGTGCGCGAAAGCTTATAGATATGAATGAAGTGGCGGATCTCACTCATCCCCCACGCGACGATGAACAGGATCGCGGCGAGCGCGGCCATCGGCACGTATTTCATGACGTCGCTGGCGGCCATCATGAAGATCAGCAGGAAAACGGCGTGCATCATACCCGCCACCGGGCTCTTCGCGCCGGAGCGGATGTTGGTGGCCGTCCGCGCAATCGCGCCCGTTGCGGGCAAACCGCCGAAGAGGGCTGAGGCAACGTTGGCCACCCCCTGCCCCACCAGTTCCTGATTGGAGCGGTGCTTGTAGCCGGTCATGCCGTCGGCAACGACGGCGGAGAGCAGCGCCTCGATCCCCGCCAGAAAGGCGATGGTGAAGGCGGAGGGGATGACGCTCTTGAGCTTTTCAAAGGTAAAGGTCGGCAGTTCGGGCATCGGCAGGCCGGAGGGGATATGCGGGAAACGCGAACCGATCGTTTCCACCGGAAGATGAAAAAGCGCCACGATAACAGATGCAGCTACGACGGCGATGAGATATCCCGGCAGCTTGGGCGCTTTTTTGCGGATGACGATGATAATTGCAAGCGCAAACAGGCCGACCCCCAGCGTGAAGATATCGAGCGTTCCCATATGCTCGAAATAGACCAACCATTTCTCGATAAACTCCGCCGGGACATCCTTGATCTTGAGGCCCAGAAAATCCTTCACCTGGCTGGAGGCGATGATGACCGCGATTCCGGCGGTAAAGCCCGTGATCACCGGATAAGGAACGTATTTAATCACCACCCCCAGCCGCGCATAACCCGCGACGATCAGCATGATCCCGGCCAGAAGCGTGGCGATAAGAAGGCCGTCATAGCCATGTGCGGCGATCACGTTAAAGACCACGACGACGAAAGCTCCGGTCGGACCGCCGACCTGCACCCGCGACCCGCCGAGGAAAGAGATCAGGAACCCCGCGATGACCGCCGTTACCAGCCCCTTATCCGGCGAAGCGCCGCTGGCGATCGCCAGCGCCATGGCCAGAGGCAGCGCGACGATGGCCACCGTCAGGCCCGCGAGAACGTCAGAACGAAAATCCGCCTTGCCGTAGCCGGACTTCAGCATGGAAAATATTTTAGGCGTGAATTGGGAGGAGATAAGCCCTGCCATGGTTTTCTCTGTTTTCAGGGGGTTTAACCTTCACCATCCATAGACCCCGCAAGCCTCCGCTTCAAGGGGGGCGATAAAAGATTTTCAGAGCGCATGGGCTTTGCTATGCTGCGCGCCGGACATTCACTTTCACGTCATAAGGAAACACTATGCTCGGAATTATCGGCGGCAGCGGGCTTTACGCGCTCAAGGAACTCGAACTGGTCAGGGAACACGACATTGCAACGCCCTTTGGCAAGCCTTCCGCGCCGATCACAGAAGGCAAGGTGGGCGGCAACACCGCGCTTTTCCTGCCCCGGCACGGACGCAACCATGAGTTTTTGCCCTCCGAGGTCAATTACCGCGCCAATATCTACGCACTCAAAAAACTGGGCGCACGGACGATTTTGAGCGTTTCGGCCTCCGGCTCGCTGAAGGAGGAGATCGCGCCGGGCGACCTCGTCCTGGTGGACCAGTATTTCGATCATACGCGCGGCAAGCGTGAGGCCAGTTTCTTCGGCAAGGGCGTGACCGCGCATATCTCGACGGCGGAACCCGCCTGCCCCGTTCTGGCGCAGGACGTTTTAAGGGCGGCGAAAGAACTCGGCATCAAGCTTCACTCCCGCAAGGCCTATGCCTGCGTGGAGGGGCCGCGCCTCGGCTCGAAGGTCGAGAGCCATTTCCTGCGCGGCGCGGCGGGGTGCGATGTGGTGGGCATGACCAACGTGCCCGAAGCCTTTCTGGCGCGGGAGGCGCAGATGGGATATGTGACGCTGGCGATCGCCACCGATTACGATTGCTGGCGCGAAGACCCTGACGAACACGTCAGCGTCGAGGCCGTGTTCAAGGTTTATTTTGAGAACATTGAAAAGATCAAATCGTTGGTCGTAAAGCTCCTGCAAAACGGGATCAGCAACACGCCGGAGAATATCCGCACGGCCCTCAAGGGCGCGGTGATGACGCCCGATGAGCGTTTGAGCGCAGAGCAGAAGGAATGGCTGGGGGTTTTGCGGGTTTAGGAATAATAAAATATGCTGGAATTTTTTAATGTTTTTATCGGGCTTGTGGGCGGCTTCGGGATTGGGTCCTTAATAACTACCTATGTCAAAGAAAATTTTGATAGAAAAAAATTCATCTATCAGGAAAAGTCTACCGTTTATGCTGGCTATTTAGAGAGCCTATCGGATGTAATTTCAGAAGGTAGCCACACAAACAGGCAAAAAGTTGTGTATTGGACACATAGGATACAACTTATAGCCCCTAAAGAGATCGTTGATTTGGCCAAAAGCTTTTTTAATGAAGATTCTACAAAATTTTTTGAAATTAGAGAAAAGTTAGTTTTAGAAATGACCAATGATCTCAATAAGACTATCTAAGCCATCTGTATGAAATAATTCAAGAACACCCCTCTCCCTTTGGGCTGCACCCTCTTTCCCTCTCCCCTCCCGAGGGGAGAGGGGTTAAGGGAGAGGAGTGTTTTGTTTTTGCGCTTTTTCCTGTTCCATCTTTGCCGCCTCCGCCCGCGCCCATGCGATGATTTCGTCTTTGTCTGGCGGGTACTGGTGAGTCAGATAAGGGTCGAATTCCCCTGTCGTAACCGCTTTCAGCAAAATGACAGCAGTAATTCCGACTGTTGATTCATAGTCACGGACAGTGTTCAGATCGTCAAAATTGCTTATGGTTGATCCGGCGTATTGATTACTTTCGGTCAGCATTAGAAGATACGGGATATCCTCAGGTTTAGGCCAGAAGGCGATATTTTTTGGAATAACCAGAATCGAGGTCTGTTGCATCATGGCGATATATTCCTTGGCGCTCATGCCTGTCAGTTCCTCTTTGCTGATGGAGCGGGCGCCGAGGATTTTCGGGTTATAGGACAGCCAGAAATAAAAGCCGAACAAACCGACAAACGAAAGTAGGATCAGAAACAGGTGAATATTTTCGTCGGTTTCGATCAGCGATTTAACGAAGCTTTTTTCATCTTCTTTTTTCATCAGTCGTCCTCTTGTCCCCCTCCCCTCCCGAGGGGAGAGGGATTAGGGGAGAGGGGTTCGCGTTTTAAACTTTAAGCCGCCTCATCCTGCGGCATCGTTCCGGCGACGGAGGCTTCGAGGTCGCGGTAGTTTTTCGACCAGACCGCGAACATCTCTCGCCCCCCCTTGTCAGGGAAAATGTCCGCCTCCCCGGCTTCGAGCGCCTTGATGATCGCTGCAGCCGTCTCCTCGGGGCTCGTCTTTTCCATTTGAATATCCCGCGCCATGTCGGTGTCGATGGGGCCGGGGCAGATGGCATGGACCGCGATCCCCCTGCCCGCCAGTTCGATCCGCGCCCCCTGCGTGATCGAGAACAAAGCCGCCTTCGACGCGCAATAGCCGCCGAAGGCCGGGAAGTTTACGAAGGCCGCAATCGAGGCCACGTTGGCAATCGCCGCAGGCTTGTTCTTTTCCAGCGCAGGAAAGAAGGCGCGCATAACCGCCAGTGTGCCGAAATAATTGGTCTTCATGTCGCGCTCGACATCCTCGAACGATGCTGATAAGGCGCTGCCAAAGGAGGCGATGCCGGCGTTATTGATCAGAACCTGCGTATCGCCGGCCTGCTTCGCGGCGGTTTCGAGCTGCGCCCTGTTATTAATATCCAGCGCGATCTTGACCACGCGCTTGTCGCCGAAATCATCGATTTTGGAGATATCACGGGCGGAGGCGTAAACTTTCTTCGCGCCGCCGTCCAGCGCAGCCTTAACCAGCGCCTTACCGATGCCGCGGTTCGCGCCTGTGATGAAAATAATGCGGTCTTTGATCTGGGTCATGTCAGAGCCTCCTGTTGCCAGTGGTACGGGTCAAAATAGCACAAAGCCTCGGGAAAAATCACTACGGTTTCTTGGCCGATCCTTTGGAGATTCGTTTTAGCCCAACCTGCCTGCGAAATCCTCATAGAAGAAGCGCTTGATGATTTCATGGCGCCCATCCTCATGCAGGAGGGCGAGGTCGGGGAGCGGGATGCCGTTGAAGGTCGTGTTCTTCACGAAGCTGTATTGCATCATGTCGGTGAAGATCAGCTTTTGCCCGATTTCGAGCGGTTTTTCGAATCGATAGGTGCCGATTACGTCCCCGGTCATGCAGGTATTGCCGCCGAGGATATAGGTGTTGGGTTCACTCGCCCTTTCCTGCTCGACGATTTGCGCGCCGATGATCTCCGGCGTGTAGGGCACCTCCAGCACGTCGGGCATATGGGTTGAGGCGGAGGCATCGAGGATGGCGATTTTCTGGGCGTGGGGGATGATATCCAGCACCGTGGCCACGAGATAACCGCCGTTCAGCACGTGCGCTGCGCCGGGTTCGAGCGTCACCGTGCCCGTGAAGTCCTGTTTGAGTTTTTTTAGCGCGGCGATGAGGCGCGGGATGTCGTAATTTTTATGTGTGTAGAAATGGCCGCCGCCGAGATTGAGGTGTTTGATTTTCTTTATCGCAAAGTCGAATTGCGTTCTGACATGCTCGATCAGTTTTTCTGAATCTTCTGCAAGGTTTTCGCAGAGATTATGAACATGCAGGAGATCGATTTGTGCCAGAACCTCATCCGTTAACTCTTCCTTCTGCACGCCGAAGCGTGAGCATGGGGCGGAGGGATCGTACAGGCTGCTGTTCTTGACCAGCGGCAGGCGCGGGTTGACGCGCAGGCCGATGACGGCGTTTTTTCGGGCGGCGCGTACTAGCGGCGCGAATTTCTGCAACTGATGGATCGAGTTAAAATAGATATGCGAGGAGTATTTCAGGATTTCTTTTAAAGTTTCCTCTGTATAGGCGGGGCTGTAGGTATGGACCTCCTTGCCCTCTTTTTCACAGCCGAAATGCGTCGCGCCGAGGCGGGCCTCGAAGAGACCGCTGGCGGTCGTGCCGTCGAGAGTCTTACGCATATAGGGGAAAACGGCCGGCATCGCGAAGGCCTTGGTGGCGAGCAGGATCTTGACGCCCGTTTCCGCTTTGATCCGCCGGGCCTTCTCCATGTTCGCACTGATCGCTGCGATGTCGGCGACGTAGGCGGGTGTTGCACAGCTTTGAAGCGATTTCAGATTATTCATCTGTCGGCGCTGGCGCGGCAGGGGTTTCTGGCGTACAGGGCAAGGTATCAATTTCGGAGAACGGCATAGCGATCCATTGGGCGATGCCCAGAGCCTGCGTTGAAGTATCCTGCTCCACCCGCACGGTAACCTTCTGAAGGCTGACCCAACTTTCGTTTTTGTTGGTGTGAGAGACCTCAAGAGGAAAATCAACCTGCCAGCCCTTTACGCCTTCGGCGTTGACGGCTTCCGTGACCTGCGCCGGACATTTCACGACCGAGGTCGCACTGAGATTTCCCTTGCTGGCCACTTTAAAGAACATGGATTGCTCCAAAGCCTCATAAAAACCCTGATAGCCCTTTTCGGTAAAGTAAGGTTTGTTGGCGGCCTTGCGGTCATCAAAATCGGTGAAGCCGAAATTCAGCACGGTTACGGCGGCTTTTTCGGTCCATGATTTTACCTCCTCATTTGTGGCCTGTGCAAAGACCTGAGAGGCGCTGCCTAAGAGAATGAAAAGGCCTGCAAACAGTAAGGCGATCGTTTTTTTCATGTTGTGTTCCTTAATAAGGCTTAGTTTAAGCCGCCTTTTTGTCCTTGCGGCGTTCGGTGAGTTCTCCGAGGCCCGCTTTTAGCTCCTTGACGTGCCAGGGCAAACCCTGTTTGGCGACCTCCGCCATGAAGGGGTCGGGGTCGAGCTGTTCGACGTTCCAGACGCCCGGCTCCTTGCCCCAGAAGCCCTTGGCCAGCATAATGGCGCCCGTCACCGGGGGGACGCCCGTGGTGTAGGAGACGGCTTGCGCCTGAACTTCCTTGTGCGTTTGCGCGTGGTCGCAGACGTTATAGATCAGCACGGTTTTTTCCTTGCCGTTCTTGATGCCCGTCATGATGCAGCCGATGGAGGTCTTGCCCGTGTAATTCTCCGCCAGAGAAGATGGTTCGGGCAGGAGGGTTTTCAGGAACTGGATCGGCACGATCTCCACGCCGTTGTGTATCACGGGATCGATGCGGGTCATGCCGACATTTTGCAGCACCTCCATGTGCTTAATATATTCATCGCCGAAGGTCATCCAGAAACGGATGCGCTTGAGACCCTTGATGTTCTGAACGAGGCTTTCAAGCTCTTCATGATAGAGAAGGTAGCTGGCCTTCTCACCGACTTCGGGGTAGTCGATCATCTTGCGGAATTCCAGCGGCCCGGTTTCGATCCACTTGCCGTTTTCCCAGTATTTGCCCTTCTGGGTGACTTCGCGCAGATTGATTTCCGGGTTGAAGTTAGTGGCGAAGGCTTGCCCATGATTGCCGGCGTTGCAGTCGATAATGTCGATCTCGTGAATTTCATCGAAGATATTTTTCTGGGCGTAGGCGCAGTAGATATTGGTCTGGCCGGGGTCGAAGCCGCAACCGAGGATGGCGACGATGCCGGCCTTTTTGAATTTATCCTGATAGGCCCACTGCCAGTGATATTCGAACTTGGCTTCGTCGATCGGCTCGTAATTGGCCGTGTCCATGTAATTCACTTTGGTTTCAAGGCAGGCGTCCATGATCGCCAGATCCTGATAGGGAAGAGCCATGTTGATGACGAGGTCGGGTTTGATTTTTTTGATGAGGGCGACGGTTTCGGGAACGTTGTCGGCGTCGAGCTTATAAATTTCGATATCCTTCTTGAAATACTTCTTACATTCCTTCTGGATTTTCTCGCACTTGGAGAGGGTGCGGCTGGCCAGATGGATGGATTTGAAAATATCGCGGTTCATCGCGCATTTCTTGGCCACGACATTTCCGGCGGCGCCGGCTCCGATGATGAGTACGTTCATGAACTAACCCCTTCCAGCGCCTGTCCGCTGACATTCAATGTTTTCAAGCTTTTTTCATAGCAAGAACCCCCCCGGACAGCAATAAGTTTGTTCCCCTCCGGCGGTATTAGATCGGGCGGAAAATCAGAAGCCGCCGAGCTTGATCCTGAAGCGGTTGCGGAGCGCCAGACCGATGCAGAAAATGCAGATCAGGCTGAGGATTGCGTGCAGACCTGCGATCAGCATTACGAGGGGGATGAACTCAGCGGGAACCTCCGACCAAAACTGCCCAATCTGCGGGTTGACGCTTCCGACAAAAGGCAGGCTGTTGGAAACGGCAAAGGCCAGAGATGCGTTGAGCGTTTTGGCGCACCCCAGATAAAACACCCCGAAGGCCAGGGAAAAGAATAGCCACCAGAAGAAGGGTAGGAACGCCGAACGCCCGGAGCCCAGCGCCCTATACCCTGTATAAAGCGGGCGGGCGCTTTTCTCGGTCTTATAGTGTTTTTCTACCTCCAGAAGCTTTTCATGGAAAACCTGGCGCTGCGGCAGATTATGGACCTTCTCCATCAGGCGGATCAGGGCCGCCCATGAAGAGGCAGAGATATGGAGGCGGTCTTCCTTCAGGTCGTTGCCGAACTCCGCCCCGTCGAAAAATATCGTATCACACTGAAGCCCACCGAAGCGTGGCGGTTCCTTGAACTTCGCCTCCTTGAAGTTGATCGCGACTTTCACGCTGGCGGCCCTGAAATCCGCGATTGTGAATTCGGTCTTTTTGAAAAAGGCGTGAGAAAATGAGGCTTCCGAAAAATTGGCCCTCTCCTTAAAAACCACCTGCGAAAAGTGGGACGGGCCCAAAAATTCTGCGGCGTGGAAATCCGCGCCCTTGAGGAAAACTGCGCCAGAAAAATCAACATTCTCGGAAAATAAAGCTTTTGAAAAATCCGGGGTGCCGAGGAAAACAAAACCGGAGGCATCGAAGGGCTTGTTTATAATATTTCCCCTAAAGGAGGGCGTTTCCAGACTTGCCTCCGTTCCCTCCTTCTCGCGTTTGCGGAAGCGTTCGAGCCAGGCCAGATAGCGCCCCTCCTCCATCGGCTTGAGATCCTGCGCTGCCGTCTTTGGAACGGCCTGCTCCCCGTAATGGCGCAGCATAAAGCCGTTCCAGCCCTGCCGCCCCTCCCGCGCCAGAAGGAGCCAGGGATTCTGATCGGTTTCCCTGATCCGCTGCTGTTTTTCCTGTTCGGTGAGTTCCTTGGTCATTTCCGGTCGCCTTGAAGAGGTTCACATTACAAACGGCCGGCAGAAAAGGCCATCTTTTTTCTGCACTCTCATGCTCCCACTCCCGAGGGGAGAGGGATTATGGGAGAGGGGCGCTGGGAGTTTGCGCTTTTTCCTGTTGCAGCTTTGCTGCCTCCGCCCGCGCCCAGGCAATGATTTCGTCTTTGTCGTCACGAAAGTATTGATAGTAACCTTCAAATTTTTCTTCCTTTATTGCTTTAAGAAGATTCAGGGCTGCGATGCTTTCCGTAGTGCCGTAGATTCCGAATGGAGGGTAAATTGAAATTGATATCCGTTTAAAGCTGTTAGAACATTTACAGTAAGCCGTGCCTGTATATCCTTGGCTTTCAACAAGGCTTAGAATATACGGGATGTCTTCCTTGCGCGGCCAATCTTCCAAAACACTGAAAAACGTTAAATCAGAGGTCCAATACATCATCTTCATGTATTCCTGTGCGCTCATCTGGCGAAGTTCGGCAACGCTTATTTCTCTTAGGAACAGTTTTTCCTTGTAGGGAATGGAAAACAAATAACAGGCGGAAAAAAACGCCAGAAAAATGGCTATTTCATAAATCTTGAGCTTTTCTTTTTCTTTTCCGCTGCCAGACACCTAATCCCCCACGTTAAACGCAATCCCCTGTGCGAGGGGGAGCTTGTCGGAGTAGTTCACGGTCGAGGTGACGCGGCGCATATAAGCCTTCCATGAATCGGAGCCGCTTTCGCGGCCGCCGCCGGTTTCTTTTTCGCCGCCGAAGGCGCCGCCGATCTCGGCGCCGGAGGTTCCTATATTCACATTCGCGATGCCGCAATCGCTGCCCGCCTCCGCCGTGAACAATTCCGCCTCGCGCAAATCGTTGGTGAAGATGGAGGACGACAAGCCCTGCGGCACGGCGTTCTGGCGGGCGATGGCCTCTTTCAAATCCGTATAGGAAAAGACGTAGAGGATGGGCGCAAAGGTTTCCTCATGGATATTGTCCACCTTGCCCTTCATTTCGACCAGCGCGGGATTCACATAGTAGGCGCCGGGGTACTTCTTCGCCAGAGCGCGGCCGCCGCCCGTAATCTCGCCGCCGTTTTTCTTTGCAGTTTTCAGCGCCTTCTCCATATTCTCATAAGCCTGTTTGTCAATCAGCGGGCCGACCAGCGTTCCGGGGTCCAGCGGGTTGCCGATGGAGAGTTTGCCGTAGGCCTTCTTCAAACGGCCTACGAATTTCGCGTAGATGGATTTATGCACGAAAATCCGGCGCGTGGTGGTGCAGCGCTGGCCCGCCGTGCCGACGGCACCGAAGACGATGCCCTGAAAGGCGAGATCGAGATCCGCGCTGGGGGCCACGATGATCGCGTTGTTGCCGCCAAGCTCCAAGATACTGCGCCCGAATCTTTGGGCCACGCGGGGGCCGACGATGCGCCCCATCGCGCAGCTTCCGGTCGCGCTGATGACGGGCACGCGCCTGTCCTCCACCATGATTGCGCCGATGTCCGGCCCGCCGATCAGGAGTTGCGAGAGGCCGTCCGGCGCGTCCTTTCCGAATCTTTTGCAGGCTTCGAGGAACAGCTTCTGGCAGGCCAGAGCCGAGATAGGTGTTTTTTCGGAGGGCTTCCAGATCACACTGTCGCCGCAGACAAGGGCGAGGGCCGCATTCCATGCCCAGACCGCAACGGGGAAGTTAAAGGCGCTGATGATCCCCACCGGGCCGGCGGGGTGCCAGAGTTCGCGCATCTTGTGCGCGGGGCGTTCGGAGGTGATCGTGAGGCCGTAAAGCTGGCGGCTTAACCCCACCGCGAAATCGCAAATATCGATCATCTCCTGCACCTCGCCGTAGCCCTCCTGTAATATCTTACCGCATTCGAGGGTGACGAGGCGGCCAAGCACCTCCTTGTTCTCGCGCAGGATTTCGCCGTAGAGACGGACCAGTTCGCCGCGGCGGGGGGCCGGGACGCTGCGCCAAACTTCGAATGCTTTAAGGGATTGGGCGATGATTTTGTCAGCGTCCTTCGGGGTGTGAGTTTTGACCGAGGCGATGTGCGCGCCATCAATGGGGGAGCGGACCTCCCAATCGCCGCCGCCGATGTCCTTTTTATCCAGTCCGAGGGCGGCGAAAATTTGTTGCGGTGCGGTCATGGCGGAACTCCTTGGATTAACGCGAAAGGTTTTGAATTTTGCGCGGATAGTTTATCATGATGGTCTAACTGCCTGTAGATATTTGATATGAAATTTCCTGAGATTTATACGAAGATCGGCGTTTTTGTTTTCAGTGCCTTTGATGAAAAGACAGGTCTTACCCGCGTTATTTGCCGCCACAGGATAGCCACGGGGCAGACCGATTTTAGTCTTATGGAAGCCTCGACAGAGTTTGCACGATTGCTCCTGAAGCATTCATTTATTTGGGATTTTAATACCGAAAAGCTTTTATCCGTGGGTACTTTCAGTAGACATGAGGGTTTTTTTGGGCAAATTTTGAAGACTTGTAAGAGGCAGCCAGCCACACTTCCTACGTTTTATCACTTACCCACAAATGAAGACCATGCCGAAACATATCAGGAGCATTTTAGGGTTTTCCCGATTCTTCCTGCCGAAGAACGTGATAGAGAAAAGAAATCGTATTTTGAAAGATTTCTCCTTGAATATAAATATGTAACGCATTTTTATCTCTGGGATGACAGCTTTGTGACTTACACCCGCGAGGGCCTATGTTTCTTAGATTTGATCCACGATTGTGCTGTTCAGGCTTCTTTACCTTTACATTTGGTTGAGGAACAGAAGGACTTGCCAGTATGGTAAAATGTTACAGCAAAAGCCTTGAGGATAACGATGACCAAAAGCTTTATTTCCCCCGATGATCTCCGCGCCCGGTTTTCACGGGCGATGTCCGAGATGTACCGCAAGGAAGTACCCGCCTATGGCACGCTGCTGGAGCTGGTGCGGGATGTAAACGAGCGTGTGCTGGCCGCCGATCCGGCGCTGCGGAAACAGCTTGAGGAGACGGACAATCTGGAGCGGATATCCGAGGAGCGGCACGGGGCGATCCGACTTGGCAAGGCCTCCGAGCTGCAGATGATTGCCCGCGTGTTCGGGGTTATGGGGATGCAGCCTGTGGGGTATTACGATCTGACGCAAGCCAACGTGCCGGTTCATTCCACCGCCTTCCGCGCCGTGGAGGGAGTGAGCCTTTCGCGTTCGCCGTTCCGGGTGTTCACCTCCCTGCTGCGGACGGAGCTGATCAAGGATCAGGGGCTGAGAGAGAAGGCGGAAGAGCTGCTGGCGGCGCGGGATATTTTCTCGGACACGCTGCGGGCGTTGGTCGATAAAGCCGAGCGGCAGGACGGTTTGAATGAAACAGACACTCAACGCTTCATCGCCGAAGCGACCAAGGTCTTCCAGTGGCATTCCGACGCCGCTCCGGGGGTCTCCAAGGCGCTATATATTCAGATGCGGGATGCTGACCCGCGCGTGGCGGATATCGTGTGCTTCAAGGGGCCGCATATCAACCACCTGACCCCGCGCACGCTGGAGATCGACACTATACAGGCCGATATGCCCAAGCGCGGGATGAACGCGAAGAACGTTGTGGAGGGGCCGCCCGGCTCCTGCCCGATTTTGCTGCGGCAAACGTCGTTCCGCGCCCTGACCGAAAAGGTACGGTTTGCGGGTGAGGAAGGCGAACACACCGCCCGATTCGGAGAAATCGAGCAGCGTAGCGCCGCCCTGACGCCCAAGGGGCGGCAGCTTTACGATCAGCTTCTGGCCAGAGTGCTGGAAAACGTCAAGCCGAAGGCGGACGGGTCAAACGCTTCGGAATACAATGCTTTTTTGTATCAAACCTTCAGAGCGTTCCCCTCCGATCCCGCCGGGATGCGGCGCGAGGGGCTGGCGTACTTCCAGTATTACGTTACCGAAAAGGGCCGGAAGCATAAGGGACAGGCGCCCACCTCTCTCGACGGGCTGGTCGAGTCGGGCTTGGTGGCGTTTGCCCCCATCGTTTATGAAGACTTCCTGCCCGTGAGTGCGGCGGGGATTTTTGCCTCCAACGCGGCGACCAAGGACTGGAAAGACGATTTTGAACGTTCCTCCAAGGCCGATTTCGAGGCGGCGATGGGGCACGAAGTGCTTGATCCCTTTGCCTTATATGCAGCGATCGAAAAAGCCTCTTTGACCAAGGTGGCCGCGGCCTTCGGGCTTAAAAACCTGTCGATTGCAGCCTGAACGGCCCCCTCCTTCCCCCCTCCCCGGGCGGATAAAAATGCTCATAGTTCGGGTTTTACAAAAATGTTTGTTGAGATTTTTTTAATCTCAGATAGAGAATAATAGGAGAGGTCATTCAACAGGGGACTCTATGTTATTGGTCAAAGGGTTTATCGGTCCGGATTCCTACGGTGGCAATGGACTTTTCGCCGGGGAGGATATCCAGAAAGGAACGATGGTCTGGCGCTACTGTCCTTCTGTGACAAAGTTCCTGTCGGTCAAAGAATATCTGGCCATGAGCCCTGCGGAACGTGAAAAAATTGGGAAGTACCCGTATCCTCATGCCGATGTGAACGGCGATATGGATGCGACGGGTGTTTTTATTAGCAATGATATGAGCAAGCACGTCAATCATAGCTCCGATCCCGCGATAGGGCCTCTGTCCGACTTGCTGAGCAATGATTGGTCAGAACATATTGATTATGCTTTGCGGGACATCAAATATGGTGAAGAGATTACCTGCGATTACATGATCTGTGACCCAGATAATGTCGTCCACAACCTCGGCATTATGACCTGCAAAACCTTCCTGATCATGCCTCTTCCCAGGGCTGCTGTAAAAGCATCAGGTTCTCTGGTTACGGTGAAGGCTTAGAGGCCCCGATATGGTCGGCCTTTGTGTTTGGGCTTAGGTGGTTTTGCCCTGAGCGCCATTTTTGCAGGTCATCGGTCTGCAATAACGAATAAGCTTTGCAGGAATCTGCGGCCCCTGCTAAAACCCCCCGCATGTCGGACCTTATTCTCAGCGTTGAAGACGCCGTTGTCATCCTTGGCGGGAAGCCCTTTTTCGAGGGGTTGACCTTTCACATCCATTCTGGGCGCAAGATCGCCCTCGTCGGGAAGAACGGGGCAGGCAAGACCACGCTGATGAATTTGATTACCGGGGAGCGCGAACTGGATGACGGCAAGCGCTGGACCCTGCCGGGCGTGACCACGGGCTATATGCGCCAGCACGTCGAGCCGACCGACCAGACGGTTCTGGATTTCGTCTTCGAGGGGCTGGAGGCCGACACAGAGGAATGGGACAAGACGTATAAGGTGGAGATGGTCATTCAACCTCTGGGGCTGGACATCAACGACAAGCTGAATACGCTTTCGGGGGGGCAGCTGCGGCGGGCGGCGCTGGCGCGCGCGCTGGTCGAAGAGCCGGACATCCTGCTGCTCGATGAGCCGACCAACCACATGGATCTGGAACTGATTGAGTGGCTGGAGCGATACCTGTACTCCTACCGCGGCGCGGTTTTGTGCGTGTCGCACGACCGGGCGTTTCTGGCGAATATCACCGACCGGGTTTTCTGGCTGGACCGGGGCGCGCTTAAAGTGAGTCCCCGAGGCTTCCGGTATTTCGAGGAATGGTCGAAAGAGATTCTGGAACAGGAAGGCCGCGCCCTGCAGAATCAGGCCAAGAAGGTCGAGCTGGAGATGGAATGGGCGACACGGGGGGTGAAGGCGCGGGTCAAGCGTAACATCCGGCGGCAGGAACAGGCGTTCGAGGCGCGGGACGCACTGGAGACCGCGCAGAAGCAATTCCGGCGGATTGTCTCCAAGATCGAGCTGCCTCCCCTTAAGGCCGAGGAATCGTCCCAGAATATCGCGGAGTTCATGCAGGTGTGCAAAAGCTTCGATATGCCCAGAGCGGGGCGGTTGGTCATCCTCGATAAATTCAATATGCGGATCAAGAAGGGCGACCGGATCGGCCTCATGGGCAAGAACGGGTCGGGCAAGACCACGTTCCTGCGGATGCTGACTGGGGAGGAAACGGCGGATACGGGGAAGGTGAAAATTTCCAAGGAGCTGGCGTTTTCGTATTTCGACCAGAACCGCTCGCAGCTTATGAACGATAAAACGCTCAAGGAAAATCTGTGCCCGCCGGGGACGGATTATCTTGAGGTGCGCGGCAAGCTGCGCCATATCTGCGGCTATCTGAAGGATTTTCTGTTCGACCCGGAGGATGCGTGGCGGTCGGTGGCCACGCTTTCGGGCGGCCAGAAGAATCGATTGATGCTGGCCAAGGTTCTGGCGAACCCCGGCAGCTTTCTGATTCTCGATGAGCCAACGAACGATCTGGATATGGATACGCTCGATATGCTGACCCGCACGATCCGCACCTTTGACGGGACGCTGGTCGTCGTTTCCCACGACCGGGATTTTCTGGACCGCACGGTGAACAAGATGCTGGTGTTCGAGGGGAACGGCGTGGTCGAGGGCATTATCGGCGGATACAGCGATTACGTCGCCTTCAAGAAGGCGCAGGCGGCGGATATCCTGCCCGCCGAGACGTACGAGCGGCCACAGACGAAAAAGCAGGAGCAACCTCCAGTTCCCTCTACTCCCTCTGCGCTGCCGAAACAGGCCGGTGCGAAGATGACCTTCAAGCTCAAGCATGAGCTGGAGCAACTGCCCGCGAAGATCGAGGCGCTGGAACGGGAGATGACGGCGCTGCAAGAGGCGATGGAGAACCCGCGCCTTTACATGGAGAGCCCGGAGGAGTTCGACCGCGTGTCCAAGCGGCTTGCCCGCGCACAGAAGGAGCTGGAGACCGCCGAGACAAGATGGCTGGAGTTGGAGGGGATGAGTGAAAGCGCGGGGTGATTTATTTTGGGCTGCGTCAGATGATTAACCCTCTTTTCTCTGTATCAGCCCTGATTACATAGCTGTTGTCTGTAAGCAATGTCGATTATAAACTTAAATATTTGACCTGTTCTAATCTTTAGCTTAGTTATCATCAATATGTGCAAAATGAAAATCACCATTATTGTTGCAGTACTAAGGATAGTACTCGTCTGCGTTTTAAGCTTTACTCCTTTGGCTCAGTCTTTGGCTAACTCTGACAAACTTAATGAGACTTCAAAGCCCTCTTTAAAATTTTATGAGATTGAAAATCAAGCAAAGCAAGGCAGTGCCGAGGCTCAATTTCTTCTTGGCGGACTTTATGCTAGCGATACATTCGCTGAAAACAACGGAGTTTTGAAGGATTACACTAAAGCAGAGCAATGGTTCCGTAAGGCTGCAGATCAGGGCCATGCCGAGGCACAGAGCTATCTTGGTATAATGTATGCTGAGGGCCACGGTGTTACTCGGGATTTTGTGGAGTCAGAAAAATGGCTCCGCAAATCCGCTGGTCAGGGCAATTTAACTGCACAAAACTTTCTTGGTATGCTTTATGCCAATGGAGAAGCCTTTCCAGCAGATTACTCTGAGGCAATTAAATGGTTTCGTAAAGCAGCAGAAAAAGGGGACCCTGATGCTCAAAATAATCTAGGCAGAATGTACGCAAAAGGGTTAGGAGTTACTCAAGACGATCTTGAAGCTATCAGATGGTTTCGCAAAGCAGCAGACCAAGGCTATGAAAAAGCGCAAATTAATCTTAGAAAAATGTCAGAAAAAATGGATGAAATTAGCAATATTATTTTAGAAGATCAGCGTGCTAGGGCTAATTCCTCTCGAGGCACAACCAACGCTAATATTGACCAGAAAATTGCCAATCAAACCTATGAAGCTGAAAATAACATATCTGCTAATAAAAAATATGAAATACAGGCAGCTGGTAATGATGAACTTTTTATAATTAACGATGAGAAATTCAGGGCTAAGACTTACTGTTTAGGATGGGAAGTAGGCAACTTTGTTATTTTTATAGAAGGTAGTCCGCTTGGAGCTTGCACAAGTGCAAAACTTTATAACTTAAAAAAAGAAAAAACTTGTCATGTATGGTGCGAGTAACTGGCAATTTTTTGAATCGGAAAAATTTTGGTCGTGAGTCTGAAGAATTTTTTTATCTGCTCAATTATATAGGTCTCGCTGATATAAAGTTATCTTGGTTTATTTAAGCGAAACGGCAGGAAAGCAAAAGTTTATTGCTCGAAATCTTGGGCTTTTTTAAACGGGCTAACACCCCTCTCCCTTTCGGACTTTGCCCTCTTTCCCTCTCCCCTCCTGTGGGGAGAGGGATGAAGGGAGAGGGGCGTTCAAGCCGCCTTGGCCAGCAGGCCGTTATTCATCCATTTGCCGAACCAGCCTTGCACGTCGGCCATGAGGTCTTCTTCGGCTCCGTCTTCGGGCAGGGCGGCGGTCAGGGCTTCGCCCACCGGGACGCCCGCGAAGAGTGCGCTTAGGACCATATATTCCCGCTCCTGCAGATCGAGGCGCCAGAGTTCGTCGTTGTGGCGGTAGATCGCCAGAAAGCTGGGGCGTTTTTGAGGTGTCGCGGGCGTCTGGCCGTCCAGAAACGCCTGATAATATTCGTTCACCGGATAGGAGAAAGCGAAGAGTTTCAGGGCAGCGCGTGGAAACAGTTTCGCGCCCATGAATTTATCCGCGTCCAGCCCTGCGAGGTCTTCGGGCACGAGCGCCCTCGTCTCCTCCGCATCCGCCAGCTGGGTGAGTTCGGTTTCAAGCACCGACAGCTCATAGGCGAAGGGGTCGGCGTGCTGCTTCACATACTCCGGGAATTTTTTGTTATAGCGGGCGATGTTGAAATGAGTGGAGGGCGTGGCCTCGATAAACCCGTCGATCAGCGCGTTGAATTGCTCCGGCGGCAGAGTGTGTTTCAGCGCGCCGTAATCCATCGCCACGATGTCGAACAGCCGATAGCGGTAGCCGTTGATGTAGGATTGAATCTGCTCCTGCGGGGAGAAGTCCGGTTTGGGCACGATGCGCTCGTCCGGGTGCATGATGTCGCCGTCGCCGTGCAGGATTGCGTCCTGCATATCCTCCATTTCCTCGGACAGCGGCGTGAGGCGTTCGGAGGGCCGGATATTGTCGCGGAAGGATTTGAAGGTTGGGATCGGGACCGGGCCATCGCTGGCGGCGGCCCATTTGCGCGCCTTTTCGACCTCGGCCAGAACGACCGGAAAGTCGGGGATTTTATCGTCCCATTCCACCATCGTGCTGATGGGGCCGGATTTTGAAATCACATAGCGGTAGAGCGCCCAGACCTCGTCGATGACGTAATCGTCGTGCGTGTCGATGATGTGCGTGCCCTTGTTCGTGTGGCCCGCGAGGTGTATCTGCGCGATGCGGTCGAGGGGCAGCGCGTCGATGTAGGTCTTGGGATCCCAGCGGTGGTTGTAGCAGCTGACGTAGATATTGTTCACGTCGAGCAGCAGGCCGCAGCCTGACTCCTGCGCCATTCTTGCGATGAACTCCCATTCGGTCATCGTTGAGCAGGTGAATTCGAGATAGGTCGAAGGGTTCTCCAGAACGATGGGCCGCCCCAGAATATCCTGCACCTGTTTGATACGGGCAACGATATGTTTGAGCGCCTCCTCTGTATACGGCACGGGCAGGAGGTCGTGGGTGTTCTTGTGCGCGGTTCCGGTCCAGCAGAGATGGTCCGAGATCCATGGCGGGTTCACCCATGACGCCAGTTTTTTGAGCTTCTGCAGGTATTCGGAATTGAGCGGGTCCACTGTGCCAATGGACATGGAGACGCCGTGCATGACCACGGGATAGTCCTGAAGGATTTTTTCGAGGCGCCGCACGGGGCGGCCCTCCGTATCCATGAAGTTTTCGGAGATGATTTCAAACCAGTCGATGGCCGGTTTATTCTCGAAGATAAAAGGATAATGGGACGGGCGCAGGCCCATCCCATATCCGATCCTTTTGAAAGGACTTTGATTAGTCGTTGTAGCGTTTTTTGTCATTATGACCGCTGCAGCTGGCTTTGTTCTCGCAAGAGGCTTTGGCCTGGCAAGTGGCTTTCGTTTCCGTAGCGGCGGCCTGGCAGGACGCCTTTGCCTGACAGGAGGTCTTGCTGGCGCAGGAACTGCCGCCCGTGGGCTTGTCGGAGGATTTGCAGCCGGATTTGCAGGCGTTGCCTTCGGTTTTGCTGCCGCATCCGCTTGCGCTGCAGGCGTTGCCGCCGGAGCCTGCGAAGGCCGGAGAGGCCGAGAATGCACCAACAGCCATAATTCCTGCGAGTGCGACGGTCGCAAGCTTCTTATTTACCTTGGATTTCTTTGCAGAGTCAGTCATCAGTCAGTTCCTTTTATAAATATGATCAGTCTTAAATTGAACGTTCAATTTCGTTACGATTCGAACGCAGCCGCGAACAGGTTACACGTTTTCAGGAATAAAAAACAGAGACCCCGCTTATAGGCAGCGGGGCCTCAAGTGTGCGTTATGTTAATTATTAATTTATAGACCTAGCGGTTCTCGAAGGTTTTGGCGAGGCGCACCAGATTGATAAATTCGGCGCGGTAGCCAAATTCATCGGCCCCCTTCCCGTCCTGCGCGAGGGCGATAATATCGTCGATTTTGTAATCCACCATATTGACCTCGCCGCGCAGGATCTGACCGAATGCTGCGACCGCCGTGGCAAAGCGCGTATCGTCGCTGGCCGAGGCCGGGCAGGAGTCGGCAGGGCCGCACTCAACCTTTTGCAGGGTGAGTTGATCCTGCATCGTGACCGGGCGGGTGATGAGGCGGCTGCGGTCTTCGTTGGGCAGCTTGTAGCGGATCTTTAGGAACGCGTACTCACTGGCGAAGGGCGAGTCGGAGACCGTTTCTGCGATCGGCGCCTGTTTGGGAGTTTCAGCAGCATAGCGAAGATCGTCCACGGTGCGGGCTGAGGCGCTGCCGACGGGGACGAATTCATAGATCGCGGTGACGGTGTGGCCTGCGCCCATATCTCCTGCGTCCACCTTGTCGTTGTTGAAGTCCTCACGGTTGAGGTGGCGGGTTTCGTAGCCGATCAGACGGTATTCGGCGATCTGGGCGGTGTTGAACTCGATCTGGAACTTCACATCCTTGGCGATCGGGAACAGAGTCGAGCTGGCTTCATCCAGAAGGACTTTACGCGCCTCATTGAGGCTGTCGATGTAGGCGGCGGTGCCGTTGCCGTTCTGGGCCAACGCCTGCATCAGGTCGTCATTATAATTGCCCTGACCGAAGCCGAGGACGGAGAGGAAAATTCCCGTCTCGCGTTTCTTGGATACGTAGTCCTTCAACTGGTCGCGGTTGGTGATGCCGACGTTGAAATCCCCATCCGTGGCGAGGATTACGCGGTTCACGGCTTCCTTGTTGAAGTTCTGCTCGGCGAGTTGGTAGGCGAGTTCGATGCCTGCGGCTCCGGCGGTCGAGCCGCCTGCCTGAAGATTATCGAGGGCAGAGTATATGGTGCTGCGGTCGGAGACTTTGGTGGGTGCCAAGACCGTCCCCGACGAACCCGCGTAGACCACGATGGAGACCGTATCGTCGGGCTGCAGGCTGTCGAGCAGGAGCTTCATGGAATTTTTGAGCAGCGGCAATTTGTCGGGCGCATCCATCGAACCGGAAACATCGAGCAGGAACACGAGGTTGCTGCGCGGTTTTTCGCCTGTGATCTCATAGCCCTTGATGCCTATATGCATAAGCTTGCGGCCCTGCGCCCACGGCGAGTCAACTATAGTCACAGTCGGCTGGAAAGGTTCTTCCTTCGATTCGGGAACGGCGTAGTTATAGTCGAAGTAGTTCACCATTTCCTCGACGCGGACGGATTGCGCGGGGGGCAAGCGGCCACTGTTCAATTCGCGGCGCACGAAGCTGTAGCTCGCGGTATCGACGTCGGAGGAGAAGGTGGAGACAGGTTCTTCCTGGGCCAACTTAAAGCTGTTGGGCTTGTATTCGGGGAAGCGGTCGCGGCCCTGCTCCTGATAATAGGGCTGGACGTAATCCATCGGGGGCGAGATGGGAACCGGAATCGGCTGAGGGTATGGGTATGGCTCGGGGTAAATAGTTGTCGCCTCACTGGAACTAACAACTCCGGGTAACGAAACGCCGGGGGACGCCATCGCAGAGGAGTCCTTGTCACTCAAGTCGCGGCGCAGGGCTTTTTCCTTGGCGGGGGCTTGTGATGGAGCGGTTTTTCCCTGATCCTCGTTCTTTTTCAATTCGGCGACGACCATGCCGTCATCGCCTTTTGCTCTGCCTGATGCAAATTCATCGGCCATCGGCGCGTTTGACCGCTCACCCTCAGTTCTGAACTCCTGGGGCAACTGCAAACGATCTGTCGGGGTTTCGACCGGAACGGGGATTGAACTTTCGCCCGAGCGAAGCGCCTTTTCTAACTTAGCCATTTCGGCCATTTCCATGTCAGCTTCGTTTGCTTCTTCAACAGCCTGAACATAAGCCGGGGAGGCTTCAGCCGTTCCGGGTGGGGCGGAGACTTCGGATGGCGGTGGCAGAGCCGCGCTTTTCTCATCCGAACCTCCGAACATTTCATACACTTCTGACAGGACTGATTTCGGCTGTGATATGTTATAAGCAATATTACTAAACTGCCCTGAACTGGATGCAGGCTCACCTGCATTGTGCACTTGGCCGCCCTGCATGTTCAAACCAGCGACCAGCACTAAAGCCAACGCAGTTCCTGTCCCTGCAAATACCCATCCTTTTTTACCGAATTTCATGTCGTCTCTCCCTCTCTCAGGCGTTGATCTGCCGATAAGACGGGAGAGAATCGAGGTTCCTTGGGAAGATTTTTGGGATTTTTGCTGCTGATGGGCCTTGAATTCGGCCAAAGCGAGGTTTACCGCCCGTTTTTTTGCATTTTCATCAACGGGGGGAATCTCAAATTCCTGCACGATTTTCTTCAGCGCGGACTCATCCATATTTCTTCTCCTTGCCGAAAAAGCTCTCCAGCTTCTTGCGGGCTTCGTGGATGCGCCAGGACACAGTGCTTTCCTTCACCTCTAAAATCAGCGCCGCTTCCTTGTGCGAGAGGCCTTCGCTGACAACGAGAAGCAGAGCCTCCCTCTCGCCTTCAGGTAAAATCTGTATCTGCGCCCAGACCTGCTTCATCAGAATTTTCTCTTCGGGGGCGCCCTCTTCTGATACCACATGATCCGCCTGTGTGATGTCGGCGCTCGGGTGACGGTTCTGGGATTTGAACCAGTCCTTGGCCGTGTTGATCACAAGGCGATAGAGCCATGAGGTGAAGGCCGAATCGTGGCGAAAGGAGTCGATCCCGCGAGCGAGCTTCATGCAGGCTTCCTGTGTGATATCTTCCGCCGCCGTTCTGTCCCCGCACCATTTAAAGGCCATTTTGAACATGATCCCGTAATAGTTATTCACCAGCGCCTCGAACGCGGCTGTATCACCGGCCTGCGCCCGTTTGATCAGCTCCTTGTCCTCAGCGTCCGGCATTCATTTTTAACCATGATAGGGAACATTTTCCCCATCCTATAACAATAGGACGCCTTGTACAGGCAAAAACTTGGAAAATTTATTGCGGGCCGAGGGTTGTTTTTTTGCGGTCGGGTGAGAGAATGCAGGCTTTAATTTTCAGGACTTATAATTATGACTGTCCGGCGCGATTTCACCTTTTATTTTCTTCTGGCTTTTTCTTGTCTGCCGCTGATCTCGGTTGTGCTGCCACGGTTTATGACGTTTTTGCCTTCGGCACTGGGGCTGGGGGCGTATATCTTTCTAGTTGTTGTGCGTCAACAGCCCCTGCCCCTCAGCCGATTCTATCTTCTGATCGCTTTGGGCATCAGTTTGCTGTGCGGTTTGAGCGCCTTTTCTTCCGGCCATCCTGAGGAGGTTATCTGGAAGGCGGTTACGACGGGAGCGCTCATTTTCAGCGGCGTTTTTCTGATAGCCGTCTGCCGGACCCTTGATCCGCAAAGCCTCAAAAACAACGCATGGGTCTTTCCCGCCCTGCTGACGCTGGCCGCTCTTATAGGAGCGGCGGAGCTTTCGTTCAGGATGCCGCTCTATCAGGTTTTTCACGACACTGATCCAGCGCGGACCATCAGCACCGCCGTCCTGAACCGCGGGGCGGTCAATATCGTGTTATGCGCGTTTGCCGCGCTTAGCCTGATCCGGGTCTGGGATGCGCCGCCGCAGATGCGTCTTTTTCTCGGTTCGACCCTGTTCGGCGCGATTGTTCTGATGCTGGCTCTCTCACAGGCGCAGGTGGCGCAACTGGCCTTTGTTTTCGGATTCGGGGTTTATTTCCTGTATCCGGCGGGATGGCGGCCAGGGCATAGGGTACTGGCGGCGTTCCTATGCCTTTTGCTTCTGACCGCTCCGTGGCTGGCGCAATGGATGTTCGCCACGCTGGCCGCCGATGCCCAAACTCTGCCGTGGCTGAAGAGCGGTTATGCGGGGGCACGGATGGAGATCTGGGATTTTACCAGCCGCTATGCGCTGCAAAACCCTTTGGCCGGGCACGGGATGGATGCGACCCGGTATGTTGAGTCGTTCGATCATGCGCGGCTTTATCACCGTGAGGACAGTGTGCTGCACCCGCATAATTTCGCGCTG
Source organism: Alphaproteobacteria bacterium (assembly GCA_018000295.1). Classification (GTDB taxonomy): domain Bacteria; phylum Pseudomonadota; class Alphaproteobacteria; order Micavibrionales; family Micavibrionaceae; genus JAGNKE01. Next base: position 122,838 of record JAGNKE010000004.1, on the reverse strand, counting down.
CAGCTCTGGGTGGATTTCGGGTTTGCCGGCGCGGTGTGGGGTTGCGCCCTTCTGGGCACGATTCTCGAGGCCTTGCGCCGGGAAGGCTCGGAAAGCGCCCGCTGCGGCCTGACCCTGTTCCTGCTGGTCCTGCTTGTTGCCGCGATTTCCTATGGGTTATGGCAGAGCCACTGGATCGGCGTTATGATCTATGTCCTTGCCCTTTATCATCTGGTCCGAGCGACTTTAAACCCTTCCCCGGAAGAGCTTAATATTAGGCAAAGTTAATATACGAATTATTTTTGTATGATCGTCTATTAATTGATCATTATGGTAATTAATTATGAAATATCATAGGGTTACTCCCCCTCTTTTTCTCGCGAAAAACTCCTTTATATTCAAGGGATTGAATATTAGTTCCGGTTTTGAAAAAAAAATCTAAATTTGTTTGCAAATCACAAAAAAAAGGCGTAGTTTTTTTCTATTCCGTGCATAAGAGTTTGAAAAAACCATACGGAACATAGTGTTACAGGGGGGATACCTTAGCCTACCGTCTCGGCCACGGATTTTATACAGGCGACAGTCTTCGGATCTCAAAATGTAATTGGAATAAAAGGTTATAGTATTTACATAATATTAACTTTTAGGAGATACCCTCTCCGTTAGTATAGTCTTTACTAACGTGTGTGGGTTTTAAAGTGACTGACGTGGGTGCTAGCGTAGCCAACAAGCTCGTTCTTGACGAAGAACACGACGCCACAAATCCTGCCGCCGAACAGACAGCAGACGCCGAAAGCGCGAACGATACACAGTACCGCATGGACGGGCTGGATGGCGACGATCCGGGTCATGATTTCGGGTCTCCTCCGTCGAAGCTCGGCAGATTTCTGTTGGATTACGGTATAGACCAGAGCATGGATGGTGGTTCCGGCTCGGTCAACAAGGCCGGCTATGCTGTAGTTGGTCCGGTTCGCTCAGACGATCTCGACGAGGCTAAGAAGCGCGAACGCGAGGCCGACGATCTGCTGCATCTCATGCTTGAGCAGTATGAGGCGGCGCGGCGGCTGGCGGAGTTGGATGCGCGGATTGCGGAACTCGAAAAAAAGATCGGTGAACTCGACAAGAAAATCAATGCGTTCGACAAGGCTTTCGATCTTGGCAACGATGCCGATATTAACGACAACACGCTTAACGCCTATGCGAAAAGAGAGCAGTTACGTCAGGCGATTCAAGAGGCCGGACTTGATCCCAATGCCTATTTCAAGGCCGATGGAAGCTTCGATCAGGAAAAATGGCAGCGCGATGAGCAGGAAAACAGGCTGAGGATGCGCGATGTGCAGCGGCAGAGAGATCAGTATATCGATCAGTTAATCCGCGCTCAAAGAGATCGTGATGCGTTACTGAAGAGTAATCCCGAACTGCGAAATCAGATTAAGGGTGCCAGCGCGGGCGATCCGGCAGCAGTTGCTGAAATCAAGAGCCGTGCATCCTCAGATATGGGTTTCCGGGATGTTAATGCTGTTGTTTTGAATAATCAGGATGGGCTTTCGCGGAACGAGCAGGCGACTGCCTTGACTCAGACTGGTCTTTTGTCGAGTGATAAGGCCGTTGCGGTTACTTCTTCTAGTCCTGACGATGCTTTTGGGAATGTTGCCGCTCTTGGTTTCGATACTGAATTGCCTTCTGCTGCGCCGCCGCCCCGCACCGCGCAGCTTCCTGAAACAACGCGGGAGTTATTGGCCCCTGTGAATGCGTTGTTGCCGCCGGGTCTGCAAATCCCTGTCCCTGACATGAAGCTGATCGATTTGATCCCATCGGGCGTCCTGACCGGGGCCAATGTCCCTTCCACGCCGCGTGCGACGGGATCGTTTGCCGCCGAGTTAGGGATGGACGATACGGCCAGCGGGATCAAGCCGATTTCCGCCACCTTCGCCCGCGCCACGAACGGAGAAATCCCGGCGGCCGCTGTGGCCAGCGCCGATTCTACCCTTGCCGCGACCGCGGTCGAGAAGGACCGCATCGCTTCCTACAGCACGGGCACGTCCGGCGCCGGAGGAATGAAGGTCTAGTTTTTTCTCCCGACCCCGCCACGAGAAAACGCCCGTCTTGACGGGCGTTTTGTGTTTAGGCTGTCTTTTACTAGAAATCCGGGTTGAAGTTCACGGCGGCGAGATCGCCCGATTTGCCACCCGCCGAGCCGCTGCCCGTAGCCGAACCGCTTCCGCCAGAGGATTTACCGCCTGTGGCCATGTTAACGGCCAAGCGCGTATCGGGACTAACAGACGCTGTTGCGGCGGCGAAATGGTTTCTGTGGATTCCGCGCATAAAGGCGCTTAGCTGATCCGTCCGTGTAAACCTCGGGTCTGGCTTTTCCATAGGCGGTATAACAGATCCATTAAAAAAAACATCGAAGCCCAGAGGATTGGGTGTGACCGATACACTTGGAGGGGCCGAGGGAGACCGGATCAAGCCGACAACCGGCAGGTTGGTCGGCGGCTGGGTAAAGGGAACCGCCGCATCATACAAGGCTCTGGTCGTCGGGGGGTCGAGATAGGATATGATGACAACCCTGTTGTTTCTGGAGGCTGAAGCAGCAGTTGTTTGAGCCAACGCCCAGCCTTGCTGCGTGTCTTTTGTGACATCCAAATACCTGATCGGCTGCGCCTGTGCGGGTTGGGTGGATTGGCCGGGGTTGATGCTATCGGCGGGAAGCTCAACGCCCGGAGGCAATGTCATCGTCGGGCTGCGGTTGATCGAGGCCATTTCGGTGATGGGCGCCGGATGGTTGAGGGTGTCGGGCATTGAATTCGCCGTTGAACCCGCCGGAACAGAGGTTACCGTTAATACTCCGGCCAAAGCCAAGGCCACCGCATCACTCGCTTTATCTTTCTTAGACATGATCTTCCCTTTATTTATGAATGTTTTATAATTTAACAGAATTTTTCTGTGCTTCTTTTATACCCCAATTAAAATGATAATGCAAATATCGTTGCGCACCTGCCCGCAAAAGCCGAGGGCGCGGTTTTTATAGTGTTTTTTGAATATAAAAGAGGACCGAAAAGACCGTCAAAAGTTCTACGGCTTGGTCATGTCCTTCTTGACCGGCGGGTCGCGGTCGCGGCTGTTCAGGCAGGTCATGCCGATCTTGACCGCGAAATCGACGGCATCGTCATAGGAGGTTTCGGCCTTGGTGAAAATCTGTTCAACCAGATAGACAGCCGGAGCCTCGACCTTTTCGAGGGTCGTGCCCTTGACGTTGAGCCTTTTGTTTTCGGCGCGGGAGATCAGGGAATCCTTTGAGCGTCCCGCTTTCGCTGCTTCAAGCGCTTCGAGGGTCACTTCGTTGATACCGCTGCAGGATTCGTAAACCACAACCTGCTGGGCTTCCCGTTCCGAGTTTCTCTCCGCCTTGGCGTTCTTGCCGCATTCCTCATACTCTTCGAGGGTGTCTACGTAAAACTGTGTCAGTCCTTTGGTGCCGACTTCATCATAGACCTTCTGGACGATCGGTTTGATGATTTTCATTTCGGTCAGATCCTTGGGGTCTTCGCCCTTTTTATACAGATCGGCCATCGCCACCTTGAAGGAGGCGCGTTTGGCACAGCCGCGCTTGGTGTCCGGGAAGGCCGCCCCCTCCACGTCGATCTCCTCGAATTCATCAACGCCCTGTGCGAAGGCCGGGGCCGGAATCATTGAAAAAAGCAAGCCAGAAATCAGGAACGAAAAAATGATGAGTGTCCGCATCGCCGTCAGAATCCTTACATAAGCCACCGGGTCCGTGCATGATACAATCAAAACCCGCCGATTGACAGAGTGTCATTTTAGCAGGGTAAGGGGTCCGGAAACAAAAAAAAACTGCGAAAAAGCGAAAAGAAGGGGGCTTTACTCAAAAAACCCCATCGGAGCGGCCACGAATTCAGGGTTAAGGAATTGCGGATTCGCCCCCCCGTAAACCAGCGGCTTTCCTTGAAAATCCTTTATAATCCCTCCGGCGGCGCGCAAAACTGCGTCCCCGGCGGCGGTATCCCATTCGCACGTCGGGCCGAAGCGGGGGTAAAGATCGGCCTTACCGGCGGCGATTACGCATATTTTCAGGGAACTGCCGCGCTTCAGCAGCTTTTCGATCTTATGTTCGCTGAGGTACTGGTCAAGGCGCTGGGCGCTGCCGTGGCTTTTGCTGGCGACGACGGTCAGACCCTCTTTCGGGGGCTTGCGGACATGAATGTCTTTTTCCGATTCGGTGTCTTCCAGCCAGCGGAGCGCCTTACGTGTTCCGTTCTCCTCCGTATAGCCCGCGTAAAGTTCCCCGATGGCGGGGGCATAGACGACGCCGAGAATCGGCTCACCTTTGTGAATAAGAGCAATATTGACCGTGTAATCGCCCTTGCCGGAGATAAATTCCTTGGTGCCGTCGAGCGGATCAACCAGCCAGAAATACTCCTGCCCTGCAAGTTCGGGTTTGTGTCCGGCGGCGCTGGCCTCTTCTCCGATCATCGGGATGCCGGGCAACATTTCGTCGAGTTTCTGCTGGATGAGTTTTTCGGCTTCCTGATCGGCCAAGGTGACGGGCGAGCCGTCCGCCTTTGCGTCTGCGCCCTGGTATCCGGCTTCATCAAAGTAATCGAGAGTGATCTGACCCGCTTCCAACGCGATTCTCCGCACCCTGTTGCAGAGCGCGGCGCGGTGGAGGAGGAGCTTAGACGACATAGTCGAGAACCTGTTCCCTGCCCTTGCCGTCCCCGGCGAGGTCACCTAGAGCAATCTGGCGTTCAATATAGGCCACGATTTGCTCGACGCAGGTTTCGACGTCCTGACGGGCGCTGTCCACGATCAACTCAGGATTTTCAGGTTTTTCGTAGGGCGAATCGATTCCGGTGAAATCCTTGATCTCCCCTGCCCGTGCCTTTTTGTAGAGTCCCTTCGGATCGCGCTTTTCGCACGTATCAATGTCAGCGGAAATGTAAATTTCATTGAAGCGATCCTGCGCGGCGCTGCGGGCGCGTTCGCGGTCGGCGCGGTAGGGCGATATAAAGGCCGAAATCACGACGACCCCGGCATCGGCCATCAGTGCAGCGACATGACCGATCCGGCGGATGTTTTCCGAGCGGTCTTTCGGAGAGAAGCCCAGATCGCGGTTCAGACCGTGGCGGATATTATCGCCGTCCAGAACGTAGGTCGCGTGGCCTTTTTCGAAGAGCGCTTTTTCAACCGCCATGGCGAGGGTGGATTTTCCTGAGCCGGAGAGTCCGGTGAACCAGAAGACACCGCCCCTGTGCCCAGCGCGTTTTGCGCGAACATCGTGGTTGAGCAGGTGTTCGACCTTATGGATGTTTTCGGATTTGGGGGCGCGTCTGCGGCGCTGGTCGGCATAGCCTTCCATACTGATCACACCGCCGCCCGCGATGTCGTAGCCTTCGTATATGACAATCCGGCCCAAACGCTCATTGTCCACGTAAGGGTCGATGGGCAGCAGATCACGGGCGCGCAGGGTGATTTCCGCTACCGTGTTGCGCTTGACCTCGCTCTTGTCGGCTTGATCCGCCAAGTCTTGTGTATCGATCACCTTATCGATGGACTGAACCGTCACCATGGCTTCGTGCGAGCCATAACGGATTTTATATGAATTACCGACCCTCAGCGCCTTTTGCGAGAGCCAGAAGATGCTCGATCTGAACACGTTGGAGAGCATCGGCGGGTTCTTGGTGTGCGAGCCGATGTGACCGCGCTCGACGAACAGACGCTGGTCCAGTGTGATGCCTATCGCCTCGCCGGGGCGGGCCTCGACCTTGTCCTTATCCTCGGGCCAGACTTCGATGGAGGTCACGGTCGCTTCCTCGTTGCCGGGGGAGAACATCAGACGGTCGCCCTTGCGGAGAATGCCGCTTTCAACGCGGCCCACAATGATCCGCTTTTCCTGAAAACGGTAGACGTCCTGCACCGGGAAACGCAGCGGGCGCGAGACGGGCAGCGTGGCGTTCTCGAAACTGTCCAGAACTTCGATCAGAGTCTTGCCGGAATACCAGTCCATCGAATCGCCGCGTCCGGCGATCATGTCGCCGTGGCGGGCGGAGATGGGGATGATAAAGCGTGGGGTGACGCCGATGGAATGCAGGTAATCACGCACTTCGCGGGAGACATTCTCGAACGCCTCGGGGTCATGCTTGACCATATCCATCTTGTTGACGACGACCGCGATTTGCTGCAGGCCCAGAAGGTGAAGCAAATAGGCGTGGCGGCGGGTCTGCTCCTGTACGCCTTCCGACCCGTCAACGACGAGGATGGCGGCATCGGCGGCTGCGGCGCCGGAAATCATATTCTTCAGAAATTCGCGGTGCCCTGGCGCGTCGATAATCACGTAATCGCGGTGGTCGGTGGAAAACCAAATTTGCGTCGAGTCGATGGTAATGGCCTGATCGCGCTCGGCCTGAAAGGCATCCAGCACGAAGGACCATTCGACAACGTCCGTTCCGCGCCGTTTGCAGATGGCTTCGATTTCCTCGGCCTTACCTTCGGGGAGCGAGTTCGTGTCATAGAGCAGACGCCCGATCAGGGTGGATTTTCCATGATCGACGTGGCCCACGATGACCACGCGGAGCTGCTGATGCGTGCTTTGCTTCCGCTTCACCTTGTCACTTTTTACGATCTTGATTGCTGGTTCTGCGCTCATTCTCTTTTTTCAACCTGCGTAATAGCTTTATCACATATAGCCGGACGCCCGCAGACGCTCGAAACTGTCCTCGGTTTCCTTGTCCATAGAGCGTCCCGCCCTCTCCGAAGTGTTTGTCGTCTCCAGTTCATGAAGAATTTCCTGTATGTTGCGGGCGCCGCTTTCGACAGGGAAGGTAATGTTCTTCTCGCCCAGAGAACGGTAGCGCATCATTTTTCCTGTCTTCGCGTCCTTGCGGGCAAAGTAGAGATCGCAACAGGGAATGTTTTCGCGCTGCGTATAGCGCCAGATATCGAGTTCCGTCCAGTGCAGGATCGGGTGAATCCGCAGATGCGCCCCTTCCGGGAATTCGGTTTTGTATTGGTCCCAGAATTCGGGGGGCTGGTCCTTGAAGTCCCAGTTGCCGTCGATGGTGCGCGGGGAAAAGACGCGCTCCTTGGCCCGCAGCCCTTGCTCGTCACGACGGATGCCCGCAATCACGCCCTTGAAATTATGTTCACGCAGAAGCGTTTTCAAACCTTCGGTCTTCCGCATAGCGGAGCGCGTGGCAGGAGGAAGGGTCTGGTCCATATCCTCCTCGGGCGGGCACATATGGTTGATGCAGTTCAGTTCCCACTCCTTGATGATCCGGTCGCGGAAATCGTAAACCTCCTGCATTTCCATGCCCGTATCCAGCAGAACCATGGGAAAAGGCACACGACCAAGAAAAGCTTTACGGACCAGCCAGAGCAGCGCGGTTGAGTCCTTACCGATGGACCAGAGCATACAGAGCGGGTCCACGCGGTTATAGGCTTCGCGGATGATGTAAACGCTCTTGGCTTCGAGTTCATCAAGGTATTTATACATCTTCAATCCCTATCCAGTTACTGCCATAGCGCTAGGCGTTCGAGACTTTTTTGAGGCCCACATTCGTTTCCGGGCAGACTTCTTTACGCCCAATCGAGACATAATGGAAGTGATTTTCCTGCATTTCCGGGATTTTGTAGATGTTGCGGAGGTCCACGATGCAGGGGGATTTCATGGTGCTTGCGATGCGCTTGAGGTCGAGGGCGCGGAATTCGTTCCATTCGGTGATAATCACCAGCGCGTCGGCATCCTTGGCTACATCATAGGCGCTTTTGCACCATTCGACGTCCTCAATCATCGTCTTGGCATGGTCCATCGCCTCGGGGTCGTAGGCCGCGACATTCGCTCCTGCCTGCTGGAGGATGGGGATGATGGTCAGGGAGGGGGCATCGCGCATATCATCTGTATTGGGCTTGAAAGAGACGCCGAGAATGCCGATCCGTCGGCCGCGTACGTTGCCGCCGAAGACGTCCATCACCTTGTCGGCCATTCTGGCCTTGCGGTCCTCGTTCACCGCCACGACCGTTTCCACAATGCGCTGGGGGGCACTGAATTTCTGGCCGGTACGGGCCAGCGCCAGCGTATCCTTGGGGAAGCACGAGCCGCCGTAGCCGGGTCCGGCATGGAGGAATTTGCCGCCGATCCGGCCATCCAGACCGATGCCCTTGGCGACCTGTTGGACGTCCGCGCCGACTTTTTCACAGAGATCAGCGACTTCGTTGATGAAGGTGATCTTGGTGGCCAGAAAGGCATTGGCCGCGTATTTGATGACTTCTGCGGTTTCGCGGCCCGTGAACATGATGGGCGTTTCGTTGAGATTGAGGGGACGGTAGATTTCGCGCAGCACGTCCTGCGCTTTTTGACCCGTCACGCCAACCACCACGCGGTCGGGGCGCATGAAATCCTCTATGGCCGCTCCCTCGCGCAGGAATTCGGGATTGGAGGCGACGTCGAAATCGGCCTCGGGACGCTCTTCACGGATGATGCGCTCGACTTCGGCACCGGTTCCGACCGGCACGGTCGATTTATTGATGACAACGGTGTAGCCCTTGATGTTGCGGGCAATCTCGCGGGCCGCCTCGTAGACATAGGACAGGTCCGCATCCCGGCCGTAACGGCGTGAGGGTGTACCCACGGCGATAAAAACGGCCTGCGCGTCTTTCACGGCGGCCTTGATGTCGGTGGTAAATTCTATACGTCCGGATTCGATCTGTCGCTCCAGAAGGTCTTCCAGGCCCGGCTCAAAAATGGGAATTTTGCCCTGCTTGAGAGTTTCGATCTTCCCGGCGTCCTTATCGACGCAGACGACCGTATGACCGAACTCCGCGAAACAGGTTCCCGAGACCAGACCTACATATCCCGTTCCGACCATTGCGATCCGCATGACAACTGTCCTTCTGTTGTGTTTCTTTGAAATCTGGCCTTACTTTAAACCCCGCGAACGTAAACCATTTTATAGGCGATGAAAACAAATAAATGGCTTCCTTTAAGGGGTTTAAACCTGTTTTTAACTCTCTTTTCGCTAAAATTAAGGGGCGAAAGTCGGCGATTTTTCAAAAACCGTTGCAAAGCGCCAGATACTTTGCCTATGATCCCTGAAATATCCGTGAACCCAATTCAAATACCGTACCAGAGGAATTTTTATGGCCAAATCTGAAGGAAAATCTGAGAAGAAAGCATCCGGTAATCAAGACGGCGGAGCGAAGCAACCCCCTGCGGCCAACCTTCCGCTCTTTTATTCTCACCCTGAGCCCCTGGATGCCAAAAAGCATTCCGATTTGTCCCTGAAGCGCAATTTTGGCTTTGAGTTTACCAGCACCGCGAATGCCGTTCCGGTGAACCTCATCGAGATGACGCAGATCGCCGATTCGTATCCTATCGCCTTTAGTCCCGACGGAAACGCTACGCCGGTTGCTATCCTCGGTCTGCGCGACAATGAGAATTTGTTCGTTGATTCGCGGGGGCAATGGAACAAGCATACTTATATCCCCGCCTATATCCGGCGCTATCCGTTTATCTTTTCGGAGATGCCTACCAAGGACCAGTTGACTCTTTGCGTCGATCTGGACGACAGTGTGGTCGAAAAGGGTTCCGACCGTGCCTTTTTCGAAAAAGACGGAACCCCCAGCCAGCTTTCCAAGGATGCGCTTGAGTTCTGCAAGTCCTATCATGCCGCCGCCCAGCAAACGCTGGATTTCAGCAAGGCCTTGGTTGAAAAAGATCTCCTCGCCGATCCTCGCGGGGTCCGGATTGAGCTTGCCGGGAACAGGGTTGTTAATTTTTCCGGCTTCCGAATCATCGATCAGAAAAAACTCGATGCGCTGGACGACAAGACTTTTCTTGAGTTCCGAAAAAACGGCTGGATTCCGTTTATATACGCTCATCTCTTTTCCGGTTCAAAGTGGCACCTGCTGAGCCAGTTGCTGAATGAGCGCCTTGAGAAAGAAGCGGCCTAATCGTCCTGTCTTTCCTGTCTGTTAGTATTTCCTGTTCACGTTCAACTTGCAGAAGCCTGTGGATGTTTTGATGCGGTGGATTGATCCGTTAGAGGGTCACATGGTACCGCTTATGTATCAGAGGTCATTCAAAGAGGGTCGTCGCAATGGCAAAAGTAGGAGCGCAAAGAGCCGCTGTCCTGACAGGGAAGTCTAAATCCACCATTCAGAGAGCCATGAACAGCGGCAAGCTGTCTTATGCGCTGGATCAGAATGACCGGAGGGTCATCGATGTGTCGGAACTGGAGCGCGTCTTCGGCATCAAGCCGGAAAGCCTTAATGCGGGCGCCGCGCAAAACGCTCCGGTGTCGGTTGACAGCGATATCGACAAAGAGCGTCTGGCTCTTGAAATAAAATTGCTGGAACTCCGGCTTGAAAACGCGCAAGAGCAGATCGAGGATCTGCGTGATCAGCGCGATAAGTGGGAAAATCAGGCTAATCAGGTTTTGCTGACCACCCAGCATACCCATAAGCAAATCGAGGATTTAAGGGCTGAAGTCCGTGAAATGGACCTGAAAATCAAGCCCAAACGCAGCTCTCAGGGGACTGAGCCGGGTGCCGCTCCGGCAGCGAAAAAGCTTAGCGCGGGCAACCAGAATGCTAATAGTAACGCGGGTGCTTCGCGCTTTATGTTCTGGAAAAAGGCAAAGGCCTGATCTCTTAAGTTCCGTTGGTTTTTCGCCTTTCATAATGCTATAATTCCCTTGTCGGTTGTTGTTGTATGGGAATTGACGTGCGCGTTTTTATTTTTATTGTAGCTTTTGCCATTTTTTCTTCCGTGAGCGCTTATGGTCAGGGGTTGGAGTCTGATGATTCTCAAGCCTTCGATGAGAAAGCTCAGGTGCTTGAACACTCTGCTGCAGGCTCAGATTCTGGTACTGAAGAGCAGTCGGGCCAGCCGATTGAATCTCATAAGGATGCTGTTGATATCAGCAAAGCGTCCGATCAGCAAATTAACGAAGCTCAGCGTTTTTATAAGGCCTGTTCTAATAATGAGCAGTTAAGTTTGCAACATGATTGTAAATGCCTTGCCGGTGAGTATCTTGTTGCACGAATGTCCCGGGGCGATGAGGCTTCTCATAAGCAAGTTTTTTCTGATGTGCGTGCGTTGTGCCTTAAGAATTCGGAAGACAAGTCCGCTCTTAACTCTGATCAAGGAGAAGAAAGAGAGGAATTCACAGAGGCGGAGGTTAAAGAAGCTAACTATGTCTTTGAGTGGTGTCAAGCTGATGCTTATATGCCCATATACCATGATTGCAAGTGTTTGGCTTCTGAGTTTGTTGCTAAGAGAAAGGAATTAGGGCGTCTCCCAAGTCGTGATTCTATTCTATCAACACTTAAAGGCGTTTGTCTTAATGGCACTCAGATGGCTGGATTTCTTTATAAGGACTGTATTTCTAAACCCGCCCTTCTGCCCCTTCATCTCAAGAATGTAAAGAAATTTTGTGAATGTTACGCAAATCAATTTGCAAAAGGATTCGAAGGTCTTGAGGGAACCAGAGTTTCTTCTAATTCTACTGGAGCTCTTGCGCGCATGACGATGAGCAAGTGTCAGAACGAACAGCGCACTTTTACGTTAAACTAGCTTTTTTGTGTATTTTTTTGCCAAGAGGCTACTGATCGCTTTTAGGTATGGATAGGCTAGCAGGCTTGTTAATGTAGTGTTTTTGTTGTAGCCCGATTTTATGATTTCGTTTGTTTTTTTGCGAACTTCCTCCAGATCTTCGGCCTTGACCACTCCCTCAAGTTTTCCAAGATAATTGTTTACTGTCCTCCCCTCATCGTGAATGATTTTGCGGAAGACGAGGTCAGCGGCCTGGATGCCGTTTGTGCCCTCGTAAATGGGAAGGATGCGCGCATCACGGAATAACTGGGCGATGCCTGTTTCCTCGATGTATCCCATGCCGCCGAAGACTTGTAAGGCGGTGGACGTGACCTCGCAGGCCATATCGGTGCACCAGGCCTTAACGATCGGGGTTAGCAATTCAACCTTTTTCCGGGCATCCTCATCTCCTGCCGCGGCCTGATCCAAGGCTACGGCCGCCTCCAGAGTCATCCCCCGCCCTGCGGTGATCTGATCCTTCATCTCTTGCAGCATTCGGCGCACGTCAGCGTGTTCGGCGATGACCACGCGTTCGCCCGTCACAGGAGACTTGCCCTGTACGCGTTGATGGGCATAGGCGTACGCTTTCTGGTATGCCCGTTCGGCGATGGCCACGCCCTGCAAACCGACGGAGAGGCGGGCGTTGTTCATCATGGTGAACATATATTTCAGGCCCATATTTTCCTCCCCTATCAGTGTACCGACCGCCCCGTCGAATTCCATCGTGCAGGTCGGGGATGCGTGGATGCCGAGCTTGTGTTCCAGCCCGATACAGCGCACAGCGTTGCGAGAGCCGCCCTCCATGAATTTCGGCACGATAAAGAGCGAGATGCCTTTGACATCCGGCGGGGCGTCCGGCGTACGTGCAAGAACGAGGTGGATGATATTCTCCGCCATATCATGCTCGCCGTAGGTAATGAAAATTTTCTGACCCGTAACTTTATAGGTGCCGTCCGCCTGTTTCTCCGCCTTTGTGCGAATGAGGCCGAGGTCGGAACCGGCCTGCGATTCGGTCAGATTCATCGTCCCGGTCCATTCACCGGAAATGAGTTTGGGAAGGTATTTACTTTTTTGCTCCGGCGAGCCGTGGAGCGAAATGGCCTCGACCGCACCCTGATTGAGAAGCGGACACAGGCCGAAGGACATATTCGCGCCCTGCCACATTTCCTGAATACAGAAGGCCAGCCCCCATGGCAGCCCCTGGCCGCCATATTCGGGATCGAAGGGCACGGCGTTCCAGCCGCCCGCGCAGTATTGCTTATAGGCATCCTTAAAGCCGGGGGCGGTTGTGACGGTTCCGCTGTCAAATTTAGCGCCTGCCTTGTCGCCGGGATGGTTGAGGGGAGCCAGCACTTCGGACGCCAATTTGGCTGCCTCTTCCAATATGGATTTCGCAGTTTCGCGGTCGATGTCCGGGTGCGCGAAGCCGTGAACATCAAAAAGCATCGTCAGCATCTCCTCGACCGGGGGGGCATAATCACTCATATCCGTCTTCTCCCAAAGTTTTTTGGCACGGGGGTTGCACGGAGTCTTCGAGGAATTTCGCGTACAGCCCTGTCTCTGACTCGAGTATGACATGAACGGATTAACAAACGTAATACAAAACAAGGATTTAACGGCGCTGACCCACAAGGCGCCGACCCCGGTGGTGGAGGCGATTGCCCAGGCCAGCGATGCCACGGGGGTCGATTTTGCCTATCTGCTGCAGCAGGCGAAGGCGGAGAGCAATTTCAACCCGAAAGCCAAAGCGGGGACCAGTTCGGCCACGGGGCTTTACCAGTTCATCGACCGCACATGGCTGGCGATGATCAAGGAACATGGCGAGGAATACGGGCTGGGCGATCTGGCGGATAAAATCGATTCGCGGTTCCGGGTGAAGGACAAGGCCGCGAAGAAGGAGATTCTGGCTCTGCGGAACGATCCGGTCGTCTCCGCGCAGATGGCGGCTGAATTCGCATTGGAAAACGAGCAGACGCTTGATAAACTCTGGGGCGGGGAGGTCGGCGCGACCGAGCTATATCTCGCGCATTTCCTGGGTGCGGGCGGCGCGTCCTCCTTCCTGAACGCCAAGGATGAAAACGCCCTGACCCCGGCGGCGGACCTTTTTCCCAAGGCGGCGCGGTCGAACCGCGGCGTGTTCTACGATTCCCAGACGGGCAAGCCGCGGACGCTGGAGCAGGTTTATCAGTTCTTCGACAAAAAATTCCAAATCGAAGGGACCACGCCCGATGCCTCCACCTTCTTGGTGGCCCGCAACGACACCCCTGCCCCCAACGCCACCAATTCGCTTTATCCGGCTAAGACCCGCGCCAGCACTCAGGCGCCGATGGGCAAGGTCTACGATTTCCATGAATTCACCGCCCTGCATCAGGCACCAAGTGCGATCCCCGCCCTGCCCGTCAAGCCGATGGCCCATTTGGAGGAGAGCGTTTTTAGGGGCAAACAGCTGCCACCGCAGCCATTCAAGAACCTGATGACCAATCCGGTCGATCTGATGCTTCTCAGCCAATCGGACCTGAACCCAGCCCCGCAGGAGGACGCAAAGCCTGCGGCGTCTGATGACAAACGGCGGCTGAACGGCTAATACTTCCTGCATGAGCGCAGACGATCCTATCCATGTGCTGAACCGGCGCGTTCAGCTTTATCAGCCTGCCGAGGGGTTCCGCACCTCTCTGGACAGCGTGATGCTGGCGGCGGCCTGTCCGGCCAAGGCGGGGCAGAATGTGCTGGATCTCGGCTGCGGGGTGGGCAGCGCCGGGCTGTGCGTGGCGGCGCGGGTACCGGGGATAGCTCTGTCGGGGATCGACATACAAGCGGATCATGTGGCGCTGGCGGACAGGAACGCTGCGCTGAACGGCGTTGCGGCATCTTTTGTTTGCGCGGATATAAGAGATTATGAAGGGGCGCCGCAGGATCACGTCATCGCCAACCCGCCTTTTTCCGAGTTGGGAAAGCACACGCCCTCCCCCTCCCCCTCGAAGGCTTTGGCGCGGGGGCATATGGCGGAGGATTTGAATCTCAAGGACTGGATCGATGCGGGGTTCCGCAATCTTAAAAACGGCGGGACTTTGACGGTCATTCACATGGCGGGGGAAACTCATACGATTATTCAAGCTTTGGGAAAGAGATTCGGCGCGGTGGAGATACTCCCCCTCTGGCCGCGGGCGGGGGTTCCGGCGAAGCGGGTGATTTTAAGGGCGATCAGGAACCGCAAGACGCCCACGGTCATTCACCCCGGACTCGTGCTGCATGAGGCGGACGGGGCGTATACAGCGGCGGCGGAGAGGGTGTTGCGAGATGGGGAGGGTTTGTTTTAAAATCAAAATCCAGCCGATCCAGATGGCCATTTATCACCTTAAAGCCTTATCTTGACTATCTCTCCAATCGCGCACTTTGAATTGGATCGTTGCTAAGTCAGGATGTGGCTTATTTCCTTCAATAAAACTCTTAATATCTTCAATAGTAACACTCTTAAACTTACAGCGTCCCAGATAAGCTATTAGCTTTTTCTCCTGTCTCTTCGTAGTATTTTGAGACGTAATTATCCAGTAAAGAATATGAACTAAAGCTTGGTCATGCTTACCTTCAAGACGTAAAATATTTGCAAGTTCCTCAGATACAGTACCTTCTAATGCAAAAATATATTTTGCATTCCATTTTTGGTTTTGTGCATGCGATAAATACAGCATTTTTTGCTCATGCAATAAACTCCATGCTTTATCATATTCTCCAAGTTTAATGGCTGCCTTAGATGCATGTTTTGCTAGTGCTGCTTTGCCTAGGTAGTCCTCTCTATTGCTCAAATATAATATTTCATCAAGCACTTGATTAGAATTAACTTCATCCAATTTTGGGCGATTTTTTTTAAATCTAAAAATGTTAAACATGCTTTTTAATGTTTTGCTCGAAGATTAAATTATATTTGTGTTTTTACGATTTTCTCTAGAGGTGCTTACCATGGATTTAGTTTGCTGTCATTGCTAGGCTCTTACTTCATTTGCAAGGGGCATGGTAGTTGGCTGAAAAAATTCTACGGTACCCCTAGTTGTTTAGGTTAAGATCGGCGAAATTCATATCGGTAGGAAAGTTATAATATGTGCGCTCGAAAAGCCCTTCATAAAACCCGGACGGTGCTGGCCAAGGCGCCGATGGTCGGGCAATGGTTTGCGCCGAAGCCGAAAATTGCCGTGCTGCGGCTGGCTGGGGTGATCCGCGATACCAGCCTCGGCGGACGCAGCGGGATCAGCCATGAGCGGTTTGCTCCGCTGATCGAGAAGGCCTTCGAGGCGCAGCCGCTCAAGGCCATTGCGCTTGTGATTAACAGCCCCGGCGGGTCGGGGGCGCAGAGCGCGTTGATCGCCGGACAGATTCGCGCTCTGGCGGAGGAGAAGAAAATTCCTGTCCTCGCTTTTGTCGAGGATCTGGCGGCGAGCGGCGGATACTGGCTGGCCTGCGCGGCGGATGAGATTTACGCGCAGAAAATGTCCATCGTCGGGTCGGTGGGCGTGATTTCCGCCTCCTTCGGCATGAAGGATCTGATCGAAAAGGCCGGAGTCGAGCGGCGAATCCACACGGCGGGGAAGGATAAATCGTTTCTCGATCCGTTTGAGCCCGAAAAGGCGGCGGATGTGAAGCGCCTCTCTGAAATTCAAAAGGATATGCACGCGGTTTTCAAAGACTGGGTGCGCGAGCGGCGGGGCGAAAAGCTCAAGGGCGAAGACAAGGATTTGTTCGAGGGCGCGTTCTGGACGGGCGGCGGTGCGCTTGAGAACGGGTTCATCGACGGTTTTGCCGAAATGCGGGCGTTTTGCAGGGCGCGGTTTGGAAAGGACGTCAAGTTTCTTGAATTTTCAGCGCCGCGCAAATGGTGGTCGGCGCTGTTTGATCTGCGCGGAGGCGGTGTTTCCTCCGCCTCCTCTCTGCCCGACGATCTGATCGATGCGGTTGAAGACCGCTTGGCCCGTTCGCAGTATGGGCTTTAAAGTTTTTAGATCGATCAGGCCTTCATCTTTTCGTGCAAGAACGATTTTACCTTATCCATATGGATGCGTTCCTGCGCCATGGTGTTGCGGTCGCGCACCGTCACGGAATGGTCTGCCGTGCTTTCGTTGTCGACCGTAAAGCAGAAAGGCGTGCCGATTTCATCCTGCCTTGCGTAGCGTTTGCCTATATTCTGCTTGATGTCGAGATCGACGGCGAAATCCTCTCGGATATCCAGATAAAGCTTTTGTGCGAGGGGAACGTGCTCCTCTTTCGCGGTCAGGGGCAGGATCGCGGCTTTTTTCGGCGCCATGGAGGGGTGGAAATTCAGGTAAAGGCCCGAGGGGCGTTTCTCGTCTACGGTGTAGGCCTCGCAGATCAGGGCCAAAACGCCACGGGAGAGGCCCGCCGCGGGCTCGATGACGTGCGGCATATAGCGGATTTTCGAATCGGTCGGGTCCATATATTCCAGCTTCGCGCCCGAATGTTCCTGATGCTGCGTCAGGTCGAAGGCGCAGCGGTGGGCGATTCCCTCCAACTCGCCGTAACCCGGCGCGGTGAAGGGGAAGCGGTATTCGATGTCCGCTGTGCCGAGGCCCGCCTTGGCGTAGTGTGAAAGTTCGTCCGAATCGTGGTCGCGCATCTGAAGATTCGCGCTGGAGAGGCCCACAGATTTCCAGAAGCGTTGACGCTCGGCGAACCAGAAGTCGCGCCACATTTTGGCTTCATCCGGGTGGCAGAACCATTCGAGTTCCATCTGTTCAAATTCCCGCGAACGGAAGATGAAGTTGCGCGGGTTGACCTCGTTGCGGAAGGCCTTGCCGATCTGCGCGATGCCGAAGGGGACGCGGACGCGCGAGGAGTCGAGAACGTTTTTGTAATTGAGGAAAATCCCCTGCGCCGTTTCGGGGCGGAGATAGACTTTGCTTGAGTCATCCTTGATTGCGCCCGCGTGCGATTCGAACATAAGGTTGAAATCACGCGGTTCCGTCAAATCGCCGCCGCAATTCGGGCAAGGAGTCTGCAACCCTGTGGCTGCCTTCTGTTCCGTGGCCATGTATTGCAAAATCTCGACAATAGACGCCGGACCGGAAAACTCTGTTGCTCCGGCCTTCTCCTGTAAATCCTGCGCCAGCCAAGACATCGTCACTTGCGGATTGCGAACTAAAGCGAGGCCCGGAGCCAGTTTTTTGCCCTTCGTTTCCGCCCACCGCAAAGCCTTGCCGCTATCAAATTTCAGAGATTCGCTATCGCCGCTTTCGCCAAATGCGTCCGCAAACGACAAAACCCATTCGCAATCCTTGAGCATATCCCATACATGGTCGGCTCGGAAAAGCTTTTTACACTTGCGGCAGGTCTGCATCGGGTCGGAAAAGCCGCCGACATGGCCGGAGGCGACCCAGGCTTTCGGGTTCTGGATGATGGCCGAATCGACGCCGACGATCTCCACGGGGCTGCCGTCCGGGCCAATCGGCGGCGTGACCACCATATCCTTCCACCAGCGGTCGCGCAGGTTGTTCTTTAATTCTACGCCCAGCGGGCCGTAGTCCCAGAATCCGTTGATTCCTCCATAGATTTCGGAGGCTGCGAAGATAAAACCGCGACGTTTACAGAGGGAAACAATGTCTTTCATCACCAAATAATCCGTTTTTTATTACTTTGCCCAAAGGCGCATCCCCGGTTCAGGGCCGAACACACGCGCCGCTCATCATGGCCTGAAACTCCCCATAAAACAAGAGCTTGACCCCGATTATGCATCGAAATGACTCGGGGTTCTTACCTCCTGTGATTATTTTTTCAAAATCGGAACCATCTGCCCCAAAATCGGCACTATGTAGTATATTATTATAATAAAGTGCCTTTTTATTATGCTGTTTATTTATTTTTTTTGTGTAATAATTACTTTTATTGTATAGTTTAAGTATTATTAATAATAAAAAATACATTGTTTTTTCTTGACAGTTCTATGCTTTGTTTATTATATTGACCTTGTAAGGAGAAAAAAGATGTCAGATGACATTCGCTCATTTCAGGATATCAATCCCACCGCTGGGAATCTTGGCGATAAGGGTTCTTTTACGCGTGGTGCCGCCCGAGAGATTAACAGGACAAGAGGTCAAGACATAAGGGCGGCCGCGACCAGAAGGGGTGGCGGGGACTGGTCCTCTGCATCTAAAGTTATGCTGGACGGCTTTAGACCGAGTTCAGAGATCGGTGTCGTCAGGGGGATCGGCTTAGGGGGGCTTGGCTCAATTAATTTTGCCGCCGTTGTGCAGAGCTTGCATAAGGAATTGGATTACGGCTGAACGAGTAAGAATTTTAGACAAGAGAAGTAAGGCGAAAAAGCCTTTGAAGTTGGGGGAAAGGGGCGTCCGAGCGGGTTCGGCGCCTTTTTCATTTTCGAAGCTATTTTTACAAAAATCAGAACTATGTCTACATCAAGGAGATGTAATATTATTCAATTTATTTTTTTGTTTTATTATAATCGTTATTGATGCTTTATTGTTTTACTTTCGGATTTGTCTACTGTTTTTTTATTTGCATTTTATTATGTATTTTTTTATAATTTGCTTATGGTGATATTATGACTCTTTTTGCTTACGATCCTTCTACTGACGATGATCATCTACGGAGGTCTTTCCAGGATTATGACCCTTCGAACAACGGCTCTTTGAGGCGAGATTCAGCGTGGCTGAGCTTTAGAACAAACGCCCGTATGCAGCGTTCGGCTGACCGGGGCAGAAATCATGAAGTGGAAAAAGAGGAATTTGAGCGGGATATGCTTTTACTTAGTATGTCCTCTTATAAGCCCAGCAATTTATCTTTTTCTGAGATTGGTGGATTTTTGGGCTTTAGGCTTTTTGGACGCTCCGAACAAGATTTGTCTTATGAAAATATTTGAGGCTGCAGCTGAATTGACTGTTTACGGACTGTTTTTTGCGATGCTATTTTGAAACTGAAGAATGTAGTTCCCCGGCCACAAGATTGTCCATGAAAGGATCCTGCCTTTATTCATGTTTAAAAATTAGTCTTCATTCAGTTATCTCTCTTAATATCCAAAAAAAATTGTCTTCGTACGGCCTTGGCTGAGCAATACCAGAGTGTATCCTTTAAGCTCAGGTGTTCCGATTGCTTTTATGACATCCGTTACAGTTTTCATTTTCTTGTCATTTATTTCCAAAATGATGTCTCCTGATGAAAGGAACCGCTGGCGCATTTTCTGGGGCACGCGGAGAACAATCACACCCTGTTCCGGGCCGATGTAATCAATGTCGGCAGCAACGGCTGGATTCAGGTTCGCGATGGTCACGCCATTCAGCATATGGCGGCCCTTGAGTGTTGTTTCCTGCCTTGGCGGATCGTCCGGCGGCGGCAAAGCCTGCAGCGTTAAAGTCAGGATCTTGTCTTCACGCAGGATTTCGAGTTGGGCCTTTTCCCCGACTGGAACGGTGGCCATACGGAATTTCATTTCTGCAGCGTTATGAATGGCGTGGCCGTTAACGCTTATAACGATATCTCCCGGCTTCGCCCCGGCCTTGAGTAACGGACTCGCCGGGTTCATGTCCGCGATCAAAGCGCCGCCGGGGCGCGGTAAGCCTAGACCGTTGGCAATTTCCGACGTTACCGTTTGTGCATTTACGCCCAGCCAGGGGCGCACGACCCCTTTTTCATTTCTGTGCCCGCTTTTTTCGGCCGCCACCACGGTCGCCACCATTTCCGAAGGGATGGCAAAACCGATGCCCAGTGAGCCGCCGCTGCTTGAAAAAATGGCGGTATTGATTCCGACGACCCCGCCATCCATGGCGACCAAAGGACCACCCGAGTTTCCGGGGTTAATCGCGGCGTCGGTCTGGATGAAGAAATTGAAATCATTAATGTCCAGAGACGATCGTCCCTGCGCTGAGACGATACCGCTTGTCACTGTCTGACCTACACCGAAGGGGTTACCGATGGCTAAAACCAGATCGCCAACCTCCAGCGACTCGCTGGGCTTGAGTGTGACAAAAGGCAGGTTTTCTGAACCGGGGTCTATCCGCAGCAAGGCCAGATCAGATGCTTTGTCAATCAGGGCGATCTGCGCTGGAAACTCCCTTCCGTCCGTTAAAACAACCACGATTTCGGTTGCCGAGTCTATGACATGGGCGTTGGTGGCGACCAAACCGTCGGGCTGTAAAATGACACCCGATCCCAAAGAGGCCTCGATATGCTGACGCATCGGCATATCGAGCATATTGTTTCTGAAAAACTGGCGAAAAAATGGGTCGGCCATGAACGGGTTTTGTGGAGCGACTACGCGCTTGGTGTATATGTTGACCACTGCGGGCTTGACTTTTTTGACCAGCGGAGCGAAGGAAAGCCGGATTTGTTCGCGGTTTTGCGGAAGCTCCTGCGCGGCGAGCTTTGCATTGCCGGACTGGAATAGCGGCAAACTTAAGGAAAGGGTCATAAGCAAAGCTAGTATGGGGAAAAGAATTCTGTTAAGCATAGCGAAGTTGTATAAAACAGGTTGCTTTTTGTTGCAATACTTCATGGAAAAATGCTTTTGATTCATAACGTTAGGGCGCTATGACTCCGGATCTTCATCCTTTACGTCTGAGCATCTCCGACATCCGGGCGCGGAAGAACTCTGCTGCGCCTCTGGTTTGTCTTACAGCCTATTCCGCCCCTATGGCCCAACTTCTGGATCCGCATTGCGATATTCTGCTGGTCGGCGATTCCATGGGAATGGCGTTGTACGGAATGGACAACACACTGACCGTCACGCTGGATATGCTGATCGCACACGGGCGGGCCGTCATGCGTAAACGCCGTAAGGCGTGTGTGTTAGTTGATATGCCCTATGACACGTATGAACAGTCCTCTGCCTTGGCGTACCAGAACGCTCTCAGGCTTATGACGGAGACCGGCTGCGACGGGGTCAAACTTGAGGGAGGGCGCGAGATGCAAGAGACTATTGCCCATCTCTCATCAAAAGGTATCCCCGTCATGGCGCATATTGGTTTGAAGCCTCAGTCTGTCTTGAAAGAAGGGGGTTACAAGATTAAGGGGAAAACGCCCGATGAGGCGGATGCTCTCATAGAGGATGCCCGTGCCGTCGAAGCCGCAGGGGCGTTTGCCATTCTTATAGAAGGCACAGTCGAGCCCGTGGCCCGCGCAATCACGTTGGCCGTCTCCATTCCAACGATTGGAATTGGCGCTTCTCCGGCTTGCGATGGGCAGATTCTGGTTACCGAAGATCTTCTCGGTTTGACCGTCGATCATACGCCCAAATTCGTAAAGACGTACGCCAATCTGGGGAAGATCATTACTGATGCGGTCTCTTCGTATGCCGAGGATGTGCGGGTCCGAGCCTTTCCCGATGAGAGTCATGTTTATAAAGCAGATGCTAAAACTAAGACATGAATGTCGTTCGCACACGATCCGCGCTTGAAGCACTTGACCTGAATGCTCCTTCAGACGGTCGCATAATTGGTTTTGTTCCCACAATGGGCGCCCTTCATGAAGGGCATCTTTCTCTTGTTCAGACCGCACGGCGCGAAACCGATTGCGTGGTCGTCAGTATTTTTGTCAACCCAACGCAGTTTGCCCCGCATGAGGATTTCTGCTCTTATCCCCGCACCGAAGAGACCGATCTTGCGTTGCTCAAATCTGCAGGCGCGGATGTCGTCTTTCTTCCCTCCGCCGCCGAAATTTATCCTGACGGTTTCGGGTCTGCGATTAACCCCGGCCCCTCTGCCGAGGGGCTTGAGAGCGATTTCCGGCCGCATTTTTTCGGCGGGGTGGTGAATGTCGTCAGCCGGCTTTTTCACGCCGTTAAGCCTGATGTAGCTGTGTTTGGAGAAAAAGATTTCCAGCAATTACAGGTGATCCGCGAGATGGTGGAGGCTCTCAAGCTCCCCATTCGAATCGTGGGAGGACCGATCATACGCGATGCGGACGGTCTTGCCCTTTCCTCCCGAAACGCTTACCTTTCGCCCGAAGAACTCATTGTTGCCCGTACCCTCAATCGTGTGTTATCCGCCGCTGCCGATGCCATGCGCGAAGGTGAAAAGGGGGAAGATGCCTGCGCCGAGGCTGCTGAGAAACTTCTCAGGAGCGGTTTCAAACGCGTCGATTACATCAAGGTTCGCTGGGGGCGAATTCTGGCCGCCGTCTGGCTTGGGAAGACGCGGCTGATTGATAATGTTTCCATTCTTTAGCTGACTGGTACTGTTTTTTTGCGCTGGTTAAACTTTATTGAAAAACAAAAGGCTCCAAAGAGCCTTTTATCGTTGATTGCAACTTATGTAAGTCTGCTAAACGGTTTCCCGGTCTTCGACGATTTCATCGTCGAACTGGGTAGGGCCGGAGTCCTTACCTTTTGCTTCGGGATCGCGGTCCACGAGTTCAATGACGGCTCTGGGCGCCGCATCGCCGTAGCGGAAGCCGGCCTTGAGAACGCGAGTGTAACCGCCGGGGCGGTCTTCATAGCGCTCGGCCAGAACATCGAAGAGTTTTCTGACCTGCGCCGCATCCCTCAGGATCGCTATCGCCTGACGCCTTTTGGCCAGAGCCACTTTCGGGTTCGCAGCCGCCTGTTTGCCCAGGGTGATTAGTTTTTCGACGTAAGGTTTGAGTTCCTTGGCCTTCGGCAGGGTCGTTATAATCTGCTCATGTTTGATCAGAGCGGCAGCCATGTTGGCCAGCATCGCCTTGCGGTGGCTGCTGGTACGGTTCAGCTTGCGCTGTTTCAATCCATGTCTCATTTTTTCTTTTCCTTTCCTGCCGTTTTTATTCGGCTGCTGCGGCCTTGCCCCGGATAGGACAAGAGCCATGGTATTTCCTTTCATCACTTGCCTTGAAAAGGGGCCGTTTCATGGAAGGGGTGGACACATTGTCCTTTTGGTCTAGTCAAGGCCGAAGTATGAATTCGACCTTGAGTATTGGTTAAAACTGCTGCTCGTCGATTTTACGGACGAGGTCTTCGATATTCTCCGGTGGCCAACCCTCAACCTGCATACCGAGATGCAGACCAAACAGCGCCAGAACTTCCTTGATTTCATTCAAGGATTTGCGGCCGAAGTTCGGGGTGCGGAGCATATCGCTCTCAGATTTCTGAACGAGATCGCCGATGTAAATGATGTTGTCGTTCTTGAGGCAGTTGGCGCTACGGACCGACAGTTCCAGTTCTTCGACCTTCTTGAGAAGGTTGCGGTTGAAGGGAAGCTCCTGCTCTTCGGATTTCTCCTTGACTTCCTGAGGCTCATCGAAGTTTACGAATATCTGCAGTTGGTCCTGAAGAATGCGGGCGGCGAAGGCTACGGAATCTTCGGGGCTGATTACGCCGTTGGTTTCTACGGTCAGGGTCAGCTTGTCGTAGTCTGTGATCTGGCCGACGCGCGTGTCGGTGACTTCGTAAGTGACCTTGCGGACAGGCGAGAAGACGCTATCGATCGGAATGAGCCCAACAGGGGCTTCTTCCGGACGGTTCGTTGATGCCGGACGGTAGCCCTTGCCAGTGTTCACGGTCATTTCCATGTTCAGCCTTGCGCCCTTGTCAAGAGTGCAGATGATAAGATCAGGGTTCATGATCTCAATGTCGGCCCCGGCCTCGATCTGCGCTGCGGTAACTTCACATGGCCCTTCGGCGGACAGGCGCATCCTTTTCGGGCCTTCGGAGTGCATACGCACACTGAGCGCCTTCAGGTTCAGGATAATGTCGGTAACGTCCTCGCGCACGCCTTCAATCGAAGAGAATTCGTGCAATACGCCCTCGATCTGGACAGCCGTGACGGCCGCGCCCTGAAGCGATGAAAGGAGTATACGGCGCAAAGCGTTGCCCAGTGTCAGGCCAAAGCCACGTTCGAGCGGTTCAGCGACCACTACACCCGTGTTGGGCTGGCGGCTGGGTTTGACTTCAAGCTTCGCGGGTTTAATCAGTTCTTGCCAGTTTTTCTGTATCAACATGTTCCTGCTCTTTGGTTAAAAGTGCCTGTGATCTAATAATAATTCGCTTCAGTTATACGCGGCGGCGTTTGGGCGGGCGGCAGCCGTTGTGCGGAACGGGCGTGACGTCCTTGATCGACCTGATCAGGAAGCCGACCATCTGCAATGCCCGCAGCGCGGATTCGCGGCCTGACCCCGGTCCCTTGACGAGGACTTCGAGTTCCTTCATGCCGTGCTCCTGTGCTTTGCGGCCCGCATCCTCGGCGGCCATCTGGGCCGCGTAAGGGGTTGATTTACGGGAGCCTTTAAAGCCCATCGTTCCTGAGGACGACCATGACACCACGTTGCCCTGGGCGTCGCTGATGGTGATAATCGTGTTGTTGAATGTCGAGTTGACGTGCGCGACGCCCGAAACGATATTCTTTTTCTCTTTTCTTTTAGCTCTTGGTGCAGCCATTGTGTATCTCCTTTACTTGGTCGCCATTTTCTTACCGGCGATGGGCTTGGCCGGTCCCTTGCGGGTGCGTGCGTTGGTGATGGTTCTCTGGCCGCGCACGGGCAGACCCGCGCGGTGGCGGAGACCCCGGTAGCAGCGCATATCCATCAGGCGCTTGATATTCATGGAGACTTCGCGGCGCAAATCGCCTTCGATCTTAAAGCCGCCCTTTTCGATTTCGGAACGGATTCTGTTGAGCGTGTCCTCGTCAGCCTGCCCCATGCGCATCTGGAGATCAATGCCCAGCTTTTTGCAGATTTTCAGCGCCGATGTGCGGCCAATGCCGTGAATGTAAGTGAGAGCAATCGGGATGCGTTTATTGTCGGGTACGTTGACCCCCGCAATACGTGCCATAGTCTTTTCCTTTCAATTTTTCCGAGCCGGAGCCCTTTGCTCCTGCTCTTGCCAGACCGTATACGGCTCCGTCCGTTAAACTTTCACCGCGCCGGTCTGTAAACTTCATTCAGCTTCCGGCTGCCTTTATGCAGGCGCAAGCCCCCTTTCGAGATGCCGCATTATAGGAATTCGAAAGGCTCCGTCAACTGAATTTATAGGGAAAATCTGATTATTGAGTCTTTTTTGCGCCTTTTTGACTCTTTTTTCGATCCGATTGAGACCTTTTTCATATATCGGGGAGGCTTCTGGCGTGAATGGCGCCATCGTGCCTCACAAAACCGCGGTGCATTCCGGCGCAGCGGTAATCCAGACAAACTTCCCCCTTACGGTTCAGAGCGATCAGTCCGCCCCACCCTCCGGCGTCTCTGATGCCGTCCAATACATCCGAAACGCTCACTTCGAGCGCTTTACCTCCATAGAGACAGCGGGCCAGGACATCGTAGGCTGCCACGGCGCGCATAAAATATTCACCGTATCCCGTGGTGGATACCGCGAGGTTGCGATCCGCCCACGTTGCCGCACCGATGATCGGCGAATCCCCGACCCGGCCCGCCCTCTTGCCCACCAGTCCACCCGTTGATGTTGCGGCGGCGAGGTTGCCGTCCCGATCCAGAGCGACCGCACCCACTGTGCCATGGCTGGAGCTTAGAGCCGTGGGCGGTATGACCTGATTTTCCGTATGGGAGGGTGTGAAATAGTGCGCGGGGTCTTTGACCTGCTCCAAACCCTGTTCGGACAGAAAACGCTCCGCCCCCAGACCCGCCAGCAGGACGTGAGGCGTTTTCTCCATGACTGTGCGGGCCGCGATGATCGGGTTTTTTATTCCCCGAACGGCGGCTATAGCCCCGGCTTTTCCCGATTCGCCTTCCATCAGCGAGGCGTCCAGTTCATAGTCGCCTTCGGAGTTCGGGCCGGCGCCCTTTCCGGCGATGAAGAGGGCAGAGTCTTCCATTTTGACAACCGCCTGGACCACGGCTTCGAGGGCCGATTGACCGCCCTTCAGGTCACGCCAGCCAGATTTGAGACAATTTTCGATGAAGTTTGTTTGCTGCGAATAATCGCGAGGATTCATAAAGGCTCCGCCGTGAACGGCAAGAACGAAATTGTCACTCATCTCCGGCTCATATCAAGCGTGCTTTTTTGAAAGGGAAGATCCCAGAAAATTTTCGATGCGTGCGGTGACTTCCTCAATCGGCTTCATGCCGTCGATTTTACGCAATAGACCTTTCTGCTCGTAATAGGGCAGGACGGGGGCTGTTTTGGCGCGGTATTCGCTGAGGCGCTTTTTGAGAACTTCTTCATTATCGTCACTGCGGGCTCCGCCGGTTTCCTTGGCGCGGTTGCGGATACGGTCAAGGAGGGCCTTTTCGTCCACTTCGAGCACCAGTACATGATCCACCTTACGGGCCATATGGCGTAGAGTATCATCGAGCGCCTGCGCCTGCGGAACCGTGCGGGGGAAGCCATCAAGGATAAAGCCCTTTTCGCAGTCAGGTTCGCTGACGCAGTTGCCGATCAGTTCGATCATGATATCGTCGGAGACGAGCTGGCCAGCGTCCATGATCGATTTGAGCTTGAGGCCGAGGTCGGATTTCCGGGCGACCTCGCCGCGCAGCATATCGCCCGTCGAGAGATGCTTGAGACCGTGCTCGGTCTGGATTCTGGCGGCTTGTGTACCTTTTCCTGCTCCGGGCGGTCCGAAAATGATGATGTTCATATCTCATGCTCCTCTTGCTATGCGGGCTTTTCAGCTTTTCTACCTACGGCGTCCACCGCCGCGATTCCCTAGCTTCGCCTTTTTAATCAGCCCCTCGTACTGATGGGCGATCAGATGCGAATGAATCTGCGCGACCGTATCCATGGTGACACTGACCACGATTAGCAGACTGGTTCCACCGAAATAGAAGGGGACGCTGTATTGCGATACCATAAACTCCGGCAGGAGGCAGATAAAGACCAGATAAAGAGAGCCAACCGTCGTGATTCGGGTCAGGACATAATCGAAATAGTCTGCGGTGTTCTTACCCGGACGCATACCGGGAACAAATCCACCGTATTTGCGGAGAGTCTCCGCGTTTTCCTCGGGATTGAAGACAATCGCGGTATAGAAAAAAGCAAAGAAAATAATCAGCGAACCAAACAGGGCCATGTAGATCGGTTGACCGTGGGCGAGGTAACGCTCGACATCCGCCCAGAAATCTCCGCCATTGACCCCTGCGAATTTAATAATCGTGAGGGGCAGAAGCAGCAGAGAGGACGCGAAAATCGGGGGGATCACGCCTGAAGTATTGAGTTTCAAGGGGATGTGGTTTGTCTCTCCCCCCGTCATGCGATTGCCCACCTGGCGTTTCGGGTACTGGACCACGATCCGGCGCTGGGCGCGCTCCATGAAGACGATCAGGCCAATGACGGCCACAACCATGACCGCGAGGAGCAGAAGCACGGCCGGACTGATCGTTCCCTGCCGTCCCAGTTCCAAAGTGCTGCCGAGGGCGCGAGGCAATTCGGCAACGATCCCAGCGAAGATTATCAGGGATGTTCCATTCCCTACTCCTCGCTGGGTAATCTGTTCGCCCAGCCACATCAGGAAGACCGTGCCACCGACGATCGTAATGACTGTGGAGATACGGAAAAACATCCCAGGGTCGAGCACAGCCGAGCCGGCCTGTCCCTGCATCGATTCCAGACCCACCGCCAAGCCA
Source organism: Alphaproteobacteria bacterium (assembly GCA_018000295.1). Classification (GTDB taxonomy): domain Bacteria; phylum Pseudomonadota; class Alphaproteobacteria; order Micavibrionales; family Micavibrionaceae; genus JAGNKE01. Next base: position 94,748 of record JAGNKE010000004.1, on the reverse strand, counting down.
TAAGCCTGAACGGTGGCCAAAAGAACCGTCAAGTATCGCGTGTACTGGTTAATCTTCATCCGGCCCAGTTCACCTTCCTTTTTCAATTCTTCAAGGCCTTTGAAGAGCGAGGAGGCCAACTGCATGATAATCGAGGCCGAGATATAGGGCATGATGTTAAGAGCAAAGATCGTCATCCGCTGCAAGGCACCGCCGGAGAACATATTGAACATGTCCAGAATTCCGCCGCCCTTTTGCGAGAAAATCTCCTCCCAGACCCGGATATCGATCCCCGGAACGGGAATATAGGTTCCTAATCGGTACACCAGAAGGGCACCGAGGACAAAATATATCCGCTTTTTTAGCTCCGTGGCTTTTGCCAGTGCGCCCCAGTTGGCGTTGCGTGCGAGTTGCTCAGCGGCCGATGCCATCGCTTATTCTCTTTCTTGGTTCTTAAAAAACAGTCAATCAGTCATAATGAAAAGATTCCCGGGACACAAGAGCGGATTCGCGGTTGTCCGCTAAGAGTCTTTGCGTTCAATCCGGCTGTTTCGAGAGTTTTTGTTCCCATTTCCGGCATTTTTTAGCCACGCGCTGATATTCCTCGGGACTGTCGATTTTTTGCTGGGTTTGCTGAAGTTCTTTCAGAATTTCCTGAAAATAGCCATTCATCTCTACCTGAACATACTGGAGAAGCTTTTTCTGTATCCGCTTTACCTCCTCTTGCGGGACTGGCTTAACAGCGGGGATTGCTTTTGACACTTCTCTCAGCTTTGCCCTTAGATTTTTAGTCTGCTTTCGGTGAAAAAGGCGAAGTGCCTCTATGTGCTTTTGCTCGTGGAAGAGAACCTCGCTGTATTCGCAACTCCCCTCCTCGAAATTGCTGGCAACGTGTATTTGAGGTTTTGCAATGAATTTCGCTCGGATTTCATGAAGAACTACGCAATACCCGGTCTGGAAGGGAGAGACTTCGAATTCCGCATTGTAGCTAGTTTCAATTTCCCCGCCACCCAACCCCAGAATCTGACCACCACTTGGAGCCATGCTGTGGCCAAGCTGCCATTCCGTCATATCGACGGCGGATTTTGTTTTTGTTACCTCTGCACCGGCAATCCTTGATTTTAGAAACGTCTCGGGGCGTGAAACAGGACATTTGTCAACTAACTCGCCAGCATTAGCTGATGTTGACATCAGAAGTACGTAAACAAGAAATACACCTGTTCTTTTTATAGCACTAACTGTTTTATAAAAACTTCTGGGCATTTAAGGAAAGACAAGAATCAGTTGGCTCCGTAGTCCGGAAGGTCACCAATTTCACCGGTATCATCATTATTATCTGATTCTGAGTCATCGTCGGAAGAATCGTCTTCGTCTCCATCATCTCCCTCCCCCTTATCATCGGAGTCATCTTTTTCATACCCTGGCTCATAGGCTGTAATATGGTAATCTTGCCAGTTTTCGCAACGTTCCGGCACCAACTTATATTCCAAGGGGTCATCAACTTTTCCTTGGCGACGAACTAAGGTAGGAACCGCCTTTTTTTCCATAAATTTTTCCAGGTGAGATTTAATTATGTTCATCATCATTTGCTGTGTTGCCGGGATCTGGCGCTCTCCTACTGGCGAAGAAGCCGGAATCTTATGAGCTATGCTTCTCAACTCCCGACGCAACTGCGGGGTGAATTCCTTCTGCCATTCCTTTGTCACCTTTACGTGTTTTTTTTCATGCCTCAGAACCTCCCTGAATTCACAACTTTCCTGAGGATACTCGGATGCGATATGCACTACAGGCTGAATGTAAAACTTCATTTTTATTTTTGATACACTTACACAAACCGCGTTGGGGTTGTTGCGCACAGGCGTGAACTCAAATTTGGCATCATAGTCTGCCCAAAAAGGGGCATTTCCGTCCTTACCCGTATGAAGCCCAAGGACAACACCCTTGCCCCAGTGACCGGTCCATGCCGTTAAGTACCAAGCAGATGTTCCGCGGTAATATTTGGTCTTTAATGTTATTTTTTTTACTTCGGTTTCGGGGTTGGAGCGGGGGCAGGATTGCGCCTGCGCCTGGCCTACAAAGATGACGAAAACCAGTAAACACAAGGGAATAAGTGGCAACAAGCGACGCATAATGATTTAGCCCCTAACGGTCAGAAAATACTGCTAACAGACTAATCGGGCTTGGAAAATATGTCAAAAAGAAAAAGCCCTTCCTTTAGGGGAAGGGCTTGTTTTCTTGTGGCCCCAGCCTGTTACTTCTTTGCCTTTTTAGGCAATTTTTTTGGATTAGCCGGCTTTTCCGGAGCTAATTCAATGCTGCCTCCGGCCTTTTCCACCGCAGCCTGAGCGGCTTTTGAGGCCTTGGTCAGTTTGAGATCAACTTTCGCTGACAGGGTTCCGGTTGCCAGCAACTTGATCCCGTCACGCTTGCGGCTGACCACGCCCGCCTTAACAAGCGTTTCTTCATCAATCGGCTTTTTGGGGTCTAGTTTCTTGGTGTCAATCGCCTCCTGGAGGTTTTCGAGGGTCAGTTCGACCAACTTGGTTGCGAATGCAGTGTTACGGAAACCTATTTTGGGCATACGCTGATAGAGCGGCATCTGGCCGCCCTCGAAGCCCTTTATGGCTACGCCTGTACGGGCCTTCTGGCCCTTGACTCCGCGCCCTGAGGTTTTACCCTTGCCGGAGCCAATACCGCGTCCGAGGCGGGTTCTTACTTTTTTTGAGCCTTCGCTCGGCTTTAGCGTATTGAGTTTCATAATAGTTTTTCCTTAATTTTTTTGTTTCTGCAGGTTCAGGCGATGTCCTCAACCTTTACCAGATGGTTAACCTTGGCGATCATGCCGCGCACGGAGGGTGTGTCTTCGAGTTCCTTGGTGCGGTTCAGCTTGTTCAGGCCGAGACCGATCAGCGTTGCGCGCTGGTAAGCCTTGCGGCCGATTGGAGAGCCAATCTGCGTGACGCGAACTGTCTTTCCGGAAGGCGAAGGTTTCTTCGCCTTAGACTCTTTGGGGGCTGCCACCTTTTTTGCCGGAGAAGCTTTCTTTTCCGCTGCAGGTTTTTTTGCCTTTTTTGTCTCTTCTGCCATTGTTCAAATCCTTAATCGTATAAACCTACTATATTATTCCTCGGATCCTTCGGGCGAATCGCTGGACTGAATCTCGCGGTTGGAGACGACTTCGCTGACCTTCTTGTTGCGGCGGGCCGCCACATGTCGCGGACTCTGAATTTTCTTCAGCGCATCGAAGGTCGCGTTCACCATGTTATAGGGGTTGCTGGAGCCGATGGCCTTGGCGACGACGTCCTGAATTCCTAGAGCCTCGAACACGGCGCGCATAGGGCCGCCGGCGATGATTCCCGTACCCTGCGGAGCGGAGCGGAGGTGGACCTTGCCTGCGCCGTCGGTACCCGTCACATCATGGTGGACAGTGCGGCCTTCGCGAAGAGGAACGCGGATCATGTTGCGGCGGGCCTGATCGGTGGCCTTGCGGATCGCCTCGGGCACTTCTTTGGCCTTGCCGTGACCGTGGCCGACACGGCCCTTGCCGTCGCCAACGATTACAAGCGCGGAGAAAGCAAAACGACGACCGCCCTTTACGACTTTCGCCACGCGGTTGATACCCACCAAACGCTCGATGAATTCGGGTTCCTCGTTTTGATTCTGCTTTTCAAACGCACGTGCCATATTTCATTTTTCCTTTTGATTAAAATTCCAGTCCGCCTTCGCGTGCCCCTTCAGCCAATGCCTTCACCCGACCGTGGTAGAGGTAGGGTCCGCGGTCGAAAACAACCTTGCTGACGCCCGCCTTTTTTGCACGTTCGGCAACGAGCTTTCCGACTTCAACGGCTGCATCCTTATTGGCTCCGTTCTTCAGCTTTTCCTTCAACTCCTTATCGAGAGTGGAGGCCGAAGCCAGAGTCTTGCCGCCAATGTCGTCGATAACCTGAGCGTAAATCTGTTTCCCCGAGCGGAAAACGGAGAGGCGCGGGCGCACCTCGCGTTTGCTGTTCTGCTCGATATTGACCCTGCGGATCTTGTTACGCGTACGGAACGTACGGCGATCTGCGGGCTTGAGTTTCCTGGATGCTGCCTTGGCCATGACTTTTCCTTACTTCTTCTTGCCTTCCTTGTATGCGATATATTCCCCGGCGTAGCGGATACCCTTGCCCTTGTAGGGCTCGGGTTTTTTGTGTTCGCGGATTTCGGCGGACACCTGCCCGACCCGTTGCTTGTCAATGCCGCTCACGGTCAGTTCGGTTTGTTTTTCAATTTCAACCTTAATCCCTGCAGGAACTGTGTAGCGAACCTCGTGCGAGAATCCAAGACTCATCACGATTTCTTTACCCTGAAGGTTGGCCCGCAAGCCAACGCCGTGTATTTCGAGTTTTTTCTTGTAGCCCTCGGTTACTCCAATGATCATGTTATTCACCAAGGTCCGCATCGTCGGCCAAACTTCGCGTGCAACCGGGTTTTCAGTTTTCGGTGTCAGACGAACGACCTTGCCCTTTTTGCCGTCGTCGCTTTCCGCCTCTTCAATCGTCACGCCGATTTCATCGTGTACGTTGAGGCTCAGCTCACCGAGCTTGCCTTTCACCTTAACAGTCTGCCCCTGAAGCTGCACATCGACGCCTTCAGGGATTGCAACCGGGTTTTTACCAATACGAGACATTTCTCTTTTCCTCAATCAAGCTTCTGTTTTCGCCGATCTTTCTAGAAGACCCGGCATAGAATTTCACCGCCCACATTGGCCGCCCGCGCCTTGTAGTCCGGGAGGACGCCCTGCGGAGTCGATACGACCAGAATGCCCAGACCATTATAAAAGCGCGGCATATCCTTCACGCTGGTATAGACCCGGCGACCGGGAGTCGAGATACGGTCGATCTGGCGGATTACCCCAAGACCTTCGGCGTATTTTAGCTGAACTTCTATAGACTTGCGGTTGCTGCCCAAATCCTGAACCGTGTACCCGCGGATGTAACCTTCGTCTTTTAGAACTTCACAGACTTTTTCATGCAAACGCGAATGCGGGCACTGCACCATCTTCAGTTTCGCTTTCTGGGCGTTACGGATGCGGGACAACATATCGCCGAGGGGATCATTCATGCTCATCGTTCAATCCTCCTACTTACCAGCTGGACTTGGTTACGCCAGGGAGCTGACCCTTGGCGGCCAGATCGCGCAATGCAATCCGTGACAGGCTAAACTTGCGGAAGTTACCACGCGGGCGCCCGGTGAGTTGGCAGCGGTTGCGGATGCGTATCTTCGCGGAGTTGCGGGGCATCTCAGCGAGTTTCAGCATCGCCTCGAAACGCTCTTCGGCCGAAAGGTCGAGGTTACGCACGGCCGCCTTAAGCTTCGCGCGCTTGACCGCGAGCTTCTTAACCAGCTTTCTGCGTTTTTTGTCTCTTTCTATCAAACAGAGTTTTGCCATTGTTTGTGTCTTCCTGTTGTTATCTTTCTAATGCTTCGTTTTACTCGCCGATCAATTTCTAAAGGGCATCTTGAAAGCCCGCAGCAGTTCCTTGGCCTCTTCGTCGCTTTTTGCCGTTGTGCAGACGATGATGTCCATACCCCGGATCTTGTCTACTTTATCGTATGTAATTTCCGGGAAGATGATATGCTCCTTGATGCCCATGGCGTAGTTGCCGCGGCCATCGAAGCTTTTGCCGTTAATGCCGCGGAAGTCGCGGACGCGGGGCAGTGCAATGGTCACCAGACGGTCGAGAAATTCGTACATACGGTTGCCGCGTAGTGTGACCTTCACGCCAATCGACTGGCCATCTCGGATTTTAAACGACGCGTTGGATTTCTTTGCCTTGCAGACCACCGGTTTTTGCCCTGCAATCAGAGAGAGGTCGTTAACAGCCTGATCGATGTGCTTGCGGTCTTGAGTCGCTTCGCCGACACCCATGTTAATGACGATCTTGTCGAGGCGCGGACGTTCGTGCGGGTTCTTGTAACCGAACTTCTTGTCGAGCGCGGGTACAATTTCCTTTTCGTATATTTCTTTATAGCGCGGTTTCATGGCTTTCTCGCTTTTCTATCCTTATTCAATCGTTTCGCCGGATTTGCGGGCGACGCGGATTTTCTTCCCGTCTTTGAGTACCTTGTATCCGACCCGCGTTGCTTCCCCCGACTTGGGGTCAAGCAGCGCCACGTTGGATACGTGAATGGACGATTCCTTTTTTTCAATTCCTCCGCCGGAGAGCTGGGAGGGTTTGCGGTGGCGGGTTACCATATTCACGCCCTGCACGACCACGCGGTTTTCTTCGGTGAGGACTTTGAGAACCTCACCCTTTACTCCGCGATCTTTACCGGCGAGGACGACAACTTTGTCGCCTTTTTTTATTTTACGCGCTGCCTTGGTCATCCTTACAGCACCTCCGATGCCAGAGAAATGATTTTCATGTAACCTGACGCACGCAGTTCGCGGGTCACGGGGCCAAAAATACGGGTGCCGATCGGCTCACCGTTATTGTTGATAAGTACGCAGGCATTACCGTCGAAACGGATCTGCTCGCCGTAGCGGCGCTTGAGGCCGAACTTCGTGCGCACGATCACGGCGCGGCGGACCTCGCCCTTTTTGACGCGACCACGAGGAATAGCATCCTTGATCGAAACCACGATGACATCGCCGATATTGGCGGTCCGGCGGTGGGAGCCACCCAGAACCTTGATGCACTGGACTTCGCGGGCGCCGCTATTGTCGGCTACGGCCAGACGGGATTGCATCTGAATCATGATCAGGCGTCCTTCTTCGCTTTGGATTTCTTTTCAGAAACAGCCTTTTTCGGGGCGGCCTCTTTTTTTGTCTTGGCTTCGTCCTTGCGGGCCTTTTTGCTTTCGGCCTTTTCAGCGGCCGGAGCTTGGCCGGATTTCAGCTTGCGCTTTTCGGAGTTGCGGGGGGGGAGGAGCGCCTGCCCATCCTTGCCGATGACCGCCCAACGCTTCGTACGGGAGAGCGGGCGGCATTCGATGATCTGGACACGCTCGCCTTCCTTGCAGGTGTTGGCTTCATCATGCGCCGTGAATTTTTGCGTGCTCTTGAGATATTTTTTGTAAACAGGGTGCATGTAGCGGCGTTCAACGATGACCGTTACGGTCTTGTTGTTTTTTGCGCTGACTACATTCCCTTCGAGTATCCGACGTGGCATTTGTTTTGCTCCTCTTATCCTTTATGCCGCCTTGGTCTTTTTAGACGCGGCCTTATTTGTTTCTGCCTTGGCTTTTTTCGGTTTATCCGCCACTTTTTTCGTCGCCTTCTTGGCCTTTGGCGTTCCGGCCTTCATTTCGGTCAGAATGGTTTTGACACGAGCGATGGTGCGGCGCGTCTTGCGGATTTCAGACGTGTTTTCCAGTGTCCCCTGGGTTTTCTGAAAGCGGGCGTTGAACTGGTTCTTGCGAAGGTCCAGCAACAAAGCCTTCAACTCGTCTTCTGTTTTTGCGCGGATATCTTCGACGTTCATCAGTGGTTCTCCTCAGCATTGATACGGGCCACAAATTTGGTCTTGATCGGCAACTTGGCGGCAGCAAGGTCCAAGGCTTCGCGGGCCAACTCCTTGGAGACGCCGTCAAGTTCGAACATAATACGACCGGGTTTGATCCGGCAGGCCCAGAATTCAACCGGCCCCTTTCCTTTACCCTGACGCACTTCAAGAGGCTTCTTTGAAACCGGAACATCGGGGAAGACACGGATCCAGAGCTTGCCCTGACGTTTCAGGTGACGGGTGATCGCACGGCGTGCGGCCTCGATCTGGCGCGAAGTGATTCGATCGGGCTGCAGAGCCTTCAAACCATATTCGCCGAAGGCCAGTGTCGCTCCGCCCTTGGCATTGCCACGGATACGACCCTTAAACTGCTTGCGGAACTTAAACTTCTTGGGGCTTAACATCTTTATTCTCTGTCTTGCTTACCTTGTTAAAACTCTTTTATCTCTGTCCCACCGGGGACGCCTCACACAAAAAAAATCTTGTCACATGGACTTTTTGTTCTCTGAACAATAGTTTCCATATGCTTGAGATTTTTGGCTGCCTTGGCAAATCCGGCGGAACCTTATCTCATTTTCCTGTCAAAATCCAGTCTTTTATAACTAATTTTTTCAGGGGGTAAAGTCCTTAAATCTCCCCGGCCTTGGTATCACCGGATCTCTTATCACGGGCGAGCGGATCGTGATCCATGATGTCGCCCTTGTAGATCCAGACCTTCACGCCGATGATCCCGTAGGTCGTCAGCGCTTCAGCCGTACCGTAGTCAATGTCCGCCCGGAGAGTATGCAGAGGCACCCGGCCTTCGCGGTACCATTCCATACGCGCGATATCGGCGCCGCCCAGACGACCCGAAACGTTAATCCGAATCCCCAGACCACCGAAACGAAGGGCGTTCTGAACGGCACGCTTCATGGCGCGGCGGAATGACACGCGGCGCTCGAGCTGCTGGGCTACGCCCTCAGCACAGAGCTGGGCGTCGATTTCCGGTTTACGAATTTCAACGATATTCAGGCTGACGTCACCGCCGGCACGGCGGGAGAGGTTCAGACGGAGCTTTTCGATGTCCGCGCCCTTCTTGCCGATGATTACACCGGGACGGGCGGTGTGAACCGTCACTTTCGTGAGTTTCGCGGCGCGTTCGATGATCACCTTGCTGACGCCCGCAGGCTTCAGATGCTCAAAAATATATTCGCGCAGCTTGAGATCTTCAACCAGCTTGTCTGCATAATCGCGTCCGGCGTACCAGCGGGAATCCCACGTCCGGTTGATGCCGACCCTCATACCTATTGGATTAACTTTCTGTCCCATGAATTATGCCTCGTCTGCTTCTTTAAGAATGATGGTCATATTGCTTATCGGTTTAATAATGCGTGTGCCGCGCCCTTTGGCCCGTGCGCGGAAGCGCTTCATGGTGACGGATTTGCCGACATGGGCTTCCGCTACGACCAGACGGTCCGCATCCAGATTATGATTGTTCACGGCGTTTGCGACAGCGGCCTGCAGGAGCTTGCGGACGCTTTCAGACACGCGCTTTTTGGAGAATTCGAGGTCGATCAGAGCCTTCGAAGCGTTTTTGCCCCGGATAGTCTGTGCCACGAGATTCAGTTTGCGCGGACTGATGCGGATATACTTGGCGGATGCTTTCGCCTCGTTTTCCTTCAGCCGTTTGGGATTTGCAGATTGACCCATGATATATTTTCCTTCTTACCTTATGCTTCCTTGGTCGCCTTCTTGTCGCCGCCGTGACCGGTGAACGAGCGGGTCGGCGCGAATTCGCCCAATTTATGGCCGATCATCTGGTCTGTCACCAGAACAGGGATGAACTTCCGGCCATTGTGGACACCAAACGTCAGTCCCACCATGTTGGGCAGGATGGTCGAGCGGCGCGACCAGGTTTTGATGATGGTGTTCTTGCCGCTCGTACGAGCCTCCTCGATCTTCTTGAGGAGATTTCTCTCAATGAACGGGCCTTTCCAAACGCTACGTGCCATGTGTTTTGCTCCTTAAACCTTATTTCTTCTTACGGCGGCGGATGATCGACTTGTTCGTCCACTTGGCCTTCTTGCGTGTCTTATAGCCCTTGGTTGGCTTGCCCCACGGGGAAACCGGATGACGTCCGCCCGATGTACGGCCCTCGCCGCCTCCGTGCGGGTGATCGACCGGGTTCATGGCCACGCCTCGGACCGTCGGGCGGCGGCCCTTCCAGCGGGTGCGTCCGGCCTTGCCGTCGTTGGCGTTCATGTGGTCGGGGTTAGAAACTGCGCCCACGGTCGCCATGCACTCGGCGCTGACGACGCGCAGCTCACCGGATGCCAGACGGATTTGGGCGTAGCCCTGATCGCGGCCCACAAGCTGCGCGAAGGTTCCGGCGGAGCGGACCATCTGTGCGCCCTTGCCGGGTTTCATTTCGATATTGTGAATGATTGTGCCCACGGGCATATTTTTGAGCGGGAGGGCGTTGCCGGGCTTGATGTCCGCGCTTTCGCCCGCGACGATTTTCGCGCCGGGCGCCAGACGCTGGGGCGCGATGATATAGCGGCGATCACCGTCAGGATATTCGATCAGGGCGATGAAGGCCGTGCGGTTCGGGTCGTATTCCAGACGCAGGACGGTGCCTTCGATGTCTCTCTTATCACGCTTCCAGTCGATGATGCGGTAGCGCTGTTTGTGACCGCCGCCGATATGGCGCGTTGTGATGTGGCCGTGGTTATTGCGGCCGCCGCTCTTTTTCTTGCCTTCGGTCAGTTTCTTTTCCGGTGCGCCTTTCCAGAGTCCCTTGCGGTCCACCTGAATCAGCTGACGCTGACTGGGCGTTACAGGGTTGTATTTTTTCAGTGCCATCGTCTTCTTCCTTTAATCATCCCTTATCGGCGGACCACCATAGTTAAAACTTTACGCTCTTAAATTCCTGTTTCGGTATCGATCGTCTGTCCGGGCTCCAGAGTGATGATCGCCTTTTTGAAATCGGAGCGGCGGCCTTTCATTCCCCGGAAACGCTTGGTCTTACCCTTTTGAATCAATGTATTGACGGATTTCACCTTTACACCGAAGAGAACTTCTACCGCCTGTTTGATCCTGGGTTTCGTCGCCTCGACAGGGACGCGGAAGGTCAACTGGGCGTTCTGGCTGCCCATCGTCGCCTTTTCGGTCACATGCGGACGGCGGATGATTTCGTACATCCATTCTGCCGCTTCTGCTTTTTTTGCCTTTGCCATCGCCTCAATCCTTTTTCTGTGCCTTATTCGCTCTTGAGTTTTTCCGTCAGGTCGTTGACCGCTTCCTTTGTCAGCACCAAAACGTCGCGGCGCAGGATGTCATACACGTTTGCCCCCTGAGACGTCAAAACATCTATGCTCGGAATGTTCGCCGTTGCGCGGGCGAAATTCACGTCGATTTCCTTGCCGCCGACGATGAGGGCTGAGTTGATGCCCAGTTTCGCGAGAGCTGCGGCCATCGGCTTGGTCTTGTGTTCCTTGGCCTTGACTTCGTCGATGATGACGATCTTGCCTTCTGCTGCCTTGGCCGACAGGGCGATTTTCAAGGCCAGCTTGCGAATCTTTTTCGGCAAATCGAATGCGTGGGAACGGACATGCGGGCCGAAGACCACACCGCCGCCACGATCCTGCGGCCTTTTCAGGTCGCCTGCCCGGGCGCGGCCCGTGCCTTTTTGCTTCCAGGGCTTTGCGCCCGTTCCAGTAACTTCGGAGCGCATCTGCACCTTGTGAGTGCCTGCACGGCGCTTGGAGAGTTGATAGTTCACCATGCGGTGCAGAATGTCCTTACGCACCTCGACGCCGAATACGGATTCATCGAGGGTGATTTCACCGACGTTCTTGTTATCAAGATTTTTGACTGCGAGTTTCATGGGTTATTCCTTTGCCTCACCGGAATTTTCGTTTTCTGCCTGCGGTGCAGGCCCGGCAGACTCTTCCTCCGCATTTGCAGCGGAAGCCGCCTGTTTCAGACCGGCCGGGAATGGCGCGTCCTTGGGCAGGGGCTTCTTAACCGCATCGCGGATCAAAACCCAGCCCTTTTCCGCCCCGGGGACCGCACCCTTTACGAGGATGATGCCTAGGTCGGTGTCCACATCCACGACCAGCAGATTCTGGCTGGTCGCACGGACATCGCCCATGTGTCCGGCCATTCTTTTGCCCTTGAACACGCGGCCAGGATCCTGACGCTGACCTGTCGAACCGTGCGAACGGTGCGAGACGGATACGCCGTGCGAAGCCCGAAGACCGCCGAAATTATGGCGTTTCATACCGCCGGCGAAGCCCTTACCGATCGTCGTGCCGGTGACATCGACGAACTGGCCGGGAACAAAGTGATTCACGCCCAATTCGGCCCCAACATCGAGAACATTTTCATTCGTGACACGGAATTCGGCGAGTTTTTTCTTCGGCTCGACCTTCGCCTTGGCGAAATGGCCGCGGTTGGATTTGCTTGTGCGCTTGACCTTCGCCTTGCCCGCGCCAATCTGGAGCGCGACGTAGCCATCTTTCGCCTCGCTGCGGACCGACACGACCTGACAATCATCCACCTTCAGCACCGTCACGGGAACCTGGCGCCCTTCGGCGTCGAATACCCGGCTCATGCCTTCTTTTCTTGCGATCAATCCTGTTCTCATAACAGTTTTCCTTTAATTAACTTTCTTGCTGATATTATCATCGAGGTCGGTCATATCCTCAATGTCATGATATCTTTCCAGTTTCTTGCCAAGGGTATGCAGCACCTGCTCCTGCTCCGCAGCGCTGCCGCATTCGATGGTGACATGACCATCAATGCCTGTGACCTGCACCACTGGCGTATTGTCCGGATAGCGGTCGAATTTCACGAGCCCGGTAATGCGGTCCGTGCTGATCATCTGTCCGTCCTTAAATCTCAGAATTTTAGCCATAGCGTTAATCCCCAATATTTCTTTTCTTATGCCGCCTGACCGATCTTGATTTCGACATCCACGCCGGAGGGAAGGTCGAGCTTCATGAGAGCATCGATCGTCTGGGGGGTGGGGTCTTCAATATCCATCAGCCGCTTGTGGGTCCGCATTTCGAACTGTTCCTGCGAACGCTTGTCCACGTGCGGGGAACGGATGACCGTAAAGCGCTTGATGCGGTTTGGCAAAGGCACGGGGCCGCGAACGCGGGCGCCGGTTCGTTTTGCCGTATTCACGATCTCCGAAGCCGCCGTATCGAGGATGCGGTGGTCAAAGGCCTTGAGCGTTATGCGTATGCTTTGCGTTTCCATGGTTTATTCCTGTGCCTTTCGCGTTCCTACTCGATAATTTTGGAGACGACGCCGGCGCCGACAGTGCGGCCGCCTTCGCGGATCGCAAAGCGCAGGCCTTCGTTCATCGCAATCGGGGTGATCAGCTCCACTTCCATGTTGTTGATGTTATCCCCGGGCATCACCATCTCGGTGCCGGCCGGAAGATGCACCATCCCCGTCACGTCCGTCGTGCGGAAGTAGAATTGCGGGCGGTAGTTCGTGAAGAACGGCGTATGACGGCCCCCCTCTTCCTTGGAGAGGATATACACCTCCGCCACAAACTTCTTGTGCGGCTTGATGCTCCCCGGCGCGCACAGAACCTGACCGCGCTCAATATCCTCGCGCTTCGTCCCGCGCAGCAGAATGCCCACATTGTCCCCGGCCTCGCCAGAGTCCAGCAGCTTGCGGAACATCTCAACGCCCGTGACCACCGTCTTCTGCGTGTCGCGGATCCCCACAATCTCGATCTCCTCGCCGACCTTGACCACGCCCTGCTCGATCCGGCCTGTCGCCACCGTCCCGCGGCCCGAAATCGAGAAAATATCCTCGACCGGCATCAAAAACGGCTTGTCCTTCGGACGGTTGGGCTGCGGGATATACTCATCCACCGCCTTCATCAGCGCGCGGATCGCATTCTCCCCGATCTCGGGATCGCGCTTCTCCACGCACGCCAAGGCCGATCCCTTGATGATCGGAATCTCGTCGCCCGGAAACTCGTAAGATGAGAGAAGCTCGCGCACCTCCATCTCCACCAACTCCAGCAGCTCAGGGTCGTCCACCTGATCCACCTTGTTCAGGAATACCACCAGCGCCGGTACACCCACCTGGCGGGCCAGCAGAATGTGCTCGCGCGTCTGCGGCATCGGACCGTCCGCCGCGTTCACCACCAGAATCGCGCCGTCCATCTGCGCCGCGCCCGTGATCATGTTCTTGATGTAGTCCGCGTGACCCGGGCAGTCCACGTGCGCGTAGTGACGGTTCGTCGTCTCGTACTCCACGTGCGCCGTTGAAATCGTAATCCCCCGCGCCTTCTCCTCAGGAGCCTTGTCAATCTGATCCACCGTCTCGCCCTTGCCGAAAATACCCGCCAACGCCGCCGTCAGCGTCGTCTTCCCATGGTCCACGTGACCAATCGTACCAATATTACAGTGCGGCTTGTTCCGCTCAAATTTCTCTTTTGCCATGATCTTTTTCCTTCCTTAAAATTTCTTTTCAAACGTTAGCTTTTGCCGCCGAGGCTGGCCCTGACCTCGTCGGCGATGTTGGAGGGGACGGGCTCGTAGTGGTCAAACTGCATGGTGTATTGTGCGCGGCCCTGCGATTTGGAACGCAGATCGTTGATGTAGCCGAACATCTGGGCCAGAGGCACAAGAGCGGTGATCACCTTTGCATTTCCGCGATTTTCCATGTTGTTGATCTGTCCACGGCGGGAGTTCAGATCGCCGATAATGTCGCCCATGTACTCCTCGGGCGTTACGACCTCGACCTTCATCATCGGCTCAAGGAGCTGGGGTCCAGCCTTCGCCATCCCTTCCTTAAAGGCGGCTTTGGCCGCGATTTCGAAGGCGAGAACGGAGGAGTCCACATCGTGGTACGAACCGTCCACGAGGGCGATCTTCAGATCCACGCAGGGGAAGCCAACGATGACACCTGTTTCCTTGGCGACACCCAAACCCTTTTCTACGCCGGGGATGTATTCCCTTGGAACTGCGCCGCCGACGATCTTGCTTTCAAATTCGAAGCCTGATCCGCGTTCGCCCGGTTCAAAAACCAACTCGATTTTTGCGAACTGGCCGGCACCGCCGGTCTGTTTCTTGTGCGTGTAGGTCACGCTGGCTTTTCTTGTGATCGTCTCGCGGTAAGCCACCTGCGGCTTACCGATATTGGCTTCCACTTTAAATTCGCGGCGCATACGGTCCACGAGAATGTCGAGGTGGAGTTCGCCCATGCCCTTCATGATTGTCTGACCGGACTCGTGGTCAACGGACACGCGGAAAGACGGATCTTCGGCCGCTAGACGCTGGAGCGCCATGCCCATTTTTTCCTGATCGCTTTTGGTTTTCGGCTCTACCGCAATTTCGATGACGGGCTCGGGAAACTCCATGCGCTCAAGAACAACCTGTTTGTTGACGTCGCAGAGCGTGTCTCCGGTTGTTGTTTCCTTGAGACCTACGAACGCTACGATATCTCCGGCGTGCGCGATACTGATTTCCTCGCGGTTATTGGAGTGCATGAGCAGCATCCGGCCCACACGCTCGCGCTTACCCTTAACAGAGTTTTGCACATACGAACCGGATTCAATCACGCCCGAGTAAATCCGTGCGAATGTGAGAGTCCCTACGTACGGGTCGTTCATAATCTTGAAGGCCAGAGCGGAGAAGGGCTCGGCATCGTCAGGTTTGCGGATTTCATCCTCATCGGAATCCACCTTTTTGCCCTTCATTTCGCCCACATCCAGCGGACCGGGCAGATAATCGACGACCGCGTCCAGCAGAGGCTGTACGCCTTTATTCTTGAAGGCCGAGCCGCACATCATAGGAATAATTTTGAAGGCAATCGTACCCCTGCGGATACATTTTTTGAGCGTAGCGATATCCGGCTCTTTTCCTTCCAGATACATCTCCATCGCGGCGTCATCCATTTCTACGGCCTGCTCGATGAGCTTTTCGCGGTATTCCTTGGCCTTATCCTTAAGATCGGCGGGGATTTCAACGATGTCAAAGGACGCTCCGAGGGTTTCGGCGTTCCAGATGACCGCATTCATGTTCAGAAGGTCCACGATGCCTACGAAATCGCTTTCGAGACCTATGGGAAGAGTCAAAATAAGAGGATTAATGCCGAGACGCTTTTTGACGCTGTCCACGCAATCGTAGAAATCGGCGCCGATTTTGTCCATTTTGTTGGCAAATATGATCCGTGGGACACGGTATTTGTCAGCCTGACGCCAGACGGTTTCGGTCTGCGGCTCCACGCCCTGGTTGCCGTCGAGCAGACATACAGCTCCGTCAAGAACGCGCAATGAGCGCTCGACTTCAATCGTGAAATCCACGTGTCCGGGGGTATCAATGATGTTCAGGCGGAACATTTCACCAGGGTATGTTCCGTTTTCCGGGCCTTTCCAGAAGGTGGTCGTGGCGGCAGAGGTAATCGTGATCCCACGCTCCTGCTCCTGCTCCATCCAGTCCATGGTGGCGGCACCGTCATGCACTTCGCCGATCTTGTGGGACTTGCCGGTGTAGTACAGAACGCGTTCGGTCGTCGTGGTCTTGCCAGCGTCGATATGGGCCATAATCCCGAAGTTGCGGTAGCGGTCCAAGGGGTATTCGCGTGCCATGATGTCTCTCTTTATCCGTTCCGTTTACTTATTTATTCTGCGTCATTACCAGCGATAGTGCGCGAAGGCCTTGTTCGCCTCGGCCATCTTATGGGTGTCTTCGCGTTTTTTCATCGCTGCGCCGCGCTCGTTAGCTGCCTCGAACAATTCCGCCGCGAGACGATCCTTCATGGTTTTTTCACCGCGTCGGCGGGCCGAATCGATAATCCAACGGATGGCCAGCGCCAAGGCGCGCTCATTGCGAACCTCTACTGGAACCTGATAGGTTGCGCCACCGACCCGGCGGGAACGCACCTCGATGCGCGGACGAACGTTTTTAAGGGCGTCATGGAAGAGGCGCAGACCCCGGCTCTTGACCGCAATGGCATCATCCAGATCAGACTCTACGGGGTCTGCACTGTCCCTCTCTTTGTCCTTTTTATTTTCGTTGGCCGATTTTTTCTCAAGAGATTCAATGGCTCCGTAAACGATCGATTCCGCTACAGCTTTTTTCCCCTGCTCCATTACGCAGTTTATGAACTTAGACAGGACCAAGTCCCCAAACCTGGGGTCTGGAAGAATTTCTCTTTTATCTGCTCTGCGACGACGTGACATGTGCTTTTTTCCTCACTTAATACTTATTTCGGGCGTTTGGCGCCGTAACGGGAACGGGACTTCCTGCGGTCCTTAACCCCCTGCGTGTCCAGGGTTCCGCGGATGATCGTATAGCGAACGCCCGGTAAGTCCTTGACCCGACCCCCGCGGACCAGAACAACGGAGTGCTCTTGAAGATTGTGACCTTCGCCGGGGATGTAGCAGATGACCTCAAGGCCCGTGGTCAGACGCACCTTGGCAACCTTCCGAAGCGCGGAGTTCGGCTTTTTCGGGGTTGTCGTATAGACGCGGGTGCATACGCCGCGGCGCTGCGGATTGCTTTTGAGCGCCCGGTTCTTTTTGCGTTTTACCGTTTTTTGCCGCGGCTTGCGGATCAACTGCTGAATGGTTGGCATCGTTTTGCCCACTCCTTCGTTAAACAAAATTAAAACCCCGCACCGCAGGGCCGTGCATTTTCTTTCATGGATGGCGGCATGTAGCGCGGATTTTTGCGGGTTGTCAAGTGACATCCGCATTTTTCCGCAGAGCATCCGCCCGCCTGGTCCGCGCTAAAGAAGATCCAAGCACTTTATTGGCGGATGTTGCGCTTGACCTACTTGGTGCTTTTGGGGGTCAACCCCGAGCCCTTTCGATAAAGCCTACAGCTGCGTTTAAGCTCCTTTTACAGGCCGATTCTTTGGCCCGGAAACGGCTTACAGCCAGCCAATCCGTAATCAGTGGCGCGGACTATAGCTGTGGGTCAAAAGAGTGTCAAGCTTTGAATCTGTTAAAAGCTGTTTGCCGCCTGTTCTCAAAGCCCCTATTGTTTAAGGGAGCTTGTAAGGATATGTTTTACGGGGATTAGCCTTGCTTATTAGAAGATCTGTATTTGTTGATCTTTTCCTAATCGCCTTGATGGGTTTAGGAGCTCTTTGGTTTGTGTTTTTCAACGGTTTTCCCATCGGAGATGACTACAAGAACCAAATCATAGCCTATGAAGCATTTAAAGAACAAGTACAAGCTGGAGAGCTATACCCAAGGTGGCTTCATAATATCAATCACGGCTTTGGAGGCGCCAATCTGTTTTTTTATCCTCCCCTGATTTATTACGTCAGCTACTTTATTGATATCGTCGGACTTCAACAGTTTGATACTCTTCATGTTCTAATTTTTAACGTTTCTTTCTTCCTAATTTTATCAGGCATTACCTGCTACTTTTGGCTTTCATCTTTTTGTTCAAGGTACGCTTCTGTTGTCGGTGCCTTTCTTTACATGATCGCGCCCTACCATTTATTTATCGATGTTTACGAGCGTAATAACGTGGCCGAATTTGCGGCCTTTGCTTGGATTCCCTTGCTGTTTTTGCTTTCTTTACGGCAGCCCTTCCCCAAGTATGCCCTTGGTGTCTTACTGGCACTAGTCTATGCGCTTTTCCTTGTCACCCACCTGCCCAGCGCCGTTTTCGTGACACCTTTTCTGGTTTTTGCGAAGGGCTGCAGTATTTTGACTGCTCATAACCGTAGTATTGAAAAGATTTCGGCCTTTGGCGTTTTTCTGTTTTGTCTTTTTCTTGGCGGGTGCCTTGCAGGCATTTACCTTTACCCTGCTTTAACACTCCTGGATTCCGTGCGTTCGCAGGTGCTTTGGAGCGGCCCCTTTTATGACTACAAGCAATGGTTCCTGTGGTGGCCCCCCTCTTCATGGCCTCCGGTCTTCAAAAACTACGGAGCGCTGCTTTTTGCAATCGCCAGCTTTCAGTTTTTTGTTCCTCTTGCCCTGTTTGTTTATTTGTTTATCAACTCGGACGAAAGCAGAGTCAAAGATGGTCTTCCTTTCATGCTTTCTGCCGGTTTTTGTTTTTTCCTGATGACGCCCTTTTCTCATTTCTTTTGGGTTCTTTTTGAACCTTTACAGAAAATTCAATTTCCTTTTCGGCTCCTGATGCTTTCGGACTTTTTTTTCGTTTCTTTGATCGCGTTTTTTATTTCAATGCCTCCGTCGGGTAGACAGAATGACCGTTTGACCTCTTTTTACAGCCTCTGCCTCATATCAGCCGCGTTTTTTGCCCTCAGTTTGTTTACCTTCAACTTCGTGAGGCTTTCGTGGCATCCTGACCCGGCGTTTTTTGAATACCGTATCAAGAACAGGATCCTTACCGGCGAGTTTATGCCGAAAAACAAGGAAATGAGGGTTAGCATCAATGATTTCGTCGAAAAGACGCCTGCGTACCCGCTATGGAGATTTGACGGCCCTCTTGCCGAGGTCACGATTATGAAGAATTTGCCCAGGCAGATTGTTTTTCGAGTTAATTCACCAGATCCGACAGTTTTTATCTTGAGGCAATTTAATTTTGTCGGTTGGCGTTCCCAGATTACGTTTGAAGACGGCAACCACAAAGATTTGGTGATAAGCCCTCTTGAGCCCTATGGTCAGATTTCTGTGAATTTACCGCCAGGAGCCTACACATTGTCTTTTTCCATACCTGCTCTGCCTCAGGAGCAAGTCGGCGCTTTGATCACTCTTTCAGGCTTAGTAGCCTGGCTATTTCTCTTTCTTTATTCTTGCTTCAAAGTCAGGATGGGTAAACACACATAAAAGAAGAACCCCTTTTCGGGGTTCTTAGAAATACAGTTCATATTATTATTCGGTGCTATCCTGCCGCTGCTTCCTTGCGCGGGCGGCGCGTTTCCGAACTTTCGGCCTGAACCTCGGCTGAAGCCTGGTCCTCGATGCCTTCTGGTTTTGGCATATTGGCCAGAACCTCTTCGTCGCGTTCGGCCGCCAGACGTTTCATCTGGTTCACGAATGCGCCGGTTCCCGCCGGGATCAGGCGGCCGACGATGACGTTCTCCTTGAGGCCGTTCAGGCGGTCCACCTTGCCGTTGACGGCGGCATCGGTTAGGACGCGCGTGGTTTCCTGGAAAGAAGCGGCCGAGATGAAGGAACGGGTCTGCAGCGAGGCCTTCGTGATCCCCTGAAGGACCGGTTTGCCCTCTGGTGCGATCTTTCCTTCCTCGATATATCGCCGACGCGCTTCCTCGAACTCCTCCCGGTCGATATGCTCTCCGGCCAGGAACGTGGAGTCGCCGGTGGTGGATACCTCGACCTTCTGCATCATCTGGCGGACAATCACCTCAATGTGCTTATCGTTGATCCGAACGCCCTGCAGGCGGTAAACCTCCTGCACCTCGTTCGTGAGGTATTCGGCCAGCGCCTCTACACCCAGAATATTCAGGATATCGTGGGGCACTAGCGATCCGTCGAGCAGACGGTCGCCCTTGCGGACGAAGTCGCCTTCCTGAACGGCCAAGTGGCGGCCCTTCGGGATCAGATATTCGCGGGCTTCCTCATCGACATTGACGGGGCGGACGACAATCCGGCGTTTGGACTTGTAGTCCTTGCCGAATTCAACGTAACCGTCCAGTTCTGCGATGACCGCAAAATCCTTGGGGTGGCGGGCTTCGAATAGTTCGGCCACACGCGGGAGACCCCCGGTGATATCGCGGGTCTTCGAGGTTTCACGCGGGATACGGGCGACGATATCCCCTGCCTTGACGTCCTGTCCGCTTTCGACGGAGAGGAGTGTGTCCACAGACAGTTCATAGTTCGCGGGCAGACCGTTGGGCAGCTTGATGATGTTGCCCTTTTTATCCAGCAGCGCGATACGCGGCTTGAGGTCGCTTCCCTTGGGCTGCGAACGCCAGTCGATGACGCGGCGGGAAGAAATGCCCGTCGCTTCGTCGGCCTGATCGACGACTGAGATACCCTCGACTAGATCGAAGTAATGGGCAACCCCATCCTTTTCCGTAATGACCGGAAGGGTATAGGGGTCCCATTCGGCCATTTTTTCACCTGCTTTTACCTTCGCTCCGTCTTCGATCAAGAGGCGTGCGCCGTAGGGAACGCGATAGGTTGCCTTGTCGACGCCCTTCTTGTCCTGAATGACGAGTTCCGTGTTGCGGCCCATGATGATGGTGACCCCAGCGGAGTTCTTGACGAGGTTCTTGTTGCGGATTTCGACCTTGCCTTCGATATTCGCATCGACATGGGAGCGCTCAGCGCCCTTCTGCGCCGCGCCTCCAATGTGGAAAGTCCGCATGGTGAGCTGGGTTCCCGGCTCGCCGATGGACTGGGCCGCCATAACGCCGATGGCCTCGCCAACGTTGACTTCGGTTCCCCGGGCCAGATCGCGGCCATAACATTTGGAGCAAATGCCATGATTATCCCCCTGGCAAACCAGAACGGAACGGACCTTGACTTCGTCCACGCCCGCGGTTTCTACCTGCTCTGCTGTAACCTCATCAATAATGATCCCTGCACCAGCAATCGTCTTACCGGTGAGGGGGCTCTTGATATCCGTAGACGGCACACGGCCAAGGATGCGTTCGGACAGAGAGACTATGACATCGGGACCGTTCATCACGGCGCGCATCATGATTCCGTTTTCCGTTCCGCAATCATGCTGGGTGATGATGGCGTCCTGAGCCACGTCAACCAGACGGCGGGTGAGGTAACCCGAGTTCGCGGTCTTCAGCGCCGTGTCGGCCAGCCCCTTCCGGGCGCCGTGGGTGGAGTTGAAGTACTCGAGAACCGAAAGACCTTCCTTGAAGTTGGAGATAATAGGGGTTTCGATGATCTCGCCCGAGGGTTTGGCCATAAGCCCGCGCATTCCCGCTAACTGGCGGATCTGGGCCGCGGAACCCCGTGCGCCAGAGTGCGCCATCATGTAGACGGCGTTCAGCTTTCCGGATTCGATGTTGGAGATGCCCTTCATCATCGCGTCCGCGACTTCGTCGGTGCAACGCGACCAGATATCGACGACCTTGTTGTATTTTTCACCCTTGGTGATCAGACCATCCATGTATTGCTGCTCGAATTCGCTGACTTTTTCGTAAGCGGCATCGACCAGTTTCTTTTTTGCCTCGGGTATGACGAGATCGTCCTTACCGAAGGAAATGCCCGCGATACAGGCATGACGGAAGCCGAGCTTCATCAAACGGTCGCAGAAAATGACCGTTTCCTTCTGACCGCAATAGCGGTAGACGATGTCAATCAGGGACATGATTTCCTTTTTGGTCAACACCTGATTGATTAGCGCGAACGGCACCTGCGGGTGGCGAGGGAGCAATTCAGACATGAGAATACGTCCTGGTGTGGATTCAACCAGAACGGTTTTCGGATTGCCCTGTTCGTCCACATCACGGTAGCGGCACTTGATCTTGGCGTGCAGGCTGACGACATTTTCCTGAAGCGCGTGGGCGATTTCCCCGGCACCGCGGAAGATCATGCCTTCACCGATTTCACCGTCGCGGCCAATGGAGAGGTAGTAAAGACCGAGAACGATATCCTGCGTAGGCACGATGATCGGCTTACCGTTCGCGGGCGAGAGGATGTTGTTCGTGGACATAATGAGGCAGCGGGCTTCGAGTTGCGCCTCGATAGACAGCGGCACGTGAACGGCCATCTGGTCGCCGTCGAAGTCGGCGTTGAACGCCGTACAGACGAGCGGGTGAAGCTGGATCGCCTTGCCCTCGATCAGGACCGGCTCGAACGCCTGAATGCCGAGGCGGTGCAGCGTGGGTGCCCGGTTCAGGAGAACGGGGTGTTCGCGGATGACTTCCTCAAGGATGTCCCATACTTCGGGGCGTTCCTTTTCGACCATGCGTTTGGCGGCCTTGACCGTGGAGGCCAGACCGTAAATTTCCAGCTTGTGGAGGATGAACGGCTTGAACAGCTCCAGAGCCATTTTTTTCGGCAAGCCGCACTGGTGCAACTTGAGTTCCGGGCCAACCACAATCACGGAACGGCCGGAATAGTCCACGCGTTTGCCAAGAAGGTTCTGACGGAAGCGGCCCTGTTTGCCCTTGAGCATATCGGAGAGGGATTTCAGCGGGCGTTTGTTCGCGCCGGTAATGACGCGGCCACGGCGACCATTATCGAACAAGGCGTCTACGGCTTCCTGCAGCATCCGCTTTTCGTTGCGGACGATGATGTCCGGGGCGCGGAGTTCGATCAGGCGGCGCAGACGGTTGTTCCGGTTGATGACGCGACGGTAGAGATCGTTCAGATCGGAGGTCGCAAAGCGGCCGCCATCGAGGGGAACGAGCGGGCGCAGTTCGGGCGGAAGAACGGGAACCGTGTCCAGAATCATCCATTCCGGGCGGGTGCCGGACGTGATAAAGGCCTCGACCAGTTTCAGGCGCTTGACGAGCTTCTTACGCTTGGCTTCGGAGCTGGTTTCACGCAGGTCTTCCTCGACCTTCAGGCGTTCCTGCTCCAGATCAATCGCGGAGAGAATTTCCTTGAGCGCCTCGGCACCAATACCGGCGCGGAAGGATTCCTCGCCGTATTCGTCCTGGGCGTTGTAATAATCGTCTTCGGAGAGAAGCTGCATCGGCTTGAGCGGAGTCATGCCCGGTTCGATGACGATGAAGTTTTCGAAATAGAGGACGCGTTCCAGTTCCTTGAGAGTCATGTCGATGATGAGGCCGATCCGGCTCGGCAGCGATTTCAGGAACCAAATATGCGCGACGGGCGAGGCCAGAGAGATGTGGCCCATGCGTTCGCGGCGGACGCGGGTCAGGGTCACTTCGACGCCGCATTTCTCGCAGATGATGCCCTTGTATTTCATACGCTTGTATTTGCCGCAGAGACATTCATAGTCCTTGACGGGGCCGAAAATGCGGGCGCAGAAGAGGCCGTCCTTCTCGGGCTTGAAGGTGCGGTAGTTGATGGTTTCGGGTTTTTTCACCTCGCCGAAGGACCAGCTGTTGATCTGCTGCGGAGAGGCAATCGAAATGCGGATCGTGTCAAAGCTTTGCGGTCCGGTCGGCTGGCCAAACAAGTTCATCAGTTCATTCATCGTCTTCGCCCTTTTCTCTTCTGTCTTGGTCCTGATTTTAATCAACCAGGGTGAAATTCACTGTGGTTACTACGCGCACCTTTTTCTCGATCGAGGCCTGTTCGTTTTCCACCTCGTCGCCGTATGCGGAGAGGATATTGAACCATCCCTGATCGGCGGAAAGAATCTTTCCCACCTTGCTGTTGGAATCCTGCGCGAAGCGAGTGGCCGCGTCGCGTGCGTTACGGGTCGCCTCGGCGATCATGTCCGGCTTGACCTCGTTCAGTTTGGTGTACATATACACCGGGTCGGAATTGGTGAGCAGAACGTCCTGCGCGATCAAGGCGAAGGTATTCTGTGCGGCCTTTTCGATCTCCCGCACCTTGGGACTGCGGACCGTAATGGTCTGGGTCATTTCAAAGGTGTTCTTGTATTCCTGGACCTCTCCGACCTGTGCGGTGACTTCGCGGCCCTGAAAAAGGGAAATGCTCTTGCGGGCGTACTCCTCTGGTGCGAAGCCATTCTGTTTCAGGAAGGATTCGATCGCCTGCTGGTTGGTCTGCAGCTTCTGGCGAGCGGCAGGAAGGTCCCATTCCTTGACGCTGTGGGATATGCGCCAGACGCCCAGATCGGCCTCCACGCTCTTTTCCGCCAGCCCCTTGACGGAGACAACCCCCTGCTGCGCGTTGAAGCGGATCATCCCCTCGCGCAGGAACAAGCCTCCGGCGGCGATGGACGCCGCCAGAACGAGTGCAGACAGGAATGTCGCGATCGCTTGCATCAGTCTTTCCGTGCGCCCTTACCCTTACTTCGCGGTTTGCTTCATATCGACATTCAGGCCCAGAGCCTTCAGTTCCTTGGTCAGGACGTTGAAGGATTCGGGGATGCCGATTTCGAAGTTGTCTTCACCGCGCACAATCGCCTCGTAGACCTTGGAGCGGCCCGCCACGTCGTCGGACTTGACGGTCAGCATCTCCTGCAGCGTATAGGCGGCACCGTAGGCCTGAAGTGCCCAGACTTCCATTTCCCCGAAGCGCTGGCCACCGAACTGGGCCTTACCGCCCAGAGGCTGCTGCGTGACGAGAGAGTACGGCCCGATGGAACGGGCGTGAATCTTGTCGTCCACAAGGTGATGGAGCTTGAGCATGTACATGTAGCCGACTGTGACCGGGCGGTGGAAATATTCGCCTGTGCGGCCGTCGATCAGGCGGACCTGACCGGAGCGGTCGAGGCCGGCCTTCTGCAGCAACTCGGTGATGTCCTGTTCATGTGCGCCGTCGAAGACGGGGGTGGCCATCGGCACACCGACGCTGACGTTCTTGCACATCTCGATCAGGTCGCCCTGTTCAAGCTGGCTGACACGATCCTTGAACTCGCGTTCGCCGTAAACGTCCTTGAGCTTGCCGTGCAGGTCTTTCATTTCCTGCTCGGTCGGCTTTTTGGCGTTTTCGAAGGCCGCGATAATCTGGCCGATCTGCTTGCCGAGGCTTGCGGACGCCCAACCCAGATGGGTTTCGAGAATCTGTCCCACGTTCATCCGCGAGGGCACGCCCAGAGGGTTCAGAACGAGGTCAACAGGCGTTCCGTCATCCAGATAGGGCATGTCCTCTGCCGGCATGATCTTGGAGACCACACCCTTATTGCCGTGACGTCCTGCCATCTTGTCGCCTGGCTGCATCTTGCGTTTTACAGCCACGAAGACTTTGACCATCTTCATCACACCAGGAGGCAGTTCATCGCCGCGCTGCAGTTTTTCGACCTTGTTTTCAAAGCGTTTCTTGAGATCATCGACGGCGGCATCGAAGGTTTTGGTCATAGCCTCAATCTCGGCCATGCGCTTCTCGCTTTCGACAGAGACAAGACGCCAGAGGCCGCGCTTGATTTCCGCGAGATCGGCTTTCTTGATCGATTCGCCTTTTTTCAGTTTGGCTTCCTTGGGAGCCGAGGCCAGTTTCTGCCCGACCAGCATTTGTTCCAGACGACCGTAGAAGCCATCTTCGAGGATGCGGCGCTCGTCGTCGCGGTCTTTGGCCAGACGCTCGATTTCGGCTTGCTCGATAGAAAGCGCTCGAGCATCCTTATCGACGCCGCGGCGGTTGAAGACGCGGACTTCGACAATTGTTCCGATGGCTCCGGGCGGCAGGCGCAGGGAGGTATCCTTCACGTCCGCAGCTTTCTCGCCGAAAATGGCACGGAGGAGTTTTTCCTCCGGTGTCATCGGGCTTTCGCCCTTGGGTGTCACCTTACCGACCAGAATATCGCCGGGGGCGACTTCGGCGCCGATGTGCACGATTCCCGCCTCGTCAAGGTGCTTGAGCGCCTCTTCGCCGACGTTGGGGATGTCGCGGGTGATTTCTTCGGTTCCCAGCTTGGTGTCGCGGGCCATGACCTCGAATTCCTCGATATGGATCGAGGTGAAGACGTCGTCGCTAACGATGCGCTCGGAGATGAGGATGGAGTCCTCGAAGTTATAACCGTTCCAAGGCATGAACGCCACGAGAACGTTGCGGCCCAGAGCGAGTTCGCCGAGGTCGGTCGAAGGACCGTCCGCCACGATATCGCCCGCCTTGACCTCGTCGCCGACTTTTACAAGCGGGCGCTGGTTGATGCAGGTGTTCTGGTTTGATCGCTGGAATTTGGAGAGTTTGTAGATATCCACCACAGGATCGTCAGCATTTTCAAACTCGGTTGCCTGAACGACGATCCGTGTCGCGTCCACTTTCGTCACAATACCGGCGCGGCGGGCAGAGACGGCGGCGCCGGAATCCCGCGCAACTGTTGCTTCCATGCCTGTGCCGACGATCGGGGCGGCCGAGCGCAGCAGCGGAACGGCCTGACGCATCATGTTCGATCCCATGAGGGCGCGGTTCGCGTCGTCGTTCTCCAGGAACGGGATCAACGAGGCCGCGACAGAGACGATCTGCTTGGGCGAAACGTCAATATATTCGATCGTTTCGGGCTGGGACATGATGTTCTCCCCAGCCTGACGACAGGAGACGAGTTCGCTTTCAAACTTGCCCGACTTATCGAGCACGGAGTTGGCCTGTGCGATGACGTACTTGGCTTCCTCCATGGCGGACATATAAATAACCTCGTCCGTTACTTTGCCCTTGGAGACCTTGCGGTAAGGACTTTCGATAAAACCGTATTTATTGACGCGGGCAAAGGTCGCCAGAGAGTTGATCAGACCAATATTCGGGCCTTCGGGCGTTTCGATTGGACATATCCGGCCGTAATGGGTCGGGTGCACGTCACGGACTTCGAAGCCTGCGCGCTCACGGGTCAGACCACCGGGGCCAAGGGCGGAGAGGCGGCGTTTGTGCGTGATTTCCGAGAGCGGGTTGGTCTGATCCATAAACTGGGAAAGCTGGGATGAGCCGAAAAACTCGCGCACGGCGGCCTGGGCCGGTTTGGAGTTGATCAGGTCGTGGGGCATATAGGTGTCGATATCCACGGAGGACATCCGTTCGCGGATCGCCCGCTCCATGCGGAGAAGACCAATACGCATCTGATTTTCCATGAGTTCGCCGACCGAGCGGACCCGGCGGTTGCCGAGGTTGTCGATGTCGTCCACCTCGCCGCGACCGTCCTTCAGGCCGTGGAGGTATTTTACAATCGCCAGAATGTCGGCCTTACTGAGGACGCGAAACTGATCATCCGCCTGAATATCCAAGCGGGCGTTCATTTTGACGCGACCGACGGACGACAGGTCGTAGCGCTCGGCATCGAAGAAGAGCGATTGGAAGAGCGCCTCGGCGGATTCCACTGTCGGGGGTTCGCCGGGTCGCATAACGCGGTAGATATCCACCAGCGCGGCTTCACGGGTGTCGCACTTGTCGGCCAGCAGCGTATTGCGGATATAGGGTCCAACATTGAGGAAGTCGATGGACAGAACAGGAATTTCGCTGACTCCCAGTTCCTCAAGTTTGGCAAAATCTTCCTGCGCGATTTCATGGCCGGCCTCGAAGAGAACCAGTCCGGTTTTTTGGTCAAAGATATCAACGGCGAGGAAGTTGCCGACGAGATTTTCGCTTTCGACGCGGACTTCCTCCAATCCGGCCTCGGCCAGTTTCTTGGCCGCACGTGCGGTAATCTTTTCCCCGGCCTTGGCGACAGTGCGTCCGGTTTTTGCGTTGATCAGATCGTAATTCAGCTTGATTCCGCGCACCCTGTCCGGGTTGAAAGCCGTGCGCCAGCCCTTTTTGTCCTGTTCGTAGACAATCACATCGTAGAATGTCTTCAGGATTTCCTCATTGGACATCCCCTGAACCAGCAAAGGATCCAGCTCTTCGCCTTTATCTTCCGCTTTTTTGCGGAGTTTTTCGGTTTCCGCGCTGTCCAGACAGCGTAGCAGAGTGGTTAATGGCAGCTTGCGGCGACGGTCGATACGGACAAACATGATGTCCTTGGCATCGAATTCGAAATCGAGCCATGAGCCGCGGTAGGGGATGACACGAGCCGAGAAGAGGTATTTACCGGAAACGTGTGTCTTGCCGTTGTCATGGTCGAAGAAGACGCCCGGGGAACGGTGCATCTGGGAGACGATAACCCGCTCCGTGCCGTTTACGACAAAGGTTCCGTTATTGGTCATCTGGGGCATATCGACCATATAGACGTCCTGCTCCTTGATGTCCCGAATCGAACGGAGGCCCGAATCAGGATCCACATCAAAGACCGAGAGGCGCAAGGTCACGCGCAGTGGGGCGGCGTAAGTCATCCCCCGCTGCTGACACTCATCCACATCGTATTTGGGATCTTCGAATTCGAATTTTACGAAGTCGATTTCCGCACGGTCGCTGAAATCCTTGATCGGGAAGACGGAGGAGAAGACCTCCTGCAGGCCGCGTAGTGCACGGTCTTCGGCACGAACGTCCTTCTGAAGGAACAGTTCGTAGGAATTGCGCTGCACCTCGATGAGGTTAGGCATCTGGGCCACTTCACGGATACGCCCGAAATTGCGCCGGATCCTCTTGCGGCCGGTAAAGCTGCTGATATCGTTGGCCTGCGTTACTGCTCTTGAGGTCTTGGCTGCGCTCATTTCTTCTCACCTTTTAAAAAATTCCAAAAGTTGCTAATCAAGCAAACAAAAACAACCTGTTGCCCCTTCAATATCAGGGTAACAGGTTCAAATCCCTAGTTTTTCCGCAAAGCGGAATCCGTTACGCGTACGGGTTTCACGTCTGTCTCAGAAATTTTGTAAGCTATATGGACCATCGTTTTGCTGTTTGTCAACCTTCATTCCATGAAATATTAGCATTTCCCACACCCTTAAAGTCATGCGGGAAATGCTTGATGTTTCAGGCGAAGATTATTTCAGCTCGACTTTGGCACCGGCGGCTTCGAGTTTCTTCTTGATTTCCTCGGCCTCGGGCTTTTTGACGCCTTCCTTAACGGTCTTGCCGCCCGCTTCGACCAGATCCTTGGCTTCTTTCAGGCCGAGGCTGGTGATTGCGCGGACTTCCTTGATCACGTTGATCTTGTTAGCGCCGCCGTCAACGAGAACGACATTGAAGCTGTCCTTCTCTTCGACAGGAGCCGCGCCAGGTCCGGCCGCTGCCATCATGACAGGAGCAGCCGCAGCAGCGGTTACACCCCACTTGTCTTCGAGAAGCTTGGATAGTTCCGCAGCCTCCAGAACCGTCAAGGTCGAGAGTTGTTCAACAATTTTATTCAGATCAGCAGCCATTTTTTCCTCCTTAGAATTTAAACTTGATCATTTCTCTGAAAATTAAAACTAAACTTGTTTCTCGCCGTAAGCCTTTGTTACACCTACCAGATCGCGGGCCGGAGCCTGCAGAACTCCCGCCAGCTTGGTCGGGGCCGCCACCAGAAGACCCACCAGCCTGGAGCGGATTTCGTCAAGGCTCGGCAGTTTGGCCAGCGCTTCCACGCCCTTGGGATCGAGAACCGTTTCGCCCATGCCCGCGCCAACGATAATCAGCTTCTGGTTTTTCTTGGCGAATTCAAATGTTACTTTCGCGGCGGCCACAGGGTCTTTTGAGGTGGCGATGCCGGTCGGGCCGGCGAACATATCCTCCAGCTTCTCGAACTTCGTCCCTTTCAGGGCGCGCTGTGCGAGGCGGTTTTTAATAACCTTGAATTTTGCACCGTTCTTGCGGAGTTCGTTCCGCAGGTCGGTGAGCTCCTTAACGGTTAGACCGGAATACTGGGTGACGACCACAAGCTCTTCCTCGTTAAAGCGCTGGTTCAGCGCCACGATTTCCTCGTTCTTTTCTGCCCGGCTCATGCCCATGGTTTTGTCTCCACGATCAAAGTTAAATTCCCAAAAAACTAAAGCGGCCTTTTGGCCGCCTGCGGGGATCAGTCTGAAAGAACAAAAGCGGCCTTAGATATTAGGATTGGCTTTTTATTCTTCCTATCTGTGCAGGCTTTTTAAGCTTCAGCCCCTGCAGTCCCTGACAGGTTTTTGTAAACTACGGGCAGGTCTATAGAAGGAAAACCTGCCCGTCAAGGGTTTTCTGTATAATTTTAGGGAGTCCAGACGATTTTACCGAAGACTCCGTCCGCTTCTTCGGCAGGGCCGGCGGCGTAGTAGAGTGCGTTGGCATCGCCAAGGCTTTGACCATTTCCGAACAATATGCCCCAAAGTCCCTCGACTTCTAGCGGGTTGCCATCTGGCCGTTTCAAAACGCCTGCCTGCTTGCCGCTTTCCAGATCAAATGTCACGATCTTGCCGTTGCCGAAGTTCCCGACCAGCAGACGGCCGGACGCCTGACCGAAGTCTGCTGTCGCAATCGCCAGCCCCCAAGGGGCGTCGAGATCTTTTCTGCCCTCGAACTCGCGGATCAGCTTGCCTTCATAGTCAAAGGCCGCAAGATAGCCCAGCCCGGTGCCCTGCTCTTCCTCGCCGGGTTCCTTTGTCAGTCTGGCATAGGTTATATAGAGGATACCGCCCAGCTCCTGCACGTTGAAGGGCGCGTGATCGGAGGGAACTCCGGCTGGATGTGCGAATGCTCCTTCGATCTTCAAAGGTTTAAATGAGGAATCGAATATATCGACGCGGTTGTTGGCGAAGTCCACCGCATAAAGTCGGTTTCCGCCTTCGCGGTTGACGGAAACGGTTATCCCCTTGTAAATCGCTCCCTGCTTAGATTGATCGACGGCAATCACGCCATGAGAGGGACGAATAAAAGTTCCATCGTCATTCTTTTTTTCAGTCCAGCCGATGATCGTGCCGTCTTCGGTGCAGAATATGAACTTGCTGGGGCCGGTGATGCCATCATGCGTCACCACGAACTCCGTCTCGACGCCGTTAAAGACCTGCCCCGTCGGAGTGGAATGCTCGGCCTTCGGGTCCGCGGCGGGCAGAGTGATCCGCTTGACATCATCCTGAAAGAGCTTTTTCCCGCCCACATCGCCAACATAAAGGCTGACCGTTCCTGTATCGGTGTTATTGATCCAGAAATGACCCCCCGCTCCCGCCGGACGGATCGCCAGACCCCAGGCGTTGACCATCTGCGGATCGACGATTTCGGGCATATAAATCTGCCGGTTTGCGACCAGATTTTGCAGAATGTACCCTTCAGCCTTAGCCTGAGACGGGCTGAAGAGTGTAATGGCAACACAGGATAAAAGGGTCATTTTGCGGTACATCAACTTGTGCTCCCTGATGATAGTAAGAGTTACTCTTTATTGAGAATGACTCTTAATCACATCTTTTGTCTTTGACAAGAGCCAAAATAAAGAAGCCCGGATTTTTTCCGGGCTTCTTAAAAACTGTTCGGCTTTAGTGCGACTTAGGCCGTCTTGCGAAGGGTTTCAGGATCAATCTTGATCCCCGGGCCCATGGTCGAGGTTACGGACACCTTGTTGATGTATTTGCCTTTGGCTCCGGCGGGTTTGGCCCGGATAATCGCCTCATAGAAGGCGCGGATGTTTTCCACCAGCTTGGCTTCGTCGAAAGAGGCTTTGCCAACGCGGGCGTGAATGATCCCAGCTTTTTCGGCGCGGAATTCGACTGCTCCACCCTTCATGGATTTGACCGCTTCGCCGATATTCGGCGTCACAGTTCCGAGTTTAGGGTTGGGCATCAGGCCTTTGGGACCAAGAATTTTACCGACGCGACCAACCAGAACCATCATGTCCGGGGTTGCCAGGCAGCGGTCAAAATCGATCTCGCCTTTCTGGATCCTTTCAGCCAGATCATCCGCTCCGACAATATCAGCGCCGGCGGCCTTGGCTTCCTTGGCCTTTTCGTCCTTGGCGAAGACAGCTACACGGACTTTCGCGCCGGTTCCGTTGGGAAGGCTTAGCATCCCGCGGACCTGCTGGTCGGCGTGTTTGGTGTCAACCGCAAGATTGATTGCAATTTCAATGGTTTCATCGAATTTACGGTCTTTCGCAGCGGTCTTGAGAATGCTTACAGCTTCCTCAAGGGCGTAGAATTTGTTGCGGTCGACCACAACCTGCTGTTTTTTCGGCTTTTTGCCTTCGGATTTCTTCTTGCTTTCTGCTTTCGCCATGACTTATCCCTCCACGACTTCAATGCCCATAGAACGGGCCGAGCCTTCAATAATTTTCATCGCCGCGTCGATATCGTTGGCGTTGAGATCGACCATTTTCTTTTCGGCGATTTCGCGCACCTGCGATTTTCTGACTTGGGCAATAACTTCACGACCGGGAGTACCGGAGCCCTTTTCACGCTTGGTGGCCTGCAGCAGGAAGTAGCTTGCGGGCGGGGTCTTGGTGATGAAGGTAAATGAACGATCCTCATAAACGGTGATGACAACCGGCGTGGGAACACCTTTCTGGCTTTCCGTACGGGCGTTGAACGCCTTACAGAATTCCATGATATTCACGCCCTGCTGACCGAGGGCTGGACCTACAGGCGGCGACGGATTGGCCGCTCCGCCGGGGATGGTCAGGTTAATATAACCTGTTATTTTTTTTGCCATTGTCTACTCCTTAAAGGTTAAGGTTTCGTGGTGCGGCGCCCAATGGGCTTTTTGAGAACGCCTCCCACAACGATTTGGCGGACCATAAACTCTTGGTTCCGATCAATCAAGAAAAAAATTAACCTCTATTGCCCCCTTCCCTTGCCGCAAAACGATTGCTGGACTATAGAGGGAACGCGGGCATAAGAAACCTGAACCCAAAAGGGCTCCATGAAAAAAGACGATGTCATCACGCTTTCGATCGATCTCCCGGAATACGGGTTGGTCAGCGGCAAGCACGGGTTTATCGTCGCCGTCCATGAACAGCCTGAGCCCTCCTGCACCGTTGAATTTCTGGACAGGGTCGGAAACACTCTCGTACAACTTGTCTTGAAGCCCGAGCAGTTCAAGATTATGTGGAGCGCCTAGAATTCATGAAGCCTTTTATTTTCAGAAGTGTCGCGGTCGGGGTTTTTTGCCTTTTTCTGTTCCTAGTTACGGCCTTTCC
This sequence comes from Alphaproteobacteria bacterium, assembly GCA_018000295.1. GTDB lineage: Bacteria > Pseudomonadota > Alphaproteobacteria > Micavibrionales > Micavibrionaceae > JAGNKE01. Next base: position 61,867 of record JAGNKE010000004.1, on the reverse strand, counting down.
TCCGGTCCGTGCGTTTGATCTTAAGGACTACACCAATAATATAGGGCTTATTTCCGGAGGGATCGAGCGCACCTATGATCTTTACGACCCATATCCAAACATCGAAGCAAAGCGTCCACTCGTTATTGTCCTTCACGGTTATACGGGCAGTGTGCAAAAAATTATGAATGATAATAATCCAAACCGTACCTGGCTGGACCTGGCCCGTCGCGAAAGATTTATCGTTGCCATACCGAACGGGCTTGTCAGCGCTGGTAGATTTAAGGACTGGAACGACTGTCGTAAGGACAAATCATCTAAGACACATTCCGATGATCTTGGCTTCATCAAACTGCTCATTCATACTTTGATCCGTGAGAAAAATGTTGATGCCAAAAGAATTTATGTAACCGGAACTTCCAATGGGGGGCATATGTCCCTGCGCGTAGCCTTGGAAGCTCCAGAAATAGTTGCTGCGATCTCCCCAGTGGCGGCGGCTATGCCTCAATTCAGCGCGTGTGAATTCTTAAAAAAGCCTGTTCCTGTACTTTTTATCAATGGCACTGAGGATCCTTTGCTACCATACGAAGGTGGGCGCGTTGCAAAAGAAGCCAAACAAAAGCACAGAGGGACCGTTTTGTCGGTCGAGAATTCCGTTGCATGGTGGGTAATAAATAACGGTGCCGATCCCCGTCCGGTCATTACAGACTTTTCGGACCACGATCCGGAAGACGGCACCACAGCAAGGAAATATTTGTATTTCGGGCCAGCGCCCGTGGCTCTGATAAAGGTCATTGGCGGTGGCCACACGGAGCCAAGCCTTAAGCACCATTACCGAGCGCTTTTCCTACTCATCGTGGGTCGCCAGAACAAGGATTTCGAGACCGCCGAAGAGGTTTGGGCGTTTTTTAAGGATAAAGCCCGTTAAGCCTCAGAGCTTCTCGACCTGGCTGAACTCCAATTCCACCGGGGTGGCGCGACCGAAGATTGAAACAGAAACCTTTAGCTTGGCCTTTTCCTCGTCGATTTCTTCCACAAAGCCGTTGAAGGAGGCGAATGGGCCTTCGGTCACCTTGACCTCCTCGCCGATATCGTAGATGACCGACGGACGCGGACGCTCGATCCCTTCCTGAACCTGCCTTAAAATTCTTTGGGCCTCAGCTTCGCTGATCGGGACAGGTTTATTGCCGCCTGCGCCCAGAAAGCCACTGACTTTGGGTGTGTTTTTAATCAGGTGCCAGACGTTATCGTCCATATCCAAACGCGCCAGTACATAGCCGGGGAAAAATTTGCGCTCGGCGCTAACTTTCTGCCCGCGGCGCACCTCGACGACCTCCTCCATCGGAACAAGAATTTCCTCAATCTTGTCCTCAAGACCCTGTTTTTTTGCCTTTTCGCGGATGGCTTCGGCCACCTTTGCTTCAAAACCTGAATAAACGTGAAGAACGTACCAGCGTTTAGCCATTGTCTTTATCCTTTTCCTTTAAAGCCCGATGCTCATAATTGTGCGGACCAGATAAGCGATGATTTGGTCAGCAAAAAAGAGAAAGGTCGATGCCAAAAAAACCATAATAAAAACCGCAATCATACTGACCGTTGTTTCCTGACGGGACGGCCAGGTGACTTTTTTCATTTCGTTTCTGACCTGACGCAGATATTCCACGGGTCCGGTTTTTGCCATTGCTTCCTCTTAACTTTAACCACAAGCCCTTGATAGGACTGTCTTTATTTTACCCTTCATTGACCTGTGTCGCGGCGGCTTTTGCCGTTTTATAGGATCAATTTTTAGGGAATAGCCGTTACTACACCAAAAAAAAGCCAAAAACCAGCATAAATTTCCGAGTGTCTTCGTTTTGAGTAAAATAATCCCTTTGTTCGGGTCGATTAAAAGTTATAATAGAGCGATCTTGTAAGGTTTATACTTTATACCTTGCTTGTCTTCTGAGTCGGTTCCTGTTGTCCATTTATCCTGGGATGCCCTCGGTGAAAGATACCGAAGAAGATATTACGAAAATCCTTATGATCGACGATTCGGAGACGGATTTTGTCCTGACCCAGATGAGTCTGGAAACCGGGGGCGATTTCCGTCATAAGATGGATTGGGCCGGGTCGTTCGAGGACGGACTCCGGGAGATGAAGAAAAACGCCCATGATATTTATATCGTAGATTACAAGCTCGATCAGGGGAAATCCGGGCTTGATGTTGTGCGCGAAATCCGCCTGATGGGTATCACGACCCCTGTCATCCTTCTCACCGGCCTGGATATGCGGAAAATTTCCAAGGATGAGTGCGATAAGCTGAATATCTCCCGTTGCCTGTCAAAACATGACAAAGATCCCACGCTGCTGATCAGTATCATCGTGGATACTGTCCTTCACTACCACAATAGCGGCTCCTGAAGCTTTTATACTTTCAAAGCCCCTTGTTTTTTAGGACTCTTTCCATTTCAGGACCGGGTTGCGGGCCGCCTGGACTTCATCAAGCCTGCGGCGCGGTGAAGACAGGGGATAATCATGGAAAATGTCCGTCTTTCCAGCGCGGACGTTGGCCGCGAAATTTTTCATGACCGTAATGAAGCGATCCAGAGAATCCTTGCTTTCGGTTTCTGTCGGCTCGATGAGCATCGTACCGGGGAGAACGAGCGGGAAATAAACGGTCATCGGGTGAAAACCGTGCTCAATCAGACCCTTGGCGATATCAAGGGTCGTTACGCCCGATTCCTTCTGGGTCTTATCTGTGAGCAGGCACTCATGCATACACGGCCCCTCGAAGGGGACGTGGTAGTCGTTTTTGAGCTGACTCAGAATATAGTTGGCATTCAGAACAGCGTCTTCTGAGACCTGCTTCAGTCCGTCTGCGCCGTGGGAGAGCATGTATGTCAGAGCGCGCACATGCATCCCAAACTGGCCCTGAAAGGCTTTCAGACGCCCTAAAGTTTCCGGGCGATCGTCTTCCGTTTCCAGCTTGTACGTGTCACCATCCCTGATAACCGTTGGCACCGGCATCGCTCTGGCCAATTCCGGCGTACAGCAGATCGGCCCCGAACCCGGACCGCCGCCACCGTGCGGCGTTGAGAAGGTCTTGTGCAGGTTGATGTGCATGACATCCACACCGAAATCGCCCGGGCGGACCTTACCGACAAGCGCGTTGAAGTTTGCTCCATCGCAATAGAAATAGCCGCCAGCCTTATGCAGCAGATCGGCCATTTCGATAATATCGGTTTCAAACAGGCCGCAGGTGTTGGGGTTCGTAACCATCATCCCGGCAATGTCTGCCCCTTTCGGGTCGCTTTCGTAAAGAGCCTTTTTGAAGGCTTCAACTGTCAGGCGCCCCGTTTCCTTCGTGGGGATATTGCGGACCTCATAGCCGCACATAGCCGCTGTCGCGGGGTTTGTCCCGTGCGCCGAATCCGGCGTCAGGACAATCTTGCGATGGCCCTGTTTGTTTAATTCGTGGGCGCGGCGGATGGTCATAATGCCTGCCAATTCGCCGTGTGCACCTGCCGCCGGAGCCAGACACACGCCGGGCAAGCCAGTGAGTTCTGCCAACCAGTTCTGGAGTTCGTGCAGGACTTTCAGAGCGCCCTGCACCGTGCTTTCCGGTTGCATCGGGTGGATATGGGCGAATCCCTTCATTCGAGCAACTTTTTCGTTCAGGCGCGGATTGTGCTTCATCGTGCAGGAACCGAGCGGGAAAAACCCGTGGTCGATCGAAAAATTCCATGTACTCATTCGTACAAAATGCCGAAGAACCTGCGGCTCACTGAGTTGCGGAAGGCCGACCTGTGTGCGTTCTTTTGATCCCGTGCGGAGGGCTGTTCCTTTCGGCTCAGGAAGATCAACGCCTGGACGGTCGCTGAACTCCTTTTCCCAGAGAAGGTTTTCCTCATAATGAAGACCCTTGTTCTCTAGGGCCGTTTTCCCGGGTATATTTTGCATTTGTTCTATTGCTTTCGTTATTTTTGCTTCCGCGCTCACTTTGACTTACTCCTAAAATTTTTGTGTTATATGTGCACAGTCGAATTTCTTGTATTCTTTTTTTGATGCGTTTTTTGAAGTTTCAGTTACTTCCAGAACGCCGGTTAAACGATCCAGATTTATTTCCGTATATCCTTTGCTATGGCTCCATTTTGCATAGATTAAGGAGTCAGAAAAAGTCTTAATGTTTTCGTAGGATATGTCTTTTCCTTCCAAGGTCACGGTTCGGTTGCGTTCATTTATAATCAGTCCTATCTTTATCTCTCTGTTGTCTGCTTCGCAGCGGAGAAGCTTTTTACCTGTGTCGCCTAGGCTAAAAAAGCTTACAGCACCAAATAAGGATAGGCCTGTCAGGATACCAAGCAAGAAGAGTATGAACCCTTGGTATGAACTCATGCGCTATTCCTTCCAATCCAGGGTCAAGTCCTGCACGGCTGAGCAACATGGTTTTGGATCACAACCCTTGCCGTTTGGAAAAAAGCAGCTTTTTTCTATAGGGGTTTGATAAGAAAAAGTTTTGCCGCTTTCGTGGGTCACCACGATTTTGTTGTTCTCGGGAATAGCAGGAAGCATGATTGCGTGAAAGCTATGCGCTTCCGGAGGCAGGGCGCAGCCGGACTCGCCGATCAACACGCCCTCACCGTTACAGGTCGTGTTGCCTTCGCAAGCTTTGAAGGGAAGGCTGGATTTGCAGGTTACTGTCCGGTCGTCGGCCGTGATCACGAATTCGTAGTTTCCCGGCGGCCACGTATCGGACTTCAGATTGACGGTCGTGCCCTCCTGACACCACATCTGCGTACAAGCTTTCTGTGCTTGCGCGACGTTAGCCCCGCAAAGGATAAAAAGGACAACGGCAACGAGCGTTTTTAATTTCATAGACTCTCTTTCAAGGCCTTGGCGAACGTTGCATTATCCTCATCCGTAGTCATTTCTGTGGCCGCCACGAGCACTTTGTTCCCCTGCAGAGGATATCCTGCAATAATTCCCTGTTTCGCCAGTTTTTGGACAACGGGGTTGGAAGGCTTTGGCAGTTCGATTACAAATTCGTTGAAGAACGATTCGTTTTCGATCTTGACGCCCTTTATCGAAGAAAGGGCGTCCGCCAGTCGGCAGGCCGCTTCATGGTTCAGACGCGCGAGGCGCTTGAACCCGTCCTCGCCGAGCAAGGCCAGGTGAACCGTGAAGGCCAGAGCGCATAAACCCTGATTGGTGCAGATGTTCGAAGTCGCCTTATCGCGGCGGATATGCTGCTCGCGGGTCGAGAGGGTGAGCACGAAGCCGCGGCGGCCGTCCGCGTCCTCGGTCATGCCACACAGGCGTCCGGGCATTTGCCGCAGGTAGGCTTCCTTGCAGGCGAAAAATCCCAGATGCGGGCCGCCAAAGCCCATGGCCAGACCGATCGACTGGGCCTCGCCGCAGACAATGTCAGCTTCAGCCGGGGGTGGAAGAAGACCAAGCGAAACGATTTCCGTGACCAATACAACCAGAAGCGCTCCGGTTTTGTCACAGAGATTGCGCCATTTGTCGTATTTGTGGGGGGTTCCAAAGAAGTCAGGAGACTGAACGATGACGCAGGCCGCCTGCTCGTCGGGTTCGGTATCTTCGATCACGACATCGTCAAAGTTGCCCATATAGGATTTGAGGACGTCGCGGTAATGGGGATGCAGGGGGGTTCCGACCGCGATTTTTTTGCGCTTGGTCAGGCGCATAGCCATGAGCGCGGCTTCGGAGAGAGCCGTCGAGCCGCAATACATGGAGGCGTTGGCAATATCCTGCCCGGTCAGGCGGCTGATCATCGTCTGGTACTGGAAGATGACCTGCAGGGTTCCCTGCGCGATTTCAGGCTGGTAAGGTGTGTAGGCGGTCAGAAACTCCGAGCGCTGGATGATATAATCCACGGTCGAGGGGACATGATGGTAATAGGTTCCCGCTCCGAGAAAGAAAGGGCCATCAGGAGCCGCACTATTCTGGTTGGCGTAAGAGCCCATGAGACGCTCTACCTCTAGCTCCCCCTTATGCTGAGGGAGGTCGGCCAGCCCCTTGATGAAAGCCTGTTTGGGAATATCCCTGTAGAGGGCGTCGACATCCTTGACGCCGATGCTTTTGAGCATCGACTGGCGGGCGTTCTTGGTCAGCGGCAGATAACGCATCAGGACAGCCCCTTCAGGTAATCGTTATAAGCGGCTTCGTCCATCAATTCGGCCAAAGCGCCTTTGTCTGAGACTTTCACCTTTACGATCCAGCCATTATCGTTCACAGGCTTGCGGATCAGGTCGAGTTCACCTGTCATCGCCTTATTGACTTCGACCACTTCGCCGGGGACGGGCGAGTAGACCTCCGCCGCAGTCTTTACGGATTCGATAACCGCGACATCGCCGCCCTTGGCGACCTTTTTACCAATTTCCGGGAGGTCCACAAATACGAGATCTCCCAAAGCATCCTGTGCGTAAGGGGTAATCCCGATCCAGACGATGTCGTCCTTTACGAAAATGCATTCATGGTCCTTGGTGTATTTTAGAGCGCTCATACTCACCTCTTTTTTTTAGAGAAATAACAAGTTCAACAGTCCGATCCAGCCTTTTATGCTGCATCCTTCTTTTTCATAGATTTGGTTTTAGGCTTTACAAATGGCATATTCGCCACCTCTGCGGCCAGTTTGCGGCCCCGGACGTCCACGAAGATTTTCTGGCCTGGCTTGGCAAAGCCCGATTGGATGTAGCCCTGCCCGATCGAGATTTTCAGGGTCGGGGACGGGCCGCCGCTGGTCAGGGTTCCGATTTTTTCGCCCTTTTCATTAAAGATTTCCGATCCTTCGCGGGCAACGCCGGGATCGGTCAGCTTGACCCCCACACGCAGACGGGACGGGCCATTGTCTTTGTCGTTCAGAACGCGCTGCGCGCCGATAAAATCTGTATTCGTCTTGCTCATGACCCAGCCGAGGTCAGCTTCGACGGGTGACGTGGCGCCATCAATATCGTGCCCGTACAGGCAGTAGCCCATTTCCAGGCGTAGAGAATCACGTGCGGCGAGGCCAATCGGTTTGACGGCCTTATGGCCGGCCAGCTTGTTCCAGACATCCAGAGCCTTTTCGTTCGGCACGCTGAGTTCAAAGCCGTCTTCGCCCGTATATCCGAGACGGGAGATATGCACCTTTTCGCCCAGAATTTCGACATTCGGAATAATGAACATATACGGGAGGTCTGACGCATCGACGCCGAACAGTTCACTAATTACAGCTTCAGCCTTCGGGCCTTGCACGGCGATCAGGCTGCGGTCGGCCAGATAATCCAGCGTGATGCCCTTGGGCATATGGTTTTTGATCCAGGCTATGTCCTTTTCCTTACAGCCGGCATTGACCACGATGAAGAATTTCTCTTCTTCCAGACGGGTGATGATGAGGTCGTCAACGATGCCGCCCTCCTCGTTTGTCAGAACCGTATACTGGGCGCGGCCGAATTGTTTGTTCTGAAAGGCGGACGGTGTGATTTTTTCGAGAAAGGCGGCTAGCCCCGGCCCCTCCATTATGACCTGTCCCATATGAGAGACATCGAAGATACCCGCCGCAGCGCGGACCCACTCATGCTCCTTGAGGACACCCTCCTTATAGTAGAGGGGCATATCGTACCCGGCGAACGGACCCATTTTGGCTCCGTGCGCCACGTGCGCGTCATGCAGGGCGGTTTTCAGGGTCATGGTCTCTCCCGCGATATCAATGAACAGCTTTAGCCATAGCAAATGTTCGCCGCGACTTTAAGAGAAAAAAGCGATTCCCACAGGGAATCTTTTGTGCATAGCGTCAGGGTTCGCGCAAGGCATTCTGCTGCAGGCGTAAAAGCGGCTTAAAGATTGCGCGCAATATTGACGTTTTACCGGAGAGGATATTCGCCTCCACGCTCATGCCGGGGAAGATGGGTTCGAAGCCCTTCACCGAGTCGGGGTCGAGGGTAATTTTGACTCTGTAGAAGACTGCGCCGGAGTCATCCGTTAAACTATCGGCACTGATTTCCGTGATCGTGCCCTTGAGTGTTCCATACACAGTCGAGTCGTAGGCCGATATTTTTACACTGGCCGGAAGCCCATTCCAGACCAGACCGCGATCTTTTGTCTGCATCCGCGCCTCGACGATCAGGCTATCTTCCAGGGGGATGATCTCAGCGAGCACGGAACCCGGTTTGACGACACCGCCCAGCGTGTTGACGTAAAGCTTATTGACCAGTCCGGTCACCGGAGCAGAGAGCGCTGTGCGGTCCACCTGATCCCGGTCGGCTTTGATTTTCTCCTGCAGTTTCTGGCGGTCGAGTTCGACCTTGTTCATTTCATCGAGGATTTCGGTTTTCAGGCGCTCGGCGAGCTCTTTGGTTTGCTGTTTGACTTCTTCGAGTTCCGCCTGCGTCACCGGAATCATTTTATCGATGCTGCCGATGCGGGTGTTGAAGTCGCCTATACGGCTTTTTGAATCGAGATAGCGCGACTCGGAGATCGCGCCCGAGCGTTTGAGTTTTTCGTTTATCGCGTGCTGATCCTGCGCGATTTTGCGTTCGGCTTGCAGGTTGCCGAGTTGGCCCTTCAATTCATCGAGCTTGAGAGTTTTCTGGTTTTCGCGCTCCTTGAAAACGCCGACTTTTTCCTTATAAGCTTGCATACGGGATTTAAAAAGGAGAGCTTCGTTCTTGGCAATTTCCTCCAAGCCTTCCCCCGCCTTCTGCTCTTCGACTGAAAACTCATCCTCTCCGTCCAGTTCGGCCTGCAAGCGTTTTGTGCGGATATCGAGCGCCTGCAGAGCGATGCGGCTGCCCTCCAGCTCGGAGGATGCGCTCTGGTTGCGGACCTGAAAGAGCGGGTCGCCCTGCTGGACGCGCTGGCCTTCCTTTACGAGAATCTGATCCACGATGCCGCCTTCGAGATGCTGAATCAGCTTGGCCTGACCGGAGGGAATAATGCGCCCGGTGGCGCGGACCTGCTGGTCGATATGAGAAAAGGCCGCCCAGGCGAGGAAGCATAGAAGCAACGCGATGACCGCATAGAGCAAGGGCCGGTAGTTCCAGTTGTCCGAGTCGAAATTATCCAGCTTGAATTCGGTCATGCGCGTTCCCCGAATTGCCCCGGCTGCGCCCCCAGACGGCGCAGGACTTCATCCCGCGGGCCATCGGCGGCGAGACGGCCCTTGGTGAGAAGGATCAGGCGTTCGACCAGCGGAAGCAGAGTCGTGCGGTGGGTCACCATGATAAAAGTTTTGTTCCGCAAATAGGTTTTCAAATTTTGATGGATTTGCTGTTCGAGCAGGTTGTCCATGCCGGTCGTCGGCTCATCGAAAATCAGGATGGAGGGATCGCGGATCATGGCGCGGGCTAGGGCGATGGCTTGCTGCTGCCCGCCGGACAGCCTGATGCCGCCCTCGCCGATTTCGGTGTCGAAGCCCTGTCCTGTCTGGTGGATGTACATATTCAAGCCGGAGAGTTCGGCGGCCTGCGCGAAGTCGTGTTCCGTGAGCTCTTCGGCGCCCATCAGTATGTTGTCGCGGATCGTGCCGGAGAAGAAAAAGGATTTCTGGGGGACGTAGCCGATGGAGCGGCGGAGTTCCGCGGACAGGATGGTGTCGTGCGCGAAACCGTCATAAAGGATGGTTCCCGTCTGCGGGTGGATCAATCCGGCAAGCAGAAAAGCGAGGGTTGATTTTCCAGCGCCGGTCTGGCCGATGAGGCCGATTTTTTCGCCCGCACTGATGTTGAGGTTTATGCCCTGCACCGCCGCGAGGCTCTGGCCCTTGTATTTATAGGACACGTTCTGGAGTTCCATACGGCCTGTGAATGGCCCCTTGGCGCCGATGTTCGCCGCGCGGTCGCCTTCAACGGGAACCGAGAAGATGCTGTCGATCATCTTGAGGACATCGCGGGATTGCCGGAGTCTGGAGACGACCGCCGCAACTCCTGTGACGGGGGCGATAGCGCGGCCCGCGAGGATGGTGACCGCGATCAACCCGCCGACGCTGAGATCTCCAGCCTGTATGGCGTACACACCGAAAAAGACGACAAAAATATTGACGAGCGTCATAACGAGATTCGAAATATTCGCCGCCGCGTTCATGACGGATTGATTGCGTTTTGTGCTGTTGGCCGAGCGTTCGGTGGCGTCGTGCCAGCGGCGCAGGCGGGCGCCCCCTGCGCCAAACATACGGATCGTCTGCAACCCACCCAGCATTTCGACCATCACGGCGGATTTCGACTGAGAAGAGGTAAACATTTCCTTCGTGCGGCGGGTCAGGAGAGATTGCACACCCGACTGCAGTCCTAGAATCATGATAATCCCCAGAACGGGAACGAAGCTCACCGACGGGGCAATCAGATAAATTACGATCAGGAAAAGCAAAGTAAAGGGCAGGTCTACAAAGGCCGGAACGAGGCGGGTTGAGTAGAAATCCCGTAAGCCCTGAAGCTCCTTAAAGATGTTCGCCTTTTCGCCGATGGAAAGGCTCATGGCTTCGGGCGGAAGGTCTATCAGGCGCGCCATCAGGTCGCGGTCGAATTTGACGCTGAGCTTTGCCGCAATTTTTTCGAGAATATGAGCACGGATGGTGCGGAAGAGGAAGTCGAAAATAAAGGCCAGCGTGATGCCGATGGTGAGAACCTGAAGGGTTTCGATCGCGAAATTCGGGACGACCCGGTCATAGACATTCATCGTAAAGAGCGGCATGGCGATGATGAAAAGATTGATGAACAGGGAGCAGACAATAATTTCCGCGTAGCCCTGCCAATAGGCGTTGATCGGCGCCCAGAACCAGTCGATAGCGCCCTGCTTCCACATATGCTCGGTTTTTTCTTGATCTTTTCCCCTAGGCGTCACCAGAACCGCGTGACCGAGATAGGCGTTGCGAAGATTTTCCAGATTGCCTGCCGCAAGGCCCGTGTCCGGGGCGTAGAGTTTTCCGGGTTCTTCCCCGCCGGGGAGATAGACCACCGCCTTACGGTCCTGCAGGAGAAGGATTACGGGCGTGACTAACTCCTGCAGCAGACCGAAGGGGATTTTTTTTATGCGGACCGAGACGTTTATTTTTTCAGCGAGGCGCTGGAGGTCGGAGGGTTCGAACGCTTGCCCTGTTGAAGGGAGGGAGTCCGCAAGGGAGTCAAGGTCCGGCGTCATTCCCTGCAAAGAAAGCGTATAGCGGAAACATTCGAGCAGGGGATCAAGGGGCGTCTTCGCCTCCACCTGCGGCGGTGTGCGGGGCTTGTCTTTCGCCCGGTCTTTTGTCGTCATTCTGGCCATAAACGGAAAATGCGGCGTGAAACCGCCGTTACACACTGCAGTCGATTTACTGTCCTGAGGTTAGCAGAAAAGGCTTATGCCCACAACGCGGCGCGGCAAGTTGTCCCTGCGGTTTTAGACCGCCGTGACGTTGACGGTGGTCGCGCCCCACTGATAGACGCCGCCGCCGGCGTTGGTCGCGCCGCTGATGAAGAGGTCGAAGGTGGAGCTGACCGTCAGGGCCAGCGTTCCGCCAACGCCAACCAGCGCCTCGACGTTGGCCTGCGTCAGGTCGAAGTCGTCGGCGTCGTTGGAGAGGGTGTAGTCCGCGCCGTCATAGTTGCCATTGACGGTGGCGCCTGTCAGGTTGAGTTCGTCGATATTGCTGAAAATTCCTGCAATCGTTGTGCCGCTGATGTTGTTGGCGCTGAGGTTGTTGCCCGAGAGGCTGTTGTTGATATTGAGGCGGTCGGTTCCGGTTCCGCCGTTGACGGTCCCCAAAAGCGGCGATCCGTTGATCATCGCGTCGGTGTTGAAGGTGAAGATATCGTTGCCGCTGCCGCCGACGAAGCTTTCGAAGTTGGTGACGCTGTCGGTAGTCACGGCGGCGCCATTCGTTTTGTTAATAGTTCCGGTGATGATGGCGCCCAAGCCGCTGAGGTTTGCAGTAATGCCTCCTGTCGTGAATGCGTAATTCAAAGTATCCGTTCCTGTTCCTCCGCTTAGTGTGTAATTGTTGTGGGCGCTGGAGACCGTGTCATTGCCCGTTGTACCGATGATGGATTCGATGGCGACGAGCGTGTCGGCACCGCCGTCCCCGTCGTTGCTAACGGCCCCTGTCACCAGGTTTACGGTAATGGCTCCCGCCGCAGTTGAGTAATCCACCGTATCGAAGTTCGTGCCGCCGTCCAGCCTATCGTTGCCTGCCCCGCCGATCAGGGTATCGTCCCCGGCGCTCCCGAACAGGAAGTCATCGCCGCCGCGGCCATTCAGGGAGTCGTTGCCGTTATTACCGACGAACCTGTTGGAATTGCCATCGCCACGGATGACGTCATTGCCTGTGCCGCCGGAAACGTTTTCGATATTCGTGAGGGTATCGTTACCGATGGTCGTTCCGGTCGCATTCACGCCGACCGTCTGGAGGTCGACGGTCACGAGTGTCGTCGCGGCGCTGTAGTTGGCCGTGTCGCCACCGGAGGCCGCTCCTACGGCTGTATTTGTACCGCCGTCAATGGTATCATTGCCTGTGCCCCCGACGATAGTGTCGTCGCCGCTGCCGCCTGCAATGGTGTCGTTGTTAGCGCCGCCATCAATCGTGTCGTTGTCGGCGCCGCCGTCGATGATATCGTCGCCGTTACCGCCCTGAATGTTGTCGTTACCCGCGTCTCCGTTCAGGGTGTCGTTACCGTTATTGCCGATCAAAGTGTTGGCAACCGCGCTTCCGGTAATATTGTCTACAAACCCCGATCCGGTGATGTTCTCGACATTGGAAATCGTTTCGATATTGCCGTAGCCGTCGTTCGTCACCTGATTGCTGCCGAGGAGGAGATTGACCGTTACGCCGTTGGTCGTGGAGGCGAAATTGTAGGTATCGGTCCCGCCGTCGCCGTCGAATTGATCGGCTCCTGTGCTGGCGTTGAAGGTATCGCTGCCGGTTCCGCCCCTGACGAATCCGTCTGCCGCCGCAGACCCCGTGATGGTATTGGTGCCGTTGCCGAGCTGGTAGCGTTCGAAGGCCGCGAAGGTATTGGTGAACCCTCCGAACACGGCGGTCGATGTGGAGAGGTTAAAGGTCATGTTGGAGGCTGTCGTGAAGACCAGCTGGTCGCCCAGCGTTTCGCCGCCCGAGCCGCCATTGAGCGTATGGGTGCCGTTGCCGCCGTAAATGATGTCATCGCCTGCATTGCCGTTGATGGTGTTGTTCACTCCCGCGCCACTCATCGAGAAGATCGTGTCCGAACCTGCCGAGCCTTCGACCCGTTCCACGCCGATGAGCGTTGCCAAGGCATCTGGAGAGAAATATGCGCCGGAGACCTGAACGGTCAGTCCGGTCGTCAGCAGCGTCAGGCGGTCGGTGGTCAGGGCCGTGCCGTTGATGGTCTGGACGCCCGTGAAACTGTCCGTCCCCCCTGCGCTCTTGATAATCGTGTTGCCTACGCCGTCCCACTGCACGTCAATATTGCCGGACGAGAGGCTGGAATAATTTAGAGTGTTGCTTCCGGCGTTGCCGGTGTAGGTGTCGTTGCCCAGAGAGCCGAAGAAGTTATCGGTGCTGGCGCCGCCCGTAATCACGTTGTTCGAGGCGTTCCCCGTTATCGTGTTCGTGGCACTGCCGCCGCGCACGTTCTCGATGTTGCTTACTGTATCCGTGCTGCCCGTGCCATCAGCAGATACCACGCCCGTCGTCAGGTTGACCGTCACGGCGCCGCTTTCCGCGCTGTAATCCACCGTGTCGCCGGTGGCTGTATTCGTACCGCCGTCGATCACATCCACGCCTGCGCCGCCGCTGATCGTGTCATCCCCGGCATCGCCGTTCAGGGTGTCGTTATCCGCACCGCCACTGATGGTGTCGTTATCGTTGCCGCCGCTGATCGTGTCGTCTCCCGCATCGCCGCTGAGGATATCATTGCCGTCGCGTCCGAGCAGGGTGTTTGTAACCGTGCTGCCGGTGATAATATCCGCCAGGTTCGTTCCCGAGATATTTTCTATGGATGTGATCGTTTCCGTGTTGCCGAAACCGTCGTCGATCACCTGATTGCTGCCGAGAGTCATGTTGACGTTAATTGCGCCTGCCGAGCCGTTGAAGTCGTAGGTGTCGGTGCCGCCACCGCCGTCAAAGGAATCGGCTCCCGCACTGACCAGGAAGGTATCGTTGCCGTTCTCGCCGCGGACAAGACCGTCGTTTCCGGCGGACCCGGTGACCGTATCATCGCCCGAACCCAGATAATATTCCTCGAAGCCGGAAAAGTTGTTGGTATAGGTGGCGAAAGCCGCCGTCGATGCCGTCAGGTTGAAAGTTATGGCCGAGGCCGAGCCGAAGCGCAGCGTGTCCGTTCCCAGACCTCCATCCAAAGTGTGATTGCCATCGCCGCCGTAGATAATATCGTTGCCGCCATTGCCGTTGATGGTGTTGTCGATTGTTCCCGTGTTCATTGCGTGGATGGTGTCTGCTCCGGTCGAACCCTCGACATTTTCAACGCCGATCAAGGTTGCCAGCGCATCGGGAGAGAAGTAAGCGCCAGAGCTTTGCACCGTCAGGCCCGCGACCAGAAGGGTCAGGGTGTCTGTGGCGAGGATACTGCCGTTAATGGTTTGCACACCTGAGAAGCTGTCTGTTCCCCCTGCACCTTTATTGACCGTGTTTGTTGCCCCGTTCCAGCGAACGTCAATGTTGCCCGATGAAAGCTCGGAATAATCGAGCGTGTTCGATCCGCCGTTTCCGGTATAGGTGTCACTGCCCAGAGAACCGAAGAAATTATCCGTGCTCGCGCCGCCGGTCATGACGTTGTCGGCTGCGCTGCCGCGGATGGTATTGGTGCCGCTGCCGCCGCGTACGTTTTCGATATTCGTGACGGTGTCCGCGCTGCCTGCGCCGTCCTGTGCCACGACTCCTGTGGTCAAATTGACGTCGAGAACGCCCGATTCGACGCTATAATCGACAGTGTCGCCTATGGCCGTATTTGTACCGCCATCAATGACATCTATGCCCGCACCGCCGCTGATGCTGTCGTCCCCGGCATCGCCGTTCAGGGTGTCGTTGTCCGCCCCGCCGTCGATCGTGTCATTGCCGCCAGCGCCGCTGATCGTGTCATTTCCAGCCAAGCCGAGATAGATGTTGTTCGCGGCATCGCCTGTTACCGTGTCCCCCTGCCCGGTTCCGGTCAGGTTTTCAATCCGGATCAGGCGGTCCTGCTCGGCGATGCTGCCGAAGGTCAGGACGGACATCCCGTCAATGTCAAGCACACTGAAATTTACCGTCGCGCCGCCGGTTCCGGCACGTCCGGCGTAGCTGACCGTATCTGTGCCGCCGCCGCCGTCGATGTCGTTATCGAGCGTGTTGCCAATAATTGCATCGTCGCGGCTGGTCGCTGTGAGATGTTCGAAGAGATCCCCGATTGTATCGGCATCCCCTGCTCCGGCATTCACGGATGCTGCTGACAGGTCAATCGTTATTCCGGCGCCGGCGCCCGTGAGGTAGGCGTAACTGAGTGTGTCGGTGCCGCTTCCGCCTGTGAGCGTATCGTTGCCGAGCCCGCCCATGAGCAGGTCGTCGCCGCCGCCGCCCGATAAAATGTTACCAAATGCGTCATTGTCGCCAATTATCGTGTCATCGCCAGAGCCGCCCGAGATATTTTCTATATTCTTGACCTTATCCGTTTCTCCGGCCACGCCGATGGTCACATCGTAAAAGCCGCTGCCGTCCGCTACGGCGCTGCCCGCGCCAAGGTCTACGCTTATGGCTTCCAGGCGGCCGGTGTAGATTACCGTATCGCCCGCTGTTTCCCCGCCCTCGCCGCCGTCAATCTCATCGTCTCCGCCTCCATCGCCGGAGTCGGCGTAGACCGTATCATCGCCGCCGTTGGTTTCGATAAAATCCCTTCCCATGCCGCCGAAAATCGTATCATCGCCGCTGCCTGAAAAAATGCGGGTATCGTTCGGGGTGGTTTCCAGATACCAGTCAAACCCGCCGCCTTCGCTGGCATAGTCATTGGTGAATTTGACCGTGCGTGTGAGGGTTTCCGTCTGGATCGGGTTTTCCGGGACAGTTCCGCCGCTCAGGAAATCGAACTCCGCCGTCGACTCTATGAGGATTTCAAACGTATCCCCTGCGAAGGCCTGATCATACACCAGAACAAGGTTGATATCGCCGCGGCCGTCGAGTTGGATTGAGGCCGCCGGAATTGTGAACGTCCCGGTCGCCGGGTTAAACGCTGCGGCGATCTCGTTAAAACCCGTCCCATCGTCCAGAACGCCGAATACCGAGAAATCGGAGGGAGTGACCGTGCCCACGATGTTCTGGATGGTCAGTTTTACTTCCGTGACGTCGAAGTCGTCCGGAAGGTTAGGAGAAATCTGGATGTTGCGGGCGCCGTGCGAGTCGTCGAAGAAATCCGGGTTATCCGCATAGATCACCAGGCCTGAATTGTCTCCGGATTTATCGATCGTTTCTTGCCCGAAATATTGCGGATTGGCGCCGGGATCGAAGGCCGCAAGCTCGGACCCACCGCCGCCATGGACATCTGCACCCGCCGCAGGGTCTACGGACGCGAGTTGAAGCATCCTCGTATCAAAATCAAAAACTGTTCGTGCCAAATTGTTCAGGTTCGGGTCAACCTCCTCCGGCCTTTGCTGGCTTGAGCTTTTATCGAGGGAGACTTTGAGGGGCAGCAGGTAGGGCGTGCCAAAGGCATCATCATGAACTGTCGAACGGTAATCCAGCAGCGCTTCGATTTCCTCCAGTTCCTCGCGGGCCGCTTCAGGGTCGGTGGTATCCTTCTGCGGCTGGCCTCTGACCAATACCATGGCCAGCTCTTCCTGGATAATGATTTCCCCCTCTTCGAGCGACTGCTCCCCGTCTGATGCGCCCTCATCAAGGTCGATGCTGGTAAAGCTTAAATAATCTTCTGTCGTGATGTTATGAACACGGCCTATTTTGCTCAGCAGCTCCGCCGGGGTCATTACTTCCCCGTTGACCAGCATTTGCGGCGCTTCTTCGGCTGAGAAAAGAATCAGGCCCAGACCAGGAAAAATGATTTTTGCTTTTGTTTCGCTGTTGGTCAGGATCACGTCGGGACCGATGATGTCCACGTAGGTTTTTTCTAAAACTATTTCTTTAAAATCAATCGTATCGCCTGGACGGACGTGCAGGACTTTCTGCTCAGACGGGCCAGGCATTGAGGCGTCTACGAGGTTGATCATCGGATGAATCCTTAAATCCGGTTAAACTCTACCCTCCCATTTTAGGCCGATAAGTTAAATTTTATCTTAATTTTAGGATTTTATACCCTGCCAGGGGTTTAAAACTGGGGAAAAGTGGCGGTTTATCTTTGTGTTTCAAGTATATCGGACCTATGATTAGGTGTCCACCTTCGTATTCACTCCGGCGAATATTTTTCAATGAAATCAGATACCTCAGGGTCTTCCTCTGCTAATGTTAACCTGTCGTTGTTTCAACTCATCACCCCTTCTATGGTGCTGTGTACGACTGGTTTCTTTGTCGTTTCTTTTATGCTTCGGGAAAGGCTCAACGAAGGTTTTTGGACAGCGCCGCAGCTCAACGCCACGATCTTTTTCATCATTTTCTGGGCGATTTACAAAGCCTTTGCCAATAATTACGACCTCTACCGCACTTTGCGGTTTTTGAAAAAAGTCGAGAAGGCCGAGGAGTCGAGCGACACGGACCGCGACAGTATCGAGAGCCTTAAAAAAAGCCTTAACTCCGACGGGGCGATGCTCAATATCCAGAATATGCACGGTGCTCTGGATAATCTCTCCGTGTACGGGCACATGAACTTCACTGATAACGATGCCCGGCTGATCAAATCCAAATTCGGCAGCCGTATGCGGCACGAGAGGAACGTGGTCAGCTATCTTTCAGGTATTCTTGTCATGATGGGTCTGATTGGAACGTTTTGGGGGCTTCTGGACGCCATCGACGATGTCGGGGAGGCCATGGCCGAAGTTTCGCATTCCTTCGATGCTCCGTCCCAATCAGGTGGCGGCGACAATCTGGGCGCTTTTATACAAAAAATTGCCGCGCCGCTTGAGGGTATGGGGGTTGCCTTCAGTGCGTCCCTGTTCGGTCTGGCAGGATCACTTTTCCTTGGTTTTCTAAATTTCTTTGGCGGCCATGCCCAGAATAACTTCGTCGAGGAGGTCAGCCGCTGGATCGACCTAAGAATCCCCAAGCTGAATCCGCATCTGCAGGACAAGGCCAAGGGACAGAACGTTCCGAAATCCGACGACCTCAAAGCGTGGCTGGCCGGGTTCGTGTATCTTTCGACCAAAAGCAACCAAAAGATGGGCCAGATCGCCCTTGCCCTGTCCAGATCGAACGACGCCATGCAGAAAAGCATCGCCCAGACCGAAAAAATCCACGATTACCAGAAAGATATTTTCATGGCGACCGAGCGCATGGGGGCGCGCATGGGGGCCGTCAAGGATTCCCTGCAGTATATGTCCCAGAGCGTCGAGCCTTCTATGCGACTGAACTCCAGTATCAGAGATAGCCTCGTCGAGATCAGCGGCCATCTGTCTCATGCCAAGTCTTCAAACGAAGACCTCGCGTTTCAGCAAATCGACCGCTTAAGCAAGCTGACCCTGCAAATGCATGATGTCAACACCACTTTCCAGGTTCTCAGCCAGGTTCAGGCCAATCTTGTCAGTGAAGTCCAGAAGCTTCGTGAAACCGGCCAGAAGGGCGATAATGCCGCCGCGCTTTCAAATCTGGTCTGGGAGATGAACTCAATTCTCGATGAAATCCGGCAAGGCAACACCGGAACCTATATGTCTATTTTTCCAGATCAAGAAACAAACGGCAGCAAAAAACGCGGCGAGCCCGGGCCGGACGGCTCAGCAGCGTGAGGAGTAAACTGATATGGCCGGAGACCGCCGCGATGATGATGCCGGTGCCATAGCATGGCCCGGTTTTGTCGATATCCTTTCTTCCGTGTTGATGATGTTCCTGTTCTTCATCCTCATCACTACGTTTGTCATGTATTCGCTTAACGCTCAATCCCGCAAGAAGATGGAGGCGGAAACACAGAAGCGGATCGATGTGGCCGTTTCGGCCGAGATGAAAAAGAAAATCGAAGAACTTCTTGCTGGAAAAATTACCCCTGAGGAGCTTAAAGCGAGCCTTGAAGAGGATATCCATGTCGAGCCACAAAAAGACGCAGACCAAACCCTTGAACAACAAAACACGGCTCTGAACATGGAAGTCGAGGAACTTAAGAAGGTTCTTGAGCAGGTGCGCGGTGAAATGACTTCGGGAACGGACCAGAGGACTGAGATCAAAGAGGATAACAGCCTTGTCATTCTTTATAACAAGAATGATGTGAACCTCTCCGATCAAACGATTGCCGTCATTGAAGCCTATCTCGATCAAGTTTTGCAGAAGGCGGGGGGGCGGCCTGTCGCTTTCCGGCTGATCACCAGCGATAATCCTCATGCTCAGACTCTGTCTGTATCGCGTGAAATCAGCCTTGCGCGGTCGCTGAACGTTCGTAATGTCCTGATCCGTGAAAAGGTTGCGCCCAATCAGGTCGAGGTCGAATATTCGAAGCCGCAGGAGATCGACAGCGGTTATAACTGGCTAAAAATATCGGTGGCTGCCGATGAGAACTAGAACAATCTGCGGACTTACGAGAGTGCCAAGACGTACTTTTCTCGGGCTTCTTCTTCTCTTCCTGAGCTTTTCTGCCTCCCATGCCGAAGAGAGCGGCTTCGAGTTGTCGTTGCAAAGCACCATTCTTTTTGCCCTGCATAATAACCCTGAAATCAATATCGCGCTGGAACAGGAAAAACAGGCCGGATTTTCGACGCAGGAAGCTGAGGCGATCCTTTATCCTCAGGTCGATGTGACTGTCAAAGCGGGGGAAGAGTATAACGCTCCGGCGAATTTCGTAGATCCGGACGCTATTATCGGCAAGAGTAACACTAACCCCTCCGCCGAGTTTATTCTGTCCGCAAACCAGCTGATTTATGACGGGCTCAGCAGCCGCGAGGAGGTAAAACGACGCGAAACGCTGCAAGAGTCCTCCAAGCTTCAAAGTGAGTTGATTCAGGAGCGCATTCTCCAGACAACCATAGAAGCCTATATGGAAGTCTACAAAATGCAAAAAACCTTGCACGAGTATGATGATTTTATCGGAAAACTTACAAAAATTGGCAATAAAATCAACCTGATGGTTGAGGCAGGAGCGGAGAGCAAGACAAAATTGAAATATGCCGAGTCCCGTCTGGCCTTTGCCCAGTCGGATTACCAGAACGCCCAGGCCGCATTGATCGATACCTTGACGGACCTAGAGTTTCTTACGGGAAAACTTCCCGATTTCCGGGCGAAACTGCCTGAGGTGGGCGATCTGGTCCAGATCGAGTTGGACCATTACAAGCAGCTGGCGGAAGAGAACAACACCAATTTCCTTATGAATGCCTCGGATAAGAAGGCTCTGGAGCACCAGTTGAACAGCGTTAACGGGCGCTTTCTTCCGACCGTCAATATGATCGTAGAAATGAGCCAGTCGCACGATACCGGGGGCGATGTCGGACGCGACCGCAGCGCGATCGCCCTTCTTCAACTCAGCTACAAGATTTTCGATGGTTATGCCCGGGACGCCTCCAAGGGCAAGATCGAAAGCCAGCTTAACGAGGTCGATTACCGCCGTGAACGGGTTCGGCGTGACGTTATGCAAAAGATTAAGCTGGCTTATAATCAAATTTTGGCTCTTGAGAACGAACACCGCACCCTGCAACAGGAGATCGAAGCCAATACGGATCTTCAAGCCCTTAACACCGAGCAGTTTGAGCTTGGCGAGGGGGATATCGTGAGCCTGATTGAGGGTGAGGAACGGCTTTTTACTTCACGCACCCGGCAATATGAAATCGATTCGAAGCTCATCAAAAACAGCTATGCTTTGTTACGTCAAATAGGATTTCTGGACAAGAATGGTTTTTGTGAAAGCTGTTAACGAAAGGAGGAAAAGCCTAAATAATGGATGGGGTTTCCCTGAATCTTAATTAATCTGAATACGGGGATATGTTCTTGTCCCTATCAAATTTCTGTTATGAAAAAACTAGTAATGCTTCATTGTTGGCTATTACTCACGTTGTGTATTTTTGGGCACAGCGCGGGGTCGTTCGCCGTTGACGATGAAGTTGATGCCAGTTGTGTCGATCAGGAGACGCTTCGCGGCTTTTATGAGAAATTCAGCCTTCTGGAGAAAGAGAAGGAGTCGCTGCGTAACAAACTCTCCGTTTGTACAAATGGGCAGGATGTTCTTGGACTTTCACAATCGCAAAAAGATGGGAGAGAGTTGCGCCTTCTTGAAAGCCGGGTGGCGCAGCTTGAGGAGGAGAATAAGGGATTGAGGCAGAGGTTGGGCGCTGATTTGTCAAAATCTGATGGTACAGTTTCCGATCAGAATGAGGGGAAGGCCCTTTTAAAAGAATACGAAGAAAGCTCTAATTCGCCTGTCTTGCGGACCAACCTTGAGGGAAATGTTTCTGAGAGTCATCCCCGCTCTATTGTTAAAACCGGATATCAGCACTCTGAACTCGATCCCTCTGTTCAACCGGAATCCTCTAAATCTCAGATATTAGAGACCGCTCCGCTTCAGGAAGAAGGCTTAATCACAAACAACGAGGAGCAGAAAAAAACAAGCAACTTCAATGCTCTCGAAACTGCCAGCGGGGATACGGAAGACTATTCAAACATACAGTGGCTGGATACTCCCTATGTAAATAATGAGAGCCCTTTTTCTGAGTTACGGTCAGCCCGTACACTAAATACTGATTTTAACTGTTCTGATCTTTTTAGGCGTTTTGAGAGAGATATCCTCCCTCCTGATTTAAGCCAGAGCGATAAACAGGCCATTTTGGAACTCGTCTCTTCTATTCAATCTTTTTTATTGCCTGCAGAAAACAGTATGGGTCAGGGAGGTTCAATTCATGGAAAGGATTGCGCCGTTACGCACAACGAGGTCTCTTTGCAAAAAATTTTACAGGATATTCTCAATGAGCTTGAAGGTGCCCATAGTGTTCAAGAGAAAATCCAAATTCTCTATCAGCAGAAAATAAAAATTGAGACACGAAACCGCCAAAATTTGTAGATTTTTTCCTAAGTTTTTCTATTGAACATTTAGATCCAGCTTTCTGCTTTTTTCCAACTCCTTGCTTCGGCTTTTAATAGCCGACATTGGTGTGGTTATATCCAGAAACAGGCTGTAGCGTGTTTTCTTATCTGAGGCGACAAAGTCATATATATTATAGAAGATGCCGTTTGCCTCTATTATTTCGCTTTTTTCAACTTTTCCGTCTTGTTTAGATACTATGTAGTCTTGTTCGCCCATCGTTGTAATTTTTACTGGCCTGTATAACTCCGTTCCGTCACCTTTTTTTTCAGTCAGACTTTCCGTAATCATTTTTTTTACTTCTCTAAAAAAATCAGGATCGCCGTATCTGGAGTCCTCCCTGCTTATTTCCATAGCCATCTGGACAACAGACAGATTCGCAAGATGCTTACGAACCAAATTTTTATAATCTTTGATGGAGTTTATAGCTTCTAAAGGATCCTTGCTCTTCGCCATTTCTGATAATTTCAGCATACTCCTTAAAGTTTCTTCCCCGAATGGGTCATAGTAAGGGCATCTTGAATACATTACTCTTAATGGTCCCATAGTGCTAGAACGTCTGGATCCTTTATAAATATAACTGATTTTTTCCTCATAGTTTTTACAGGCCAATTCCGAGTAAGGTAAAACATCAGGATATTGGGGGGCTTGAAGCGTTGGTTGTAAGGGGACAGACTCCTCCTGGGCAAAGCTCGGAATCGGCCACAAAGCCATACCTAAAAATACGAGCATCGTTAAACCAAATTTATTTAACATATTTTCCTCATATAAAAACTTATCCTGACCAGTGCTTATTATAACAATAATTCGTGCTTTTTTATAAAAAAACAAACCCCGCCGGAAACGGGCGGGGTTCTTCGATTTTTTAAGGGTTTTGTTCCTACTCGATAATTTTGGAGACGACGCCGGCGCCGACAGTGCGGCCGCCTTCGCGGATCGCAAAGCGCAGGCCTTCGTTCATCGCAATCGGGGTGATCAGCTCCACTTCCATGTTGTTGATGTTATCCCCGGGCATCACCATCTCGGTGCCGGCCGGAAGATGCACCATCCCCGTCACGTCCGTCGTGCGGAAGTAGAATTGCGGGCGGTAGTTCGTGAAGAACGGCGTATGACGGCCCCCCTCTTCCTTGGAGAGGATATACACCTCCGCCACAAACTTCTTGTGCGGCTTGATGCTCCCCGGCGCGCACAGAACCTGACCGCGCTCAATATCCTCGCGCTTCGTCCCGCGCAGCAGAATGCCCACATTGTCCCCGGCCTCGCCAGAGTCCAGCAGCTTGCGGAACATCTCAACGCCCGTGACCACCGTCTTCTGCGTGTCGCGGATCCCCACAATCTCGATCTCCTCGCCGACCTTGACCACGCCCTGCTCGATCCGGCCTGTCGCCACCGTCCCGCGGCCCGAAATCGAGAAAATATCCTCGACCGGCATCAAAAACGGCTTGTCCTTCGGACGGTTGGGCTGCGGGATATACTCATCCACCGCCTTCATCAGCGCGCGGATCGCATTCTCCCCGATCTCGGGATCGCGCTTCTCCACGCACGCCAAGGCCGATCCCTTGATGATCGGAATCTCGTCGCCCGGAAACTCGTAAGATGAGAGAAGCTCGCGCACCTCCATCTCCACCAACTCCAGCAGCTCAGGGTCGTCCACCTGATCCACCTTGTTCAGGAATACCACCAGCGCCGGTACACCCACCTGGCGGGCCAGCAGAATGTGCTCGCGCGTCTGCGGCATCGGACCGTCCGCCGCGTTCACCACCAGAATCGCGCCGTCCATCTGCGCCGCGCCCGTGATCATGTTCTTGATGTAGTCCGCGTGACCCGGGCAGTCCACGTGCGCGTAGTGACGGTTCGTCGTCTCGTACTCCACGTGCGCCGTTGAAATCGTAATCCCCCGCGCCTTCTCCTCAGGAGCCTTGTCAATCTGATCCACCGTCTCGCCCTTGCCGAAAATACCCGCCAACGCCGCCGTCAGCGTCGTCTTCCCATGGTCCACGTGACCAATCGTACCAATATTACAGTGCGGCTTGTTCCGCTCAAATTTCTCTTTTGCCATGATCTGTCATGCTCCTCGCATCATTTTAAAGTCAACTCAATCCACCCGCGTCAGCGGTTTTGCAATCACTCCAGTGGTTTAGAAAAAGACCGGCCTCGTGTCAACGGGTTTTTGACTCGGTGCGCTCCGTTTTGGACCCTTTTTTGCGGCGACTGCAGTTGCGATAAAGGGTACTAACCTTCATAATTCTTAATTACCAATACAACTCTCTGCTCGTCTTGCAGTTTGCCGTTTTCCAGTTTTACGAGCGTAATTTCACAGCCTTGGCTGATATTTTGTCGCATGGCGTCGTTGAGGCGGATACCCAGATCCTGAATTTGGCCTTCGTCGTGGATCAGGCTCAGCGTTTGGTCCTGCCTATCGTATTCCACCCACTGCAGTTCGGATTGAATATCCTTATCGTGAACAATTATTATTGTACCGTGCGGGTCGGAAAGGATGCAGCAGCGTGTTTCGGCGCTCAAAGGGCCGAGCTGCCAGTCCGGCGGTGGGTCCGAATTGGCTGTCATCCTGTCAAATTACATTCGAGGATTTTGCAGAGTTACTCCGTTATCGAATCTGGCACCACCGCTTAAAGCGTCCGGATCGTTCGCCAGTCCCGCAGGTACGGAGCCCAAAGCAGTGAGCTCAGCTATCATGCCCTTGTCTCCCTGGGCAACAACAGCCCCCCGATCAAGCTGATCAAAAGCTGAAGCCCCTGTTTTCTGGATAGCGGGTACTGCACGGCCAGTTTCAAGTCCTCCCTGCCTTTGTGCATCGAGTTCTCTTTGCTTTTGCTCAGCATCAAATATGTTGGAATAATCGGGATACACTTTATTTTGATGTTGCAAATCACTTAGCACATTGTGGGCAAAGGATGTTTGGGTTCTAGCAGCAGCTAAAGTGACAGGATCAGTTGAAGGATTTGCTTTGAGCCTGCCAAGGTTCTCAACTGCGCTTGTTAGAGCCTGCCGAGCCTCAGTCAGTTGCCGGGAAAGTTCGGTCGAAAGAGCCTGACCTTCGCTGTTGGTGGTCGTTGACGTTGCCAGAGCGGCGTCGATGTAGGCTCTGCTCACCAGATCATCTCTTTTGCCGAAATCAAGCTCGGGGTGCGCCTTCAAAAGATGTTCGCCGCTTCCAATTTCTCTCCTTGCGGTGGCATCGGTTATACCCAGTTCCCGCTCCGCCTGATGTTGCGCTATTATTTTCAGGCCGTCTTGGATATCTTGACGTCTCTGATACAGTTGATCAAACTCAGGATTTCCTGAAAGTTTGTAATTAGGATCCTTTTGTGCAGTCTGCCGCATTTCATCGAGCTTTGCTTCGATCTGCTGATATTCCTGATTACCGTCTAGTTTTTCAAGCCAGATCGTGAACGACCTTTGGTGAAGCACACCTTCCTCGGAGGAATTATTTACCATCCTCATTTCCGTATGCGAAAAACCCAACATCGAACCCAAACCGCCAAAACCAAAAATATCCATGTCCCGGTCGTATTTTCGCGGATTGATGATACGGTCCAAAGCTACAACGTCCATGGGATCGGGGTTTGTTGTATCCAGCAGTCTTCTCAGAGCCTGCCGTGCCTGTTCGGCATTTAACTGAGTCTGCCTATTATCGCTAACGGATAGGCCTTCTGAGGGGTCTGGCATGTTCATTCCTTAAATTATCGCGCTTTTCTATAAACCCATTAATAATGAAAGAATTTTAACAGGCTTACTCTGAGTTAGCAAACTTTAGGGTCTGGTCCTTGTTTTTTTAGATATTTTTCAGAGGAAAAAGTATTAGCATGAACGCAAGCAGCTTTGGAGTCCTTTGTTTTATAAGGATTTTTTGAACGTCAGCGAATGAGAATGAACGGGAGCGAAGGGTCGGCTGGAGGTGATGGGAATCACATTTAAAAGCCATGCCTTTGATACTCAAAAGAGAGTCTCAATGTGAACTTACACTCTGCCCCCAATTCTGCCCCCTTTTTGTATTTCAAAAGCATTTATCTGGAACTTTCAAGGCCTTCTTGCCAAGAATTTACTGCTGTTTATAGGCGTTCGTATAGACTTCTGATAGAACCTCTCCGCAAGCGCTATTTTAACACATAAACGATGGCTAAAACTCTACAGGTCTATTTATCAGGTACGGCTTACAATCAAAAGCTTACCCCCACCTGGAACCAGATTTTCTGCGTATCCGTGTAGGGCGTGTCTTCGGCGTTATAGTCCGCATACTTGACCATGAGGTTCAGCTTTTCCATAGGAAGCGGCTTAGGCAGTTCGAATGATCTGGTTATGGAAGCATCAAACTCCGACCCGAAATCACCGCTTTCCTCCCCTTCGAAGTCATGGTAGGCCGCGTTCAGAGTGGTTCCATCGACGCTCTTGTGAACGCCTGATACTTTATAGGAGGCGCTGATATAGACATCTTCGAGGCCCGCAACCGGCGTATCCAGAAACTTATCCGCCCAGCCGTTGAACTTGTGAAGGGTCGCCAACGGAGTCTGGAAGGCGTGGCTTCCGTCCCCGCCCAGAACTTCATATCCCGCCGTCAGCGTCAGGCCATGCCCGGAGACGGACGGTGCTATATGGTAATAAGAATCATCGTAATTTAGCGTATTGTTCCCACGGTCAGATTGTCTGGCCGCCTCAGCCTCATAGGAAAAAGCCCAATTCTCATCGATTGCCTGTTTTCCGGTCAATCTTAGGCCGTATGTCTGCGATGAGCGAGCGGGAAGACGGTCAAACTCTAGCCAGTATCCATAACCTGTGGCCTTCAGCCAGTCAGCAACGCCGTAAGAGGCATTGAGGATATGACTGGTCGAGTCCAGATCGCCCAGAGGATGCTTGTCGCCGAAAACCCTATTCACGTTCGCGATGTAACCATAGGTCAAATTTGCCTTTTCCAATCCCGAGTAGTTGAAGACTACAGAATCGAAGGTCTGGTCGTTTTGCCGCCAGTCCACCGTGCCAATAAACCTCTGGTTATCGAGATTGATACCCTGCCTCCCGATTTTTATGACGGCCCCCTTGATACCGTTCCATGAAACCCAAGCCTGATTGATGTCCTCGTTGTCAGGGTCAGCGACGACCGGAAACTGCGTTTGACGGTTGACCGTGTCGTTAAAATCATCGGCGCCGACATTGGCTACAACTTGAGCCTCCAGCAGTGCCTGAAAATTCCTATATTCGCCCGTTTTGACTCCCAAATTTGCCCGAATGGTTGAAGCCCTCGCCTCATCCGCGATCGGGGCAGGGCCGTCCTGATCGACATATTCGTAGCGGTAGCGAAGCTCGCCAAAGACCTGCCCTTCGCTCACCAGACTCTCGGGGGTATCTCCAGCCAGAGAGGGCGTAGGAAATGCCAGAAAACTGGCGCCGACCAACAAATGGCATAAAATTATCTTCTTGTTCATGGACTTAACCTCACTTCGCATCTTCAACTGGCACGGAGTCTAGTGCCGCGTTTCAGAAAATCTCTTGATCTGAATCAAGTCACCCAGAGAAATTTCTAAACGTTAGTCTAAATGGTTGATGTTGTTTTATGGCAGCCCTGTCAAGTATTCGCTTTTGAGGAGGCATTAAGCCTAAAGTCGGGCGGTCATCGCTATTGATAAAGTTTTGAAGAACATAAAATCCCTCATAGCCGCGCTTTTCCAAATCAGCCATAATTTTTGTAATATCATTTTCATCTATAAGGCTCGTATGAACAGTCGTACGAACCTCAAACTCTACTGCTTTTTGAGAGCACAATATCTCCAGGGTCCGGGAGAAGAGGTCATATTTATCGGTCCCCGTCACTGTTTTGAACTTCTCCGGCGGTGCTTTGTAATCGAGTGCGATGTAATCCAGAAACCCTTGGGACAGGAAATCCTCAATAATATCCGGGCGCAACCCATTCGTATCCAGCTTAACAGCGTAGCCCAGCGCTTTCACATCCCTGATAAAAGAGGGTAATCTGGGGTAAGCTGAGGCTTCGCCGCCGGAGAGGACCACGCCGTCTAAAAGACCTTGCCGTCTTTGCAGAAAGTCCATGACCTGACCGATATCGCCGCGCCCCTTGCCTTTGACGACCTTCGGGTTATGGCAGTAGGGGCAGCGCATATTGCACCCCGAAAACCAGATAATACAGGCCGTCCGTTCGGGAAAGTCCAGCATGGTGAAGGGCGTTACGGAATAGACCGGAAGGACGCCCGGATGATCCTCCGGGCGTCCTCGGGTGGTTTTAGAACTTTGAGGCGTGAGCGCCATCTGTCAAACGCCTGTAAACAGGTTTCCAGTCTCCACCCAGTCCTCGACGAAATGGCGGCGCTGACGGTGTTCGCCCTGTTTGCCTTTGTTAAAGCTGTCTACAGGCCGGAAATACCCCATGACGCGAGTCCAAACTTTGGTTTTGGCCTCACAGTGCGGACATTCTGCCTGCTCCCCGTTCAGATAGCCGTGCGTATCGCAAACTGAAAAGACAGGCGTGACCGTGATGTAGGGCATCTGATAGGTGCTGATGACTTTTTTTACAAACCTTTTGCAGGCTTCAGCGCTTGAGAGTTTTTCATTCATATACAGATGAAGAACGGTTCCGCCAGTGTATTTGCATTGCAGACGGTTCTGCAGTTCCAGAGCCTCGAAAGGATCGTCGGTGTGATCGACCGGAATCTGCGAGGAGTTTGTGTAGTATATATTCTCTCCTGTCCCGGCTTGGATAATCTCAGGGTAGCTTTTTTTATCCTCTTTCGCAAAACGGTATGTAGTTCCCTCCGCCGGGGTGGCTTCAAGATTATAGAGATTTCCTGTTTCCTCCTGATAACCTACCAATTTGGCACGCATATGATCCAGAACCTCAAGGCAGAGATTGATGCCTTGCTCATCGGTGATGTCATAAGCGTCGCCAGTGTAATTGCGAATCATTTCATTCATCCCGTTCACGCCGATGGTCGAGAAATGGTTGCGGAAAAACGGAAGGTAACGCGCCGTATAGGGATAGAGACCGCGGTCGTACATTTTCTGCGCGAAGATCCGTTTTTTCTCCAGAGTGGATTTGGAAATATCCATCAGGCGGTCTATCTCCCCCATCAATCCCGCAAGATCGCCCTTGAAGCGGAAGCCCAGACGCGCCATGTTCAGCGTGACTACTCCGATGGAACCCGTCATCTCGGCGGAACCGAACAGACCGTTACCGCGTTTTAGTAGTTCCCTGAGGTCAAGCTGAAGCCGACAGCACATCGAACGAACCGCACCGGGAGAGTAGGCTTCGGGGTTGGGTTTGCGTTCCTTTGTCACCGGATCGACAAGAAACTGACTGCCGACAAAGTTCTGAAAATAGGACGATCCGACCTTGGCCGTGTTCTCAAAAATGGCCTTGGCGACCTTGCTGTCCCAATCAAAATCCTCCGTAATATTGACCGTAGGAATGGGGAAGGTAAATGGCTGTCCGGTTGAGTCCCCTTCGGTCATGGCCTCATAATAGGCGATGTTGATCATTTCCATCTCGGGGGTGAAATGCTTGAACGTCACGTCCTCAAGGGTCCGAATCCCCATGTCCCGGCCTTGCGCCTTTAGGAGAAGATCGTCCCTTTCTATGCCCTTAAACAGGTGGAGATTATTGAAGGTCGGACACTGATTCTGAAGATCTTCGGGGACGGTAATATCCAGCGTAATATTGGTAAAGGGCGACTGGCCCCAGCGTGCCGGAACATTGAGGTTATAAACGAATTGCCGGATCGCTTTTTTAACTTCTTTGAGGGAGAGCTGATCGTAAAAGACATAAGGTGCCAGATACGTATCGAAACTGGAAAAAGCCTGAGCCCCGGCCCATTCGGACTGCAGGATTCCCAGAAAATTACTCATCTGCCCCAAGGCTTCGCGGAAGTGGCGGGGCGGGCGGGAAGATACGCGCCCTGCAACGCCGTTAAACCCGCTGTTGAGAAGTTCGCGCAGCGACCAGCCGGCGCAATATCCGGTCAAACAGTCGAGATCGTGGATGTGGATATCGCCGTGGCGGTGCGCCGTTCCTTCTTCAGGACTGTAGATTTCATCCAGCCAGAAATTGGCGATCACCTTGCCCGCGACGTTGTTAATCATTCCGGCATTCGAGTAACCCGTGTTGGCGTTAGCGTTGATCCGCCAGTCGGAACCGGAGATGTACTCGCTGACGGCCTCTGAACAATCGACCTGCTGCCCCCCGTATAATGTGACGATTTGATCCGTCCGTGGATGGACCGGATGCCCTGTCAGGCAGTTTCCAGAAGATAATTGGGGTGTTTCCATGGCAGATCGTTTCAGAGCGGGTGAAGACATACTGTTCTCCTTTAGAGTTATTGACCATGAGCTCTCCGCCTTCTGATCCATCGCGGAAGCGAAAGCTTAGAGCTTTGTGATGAAAAGTTTTAAACATACTAGATTTAGTATGCATTGCGATACCAATACGCCATATGTTGTTTTTTAGGTTTGATCTGGATCAATTCTCACAGGTTTTTTGTCGGTAATAATCAGGCCTCAGAAAAAGGACGGGGTGAGCTTGGGGTTTCATTTTGTTTTCGTGCATGGATGGGGTAACGGGCCTGACTTTTGGGATAAGACGGCGGCCTATTTCTGGGATATTCCGAAGACCTTTATTGACCTCGGATTCATCAAGGGGAGCTTTGATGGCCTTTCGGACCGCTCTGCTTTGAGTACAGGAGCCAAGAAAGTGTATGTCACGCATTCACTTGGAACCCTGTGGGCACTCAAGAATCGGCACATGGAGATGTCGGCTTTGATCGCAATCAACGGGTTTTATAACTTCAGGGTCTTTTCTGAAGAGGAAGCTCTTCTTTCCATGAAGCAGCGTTTGACCAAGGATCCCATCCCACAGATGGGAGTCTTCTGGAGACGCTGCGGGATTCATCCTGAAAATTCCCTCTTAGACCTTGAGCGACTGCAAGAGGGCATGAACTGGCTGATCAATGACAACGCCACCAAGGAAATCCGTAATCTGGGTCTTCCTGTCCTAAGCCTTACAACCAAGGACGATCCTGTTTTGCCTATCGAAATTATGAGGCAGCACTGGTCGGGCTATCCGTTGCAAATCCGCGAATCGGGCGGACATAGCCTTCCTTGGTCAGAGCCTCGCTGGTGCTCTACTAAAATCAAGGACTTTATCGATGGCCTCAGACTGGAAAAATAATGTTCTTTTGGCCTTCGATAAGGGGGCGAAGACCTATGCTGGCTGGTCCTGGATCCAAAGTCAGATTGCTGTGTGCCTCGCCGATGATCTTCCATCCTTGCCGGAGAAATCTGATATTTTGGAGATCGGGTGCGGAAGTGGTCTTTTTACCAAACAGCTCGTGAATGTCTATCAGACTCAGAATCTTCACGTTACCGATGTCAGTCCCGAAATGCTGAAATGTGCGCGCAGTAATGTCGTATGCGACCGAGTCACTTGGTCAATTCTTGACGGTGAGATGCAAAAGACCGGAAAAACCTACGATTTAATCGTTGCCAATATGGTGTTCCAATGGTTTGAAAACTTACAATCGGGGCTGATGAATCTTAAAACCATGCTAAAGGAGACAGGGACATTGCTTTTTAATATTCCTGGCCCGAATACTCTGTTGGAATGGCGCAAGGTTCTCGATGAACTTCATTTTCCTTGTGCCCTGCTGGATTTTTGCCTTCCTCTTCACGGTATATACCGTCGGCGAGTCTTTGAAGAGAACTTTAAGGATGCTTACTCCTTTTTAAAATCCCTTAAAAACACAGGGACCACCTGCGGACAAAGAGATATTCGGCCCTTGTCTCCTGCGGAAATCCGCATGGCGTGCAGAACATTGGACAACAAAGGAATAACAAGATTTTCATGGGATATTCTTTTCGGACGCCTCGGCTGTGAGGAGTCCCTCGTATGAATCTCAGAGTCGCGGTCATCGGAGCCGGTATTTCAGGCTTACAGACGGGATGCTTTCTTGCCCAGGCTGGTCACAGGGTCACCATTTTTGAAAGGCAGGAGTTTCCGCCTGTCAACCCCAGCAGCATCGCCGGAGGGATGCTGGCCCCCTACAGTGAAATAGAAACACTACCCATGAGGCTGGTTCAGGTTGGACTGCGCGGCATAGCGCTATGGAGCCAAATCCTAGGAGAGGAAAACGCCCATAAGCTCATTCATAAGACCGGAAGCCTGCTGCTGTCCCATCCGGCTGATAGTCATATGCTTGAGAGATTTGCCAAAAATCTTGAAATTTTAGGTCACCGATGGTCCTGGACAGGCGGTGCAGAGATTCGAGAATTGGAGCCCTGTCTGGATCGAATTTTTCAAAAGGGTATCTTTATTCCCGATGAAGCCTTTTTGATTCCCGCTCAAGCCCTTGAAATGCTTATGGAGTGTTATATTCAACACGGAGGACAGATCGTTCATGCGGAGGCCGATCCTGCCACGCTGAAGACCGATTTCGATTGGGTCGTCGATTGCCGGGGATATGTAGAAAATCTGGATCGTGATTTGCGTGGTGTTCTAGGAGAACTCGTCATTATCAGAAATAAAGAGTTTCACCTTTCCCGGCCTGTCAGACTGATGCATCCTCGCTATCCACTCTATATCATTCCCCGACCCGATCACATCTTTGCCGTCGGCGCGAGCATGATCGAAAGTGCGGGCGATGCCGATGGGCTGGTTACCGCACGATCCGCAATGGAATTGCTGAGTGCGGCCTTTACGCTTCATCCGAGCTTTGCCGTGGCTAAAATATTACACTTACAATCGGGGGTCAGAGCCGCTTATCCTGACAACCTCCCCCGTCTCCATATTGATTACCAAAACCAATATATGCGATGTAACGGATTGTTCCGCCATGGTTATCTGCTCGCTCCTGTGCTGGCGTGCTGCATTGAAAAATACATCACAGAAGGACAGCCCGACCCAGACTTGGAACTGTTCGCAGGTCTAAGCAATCACACGGTTATGCAGGGACAGTAATCGGCGGCCGAATATCACCGGCCGCCGACTTTTCAAGGCATATTACTTTTTGGCTGCTTCGGAAGCTTTCTCGCTTTCCTCACAAACCTTGCACGGTTTTTCAGACGCCGATCCCGTCATATGTTTTGAACAACACTTGCAGGAATCGCAGTGTTTGCACTCGCCTTTTTGACAACACGAGCACGTGCCCGATGCATGACACATACAAGGCGCAGAAGACTGCGAAGTTTGGGCAGTAATACCGGCACAGGCCGCCAAAAGCAGAACTGATGCCAAGGTTAAAGTGAGTCTGATCATTTGATGATCTCCTTTAAATTTTAGAATGTATTTATAATCAGGTTATTCGATCTGATCGGGCTGCTTTGGGAGGCTTAAAGGGTGGGTTGGGCCGATAGCTTGAAAAGTCCACCTTTGTTTCAAGATTGTCTGGTCGCAAGACGAAGGAACCAAATCTGTTTTGAGAGGTTTTAATAAAGGCGCCTAGTAAACAAAACGCGCAATCTCCGCACTTATGAGCCTTATGCTCTTGGTGTTGCGACTCCTGATGGCACGGTTTTTCGGTCGCGGTGCTTTTTTTTATGGTCTGAACACAACACAATGCGCTTGCCAAAGCATTTGAGGGCAAGACCATCATTAACAAGAGGCTCAAAAAAATCCTAAACACGGTCGATCCAACGATGTCCTTCTTTATTGTAGTAGAATCCGTTAGAAAACGGAAATTTATTCGATATATTCAAGAGTTTCTGCTCCCCCTCTTTAGAGGAAACGCGGCCGGATATAACGCTTTCAAAGCATTTGGCAATCTCGACCATATCGCAGTCCTGGGGTGATAATCGAAACCACCCTATGCCCATAGACGCCATCTCTTTCATTTCATAGATCAAGTTAAGACTAGAATAGGAAAGCGTCTGAACGCCGTTTACCGCCAGAAAATCTTGTCCAGCAAGGGTTTGCAAAGGGAGGCCGTCTGGATCCTCCTCGCAGACGAACTGGCAGTTATCCTTGATCCGGCCATGAGCGCGGGCGTGATAGCACCTTGCTGACAGCGCCAGACCTACGCGCCCAAAGACCTGCGCTTCCAGATTGATCTTCAGGCTTTCGGCCTTTTGACCGAGTATCTTCAGGGACGATTTCGGCAATTCCGCCGGGAGCGTGATATGTGAGGCTCCTTGCTTGGAGAGAAACGCCATTGTTTCCTCATTATAGACATTAAAATATTGACCGACCCGATGCGACCTGCCCCTGAGATAATAGAGGGCAGTGGTATCGTTCGCTTCTATTTCAAAATCCGTTAACTCACATATGCCTGCGGTCATTTTTCGCTCTCTGGGGAGCATGATTTCCGCCAAGGTTGAAAAGACAACCTTTTTCTCAGCAGCGTTTAAGCGTTCAGCAACCTCATCATAATACTGCTCAAAAAAGGGCGAACGTTTTGAGCAGACCACTTCCCCCAGATACACGGTCTCAACAGGCGCTTCATCAGCAATCCTGAAATAAAAATCGCGTTTTTTTTCTGCAGGCCAATGGAAAAGAACAGGACCAAGCGTCAATTTTCCTTGCATCTTCTGTTATCTCCAACGTTTGCTTTGATACGCGCCCTGGGTTTGTTTATGACCTTCTGTCAGCGACAGCAAATCAGGCATATCAATATCCTTTCCCGCCATAACCTGATCTACCGCTTTGCGCCATGAGGAGACAACCTTCTGGACGTAAGCCTTGGACCGCTGGCGCCCCTCAATCTTGAAGGCATCGACCCCGGCTGCTATGAGATCAGACAGAAGCTCGGCAAGGTTCAGGCTAGTTGGCTCCTCAAACGCGTAGTAGCCCTCCGTCTTATGCGGAACGCGGTAGCGGCCCTTGCAGATTGTCGGATATCCGGGGTTTTGAGTGCAGGAAAAGCAGTCTATCGCAAAACCGTTCAGTTTTGTCGTCATCTCACCGTTCTTTTGCTCTTCATATGCCACGTATTGCGCGGGGGAGCATACTCCATCCATATTCGTGGACAGGCCCGTTGCGTAATTTGTAAGGCTGCACCGTCCCTCAGCCATCAGGCCGTGATTGCCAAAGATAAAACATTCGATTTCACAGGGTATCTCTTTTTTGAGCTGACGGATTTCAGGGATCGTCAGTATACGGGGCAGCACCACGCGTTTGACGCCAAACTCCTCACAGTAATACCTGATGGCTTCCGGTGAAGGCGCCCCGGCCTGCACCGAAAGGTGAAGCCTTACATGAGGATAATTCTGACGCGCGTAATGAGCCACGCCGATATCCGCGACAATCAGGGCATCCAGACCCAGCATCAAGGCGTGATCGACGGCGCTTTTCCATAGGCCGAATTTACCTGCAGGTGGAAAAGTGTTGATCGCCAGTAGAACTTTGACCGATTTTTTCCGGGCGTAAAGCACGGCTGCCCTCAATTCTTCCACGGTGAAATTCAGACCGGGAAAATTGCGGGCGTTCGTTGCGTCCCTGAACCCGCAGTAAACGGCATCCGCTCCCGAATCGACCGCTATCCTCAACGAAGCAGGGGTACCGGCGGGACAGACAAGTTCTGGTTTATGCTCTGCTGACACGATTACCGAACCTTCTTGTCAGGCTAAGAGCGGCGCGACCGGGGGGACCGAAAAAACTTGCAACGTCCTGTGCAATCGTTCCCTCAATGTCGTCCAGGGCGTTTCGCAAACTTACAACGGCTTCGGTATCACCCTCCACCTTTATGTCTCTGCTAAAAAAAAGAGCATCGCCGTCCAAACGCCCGTCAATGAGACCTAAAAGCGTGAGAAACGAACCGCTGATCCGAGCATCCGCTACTCTGATCGCGCCTCTTCGATGGGCTCTGAGCCTTGGCCTAAGGGGATCGGGAGATAATTCTATGACAAAAGGAAGGTTGGTCGGGTCGATCAGAATTTTTTTATGATAGTGTCCGGTCAGTCTTTCAAACAATTCGGGCCGCTTTGCGCTTACCGCCGCCATCATCCGCCCGAAGGTTCTATTGACGAGGGATAAAGGAAGAGGAGCGAACAAAAAATGGAGTCCCCCTGCCAAAGACGGTCCTTGCCTGCTCCTGTGTATCTGTCTGCCTGCCCGGTTTTTCATGCAGGGCAGATTAGGGGCGGAGAAGTCCAGATATCTTGATCCAGATCAAACGATCGAATAGTCTTCTATGATCCCATTGATATGTTTATATTATTTTTCAAAATGAGGTTTTAAGATGCCTTCTTCCTCTTCCCTGCCAGATTTACGAGATCCAAACACGTCATACCTCGGTGGCGCATGCGATTTCGAAGCGCTTCCTTCCTTCTCCGTCCTTAAACCTTTGTCCATAATTTTAAGCCACAAGGAAAAAGCGGCTTGCGATAAAGCGACGGACTGAGTAAAGAGCATTCATGATCGCTTATCATGATGCCCTGCGGGTGATCTCGGACTTGATTCAACCCCGCAGTCTGGATGTTGAAACTGTCTCTCTTGGCTCCGCCGTGGGGCGTGTTTGCGCCGATGATATCCAGGCCAGAGTTGATAATCCGCCCTTTCACAACACAGCGATGGACGGTTTTGCCGTGCGGCTTTCTGATTTCAAAGCTGCACGGTTTCCTGAACCTTTTATGCTGCCTTTATCGGGCATTGTTGCTGCCGGACAAGGCGTGGAAGGTTTAGATTTCGAGCGCGGGTGCTGGCAGGTTATGACCGGGGCAGCCATTCCCTTTGACACGGACTCTGTTGTTCCCATCGAAGATGTGCAAGTGACGGCAGACAGGGTGATCTTCGCATCCCTGCCTAAGGCCGGAGCGCATATCAGGCGCGCCGGAGAGGACTTTAAATTCGGTTCCCCGCTCGTTCAGAGGGGACAATATCTTACACCGCTGCAGATTCTGCCTCTGGCCACCGCCGGTGTGCCTGCTCTTCGGGTTTATAAAAAGCCAAAAATCCTTTTTCTTTCCACCGGGGATGAGGTTATCGACGATCCGGCCATGGCGCTTGGTCCCGGCCAGATTTACAATTCAAACGGGCCGTTTGCTCAATCTTATTTGCAGGCACTCGGCGCGGAAGTTTACGCGATTCACGCCCTTAGAGACGACCCGAGCATGTTTGCAAAAACCTTGGTGGATGCACAGTCGAACGGATTTGACCTTATCGTTTCTTCGGGAGCTGTCTCTGCGGGAACCTACGATTTTGTTAATGAGGCTTTGCAGACCATCGGTGCTGAGATTTTATATCATAAGGTCCGAATCAAGCCTGGAAAGCCTAATCTTCTGGCGCATCTTCCCTCAGGAATTCCGTATTTCGGATTGCCCGGAAATCCGGTGGCGACGGCGGTCGGGTTGCGTTTTTTTGTCCGTGAAGCCCTGCGTGTTCTGCAAAGGCAGCCCCCTGAAAAGCCTCTGTTTGCACATTGTATGACGAGTTTATCCAAAAAATCCGGATTACACCTGATCCTCAAATGCGTACTTAACCATACAGAAAACGGGCAGGTCTCCTTCGAGATTTTGGACGGACAGGAATCCTTTAAAACCCGTCCGTTCCTTACCATGAATGCCTGGGCGCACATCCCCGAAGATTATTCCGAAATCGTGCAGAACGACCTGTTTGAGGTCTATCCGGCTATTTAGTGATTAAGAGGGCACTCCTTGCACTCTTCCTTGTTGTGCCTTTGGCACAGGGAGGCCGTATCGGCATCGCAAAAATGGCAGAGGGCAAAAGCGTCCTTCATGCGGATGCTATCGTCTTCAACCTCAATCCCCATCCCTTTCATCTGCTTGAGCGTCCGGGAAAAAGTCTCGGGAGTCATTCCCAGATAATTGGCAATCGTTTGTTTTCTGAAAGGCAGGCAAAACTCCAAATTGTCATGACCGGCCTCCAAATGCTTTGTCAGAAAATAATAGCCCACTCGCTGAAGGGGGGTCTTGATATTCATGGCGTCGATCTGGTGCATAGCGTTTTTGTAGTGATGGGTCACAATCTTCAGGATGTTGACGGCAAAATGCGAATCCTCAAGAACCTGCTTTTTTACTGTACGCTCTGGAATCATCAGCAGTTTTGATTTTGTTATGGACTGAACGGATATCGGCGATGGGCCGCCCATAAAGAGAACAGCCTCCATGCAGGTATCCCCCGGCTCCAGCATACGTATCGTTGCTTCGTGGCCGTCTTCGTTGAGCCGTAGGGTTTTAAGCGTTCCCTCCAGGACGAGATACAGGCCTTGAGGCTTGTCTCCTTGCTGCACAAGTAGGTGAGTGGGGTCATGATCCTGAATAACGGAATGGGATAAAATCTTCTGGAGGCTGTCCTCCTGCAACCCGTCGAAAATCTGAGGTTTTCTAGCACCCGGTAAATCCTTGGGAAGGGTTATCATGTCTTTTCTTTTCGCTGTTCTCTATTTGCTTGCGCTTGATCTGAATCAAGTCCGCCTTCCTTAGCGGGTGCAATATTACGCGCAAATTTGAGGGAAGAGAAGCACCATTCCCTTAAAAAAATGACGCTATTTTAATATGTTGGCGGAGGCCACCTATGAGCTTAAAAACAGACCAGAACTTTGCGCTCTCTCTTACGACCCTTGCTTTTACGATCTGTTTCGCCGTCTGGACGATCTTTGCCATTATCGGGGTCCAAATCAAGGAAGATTTGGGGCTGAACGATACACAATTCAGCCTGCTCATCGGTACGCCCATTCTTACCGGCTCGCTTGTAAGATTATTTTTAGGAATCTGGGCGGACCAATATGGCGGTCGCCCGATCTTCATGGCCGTGATGCTTTCCTCTGCTTTCTTCACTTGGTGCCTGATATATGCCGATACTTACGAAATGCTCCTGCTCACGGCTCTAGGCGTGGGTTTATCGGGCGGAAGTTTCGTTGTCGGCATTGCTTACCTTTCAAAGTGGTACGACAAGGCTCATCAGGGAACAGCTTTAGGTGTTTACGGCATGGGCAATATCGGGGCCGCCGTCACCAAGTTCCTGGCCCCGTTCGTGATGGTTTCGTACGGCTGGCATACTGTGGCGCAGATCTGGGCGGTCTCGCTAGTGGTCATGGCCGTTTTGTTCTGGATCATGACCAAAGACGAGCCCCAAATTCAGGCACAAAAGGCCTCCAAGACGGCGCCTAAATCAATGTGGGAGTCACTTAAGCCTCTTAAGAAGCTGCAGGTCTGGCGCTTTTCCCTCTATTACTTTTTCGTTTTCGGAGGCTTTGTCGCCCTGGCTCTGTGGCTTCCGCGCTACTACGTGGGTGTGTACGGTATGGACATCAAGACCGCAGGCGTACTGGCTGCCCTGTTTTCCGTAGCGGGATCTCTTTTTCGGGCCGTCGGCGGATACTTGTCCGATAAATACGGCGCACGGATGGTCATGTACTGGACATTCTTCGTCTGTGCCGGCTGCTGCTTCCTTCTGTCCTATCCGCAGACCGATTACGTCGTTCATGGGATCAAGGGCGATATCGCTTTCAGTTTCGGGTGGGGGTTTATCCCCTTTACTGCTATCGTTTTTGTCCTTGGCTTTTTTATGTCGCTCGGCAAGGCCGCGATCTACAAGCATATTCCGGTTTATTATCCGAACGATGTCGGTTCAGTGGCCGGAATCGTCGGACTGATCGGTGGGCTGGGCGGCTTTTTTCTTCCCATATGCTTTGGCTTCATGAACGATGTCCTGAATATATGGACCAGTTGTTTCATGCTGATGTTCGCCCTTGTCGCGGTGGCACTGGTCTGGATGCATATCACAATCATCCTGATGGAGCGCAACCTCCAAAAGTCAAAATACCTGCCTGAACTTGGGGATGCTCCCCATAACAACACACCTTAAGGAGAGACAGTCATGGCTAAAGATCTTCAGATATGGGATCCCGAGAACGAGGCGTTCTGGGAAGCGGAAGGGAAAAGCATCGCGTGGAGAACGTTATGGATTTCCATTCCGTGTCTACTTTGCGGCTTCGCCGTCTGGATTTACTGGAGCGTCATCACCGTGCAGATGCTTAATCTGGGCTTTCCGTTCAGCAAGACCGACCTGTTCACCCTGAACTCCATCGCCGGACTTTCTGGCGCGACTTTACGTATTCCTTCATCCTTTTTCATCCGGCTGGCGGGCGGGCGGAATACGATCTTCTTTACCACCCTGCTTTTGATCGCTCCGGCGGTTGGAACAGGTATCGCGCTGCAAGATGTCAACACGCCGCTCTGGGTCTTTCAACTTCTTGCCCTGCTTTGCGGTTTCGGAGGCGGCAATTTTGCCTCCTCAATGTCGAACATCAATTTTTTCTTCCCGAAAAGAATGCAGGGGCTTTCCCTCGGGCTCAATGCCGGTTTAGGTAATTTCGGGGTCACGGCCACGCAAATTCTTATTCCGTTTGTGATGACTTTCGGGCTCTTTGGCGGCGACCCGATGATCCTGACCAGCGATTCCGGCACATTGATAGGAAAAATCCCGGCCGGCTCTGCTACCTGGATCGCCAACTCGGGTTACATCTGGGCGGCCATCCTTGTTCCCCTGACTATCCTGTCCTGGATGATGCTAAGCAACGTGCGGGCCGAACACGTTTCTCCGCAAATTGGCAACCCCTTGTCTTCCTTTATTAAGATTGCAGTTATGCTGGCCGTCGGTTTGCTCACTTCCGTCGTCGGGCTTTGGCTGATCCTCCCTGAAAGCGCAAACGGCTCCGGTCTGGATGTCAGCAAATGGATCGTGCTTCCCGCTGTCATCGCGGCCACGGTTGGAATACTGGCTGTCCTGCCCGGACTCAGCCAGCGTGTGCGTGCCCAGTATAAAATCTTCAGCCATCCGCATACCTGGATCATGACGATTATTTACACCATGACGTTCGGATCGTTCATCGGCTATTCGGCTGCCTTGCCTCTCTCGATCAAGGTTATTTTTGGATTTCAGCACGTTGCGGGGCCGGATGGCGTCCTGACGCATACGCTGGCGAATCCGAATGCCCCCAGTGCGCTCACCTACGCATGGATCGGGCCGTTTATCGGAGCGGTGATCCGTCCTATCGGCGGCTTGCTGTCTGACAAAATGGGAGGGGCACTGGTCACACAGATATGCTCTGTCGTTATGGTCGCAGGCGCTCTCGGCGCGGCGCACTATATGCAGGCCGCCTATGCTTCCGCGACACCGGAAGTCTTTTTCATGCCCTTCTTTCTAACCTTCATGACCCTGTTTCTGGCGGCAGGCATCGGCAACGGATCGACTTTCCGCACCGTCGCTGTAGTCTTTGACCGGCAGCAGGCTGGCCCGGTACTGGGCTGGACGTCGGCGGTGGCCGCTTACGGCGCCTTCATCATCCCGATCGTTTTCGGAGAGCAGATCGAGCAAGGAACCCCCGAACTGGCGCTCTATGGTTTTGCAGGATTTTATATGCTTTGCCTCGTTCTGAACTGGGCGGCGTATCTCAGACCCGGGGCGAAATACAAAAATCCGTAACTATTCTTCTCCCCTTGATTCAGATCAAGGGGAGGTTTTGCGGATATGGACACAATGCGGCCATCAGGAGTTTAGAGCATGAGCTATTTCATCGACCGGATTACTTACTTTTCCCAGAAACGCGAG
Organism: Alphaproteobacteria bacterium; assembly: GCA_018000295.1. Taxonomy (GTDB): domain Bacteria; phylum Pseudomonadota; class Alphaproteobacteria; order Micavibrionales; family Micavibrionaceae; genus JAGNKE01. Next base: position 20,302 of record JAGNKE010000004.1, on the reverse strand, counting down.
CCTTTTTCAAACGGCCACGGGATTACCACCGATGAGAACCGGGGATGGGAAAAAGCCTACCGGGACCGCTGGGCGCACGACAAGGTGGTCCGCTCCACGCACGGCGTCAACTGCACAGGGTCGTGCTCCTGGAAAATCTACGTCAAGAATGGCCTGATTACATGGGAGACGCAGCAAACCGATTACCCCCGCACCCGCCCCGACCTGCCTAATCATGAGCCCCGCGGATGCTCACGCGGCGCGAGCTACAGCTGGTACATCTACTCGGCTAACCGCCTGAAATATCCCATGGTCCGCAAACGGTTACTCGAACTCTGGCGGAGCGCCAAACAAAAATCCGGCGGCGACCCTGTTAAGGCCTGGGCGGCGATCCAGGCGGATACGGCCCAGAGAAAATCCTATCAGCAGGTTCGCGGACTTGGCGGTTTTGTCCGGGCCGGGTGGGATGAGGTCAATGAGATCATTGCGGCTGCGAATATCTACACCATAAAGGAGTACGGACCTGACCGTGTCATTGGTTTTTCTCCAATACCTGCCATGTCGATGATTTCCTACGCTGCCGGTTCGCGCTACCTGTCTCTTCTCGGCGGGGTTTGCATGAGTTTTTATGACTGGTATTGTGATCTTCCGCCCTCCAGTCCGCAAACATGGGGCGAGCAGACGGATGTTCCCGAAAGCGCTGACTGGTATAATTCGGGCTTTATCATCATGTGGGGATCAAATGTGCCGCAGACGCGGACGCCCGATGCTCACTTCATGACCGAAGCCCGATATAAGGGAACCCAGGTCGTCACTATTACGCCTGACTACTCCGAAGCCTCCAAGTTTGGCGATATCTGGTTGAACCCTCGTCAGGGCACTGACGCTGCACTCGGCATGGCGATGGGGCATGTCATTCTCAAGGAGTTTCATCTCGAAAATCCTTCGGAATATTTCGATGATTACTGCCGTGCCTACTCGGATATGCCCTTTTTGGTCAAGCTTGAGCAGCGGGATGGCCTTTTTGTGCCAGGGCGTATGGTACGAGCATCCGATTTCAAGGGTGATTTGAACGAGAAAAACAATCCCGAGTGGAAAACCGTTTGCTTTGATGAGGAAACGGATCAGATTACCGTGCCTACGGGATCGATCGGCTTCCGTTGGGGAGAGGAAGGGAAATGGAATATCTCCCCCGCAGACTCGAGAACAGGAAAAACCATTCGCCCTCGCAAAACTCTTTTAGGGGCGCATGATGATATCGTCAAAGTGGGGTTCCCTTATTTTGGCGGACAGACACATGAGACAGGATATTTCGAGCCCAATGCCAACGATGATGTCCTGGGGCGCAATGTTCCCGTGCGCGTCCTTGACCTGAACGGGCAGAAAGTGGCCGTTGCCTGCGTCTTCGATCTTCTTTGTGCGCAATACGGTATTGAGCGCAAAGGTCTGGGCGGCGATCACGTTGCCGCAAGCTATGAAGATAACATCCCCTATACCCCTAAATGGCAGGAGAGCATTACGGGCGTTCCGGCCGAAAAGGTGATTCATGTCGCCCGGGCCTTTGCCCAGAACGCACACATCACCAAGGGCAAGTCGATGATCATCATCGGTGCAGCGATGAACCATTGGTATCACATGGATATGAATTACCGAGCCTGCATCAATATGCTGGTCTTCTGTGGCTGTGTCGGCCAATCCGGAGGCGGTTGGTCGCACTATGTGGGTCAGGAAAAACTGCGCCCCCAAACGGGCTGGGCGCCTTTAGCCTTCGCGCTGGACTGGAGCCGTCCGCCGCGTCAACAGAACTCCACATCCTTTTTCTATGCCCATACCGATCAGTGGCGTTATGAAACTCTGGAACTGGATGAAATTCTTTCGCCTTTGGCCGATCGTGGGCAGTGGTCCGGGACGCTGATGGACTGCAACGTCAAATCCGCCAGAATGGGTTGGCTGCCTTTCTTCCCTCAGCTTGAGGAAAACTCTATAAGCCTCGTAAAAGAGGCTGAAAGCAAAGGGCGCGATGCCGTGGATTACGTTGTCGAGCGTCTGGGAAAGGGTGATTTGCGTATGTCCGTCGAAGACCCGGACGATCAAAAAAACTGGCCGCGAAACCTCTTTGTCTGGCGCTCCAACCTTCTAGGCTCCAGCGGGAAGGGACATGAGTATTTCCTAAAATATTTTCTTGGTACGCAGCATGGCGTGCAGGGCAAGGATCTTGGAGCGGAAGGAAAAAGCCGTTCATCGGAAGTCGTATGGCATGACAAGGCTCCCGAGGGAAAACTTGATCTCGTTGTTACCCTTGATTTCCGTATGTCCACAACCTGTATGTATTCGGACATAGTGCTGCCGACGGCTAGCTGGTATGAGAAGAACGATCTCAATACCTCCGATATGCACCCCTTCATCCACCCGCTTTCAAAAGCCATTGATCCGGTCTGGCAAAGCAGATCCGATTGGGAAATATACAAAGGTTTTGCCAAAAAATTCTCGGAGCTTTGTGTTGGTCATCTGGGGGTAGAAAAAGAGATTGTCCTGAATCCTATACAGCACGATACGGCTGGAGAACTCTCTCAACCCGATGTTAAGGAGTGGCGCAAGGGTGAATGCCCACTTATTCCGGGCAAAACGGCACCAACCATGAAAGTGGTGGAGCGCGATTACCCGGCGACCTATGAGAGGTTTACGACCCTTGGTCCGCTGATGGAAAAATTGGGCAATGGGGGAAAAGGTATTGGCTGGAATACGCAGCATGAGGTTGATTTCCTAAAAAAACTCAACGGTGAAAAACAAGGGCGCGTTAAAATCGAAACCGATATTGATGCCTGCGAAGCGGTTCTTAGCCTTGCCCCGGAAACAAACGGCGAAGTCGCTGTTAAGGCTTGGGCGGCGCTTGGCAAAATTACCGGTCGCGATCATACGCATCTGGCCAAGCCCAAGGAGGAGGAAAAAATCCGCTTCCGCGATATACAGGCGCAGCCACGCAAGATCATCAGCTCCCCCACATGGAGCGGCCTTGAGTCCGAACATGTCTGCTATAACGCCGGATATACGAATGTTCATGAGTTTATCCCTTGGAGAACCTTGACCGGCCGTCAGCAGCTTTATCAGGATCACCCGTGGATGATTGATTTCGGTGAGGCTCTGGTGTCCTATCGCCCGCCAATTAATACGCGCACTGTTCAATCTATGCTGGACAAGCACGGCAAGGAATCGCCGACGATCCTGCTCAACTTCATAACACCACACCAAAAATGGGGCATTCACTCCACCTACTCGGACAATCTGCATCTGCTTACCCTTTCGCGGGGTGGCCCGATTGTGTGGGTCAGCGAGGTCGATGCACGGAAAATTGGCGTGAGGGACAATGACTGGCTGGAGGTTTTCAATACGAACGGCGCCATTGTCGCCCGTGCTGTTGTTTCCCAGCGCGTGAACGAGGGCATGATGCTGATGTACCACGCGCAGGAGAAAATCGTGAACACCCCGGGCAGCAAGATCACCAACGCCCGCGGTGGAATTCATAACTCTGTCACCCGGACAACCGTCAAGCCAACACATATGATCGGCGGCTACGCCCAGTTGTCTTATGGGTTTAATTATTACGGCACTGTTGGTTCCAACCGCGATGAATTTGTGATTGTCCGCAAGATCGACCGGGTGGACTGGATGGACGGAGAAGGACAAGTGGAGGCGGCAGAATAATGAAAATACGAGCACAAATTGGCATGGTTCTGAACCTAGACAAGTGTATAGGCTGCCATACTTGTTCGGTCACCTGCAAGAACGTATGGACGTCCCGCGAAGGCATGGAATATGTCTGGTTTAATAACGTCGAAACCAAACCGGGGATCGGCTATCCCAAGGAATGGGAAAACCAGAAGAAATGGAACGGCGGGTGGACTCGTCACGCTAACGGCAAGATTCATCCCAAGCAGGGCAGCCGCTGGCGGATTTTAGCCAATATCTTCGGCAATCCCAATCTTCCCGAAATCGACGATTATTATGAGCCTTTTACGTTCGATTACGATCATCTTCAGAAAGCGCCGGAGATGAAAACCATGCCTACCGCTCGGCCTCGTTCGCTGGTGACGGGAGAGCGGATGGAGAAAATTCACTGGGGACCGAACTGGGAAGAAATACTGGGAACGGAGTTTGAGCGCCGCAAGAAGGACTATAACTTCAAGGATATCGAAAAGGAGATGTACGGCGAGTTCGAGAATACATTCATGATGTATCTGCCGCGCCTGTGCGAACATTGCCTTAACCCGACCTGCGTAGCCTCTTGCCCTTCCGGTTCGATCTATAAACGAGAGGAAGACGGGATCGTTCTGGTCGATCAGGACAAGTGTAGAGGATGGCGGATGTGCATCTCGGGCTGTCCATATAAAAAAATCTATTACAACTGGAAATCGGGAAAGGCGGAAAAATGCACCTTCTGCTACCCGCGCATTGAAAATGGCGATCCTACGGTCTGCTCGGAAACCTGTGTCGGGCGGATCCGCTATCTGGGAGTCATTCTCTATGATGCCGACCGTATCGAAGAGGCTGCCAGTTGCGCGAAAGAGGAAGACCTCTATGAGGCGATGTGCAGCATTTTCCTAAATCCGCACGATCCAAAGGTCATGGAACAGGCTAGGAAAGACGGCATCCCGGATAACTGGATCGAGGGTGCCCAGAACTCCCCCGTTTATAAGATGGCGATTGACTGGAAAGTGGCTTTCCCGCTTCATCCTGAATACCGCACTTTGCCGATGGTCTGGTACATTCCGCCCCTCTCTCCGGTCCAGTCGGCGGCGGCGCAGGGGAAGATTCCTACACGGCCCGATGGCATCATGCCGGACTTGGACGATATGCGTATTCCGGTCAAATATCTGGCGAATATGCTCACGGGCGGGAAGGAGGCGCCAATCCGCCTGGGACTTAAGCGCATGATGGCCATGCGCCATTATATGCGGAGCAAGATGTTCGAGGGGAAGCCCGATGCTGGAGTCCTTGATGAGGTCGGTCTGACCACGGATCTGGTAGAGGACATGTACAAAATCATGGCTATCGCCAATTACGAAGACCGTTATGTGATTCCTACTGGTCACCGGGAAGAAACTCTGGATGCGTATGGGGAAAGCGGCGGATGCGGGTTTTCGTTCGGCAACGGTTGCTCGTCGCACAGCAACAGCGCGATTGACCTTTTTGAGCATCCCCAACAATCCCGCGGACAGGCCGGAAGCACGAAAAACAACAGAGTAAATACGATTTTTGAGCGCGACTTCTATGAAAAGTCTTCGGCGGTCAAAAGCGGCTGCGGCGGCGGTGGAAGCTGCGGCGGTTGCGGTTAAGGTTTAACAAAGGAGAGTCTCATGGATGTTCTTAAAGCCCTTGGTTTGAAAGCACAGGAAAAAAATCCGCAGAAGCCGGAAAATCCGGTACGGGATCGTGCCATCAGCGAAAATGAGCCTAACAATCCCCACGAGTCCGGCAGATGCTGCGGTTCCTGCGGAGGCGGGCGGCACTAGCCCCTTTGGAGAGCCTCATGCGTACATTAAAAATACTTGGATTTCTCTTGACTTACCCCACGCAGGATCATTTGACCGTTGTGGGAGAGTGTTCATTGTTTCTGAAATCCGAGGGCTGGCTTTCTTCCGCAAGCCTGAAAAAGATGGATGCGGTTTTTGCTGATTTCCACTCGAAGGATCTTTTGGATCTTCAGGAAGAGTACGTTGCGCTTTTCGACCGCACGCCCTCCCTTTCCTTGCATCTATTTGAACATATTCACGGGGATTCCCGCGACCGGGGGCAGGCTCTGGCCGACCTGCTGCGCGTCTACGAAGAGGCAGGCTTGTTCATAAACACAACAGAAACGCCGGATTACCTGCCTTTATTTGCCGAATATGTTTCAACCCTCGGTCATGTCGAGGCATCGCAAACACTGGGGAGCGTCGTTAATATCCTTTCATCCTTGGCCGAACGTTTACGCAACCGCGGTTCCTTCTACGCTCATATTATGGATGCTATGGCCGAAACGGCTTCACGGTCACCCGATCCCGAAGCGGTTAAGGCTTATCTGATCCAATCCGCCGGGAATGCCCTCACCGCTCAAGAAATCGACCGGGAATGGGAAGAGCAATTCGCGTTCGAGAATACGGCCCAGACTACGGGGCAGGAAAGCGGCTGCCCCAAAGCCGAGGAGATGCTTGCACGGATTAACAATTACAAGGACGATGAAAGGGTTTGACCATGGGCGGCTTTTGGAATTTTTTCCTCTTTCAGATTTTTCCCTATATAGCGATTTTTATATTTCTGCTTGGCTGCGTCCTGCGCTTTGACCGCGACCCTTATTCGTGGCGCACAAAATCCAGCCAGCTTCTGCGGCGCAAACAGTTAATACTGGGCAGTGTTCTTTTTCATCTGGGTATCCTTGTCATTCTTGCCGGACACGCGGTCGGCCTTCTGACTCCCATACAGGTCTTTGATGCGATCGGCATCTCCCATGGTGCCAAGCAGGTTCTGGCAATTACCGCCGGAGGGATTGCGGGCATTTTCTGCCTGATTGGCCTGCTGCTTCTTTTACATCGGCGGCTTTACGACCCCCGAATCCGCAAGAACAGCTCCTTTGCGGATATTGCGGTTCTTGTCCTACTACTGGCTCAGCTCCTGCTAGGGCTCATGACCATTCCGGTTTCCATGCACCACCTCGACGGGCATGAAATGGTCAAATTCATGAACTGGGCGCAACATATCGTCACGTTCAGGGGGAATGCCCACCTGTTCCTAACGGACGTCGCCTTGGTCTTTAAGATGCATATTACGCTTGGCCTCTTCCTGCTGGTGATTTTCCCCTTTACGCGGCTTGTCCATGCTTTGAGCGCTCCGCTCGGATATGTGGCCCGCCCGTATCAGATCGTGCGTAAACGCGCAACATAGAACGGTGGACGATGGTTTCTTTGGCTCCCGGCATTGAAGTTAACGGCATCAGGATTTCACCCGATGATATCCGCACCGAGGTTCAGTACCATCCTGCGGAAAGCCTCCTTTCTGCCAAGTATGAAGCTATGCGCGCTCTGGTGATCCGTGAGCTTTTACTGCAAAGAGCCTCTGAACTCGGCATAAGCCGCCGAGAGAAGGCCGTCATGAACCCTGATCCGGTTATAGACGCGCTTTTGGCAAAAGAAATCAATGTGCCGCGTGCGGACAAAAAAACCTGCAAACGCTATTATAACAATAACAAAAGCCGCTTTTTCACTTCCCCGCTCTTCGAAGCTTCCCATATCCTCTATCTGGCCTCTCCCAGCGCTGAGGAGATAAGATCGAACGCTTTTTTGAAGGCCCAGTTTGCACTTGAAAGACTGAGATTCTCACCGAGCCTGTTTGAGACCATTGCACGGGAAGAATCGGCCTGCTCCTCCGCCTCTCAGGGGGGAAGGCTAGGGCAGATCAGCCGCAGCCAAACCATGCCGGCCTTCGAGGCTGCGCTGTTTGGCATGAAGGCCGATGAAATATCGTCCGATCCGGTCGGAACGGAAGTCGGCTACCATATCATCAAGGTTCATGCCCGCGCCGAGGGTCAGCAGTTACCGTTTGAAAATGTTGCGGAATGGATCGCCAAAGACCTCAATGAAAAAAGCTGGCGCAAGGCCTTTCAGCAGTATGTCCAGATTCTGGCCGGCCGCGCTAAGATCAGTGGATTTCGTTTGGAAGGTTCCACATCGCCTCTTGTTCAATAATACTGATTTCATCCTTTGATTCAGATCAAGGGATATTCTTTTGAGTCCAGTAAGCTCCCATTTGAACCGTTTTTCATGCGGAGGGGCTGTGCTTTCAATCTTTGATATTCCCTTCTGGGGCAGGGGCTTCCGTCCGTTCTTTCTGATGGGCGCCCTTTACGGTGCCCTTACAATCGCGGTCTGGGGAGGGTTTTATGCGGGTTACGTTGCCCTGCCGCTGGTCTTTCTGGATGCGATCTCCTGGCACGCACACGAAATGATTTATGGTTTCAGTATGGCCATCGTCGCAGGATTCCTCCTCACGGCGGTTGCGAACTGGACCGGCGGCGCCCCCGTCCGGCAAATCCGGCTCGCTGGTCTTTCCTTGCTCTGGCTTCTGGGTCGAATCGTCATGAACTTTGATCTTGGGCTGCCCGAAGGTTTCATTATAGTTTCGCAAGTTTTGTTTATACCCGCCTTGGCCATTGCCCTTGCTCTTCCCCTTTTGCATAGCTGGAATAAAAGAAACTTTATCTTTCTGCTTTTGCTCAGTTTTCTGTTCGGGTGCGATCTCTGGTTTCTCCTGAGTACGGATATGACTGCACTTCACGCCGCACTTATGGTCATTATCATGATGGTCTCTCTGATCGGGGGAAGAATCATTCCCTCCTTTACCGTCGCCGCCCTGCGAAGGAAGGGGTTAGAAGCCTACCAGACGGATCAAGGCCGGATGGATGCAGCCGCTCTGCTCTCTCTCCTGGCTGTAACGCTCAGCCTGGTTTTTGCCAGCGAAACGATTTTTCTCGGTCTGTCCGCCGCGATTTCAGCACTTCTTCATCTTTTGCGGATGCGCTTTTATCATACGCTTAAAACGGGCAGTGACCCTTTGCTCTGGATCCTTCATGCCGGATACCTCTGGCTTGTTATAGGACTTGCGCTTCTTTCCCTGACGGGATTTGGTTTGTTCTCCATACCTGCCGTGATCCATGCCCTTACTGCCGGATGCATAGGCTCCATGATTTTGGGGATGATCTGCCGTGTCACGCTGGGGCATACAGGCCGTGTTTTAAGGGTCAGCCGTCTGACCGCCCTTTCATTCATCTTGATTCAACTGGCTGCCGTGATACGGGTCTTCGGCCCGATCCTCCTGCCCTCGGAAACGACACTCTGGATCGTGATATCCGCAACCCTTTGGTCTTTATGCTTTGTCGCCTACCTTATTTCCTTCGGACCGTTTCTTTTTCAACCGCGCCCAGACGGGAACACGCCTTGATCTGAAATTGCGTTCTTTGGTTGCCAGCTTTTGCTTTTCCAGACAATCCAGACAGGGGTTTTCGTGGGTAGATAAATAATTTTCATCAAGAAGGGCCGGACAGACCAGACAATCCACCTCGCTGAAATATGCTCCTTTACCCTCCAAGACCGTATTGCCTCCTATGCGAATGTGGCCGGACAGAAAAACCTCCCCGGCGATTACAGCCTTTCCGGAAATTTCGCACGTTCCCTTCACAACGGCATTGCCCCGGATTGTGGCATAGTCCTTGACCACGCAATAACCCGACACGTCCGCCCTTTCGTTAATTACAGCAAAGTCCCTGATGACTGCGTAGCCATGAACCCGTGCTTGCGGGCCGACCGTTGCCGTCTTCTCGACCTGTGCTGTTTCAGAAACCCATCCCCCGCCGTTCGGATGTCGATATGCGGGAACCGGGCCAAGGCCATCATCAAAGTCATAAGTAATGTTTGATTCAAATAAAGTTGTCATGACAAACCCCCTGTTTTGTAGGATTGTCAGTCGCAATAAATACAACTGAAAAAAGGATTCTTTATTTGGTGTTATTTTAGCACATCTAGATGATAACTACTAAAAATAACTGTTTTGCCTTGCAACATATCAGCAGGGAATTTCTACCATCGGCACATCGCAAAATTCGGCCAACTCATACATATCCGTGATCACGATATCACGTCCCTGAAGCTCAACGCCGTATGGCTCCAGTTTCGCCAGCGCACGGGAAAAGGTTTCCGGCTTGATATTGAGCCTCGTCGATATAATTGATTTGTCGTAAGGCAAGCTTACTGTCCAGCCCCCCGGTCCCTGCTTGGTCTTCTGGCAAAAGCGGATCAGAAATGCGCCTATCCTCTGGGGTGCTGTGCGGGTCGTCACCTGCTCAAGCTGCTGCACCAGATAGTGTTGACGGGCGGCGATAGCACCTAAAATTTGCAGAGCGAACCTGCTGTCCTTTTCAATTTTGTGAGTAAAAATACTTCGCGGTATCTCAACCACCGTTACGTCTTCGACGGCCTGGGCATTGACAGGGTAGATCCTGCTATCTCCGAATACAGCGGCTTCGGCGAAGGACTCTCCTGGGCCAAAAACGTGGATGATCACTTCTTCTCCTTCCTTGGAGGTGCGGTAGAGCTTCACCCATCCGCTCAGAATGATAAAAAACGAATCGGCAGGGTCTCCCATCGCAAACAGATCGCGTCCCTTTGCGTAGTGTTTCTGGTGGCACTGCTTTGACAGACTTTCGATTGTCGGCATATCAACCGCATGAAATAGTGCCGTCCTTTTAATGGTTTGGGCCAATATCATCTTTTTTCTTCCTAAATGTATTAAATCTAAACCTTTGTAATCATTTGTCATTCCAGCAGGACAATATTTTTTTTAACTTGATTCAAATCAAGTTAGCATTTTCTTGCTTCCCCCATGATGTCCGGGTTTTGAGAGTGAACTGCTCCGAGCTGTCTGCGCCTAAGTCCCTTCAAGGATATGGCCTTTCAGCCGGGGTCGCGGTGGAAACGCCCCGGCCTCCCCGATAGGAAAGGAGAATTTTTGTGTCTGAGTCCTTATTGCTTGCGGATGCCTTCGGGCGGCGCTTCCCGTACTTGCGGCTTTCGGTTACGGATGTCTGCAACTTCCGTTGCAGCTACTGCCTGCCCGACGGATACCACGAGAACGGCTGCGAGACGTTTTTATCGCGAATTGAAATCTTAAGACTCGTTCAGGCTTTTGCAGAACTGGGCATTCAGAAAATCCGTTTGACCGGCGGCGAGCCGACAATCCGCTCGGATTTTCTTGATATCGCAAGAAATATTTCTGGTGTTGAAAGTATCCGAAAGCTGGCCTTTACGACAAACGGCTATAAATTACCGGAGAAAGCGAAGGCCTATTACGATTCCGGTCTGCGGCATATCAATATCAGCATCGACTCCCTTAACGCTGAGAAATTCAAGAAAATTACGGGACATGACCGTCTGGAGGAAATACTCGAAGGTTTGGATAGCTGCCTCAAGCTTCGATACAATTCCGTTAAGGTTAATACCGTCCTCCTGAAAAACCTCAATGACCGGGAACTGGACACTTTCGTCCAATTTGTCGCCGATAAACCCATCTCCCTGAGATTTATCGAATTGATGCGAACGGGCGATAATCGGGATTACTTCCAAAGTCATCACCTTTCCGGCGCAGCCGTGACCGAACGTCTTCTTCAACTGGGCTGGACCCTCCGGCCGCGAGGGCACGATTCAGGACCGGCTCTTGAATTCGTTCATAAGGATAGCCTCGGTTCCATTGGCCTGATCGCCCCGTACTCTAAGGATTTTTGCAAAAGCTGCAACCGCCTTCGGGTTTCGGCCAAGGGCGCTCTTCACCTCTGCCTTTTCGGCGAAGGCGGGTTCCCTTTAAGACCCTTGCTTCAAAGCGACGAACAAAGGGAAGAGCTTAAAGACACAATCCTGAAACTGATGAACTTCAAAAAGTCAGGGCACTTTTTGCATGAAGGACACTCAGGATCGACACGCCACCTAGCCTCTATCGGCGGATAACAGAGAGACAGACCATGAATAAGCGCAACGAAATTATAAGTTTTCCCGTCAGCAACAAGCCGAACTTTACGATGATCGACGTGGGAAGGAAAAGGCCAACCCGGCGCAGGGCCGTTGCCTGCGGAACAATCCGCATGAACGCCGAGGCTTTTAACGCCATCAGGACCGGGAGCCTTCCCAAGGGAAATGTACTCGCGCTTGCCGAAGCCGCAGGTATCGCTGGAGCCAAAAAGACACCTGATCTCATTCCCATGTGCCATACGCTGCCATTGGATCAGGTGACGATCCACTGTGACCTGGACGCAGATTATCATGCGGTCACTGTCTATGCTCAAGCCGCCGCCTTCGCTAAAACCGGTGTGGAGATGGAAGCACTGGCCGGGGTCAATGCGGCGCTTCTGACCATCTGGGATCTGACCAAGGGGACCGACCCCAACCTGTCGATTGAGGGTGTCCGCCTGCTTGTGAAAACCGGCGGCAAAAGCGGCACATGGGTGAACCCTGACGGAATACCCGACTGGCTGGAGGGACAATTGCCTGATCCGCACTTTTTAAGGGGGAAATCCGTTTCGATCCTTGTGATGAGCGACCGGGCCTCGGCCGGGACTTATAAGGATGAATCCGGAGCGCTGCTGAAGGTCTTACTTGAACGGGCCGGGGCAAAATTATTTTCTCAGACTCTTATACCCGACCAGAAGGACGACATATCTGCCTCGATCCTGAATATATGCCAGAAGGAAAAGCCTGATCTCCTTCTGACCTCCGGCGGCACCGGGCCTGGCCCCAAAGACGTAACGCCCGACGCTTTGAGCGTTATTTGCGACCGGGTTCTTGAGGGGCTAGGCGATGTCCTTCGTTCCGAGAGCCTTTATTTTACGGATACCGCGTGGCTGTCCCGCACGACTGCGGGAATGGTGGGGGCTACACTTGTTATCGCGCTGCCCGGTTCTCCCAAGGCCGTGCAAGAATGCTGGGACGTCCTGAGTCCTTTTATCGGCGATGCCCTCGATAAGATCAAAAAACAAGGATTTGAGGTTCAATCATGATCGTTACCATTCAGTTTTTCGGGACTTTCCGTCAATTCGGGCAGGATATTGCCTTCGATGTCCCCGGACCTGTCAGCGTCCGTGATTTAAAGGATATGCTCATTTCCTCATTGGGCAGTCATCAGGAAGGCTTGATCGAGTCATCCGCCCTTGCCACAGAGACCTCCATTATCAACAGAGATTCTGTGATCGAATCTGATTGCAACCTGTCACTTCTTCCCCCGGTTTGCGGAGGCTAGTGTCCATGAGTATCCTTGTCCGCGTTACCTCTGATCCAATCGATCTGGCGCCGTTGGTGGATTTCGTGCGCGATGACGGCCATGGCGCGATCGATCTGTTTATCGGGACGGTCCGCAATCATCATCAGGGGCAATCTGTAACGGGCATCACGTATGACGCTCATGACGGTCTGGCGGAGAAAGCCTTCCGAGAAATTTGCAGCGAAGCCGAAGGTTTCTGGCCCGGAACGCGGTATGCCGTGGTTCATTACAAGGGTGAACTTCCCGTAGGGGGGAAGAGCCTCGTTATCGCCGTCAGCTCTCCGCACAGGTTAGAAGCCTTTGAATCCTGCCGCTACGTGATTGAGGAAATCAAAAAGCGCGCTCCAATCTGGAAGCAGGAACACTATGAAAGCGGGCGAAGCACTTGGCTGCCCGGTCATTCCCTGCACGACGAAGAGGCCTCAGCCCCTTTGTTCACTCAAAAACTCCGGTTGGTCAATCATGCGTAACACTGCGGGTATTGTCGGTATTGTTTTGGCTGGGGGGCAGTCCCGCCGCATGGGGAAGAACAAGGCGCTGATAGAATTTAACGGAAAACCGCTAGTGCGGCATATGATTGAGATACTTCTTCAAACGGGTCTTCGTGATGTTTTCGTCAGCGGCACTGTTGAGGGATACCCATGCATTCCCGATGCGCGGCCTTTCTTTGGCCCTGCACAGGCGATGTCCGGCATCCAGAAACTTATTCCCGGTTATCGGGGCTATCTGTTTGTCCCGGTGGATATGCCGTTTCTTACACCTGATTTTCTGCTCAACCTGATCGAGCAAAACATCAGCGCGTATTTCGAAAGCTCTCCTCTCCCGGCTTATCTTATTCCGCCTTTCAAGGAATATACCGGGGATTCTGTCCGTGCCTTGCTTGAGGTTCAGGAGGCCGTCGTCCTTAAGGTGCCCCCAGATTTCTCTTTTTGTATGAAAAACATCAACACTCCCGAAGAGTGGAAACAGGCCATGAGGTAAATTATGAAAGTCAAAGTCAGCGCGTCTTCCGTGACCTTCAAGATCACGGAGAAGGAAATGAAGGGGCTTCTGGCGGGTAGCATGATCGAAGAAAAAGTTATTATCGGCCGAACCCATTTTTCTATGGTCATTGACCCCGATCCGCATGAATTTTACGAAGATTTTAAAACGGCTCCGCTCAAGCTGATCCTCGACAAGGCCGAGTCCTGTCTGATGCTTTGTACGACTCCAGAGGAAATCAGGAAGCTCTCCGACATGGGCAAAAACGCGAAGGGACTGTTCGCGCACGTGGACGGTATCGATATTATTCTTCAGGTCGATGTCCGCAGCGACAGCCGCCCGCGCAAACCCTGAAGACGAAAACGGTGGTGCTGTGTCCCTCCTGTTCGCGGCCTTCCTTGTTACCGCTCTCGTCTATTCAAGCGTGGGCTTTGGGGGAGGTTCGACCTATAATGCGCTTCTTGTTCTTTACGGAACCGATTACCGGGTGATTCCTCTGGTCTCGCTGGCCTGTAATATCGTCGTCGTTTCCGGCAGCGTCTGGCAGGTCAGCCGCCATAAGCACCTGAGCACTAAACGGATGCTTCCCCTGACGCTATATTCAATTCCGGCTTCGTTTATCGGCGGTTTGCTCAAAATACCTGAAACTCTTTTTACTGTCCTTTTGGGGGTTGCGCTTTTGACTTCAGGTGTCAGGTTGCTTTGGCCTGAAAAAAACGGTGGTCACGCCGATATTCAGAAACCCACGGCGCATCCTTTTGCATATCCCGCCCTTGGTGTGGGCCTCGGTTTTCTAGCCGGATTAACCGGCATCGGCGGCGGGATCTTCCTGGCGCCCGCGCTATATATCATGAAATGGGGGACAGCCCAGCAGATCAGTGCTGGCTGCGCCCTTTTCATCCTCGTGAATTCTCTGGCCGGCTTGTGCGGACAGATATCCAAACTCGAAAGCCTTGAGTTTATCGGCGCTGCCACCCCTTACACCGCTCTCATTCTGGCGGTTCTTATTGGAGGGCAGGCTGGGGCACGTTTAGGCTGCACTATTCTCAGCCCTGCCTTTATCCAGAGACTCACGGGATTATTGATCCTGTATGTCTCCCTCAAGCTTTTGTTCGGGGGTTAATAGGGTTGCTTTTCAGCAGAAGGATGCTCTTTTCTGGGTTGTTACAAGCAAGAAAAGTGTTCCAATTTACGTCTGCACAGAAGTTCATCCATTATTACTTTACGGGCTGGCCTAGATAGCCGATAAATTCTATGCAGCTAGATGCTTAAGGACAGGCTCTCCACGCTTTAGAGCAGGCGGCAGGATACGGCTTCTGCCGCCCTTACGTGCCGGTCACAACCCAGCCAGTCCAGAACCGGCATTCCTCATATCCCACAAAAATCGCTTTTTAAGCTAGCTCATTAACTCTGTTAAATAAAAAGGACTCGTCGCTTTCAGCAAACAAACCTTATCTGGGTTCAAGACCGGAAAAAAGTTAGAACCCCAAGCCTGACGCCCTGTAATTTAACGCATTTTTTGCAACGTTATTTCGAAACACGCACCTTCGTGCAGATCATTGTCAGAAAGTCTGATTGTTCCGCCATAGGCATTCAGGATCGAAGTCACAATGCCAAGGCCAATCCCCGTTCCGCCCTCCTGCCTGCGCGTCGTGAAAAACGGCGTGAAGATTTTAGCCGCGTTGGCTGCAGAGACTCCCTTGCCGTTATCCTGCAGGTGGATCAAGACTGAATCCCCTTGCTCTCTCAAATCGATCTGCCATACGTCGGCCCCATTCTGCAGAGCATTATCACATAAATTAATAAGGACGGTTTCAAGATTTTCCGCTGATATTCTCACGTTTGATTGTGCTTGCAGATTCAAGATAACTTTAAAAGCCTCTTTATATCGCTCACGGATTTTTTGCAGAACGTCCGCCAGATCGCAAAAATCATCCGAGGCAATCAAATTATCCGCCCGCGCCTGTTCGAGCAAACGGCTGACCAGCCTTTTGAGGCGGTCGCTGTCGGAAATAATATTTTCAAGAAATTGACGCTTTTTCGCCTCATCCATATCGTCGATATGGTCGAGCAGCAATTCCGCCGCCCCCTGAATGGCCGTGATAGGCGTCTTGAACTCATGCGACACATGCATCGCGAAATTGCGGATATATTCCGAACGTTCGGTGAGGGAGTGCGCCATGCGCGTGAAGCTTTCCTCCAGAAGCTCGATCTCCCGGACCCCTCCCCCCTCTGGCATGTGAAGCGCTTGGGAATCCCCAGCGGCAAAACGCTCGGTCCGGCCGATCAGTCGGTTGATGGGGCGGGAAATCATAGAGGAGGTCAGCAAAGCGATAAGCAGTGTCGCCCCCGCAAGGATCAGGCCGACAATGATAACCTTACCTTTCTCGGCGTACATATGCTTAAGAATATTCTGCGGCGTGCGCGAGAGGTAAACAACGCCCAGTACGCGGTCCTCATTGACAATCGGCAGCGCCACGAACACGCGGATGCCCGTGCCACGGCTGATCGAAGCCAGCGCCGGCGGCGGCTCATCGGAAATACGTTCACGGATCACACTGGTATAATTGCCAGTCAACGCTCTCTTTACTTCGGGCACATCCGATAAATCCAGCCCGACCTCCTGCCGCCCCGCGACAACGACGCCGTAGTAATCCAGAATCTTGATACCCGACAGGTTTGTTTTCTGCGCCTCGGTGATTACGGGGGTTAGGACTTGCCCCAACTCCTCTGCATAGGGGGCGGTGATCTTTGAGGGCTTGCCGTCCTCTCTGGGTGGCAGAACCTGTGTTCTCGACAAATCGAGCTGCGGAATGACGGGCGTATAATACTCATCGACTTTTGTAAGGCTGGCCGGATCGGCGGGAAGACCATAAGGCTCGTGTTCAGGCAAACGCTTGAGAAGTTCATTTTTATAAATCGCCGCCAAGACCGCGGCCTGCGTGATCAGTTCGTTTTCCGTCTGCTGCACCAGTGCGTTTTCGTAAAGCCTGAAGAACATCACGCCGCCAAGCGGCAGCATAAACACCATGATATTGACGATCAAAAGGATCGTGCGCAGCCGGATACGGGCCTTCAGGGGCTTTTTCATGGCGTCAGCTTATACCCCACACCGCGCAACGTTGTAATCAGACCTTCACAGCCTTTTTCCGCAAATTTCCTACGGATATTGCGGATATGACTGTCGATGGTCCGGTCGCTAACAAACGTATTTGCGCCATGCGCCATCATCATGATCTGGTCGCGGGTGAACAGGCGGTCAGGGTAATGCGCCATGCCATGCACGATTGAAAATTCCGTAGCCGTCAGATCGACCGCCTGCCCGTCCCAGGACGCCTGATGCCTTAGCGTGTCAATGCTCAGCGCACCGCAGGTGACAGATTGATCGGCGGGTTGGGGTGCAGAGGGCCGCGCACGCTTGAGGATCGCCTTGACCCGCGCCACCAACTCCCGCGGACTGAAGGGTTTTGTCAGATAATCGTCGGCGCCGAGTTCCAACCCCAGCACCCGATCAATCTCCTCATCACGCGAAGAAAGAAAAAGTACAGGGACATCGGATGTTTTCCGCAATTCCTTGCAGACCTCCAGCCCGTCCATCTCCGGCATATTGATATCAAGCACGATCAGGTCGTATTGGGAGCCTTTTGCTGCTTGAAGCGCCTGCCGCCCATCGCTGACTTCGCCGGCCACCATCCCTGCCTTCTCGACAGCAAAAACCACGACATCGCGGATATGCGGATCATCATCGACAACTAGAATTGTTTTTGCCATTATTCCTGACTTTCCAAGGATTTGAGCAGGCGGTATTCACTATAAGTCCACCGTCTCCAGTTTTGCAAATCCCTATGCAACGTAACATACATAAAACCGATGCTGACGTATTCATCATCAGCCGATAAGGAATGCGGTCTTTTCTGCCACCCTCTCTCTGCATATATTTTTAATGCCGGAAAGGCCGCACTGCCAACGCTTTTAAGATAATTAATATCAAGGTATATTCCTTTTCCTGAAATCTCCTTTGAGTGCATCACGTTATAATGTGCAATCATGCCCCCGATATTCACGAAACTCGTTATATACAGCACACCCAGCAGCGTCAGGACGTTCGCGTTAATCAGCCACGAATTCGATTTATTCAAGAGGCTCCGAACGATAATCCAGCAAAGGCCCATCGCCACCAGCCCCATCCATATAAAGGCCGCCACGCGCCAGTAGGTAAGGGCGTACACTTCTACATACATATTTGTGCGGTAAATGGACGAAACAACCAGAAGCACGTTTTGCATGACCCAGAGATAAATCAAACCGCGCACAATCCTCGATCCAGAAATCTCTGGGTCGGCGTTCTGTGTGATCAAAACAAAAACCGCCGCAAGAAGAGCGGTCACGATAAGCGGATAGGCTCCCTGCTGGGCGTATTGGGCGTACGTAATACCCTTCGGCAAATCTGCACCCGCCCAGAGGTAATTGATATCCAGAGCCGTCTGACAAGCGAACATTAGATTGAAAATCACAAGAGACCTTAAAACAGCCTCCTTCGTAAAAACCCACTCGGTAAGACCCATAGGCTTGGGTTCGTCGGCCTCCTTGGGTGCCGCAAGCCTTCTGGCTTTTTGTGCCCTCAATTTCGGCCTGATAACGGCAAAAATCGCCGCTCCGGCAAGAACCCAGAAAAACAGACGCCCTAAAGAAAAGTGTTTTACAACAAACTCGGGATTCACAAACGAAACCCATCGAGTGATGATCGGGTTTGCGCTTGAAAAAAGCAAAAGGAACATAAAAAACAGCAAGACCGGCAGAAGCCAGCCACGCATAAAAATCTCAAGTGTATTCTGAGGCATAACTCTGCGTTGATACTTTCTGTAAGCGATCGCTGCCTTGCTCAAGGGATGGAGGAGAAACAGGAAAAAACTGGCTAGTTTGCCAATCCAAGCCATCGCATCTTTTTGCAAGCCACCCTTGGAAATAATCGCAAGGCTCACCGTTCCAATAACAATCAGGAAAATGCTTAGTAGGCTGGTTTTCTCAACCAGAAGGCCGCACTGGACTATCATCAGAAGTGAAATAATCCGGCCCGCTCGGGTTTCCAGAGTTCCCGGATTGTGAATGGTAAAGGCCCCTATAAGCAAAAAACCGAAAAAACCGGAGGTCCAGCCTGCCTGATGTCCGTAAAATAAAAAGTCTGCCAAAAGGGTTAAACTCAAAGAAGAAACAATTTTAAGCCGGAATGAGCCCCTAAAGGGGGATAGAACATGTGTCATGGATTGGTCTTTTCCTTCGCGCTTGGAACTCGATGAATGGCTTTGTCCTGTTCAAAAAAATCCGCGTTTTCGACAAGCCACCACGCATCCCGCTGCAAACTCTGCGGGATGTTATAAAAAGCCTGCTTTAAAACGGGGTGCAGGGGCTTATCGCTAAAAATGCAAATGCTGAGACAGGGTTTTTGATACAGTTTCGTCATATTTTTGTTTTATCGAAAGGATATGCAAAAAATATGAGCGCAGTTTCTGTATATTCAGGTCTTTGTGTGCAGATTCCGTGCAGGACAAAGTTGCAAAAATTAAAAACTTGGCTTATGTTTACCCACATGACTGAACGTTTTCACCAATGCCAACCCCACTTGAACCGCAACCCAATCGCGGGTTTTTGCGCTGGCTGAACGTTACGAGACTAGATTTGTAATGACCGGCCCGCCCTCAAAAGCGGGTTTTTTATTGGGATATTAGAATGTTACTGACCATTACGACGACGCACAAACCGGCCACGGACATGGGCTATCTGCTGCATAAAAGCCCGGACAGGCTGCACAGCAAGGAGCTGCCCTTCGGCACGGCGTATATCTTCTACCCCGAAGCCACGGAAAAGAAATGCACCGCCGCGCTGCTGCTGGAGGTGGATCCTGTCGGGCTGGTCCGCAAGGAAAAGGGTTCGACCTTCTCGCTCGAACAGTATGTCAACGACCGCCCCTATGTCGCGTCCTCCTTCATGAGCGTGGCGATTAACCGCGTCTTTGGCACACTTCTGTCCGGTAAAAGCAAGCACAGGCAGGAGCTTGTCGATGCCGCCATCCCGCTGGAAGCCATCATCTATTCCTTGCCCTGCCGCGCCAAGGAGGAGTTTGTGCGTGAACTCTTCGAACCGCTGGGCTATGCGGTGGAAATCGTTCCCACGCCTCTTGATCCCAAATTCCCGAGCTGGGGCAATAGCCCCTACTATACGGTCACCCTGCGCAAAACCTGCCCGCTGCGGGAGTTGCTCACGCATCTTTATGTCCTGATCCCCGTGCTGGATAACAAAAAGCATTACTTCATCGGCGATGCGGAAGTAGAAAAGCTGCTGCAAAACGGCAAGGGCTGGCTGAAGGATCACCCACAAAAGGACATAATCGCACGGCGCTATTTCCGCAACCTGCGCTCCTTTTCGCGCAGGGCTCTGGATCAGTTAAAGGATGACGTCCCCCTGGAAGAAACGGAAGAGTTAGAGGGCGAGAAAACGATTAAGGCCGACGCGC